>CBDCCE010000024.1:0-118498 GCA_965214575.1 Puia sp.
TCTTAGCCGAGGATAACTTCTCAGGCGTTTCTTGTTCCCTTGAGGCAGAGTTGGGATTCTCGACCATATTTTGCTGGGTAACTGAGAAAATATTCGGTGCATACCCCTCTCCCAGCTCCAGGCTTTTCCCGATAGCAATGCTTGATCCATAGAGCCGGATTTGTTTGCCGGTGCTTAAATGAAGCGTTCTTCTCTTAAAATCTGCCATGACTTTGAATTTAGACTTTCTGAAAAATGATAATTTCTGAGGCTTTTTCGGACGGGTGAAAAGAAAAGTCGAAGGATTAGCCTGCGTCAGCGGGATGCATTAGGCGCTCAATATCCTGGGACAGAAAATAAACCCGCGATCTGATTTTAAACGGTTTGAGCTTCCCGTGTTTTACCCAATCGTAGATCGTGGGTTTAGTAACATGGAAGATGGTGCAGACTTCGGCAATCTTATAAAGAGGCTTGCTGGTCATGCCCGGTGTCTCACAAAGGGGGATAATGGTTCTATGTTTTTCTACAGCAGTTATTTCTTCCCTGATGATCTCCCGGATAGATTGCCAGAATTTTTCCGGATCGTAAGGAAAGAGCATCGGGGTCGCCGTTCTTTCTAATGACACTAATTCTTTCATAACTTTTGATTTTAGACAGGCAACTTACCCGCAAAACCAAAAGATAAAAAGCTAAGTATACTTAGAATTTTAAAAAACAGTTTGGATGAGGAAATTCAGATTTTTTGAAGCTTTAACTCCAATTGATTGAGAATTTCGGATGCGTGTGGGGAAATTAACGCATCGAAAAATTCACGTGCTTTTTCAATACCTTTTTCCATTTCTGCCCTTTCTTTCGGCGAGAGTTTTGAAATCTGGTAGAGTCTAGAAAGATTTTGCTTCAGCTTATCCCGGTCAGCTCCAAACAATTGGTTTACAAGTACAGCTGATTGGTCATTGGCAGGGAGTAAAGGAACACCACTTGTTTTCGAAAACACATAATATATAATGGTCAGGGTGGGTATGGAAAACTGGCTGCGTTTGCATTTCTTTAATTCCAGTTCTGCGTCCTGAATCTCTTGTTTTTCAGCGATAATAGTATCCAGAATAGGCAGAAAATCCGAAAAATATACCGGCCAGTAAATGCGAGACAAAATTACCATGAAACTTAAAAAGCCGCCGATAGAAAGGGACAATAAAAGCAAATGGCGGCTGTATATAAAAGGAGTAGTCAATAAGGCGGCTAGGATAAAAATCGCCAGAAAATGCTGTACTACCTGCCCGGACCAGAACCTGTAGATGACTTTTTTTCTCGTGGCTTCAAAGCTCCAGTGCGGATACTCTCTTTGAAACCGGTCATGGGTTTCAGAAAAAAACCGGCTTATCAAAGCGGTTTGCAAGGGAGATTCGAAAAAAATAAAAGATTTCAGCCCTTCCCACATTTCCTTTTTCACGGTATTTCATTTCCTATAAAATTACAGCCTTTGAATTTCAGAATTGGGGCTGAAGGTAGTTTTAACGATACCTGAACGAATTTTATACGGGATATTTATAATATTGCTTTCAGCCTACCCAAACAAATTCGGTTCGGCTGGTAAAAGAAATCAAATATTGTTCATTTCTCCTCTTTTTTGCCATATTTCCCGGATTTGTAGACCGGCAGCCTCCGGAGTAATTCGTATATACTTATAAAAATCCTTAACGCTTTTATGGCCGCTAATTTTCATAATTAATTCAGGTGGGGTACCTGCAATGAATTCATTTGTGCAAAAAGAGCGACGACAGGTATGTGTGGCTATCCAGGAATACTTTGGTTTTATTACTTTGAATTCCTGGTTTCCTTTTCTATGAGAAATCTTTGTCGGGGTATTAATCCCGGCTAACATTCCAATTATTTTAATATTCCGGTTTAAATCGACATTATAAATCCGGGGAACAATTCCTTTAAACCGGTTGATTAAAATCTCCTCTGCTTCTGGCCGAAGTGGGATAACGACCCAGTGATTGGACTTATTTTGTTTTTTATATAACATCCCATTGCGTATATCCTCGGGTTTGATTATACTAAAATCTGAAAACCGAAGACCCGTCAAACATCCCAACACAAAGAGATCACGACAACGTTTCATTTCTGGATTGGCGTTTAAGTCAAGGTCATAAATAGCACGGATTTCTTGGGCATCCAGGTAAATAGCATCCGTTTCTTCCTCTAATATTTTATATCCATTAAGATCAATCGAGGGTATGATTTTCCTGCGGATTCGGTCCCGGAGAAAGATCCTAAGTTGTTTAATGCTAGTACCTACTGAATTCTTTTTAAGACCGCGCACTATTGAAATTGTTTTCATATGCCGGTGTTCGTAAGTCAAATAATGTACAAATGATTCATAAAAATTGTAATCAAATCCCTCAAAAGTGATTTTCTTTTTGCTGAATTTTTGATATTCCAGCATCCTTTTCTTAACCACCTTATAACTCTTAATCATCCCCAGGCTGACCTGTCTTGATTTAGACTCGATATAATCATCAAACTGGGCAAAGAAATCTAGTTTATCGTCCTTTTTGTCCGAATCCCCAGAAATTGCTTTATCGCCAATTCCAGGCAGACCTGAGAAATTAAAGTCTGGAGAATAGACCTGCTTTAAATATTCAAGGGGATCTGGCCTCCCCAGTTTCAGGGCAGAGGAAACGATATCTTCCACGTTTCTCAGTTTTTGTTTTAAAGAATCGTTCAGATCCTCCGCATTCCCAAAGGCTTCGGGAAGCTCACTGGATATCTTCATGAACCGTTTGTTCCAATACCGTTTTGGAACCGCAATACCCGTGGGCAAAACAGTCCGTTTATCGGAAGAAAAACAATACTGAATTGAAATGGGATTTCTGCCGTCTTTACGAGTGCGGGATTCGCAAATTGGTCTGATGGGTAAAAACATAATTTGTCGATTTAGATCGACAATTGTCGATCGATTGTCGATCTAAATAATTTTCACCTCAATAAAGGTACAAATTCAAAATTGCAGGTCGCCGTTATAAAAACTTGAAAATCAACTTCGAAAAGTCAAGATAGGTAAATTTAGAAAAAGGATCACCAACCGGCAATCCTTTGATTTGTGACCCCGTCTGGATTCAAACCAGAAACCTTTTGATCCGTAGTCAAATGCTCTATTCAATTGAGCTACGGGGCCATTCCCTGGCGGAAACAGGTGTTTCAAGCGCTAAGGGGCGGCAAATATACTGAAAAAAAATGAGCAAAAAATCCCCGAATTACTGTTCCTGCTGCGGAATTTTGTTGTATTGTTGATAACATTTTGCACTGGATGAAATCTGGTACTGCACAGGTCCCCCCCATTATTGGTAAAATCAGCGTTCTGCCTCTGGCAGCGGTCATATTTTTCACGGTTTCCGGTGGTCCTTATGGTCTTGAACCGCTGATTGGGTATGCCGGCAGCTACGCCATTCCCCTGCTCATGATCACTCCGCTGATGTGGGATGTACCCATGATCCTCGTGGTTCTGGAGCTGAATAGCATGATGCCCGTGGAGGGTGGCTATTATGAGTGGGTGAAACGCGGACTCGGTTTGCAATGGGCATTTATGGAGGGCTGCTGGACCTGGTTGTACTCTTTCGTTGACCTCGCCATTTATCCCGTATTGTTTGTGGAATATGCGGCGTTCTTTTTTCCACAGGTGGAACAGTATAAAATTCCTGTCTGCCTGGTGATGGTCTGGCTGATCGCTTTTCTGAATATACGCGGCATCGTCATTGTCGGCAAAACGGCTTTACTGCTGATGGTGGCGGTGATGATTCCTTTCGCCATTTTATATTTTACCGGCTTTCTGCATACTACGCCTGCACTATACGCTCCGCATACCGGAATGAATTCCCTGAGCATGGCGCTTTTCACCATCATGTGGAACTGTATCGGCTGGGACAATGCCACCACCTATGCAGGTGAAGTGAAACGTCCGGTACGTTCTTATCTTACCGCGATTATGCTGGCTTTTTCTGCCGTTTACCTGTTCTATCTTTCATTTACTTATCTCGCTTTGCATTCAGGCATCTCTGCATCTATTTTTGCAGAAAAAGGAATTCCCTATCTCGGTACGCTGATCGGAGGAAGTTCACTGGGCGGCATGCTTTCCCTTGGCGGTATGGCCAGCACGGTCGGTATTTTTTGCGCCGTCATGTTATCTGTTTCCCGTGTGCCCGCGGTGATGGGCAAGGACAAAGTACTGCCGAAAATTTTTACCCGTCTCAATAAAAAATATCAGACGCCGTATATCTCCATCATCGCCTGTGCCACGATTGTGAGTTTTCTGGTATTGCGACCGCTGGCCGATCTGTTCGTAATGGATATCTGTCTGTATACTGCCGGCATCATTCTGGAATTTGCTGCATTGATCAGGCTCCGGGAAATTGCCGCAGATGCAGACCGGCCTTTCAGAATTCCATTGCAAAAAGGCGGACTTATCCTCCTGTTTTTATTACCGGTAACCGTCTTTACCGTAGCTTTTGTGGGTGCATTAATGGGATCTAAAGAAAATCAACAGTCGGCCTGGTTCGCGGTACTCGCCATTCTTTCCGCTCCCATAGCCTGGCTATTTGTCAGGAAAGCTCAAAGCCGCATGAAGCCTTAAGCTTAAAGCCTAAAGCTTAAAGCTTAAGGCCTAAAACCTGTTCCTGATCAGGGCAGCGCAAATGCAACATAGCTGTCGCCGGAGGAAGTGTGCAATTTTCCGCCACCGCAGGCGATAACCACATATTCTTTTCCATTCACTTCGTATACAGCAGGCGTCGCGAATCCCGGATTAGGCAGTTTGGTTTCCCATAGTAATTTTCCTGTATTTTTATTGAAAGCCCTGAATTTTCCGTCTTTGCTTGCAGCGATAAAAAGCAGTCCCCCGAAAGTAACCACCGGACCTCCATAGTTTTCTGTTCCAGTGGGTGGCTTACCGGCAAAAACGCTGTCATTATCTCCCAAAATCGTTTTCCATTTTACATCGCCGCGGTTCAAATCAATGGCCGTCAGTGTTCCCCAGGGTGGCGATAAAGCAGGCAGCCCTGATTTGGACAGGAATTTACTGTATCCTGCGATCGTGTAAGGGATCTCCCTGAATTTTTCGATTTCAGTGATTTCCCGATGATAGGTTTTTGCCTGGTCCGTTTTGATATTGAGAATAAAAGACGCAATGGCTTCTCTGTCCTCCGGTTTGAGAAAGGAGAAGGCCGGCATCATTCGTCTTCCGGTACTGATGAATTGAATGAACTGATCCTTATTTAATTTTTTACTGATCTCCAGAATGGAGGGATAGTTACTGCCGCCTTTGCGGTCGGCACCGTGACAGGAAACACAGTTCTGCGTATAGAGTCTTTGTCCCGCCGTCAGATTGGTTTCTTTATTTTTCGCGGTATTGTCCACATCGATCATCTGCTGTACCCAGGCCATTTCATTGGCATTGACAAACAGTGTTCCGTCTGAAGGATCCACGGCTGGTCCTCCCCATTCTGCTCCACCGTCAAAACCCGGCAGGATGATGGTACCGGCTTTGGATTCAGGATTGAACATGGCACCGCTGTGATATTTTAGAAGCCTCGATTTTACTTCGGCATATTCTTCGGCCGACAAATAAGGATTGATGTCTTTTTCGGTGAAGCTTTGTCTTACGAAAGGCGCGGGCAATTGAGGTTTGGGCTGTGTGGGCCATATTTTTTCACCCACCAGATCCGTAACCGAATCAACAGGTGTTTCAACAACGGGGAAGAGCGGTTCTCCGGTTGCACGGTTGAAGAGAAATACAAATCCGGTTTTTGTCGTTTGAGCCACGGCCTGCACGTCATCTCCCTTATGCCTGACTGTTAGTAATACCGGAGCGGACGAGGGATCCCAGTCCCAGGTATCATGATGAATATATTGAAAATGCCAGATATGCTTTCCTGTATTTGCGTCTAGTGCCAGCAGGCAATCGGCATAGAGGTTGGATCCTCTTCTCTTGCCCCCGTAAAAATCCATAGACGCTGATCCGATGGGAATATAAGCGATGCCGGTTTGCTGATCCACGATCATGCCCATCCAGTTGTTAGCGCCGCCTGTCATTTTCCACGCGTCTTTATCTTCCCAGGTTTCGTAACCCGGTTCGCCCGGGTGAGGGATGGTATGAAATATCCATACCTGTTTTCCTGTGCGCACATTGTAGGCGCGGATATGTCCCGGCGCCGCATCCATGCCTTCGGAAACCCTTGTTCCTGCAAGTAAAAGATCTTTATATACGGTGGGTGCGGATGTGGCTGTCACAAAAAGATCACTGGCATCCACTCCGAGCCCGCTGCGCAGATCCACTTTGCCCCTGTCACCGAAACTTCCAATCAGTTTGCCGGTTTTTGCGTTTATGGCCCTCAGATAAGGACCGGCCGTATAAAATAATCTTTCATCATCCTTTCCATCTGTCCAGTAGGTCAGGCCCCGGTTGCTGTTAAGATTAAAATACATTTTCTTTTCACCCGGCACCGAATCAAAAGGCTTGTACGACCATAGTTCCTTACCTGTTGCCGCATCCAGTGCAAATAGTTTCAGCTGGGGAGAAGTGGCATAGAGGATCCCGTTTATTACAATCGGATTACACTGTATCTGCGAATGGGCGGCTGTGTCTGCATCACCTGTATGATACGTCCAGGCCGGCTGAAGTTTTGATACATTCGACGTATCAATCTGTATCAATGAAGAGAATTTATTTCCGGCCGGATTTCCGTTCACCACTTCCCATCCCTGGTATGGATCTGTATGCGGGTTACAGCCCACAGCTAAAAAAATAAATCCCGCAAGCAGGATACCATATTTAAAAACGGAAATCAAATGGCGAAACATCTTTTTTTCTTTTAATAAAGTTAATTACTATTTAAGCCTAAAGCTAAAAGCTTAAAACCCAAAACTGTCGGTCTACGGCGATCGGTCAACGATCAACGATTAACGATTAACGACTAACGACTAGCTCCCCGCGGCTGCGGACAACAGAATAAAAGCATGCTGCGCGCCGCGGTAGTTATTATAAATCAGAATTTTCCTGCAGGGAGCTTCCGAAGGGTTCTTCTTTGTAATAAATGAAGGGGTACTGCCTGTTTTCAGAATTTGAATGGACAACCAGCAGGCAAAGGAAGAAGCGGTGCAATATTCACCGCAAAGATGTTTGAACCGCGCCACAGTTACCGCTTCATCAAACAATGATTCAACAGAATCGTAATACCCTTGTAAACGTTCGTCCCCATTTTCGCCGGTCAGCAGAAGATCCGGTTTTTCGCCGCCGGAAAAATGAAATGCGAGGAATTTTTTCATTGCGGCGATGACCAGAACAGGATCGTCGGTGTGCAGGGTTTTTACCGCTTCGAGCTTTGCCACGGCTCCCTGGGCTTCGTTGTTTACCCAAACCATAAATGCGCCTTCGCCGGGAATGGTTCCTTTGGCCCGCGTATGAAAAAGTTTTGTATTCAGGGTGGGTTCTTCGCGGAACCATCCGGCCACATGATCAATATTATAATTGTATGCCGAAATTTCGTCCGTACATCCCAGCAGATATCCGGCAGTTGGTTTTTCATTAAGCGACATCTGCACATCCATCAGTGCATTTTCGAAAGCGGTTCCGCGGTGCACGTGGGTGATATTATAATGATGATTTTTTGTAACCAGCGCGATCTGCGCGGCCGCAGCGTTGGATGTGCTCTGCACAAAACTCGCCGGCGTCAGCAGTCCTTCATTATATTCCAAAATCTGGTTCAGGAATTTGATGCAGTCTTCCATACCTCCGTTGGCCGTGGCGATCACAATGCCATCGGGCTGAGGATGGCTTTCCAGCAGAGGAAGGGCCACGCCTACCGCCATGCGCACAGATTTGCCCATTCGTCTTTTTATTCCGGCAGGTATGCCCGGATAATCAGGTTCAATAACAGACAGAAGATTGTCCTTTGATTCACGCACAGCTGTGAAATCCGTTTCGGGAAAACTAAACTGAGGTGATATGCAAATGGATTGATGAAAATAAGCCATGCATCAGGTTTTTGAGAAAATCAATGTGCTGCAATTGCCTCCGAAACCAAATGAGTTGGACATCACGTGTCTGAGTTCCTGTTTTGTGTAATCCAATACGGGGATCAAACCTGTTTCAGGAATCGCATGATGAAAGGAAAGGGAAGGATACAATTCCTGGTGAACCAGATTCAAAATAGAATAGACCGCTTCCATGGCGCCTGCCGCGCCGAGGGTATGACCGGTGAATGATTTGGTGGAAGAAAACGGTGGTGGTTTTTCAAATAAACGGATCATGGCGCGACTTTCCGTTTCATCATTATTTTCGGTTCCCGTACCGTGGGCATTGATATAACTGATCTGATCCGCACGCAGTCCCCCATTTTCAATGGCCTCCTGCATGGCAAGAAAGGGGCCTAACCCCTCCGGCGAATTAGATGACGGATGATAGGCGTCGTTCCTATTACCGAAGCCTGTCAGAGAAGCGTATATTTTTTTATCCTTAGCGTCTTCTTCTTTTTCAAGAACCAGAAAAGCCGACCCCTCTCCCAGGTTCAGTCCTTTACGGTCGCGGTCGAAGGGTGCGCAGGGCCTGGAAGAAAGTATATTCAATGCGTTGAACCCATTGATGGTGAATTTCGCGAGACTCTCCGCTCCACCCACGATGGCGCGTTTGGCATAACCCTGGCGAATGAGGCGGGCTCCATATAAAATCGCATTGGCCGAAGAAGAGCAGGCCGTATTGATCGTGCCTATTTCTCCCAGTATACCATAACGTTTTTGGATGGCCAGGGTTACGGATGCATAATCATAAGAGGACAGATAGGGCGTGCCTTCTTTGTCTGCATTGGCATCGTGATAAAGTTCATTGGTCAGGCACATACCGCCCACAGTAGTCGCTCCGATCAGAGCAGTGTCTTCTGAAGCGAGTTCTTCCGGTCTGAGTCTGCTGTCGGCAATCGCTTCGGCTGCCGCATGAAGAGCGAGTAATGAAGTGCGTGTGATGGCAGGATCGGGAATACCGAATAATTTTCTGTTGAGCTCTTCAGTTGATATCGGCACTTCAGCTGCAGGAAGTTTACCCGCATAGGCCGTTTCATAAAACCGGATATCCCCTATTCCGCTGCGTTCATTTTTGAGAGAATCCCTGTTTTCCTGAACCGAATCTCCAATCGCACTAATCAGGCCCATGCCTGTGATTACAATTCTGCTCAAATGAAGGGGTTTACTTGGTTCTGTTTTTTTCGATATAGTCCACCATGGTATTGATGTCGGTCAGGATTTTCCTGCCTTCCTTGGGATCCTGAATATTTATGCCGTATTCACGGGATAATAATACAATGAGTTCGATAGAGTCAATGGAATCCAGTCCGAGTCCTTCTCCGAACAAAGGTTCATTATCCTTTATATCTTCCGGCTTCACGGTCGTCAGGTTCAGGAAGTGAATGATCTGCTCTTTTACCTGCTGCTTCAAAGCTGCTGTTTCCATCGTTTTTTTAAATTAAATTTTTCTTCTTTAGCCCATACAGAGTAACGAGCTGTATAAGTAAACCAATACCTAATAAAGATAGAATATTCGTCCAAATGTCACTGAGTTTTCCGCCTTCAAGAAAGAGTCCGTAATAAGCTTCCAGCGCCCAGTGCAATGGCGAGATCTGAATAATTTTCTGCAGGTTGGCCGGCATGGCGAAGGAAGGAACCAGCAGTCCCCCGAGAGCAGCCAGGATCAGTATGGAAATGGCACCAAATCCATTCGATTGTTCAGCCGTGTCAGAAAACACGCCCACGCAGATGGCGTAGCTCACGGCACAGTAACCACAGACGGCGGTCACTATAAATAATCCCGCAAGATCTCCCGGCATATGTAAAACCGGGAGACCGATATAGGGAAACAGTTTGTTTCCGAGTAAAAAAATGACAACGGCCTGCAGGAAAGTGACGAGCCCGTATACGATCTGTTTCGACAATAACGCATGAAGATAACTGGCGGGCAGGGTTTTGAGCCGGGTAAAACTGCCGCTGTTTTTTTCCCTGACCACAGACCCACCCAAAGAAATAACGATGAAGAACATGGCAAAAATGGTCCATGCCGGCACGTTGTGCTGGGAGGCATTGGGTATACTGCGGCTGCCATTGCGCGATACCGGCAGTTCCGCAATCGGTACCTGGCCGAAAAGAATCTGTTTTTCCAGATCGGCCGGAACCTGCTTTTGATTCACGGCTTCGTATAATTTCTGCACAATGGTTTCGCCCTGAATCACCTGTACGGAACTGCGGAATGCACCTTCAATGGACTGGCGAAAGGACGTTTGCATGACGGGATTATAATACATTTTCAAAGAGTCGGGCAGAAGGCTCTCACCTATAATTTTAGATTCCGCAGATGTTTTATTCTCTGTCGAATCCGGATCCTTTAAGGCCCGGGAGGCGATTGCTTCTGCCCTGCTGCTGATATACTCCGTAAAATGTTCAGGAATCAGCAGGGCAACCAGCGCATCTCTTTTGTACATCCGGGCAGAAATATCTGTTGGAATGACTGAGGAATCCACCAACTGCAGATTAAACAGACCGATTTTCTTCAGTGTTTCAACGAGCCTTTCACCGTCATGACCCTTATCCTGATTATAAATTACCAGTGAAATCCGGTTATTATTTACGAGTTCGAATGTGCTGTTTTGCACGCTGGTAATAACAATCACCAGCAGAACTGGCATAAAGAACATCATGAACAAACCCACCCGGTCGCGCAGGAGAATTTTAAGGTCCTTAATAATGGTGGCGATAAGTATCTGCATCAATCCCTGAATCTTTTACCTGTGAGTGCAAGGAACAAAGCTTCCATGCCATCGTGGCCGTGTTTGACTAAGAGCCCGTCGAGGTTGTCGTGTGCGATCAGCTTCCCATTGTCGATCAGCGCCACCGTATCGCAAAGTTCTTCGGCTTCTTCCAGCTGATGGGATGTGTATATTAAGGTGATGCCGGTTTTATTAAGACCTTTGAGATAATGAATGATGGCGTGCCGTGACTGCACATCAACACCTACAGTGGGTTCATCCAGAAACAAAACCCGGGGATGATGCATGACGCCGATCGCCAGGTTGACCCGGCGTTTCATCCCCCCTGAAAAATGGTGTAAAACCCTGTCCCCCACATGTGTCAATCCCAACACTTCGAGTAATTCTTCGGATCTGCTGCGAATTTCTTTTTTATTTAAACCGTACCATGCGCCATAAAAAGCCAGGTTTTCCCTTGGAGATAATTCCGGATAAAAAGAAAAATCCTGTGGCACAAATCCGAAAAGGCGGTTGGTGGATTTCGGATGATCCTTGATTTCATGACCGAGGAGACGGATGCTGCCACCCGAATATTTCAGCAGTCCCGTCATCAGATTCATGAGGGTGGTTTTACCCGCTCCATTGGGTCCAAAAATTCCGAAGCGTTCTCCATTGGGAATCTCCAGCTGAAATTTTTCAAAACAAACGCCTTCCCGTCCCGGATACTGGAAATCCAGATCTTGAATGTTTATGGCGGGGTGACTCATGCCGGCCATTTGATTTTGGAGAGTGCAATAAATGCCTGTTTTTCGAGATCGGCCGCTGCATAGAGATAATCGCTCATCACGTTGAAATCGGCCTGTGTTCCGATTCTTCCTTTATAGATGCCTGCGGCCTGAACGGCCGCGGAGCGCCAGATATCGCCGGAGCGGGTAAACATGGCTGATATATCGATGAGTTCCTGCAAAGGATGATAGGTATAGGCTTCCTGGAGAAAAGCGCCATAAATGAAACGAAAGCCTCCGCCGCCCGTACCAATTTCTTCCTGCATGCGTACGAGCTGGGCCAGGTAGCTGCCCGCTTTCTGGGTACCGAGTTTATCGCGCCACTGACTGATTTTTTTTGCAGTAAAGCGGATCCCGCTGATGCCGGCAATCGGTCCGGGTATCCTCAGCATGAGATTGATATTGCGGTTGATTCCGGAGCGGATCGCTTTTTTCATCTGTTCGTTAGTGACCTCTCTTTTTTCTTTCGGATAATAGAGCTGTCCCCTCGGAGCAAATGCGCCTTTGGCGAAACGCACTCTTTCGAGTTCGTAACTACTGAGAGAAGTGGCCATTTCCATTACGGGATCACTGATCAGGTAGTTGTCGTCTTCCTTTCCGAAAACGATCAGGTTATGTGCATTGAAATGGAAGCGGTATTCTTTTGGAAAATAAGTAAGATAATATACACCTACCTGACAACCTACGGGCTGTCCGGCTTCGAGGCATTTCATTAATATTTTTTCCGCCTCTTCTTTGGATCTGAATTTTTTTCTTTCCACCGGGATGCCCAGGGCCTTGCAGGTTCTGTTGAAAATCAGTCCGGGTTGCGTGCGGAACGCAATGGCCGGCCCATTGTTGATTTTCATGAAGGGGATATAAATAAAGAAAAGTCCGGATCCGATGCCAAAAGCCAGTGGTTCGGTTATCTGGTTTACGCCGTGATGCCGGAGCAGACTGGTGGTGACCCCGTTTTCACAATGAGCGGCCTGTTTGTGCTGAAAATCGAGCTTCATGCTTTCATTGTTTTTAGATCGGCCACAGATACTTCGAAGAGTCCGGCATATTTTGCCAGGGTTTTGTCGGAAAGTTTTTCAAAAACAGAATATTTCAAATGCTTTTTTACCGTCCATTTCCAAAAGCCGGTATAGGCGGAAACAATGGGAATATCCATCACCCGCAACTCCATAAAAAATAAAATGGGGCTCGCTTCTTTACGCAGCACTTTCTGTTTCGCCACTTCAATTCGCTCTTCAACATCCTTCCAGGCTACCTCCAGGGCGGAGGATTTCACTTCCCAGCCATTGCTGAGAGCCGTTCCGTATTTACCGGTTTCATCCACGGCATAAACCACTTCTCCGGTGATTTTTCCAAGGGCGCCAAGGTCCTGGGGGATTTCTTCTTTTTTCATATTATAAAGCTTAAAGCCTAAGGCGCAAAGCTTAAAGCTTTAGGCTTTGGACTATGAAGATTTGATCAGCACACCGTCAGCAATGCATACATATAAGAGAAACGGGAACTTTCAGGAACGAGCAGCAGCACTTTTTGTCCGGCTTTAAGACCGGGCATTTTAAACACTTCGTCCACCATAAAATAAACAGATCCGGCGCCCACGTTTCCCAGGGTACTGAGATTGACGACCCATTTATCATAAGCGATCGGCGTGCCGTTTTTGTTCAGCTGGTCGAATATCTTGGCGCGGAAGAATTCGCTGGACATATGCGGAAGAAAATAATCCACGTCGGCCGGATTCAGTCCTTTATCCTTAAAGAGTTTCGAGAGTTTAATTCCACCCAGAGGCACAATATTTTCGCTCAGGAGTTTTACATCCTGCTTGATACTCATAATGGATTTTGCCTGTACTTCCTCGGGTGTATAATCGAGGTAACTTTTCAGTTTTCCCGTCTGCAATTTTTCACCACCCATATACATGCAGGCTTCCATTTCATGTGCATAGGAAACGCCTTCGATCCATTCTATTTTCAAACTGAAACCACTGCTGTTTTTTTTATCCGACAACAAAAAGGAAGAAGCCCCGTCGGATAACATCCAGCGCAGGAATTCTTTCTCAAATCCGATATATGGGTTATCTTCTAATTCCGTGAGTTTCTTTGCTTCATCTTCGAATATCTCTGATTTAAGTGCAGCAGAAAAACGCTCGGACCCCGTGGCTACCGCATGGTGGGCATCGCCTGTCTTGACGGCCATATAGGCATATTTCAGGGCGTGCATTCCTGCGCAGCATACACCAGAGGGAGATACCACTTCGATGGCTTCTGCTTCGGGCAGTTCTCCATGAACCATCACCGCGTGAGAAGGCATGATCTGGTCGGGCGAAGAAGTGCCGCAGACGAGCAGATCGATCGCTTTAATCTGTTCGGGATCATTATCCATCATTTTGCGAATGGATTGCGCCGTCATTTCCGCATTGGTATGCGTGGCTTTACCCTGACGGGTCAGTGCATAAAAACGATTTTTGATACCGTTATTGCGCAGGACAATACGTTTGGATTTGGAAGGACTTTTATTAATGAGACCCAGGAACTCCTCCATTTCGTCGTTGGAAACCGGTTCGTTGGGGAAGTAGGTGGCCGTCTTTGTGATATAAACCTCTTTGAACTCCATCTTCTTTTTCCGGATTAATTCACACCTGAATAATATTGTTTTTGCCGTTTTATGCGCCCGGACAGAAATGGCTTAAAGAAAATCGCATCTACCGTAAGGATAATCGGGGCCGCTATAAATAGCGCAATTAAAAGATAATATTTGAATGCAACAAGCCAGGCATCTTTTTTTTCACGTTTGGAAATAATGCCCGCCCAGACCTTAAATATTTTCCTTGCCTTACTTTCAATGAACATCAGATTGTACTTTACGGGTACTGCGCCCTGAGCCACCATCTCATCCTGAAATCCTTGCCAGTCGCCTTTTTCCAGATGGGGAACCGCTGCAGACCCCTGATTTTTTGTATTCAGAATATCGGCTTCACTCACACCCGGAACCGGAAAAATATTCAGGTAGCGGTCCTTCTTTGCTTTAAACATCCAGTGAAAGATGGTAATAAAGCTCACAAAATTGTGATGTCTGTCAACAAGCGCAATATTCCCCACCAGTCTGGCATCCATGCTCTTCAGTACCGGTTTGATTTTTTCCATGGCGCTCAGCCACATATTTCGGGCGCCGGTGAGGGTGATGACCGGCGTATCCTTTGCTATTTCCCGGAAAAGCGGATGGAAAAGTAGTGAATTCGATGGAATGCTGGGTGAAAGAAACCAGGCCTGGTAACCCAGGACTATGAGATCGTATTTTGACTCCCTGAACTCAAAGGGTTGCAGCAAGTGGGGAACCTGGTTTACGCAGTCAGGCATTACGGAGAAAAAGGACTTCCCTGTCCACGGAAAAGGATATGCCTTTTCAGGGTAAATCCTTACTTTTTCCACGGTGGCCCCTCCCTGAATCATGGGCTGGGTAAAATGATCTATAATCTGTTCTAACTGGCCGGACTGCGAATAGAATACCGCTAAAACTTTTTTGCCCATTATGGGCTCGAAGTTAAGAAACCTGGAGCTTTAAAACCTTCGATTTTTTGCTGTAATCGGCAATGGTGGCCTGAAGCTCATCCGGTAGCGTTTTATACAATTTATTAATGTATGCGCTGTCTTTTTCGAGATCATTTTTATAGCCCAGAATGCCAGGAGCATGTTCCTGAATCATCAGGCGTAAAAACCGAAACTCGGCATTATCGGGGTTCTTTTTGATGGCTGCCTCCAACAGTTTATGTCCCTGCTTAAACAGACTGAGTTTGGTTGTCGGGCTGCCTCCGATTCCCGCTTTTTTCATCAGCAGGGCGCCTGTAAAAGCATCTTTTACTTCTGGCGGTGCGGACTGAACATCCGTAAGCTGCGCATTGACGAGTGCCTTGTCGTCGAGCTGCATGGCTTTGTAGAATGCGGAGCGGGAAAAAGAGGTTGGCGGTTGGCGGTTGACGGTTGACGGTTGGCGGTTGGCCGTTGGCGGTTGGCGGATGACGGTTGGCGGTTGGCCGTTGGCCGTTGGCGAACGGGCATAGCTGACCTGCAGGTCTGCCAGCATTAAAAATGAAATGACTAATAACAACTTCATAACAAAATGCCATTAAAATTTGTGCCACGGTTAAACTTCCTCCTTCAACCGCCAACCGTACTCCGCCTGTCAATAAACTTCACCGGCTTCCTGCCGGCTCCCGGAAACTGCAGTTTCTGAATGTCTTCTGCCGAAAGATACCGGATATGAGGAGTAACCCGCAGTTTGGCCTGCAGGTAAGCACGGATCCGGTGGTCGGATTCTTCTGAGTATTTTACCGGTTGCAAATGAAGAAGAACTTCATCCGTTCCTATTTCATTGGAAAAAACCTCGGCTACAAATTCGACGATGTCTTCCATGCCGTTAAGCAGATCAAAAAGAGCCGGCGCAAATAAAGTGGTTCCCTTGAATTTGATCATTTGTTTTTTACGTCCAATCACAGGCGATAATCTCAGCGTTTCGCGTCCACAGGAACAGGGTTCCCGGTTAGCGATACAGAGATCCCCCGTTTTATAACGGATCAGCGGCATGCCTTCTACACCCAGCGTCGTGATGGTTACTTCCCCTGGCTCGCCCTCAGGAACGGGCAGGTTATCATCATTTAATAATTCCACAATCACGAGATCCGGCTGCTGGTGCCCACCGCGTCCAGCTTCGCATTCAGTAAATGCCGTCTGCATTTCCGTAGAAGCGTAGGTTGAATAAAGTTGAATATCCCATGCTTCCGTAATTTTCCTGCCCAGTACGTTCAATGAAAAATTAGTCTGACGGATATTTTCGCCGATGCAGATTGCTTTTTTTACGCCAGACTCTGCCAGATTTATTTTATGATCAGCCGCGTATAAAGTCAGCTTCAGAATAAAAGACGGGACGGCCACCAAAACGGTAGGTTTCAACCGGAATATGGTTTCTATCTGCAAAGAAGGAACACCCGGACCAACCCGTATGATACCTGCGCCGAGCATGCGGATGCCCGAATAGTAAGCCATTCCAGCCATAAACTGCCGGTCGAGCGTAAGCATCAGCTGGTAGATATCCTCCGGCTGACCGCCTGCGCAGGTGAAGGATTTAAATTCATTGTAGGCCAGACGCTGAAGATCTTTTTCAGTGAGCGCAATGGTAACCGGCGCACCCAGGGTTCCGGATGTGGAAGTATATTCAATCACCGATGTTTTGGGTACGCAGAGAAAATCATCATTGTTCAACTGAAGATCCTCCTTTTGCGTTACGGGCAAACGAACAAGATCTTCCAGTGTTTTTATGTCTGCAGGAACCACCGAATGTTGGGCAAATATCCTCTTATAATAGGGAGAATACAGCAGCACATAATCGAGTATTTCCCTGAGTTTTTTCTCCTGGATATCCCGGATTCCGGCCTGTTGAAGAAATTTTTTTTGCGGAGTTTGGCTCATGATTCCAGAATAACAATCGCCGTGGCCATTGATTTTAAATGGGACAACGATACGTGAATATACTTTATGCCCATCGGTGCAATCTCCTTTTCTGTGTTGCCGGATAAATGTATGGACGGCTTTCCGTTTTCATCATTGACTACTTCGATTTCGTACAAGGACAAACCGCTGTCCCACCCGCGGCCGATAGCTTTGAGAAAAGCTTCTTTGGCAGCAAACCGTGCCGCATAATGTTCAAAGCGGGTTGCTTTCGAATCGCAGTAAGCCATTTCCGCAATGGAAAAGACCAGCTCACGAAAGCCGGAATCCCTTGCCACGCGGGTGGCGATGCGTTCCACTTCAATAATATCAATACCGGTTCCGATTATCAATTATTAATTGTTGATTATTGATTCAGCGTTCATCGTATATCGTTCATCGTTCATCGTATATCGTTCATCGTATATCGTTTATCGTATATCGTTTATCGTTAATGGTATATAGATAAACGACTAACGATCCACGGCTCTCCGCCTTAGGTTTTAGGCTTTAGGCTTTGGGCTTTAAGCTTTTCCTGACATTTAGAAATCTGATTTCTGATTTCATTCTGCTCGGTTTTCGTAGCGATTTCTTTTGAAAGAGCCTGACGATAGTACAGCATTGCTTTTTCGAAATCCTTTTTTTTGAACATCTCATTTCCTGCCAGCTGATAAGCCTGGTAAAAGTTTGGATTGCTGGCAATCAGACTATCCGGATCAACCTCTTTTCCTTCACCCATTTCCTTTTTCATTTCCCTGAATTGTAAAAACTGCCGATAGGCCGGCGTCAGTAAAAAACTGTCGGCGGGGAGGCTCAGGCTGCTGTCGGCAATTTCGTGATTCGTTGTCATACCATCAAGCGCAAATACTTTATTGAGGTCGTAACAGATAAAAGCGCCGAGCTGCCAGGGTGCAGTAGAAACCCAGACCCTTCTCTCCGACGGTTCGAATATAATGGAATGATGGGCAATCATCTGGTTGATCGCTTTTTCATTTCCCATTCCGATATCGGTGCTTTCCATTCCCTGCCTGTCCCTCAATATACGAACGGTTTGTTCCACCGTATTTTTCTTTGTGGCAGTCAGCAGTTCCTTCAGACGTTGGTAACGGTACTCGGATGCACTCTGGCGAATCTGAATTTTGTTTGACCTCAGGCCGCTGAGTTCGGGGCTTTGAAAATGATTGGCACAAATGATCTCGTTGAGGCCGGGGTCATAGACACCGACCGAATCCGGTGTTTTCTCAATGACAACCGCTTTGCCATCTTCTGCCGATCCGATCAGAAAGGATTCTGACACAAACATTTTTCTTTTCTTCGCGATATTCATCGCCTCGGAAATATTTTTAGCATACTGGAGTATTTCCCTTGCCACCAGCGAAACCGGCGTAGCCGATCCGGAAGGAATATCTGATTTTGCCGCGTTAATGGTTACGGTCAGCCCCTTTTCATTCATTCCCGAAACCACACCAATAAAACCTCCCCAGGTAACAGACATAAACCTGTATCCCTCTGAAGGGTACTCAAAAGCCACTATTTTATTTTCAGAGAAATGATCGCCTACATAAAAATCAAAATTTCTTCCAATGATCATTTCGCCGTCGGCCGACCGGCTGCCCCAGGTACCAAAAGAAGTGCATCCGACCAGGGCCAGATTTTGCAGGGCATGCCCGATATCATGTGCCGCATGGTAGTTGAGTATGCGCTGGTAATTGTTTCCTATATAATTATACTTTTCTGAAGCTGAAAGTGAAATTCCATAAATCTCTTCTTTGTCTTCTTCCGTCACGTGCTTATCCAGATCCCGGTTGAACCATCCTACTACATATTTTAAAAAATGCCTGTAAAAAATCAGAAGGTACCATTTTTACAATCTGATCGTTAAAATAGTCTTCCTGCAACTGAATCAGTTCTTTGGTAAGTTTTCCGTTAACCACGCCCCGGTCAAACGGCTGTCCTTCCGTATATAACTCATACAATCCGGAACGGCTTTTTCGAAACCAATTGTTGTTGATGGTATAGAGCCCCGGTACCGGTTCATTCCGTACCCGGTTCAGCGAGGTTCTGTCTTTTATGGCCGGTGGTTTCGTTTTCGAAACGATCATCAAATAGATAAACCCGCAGAGCAGCAGCAGCCCGATCACTGCAAACACCCTAACCAGACGACGCCAGATTCTGTTTTTCTTAGGCATTTCTGATTTTTTCTATGAAATCATCCTTGCCTGTCACAGCCACAGAGGTAATCAAACCACTGATCGCTGTTCCCAGAATACCGTGAAGATTCAGGTACTGGCCCGTCAGATATAAATTCGGAATCCTTGTTTTAGGTGAGACCAGAGTGGCCAGCGGATTCCGGTAGTCTTTGGCGGATCCGTAGAGATTGCCGTCCTCATTACCAATATAATCCCTGAAGGTAAGCGGCGTTGCGCTATAGGTATGCAAAATACACTTCCTCAGATCCGGAAATTTCTCTTCCACCCGGCTGAGGAGCTGTTCTGTTTTTTTCTTTTTAAATTCTTCATAATCCCCTCCCCTGTTTTCTTTGGAAGAAACGGTGTTAAAACTGGAGGACCAGGAACGCACTTCGTCAAATCGCATATATGCAAAAATAGTCATCCCGGCGGCAAAATCAGGATTCGAACCGGGGGTAAGGTAAACAGCATATCCGAGCGGCCAGCTGCTTTCATCATATTGTTCCATTTCCCAGGCCGCGCCGTTTTTATGATAGTAGTAATTGTGTTTGCCATAGGGAAACCTATCCTTACGGAAAACAATATTCAGAATAAAAGAAGAAACGGTGCCGGGGAGATTGTTCATCCTTGTCCGGGTGACCGGCCGGATCAGTGGAGAGTCCGTCATCCGGTAGGTGTTGGCCGGACTGGTATTGGAAACAAAGTTCTCCGCTTCAATACGGGTTCCGTCGTCCAATAAAGCAGCCGTCACTTTGTCGCCTGTCATCACCAGTTTCTTCACTTCCCTGTTTCTAATAATCATTCCGCCCGCAGCCTGAATATTCTGTGCGATCAGTTTCGCAATTTGTGACCCACCGTTTTTGCAGCGCCAGGCGCTTTCCATATAGGTATTGACAGTGAGCGCGTGCAAATAAAACGGTGTGGGCTTCGCCCGATCCGATATAAAGCATATTATTCCCCGCCAGCACTTCCCGAAGCGTCAGATTTTGTGTAATGGATTCGATAAACTGTTTGGCCGAAAATCCCATCGCTTCCTGCTTTTTACCCGCATCCTCTTCTGTGCGCAAACGATAAAGTGGAAAACAATCGCATACCTCACGAATCGTTTGGGTGTATTTCAGGATGGCCGGTTGCTCATCCGGAAATTCCTTTATCATTTCTTTTTCGAACCGGTCATATCCCTGCAGGATGCGGTAGTGTTTTTTATCATTATCCAGCAGCACCAGATCGAAGGCTTCGTCCATTTTTTCGAGTTGCAGTTTGTCCATGAGGCCGAGGTACTGAAAAATCTGATAGAGATTCTGTCCCTTGTCAAGCCCACCGAGATAATGAACTCCTGAATCGAAGATGATTTTATCCCTAACATAGATCTGCAAGTTGCCGCCGATCTGTTTGTTTTTTTCAATGAGGCAAATGGAATAACCTTCTTTGCTCAGGATATTTCCACAGACCAGTCCGCCCATACCTGTGCCGATGATTAATACATCAAATTTTTTCATAGGCTTTTATAGAATGTCTGATGATAAAAACCTGGTTGGATGTGTGGTCTGATTGGTCAACGGAATGGCAGGTCATCTGACTGCCGGAAGCCAATTGGACGAATGGTTTGTCCTGACAAAAAATGAAGCCTGCGACCACCTGTTTTATTGAACGAAAAAAAACGGGTGGAGAAAAATTCGGTCAGCCTGGTGCGCCTGTGTTTCTTTTCCATATCCCTGTCCCCTTCCCGGATCAGCAATACGCCTTCTGGTTTCAGTACCGACATGCATTTCCTGATCAGCGTCCCCTGCTCGTCAGGATCCAGGTAGTGCAGTACATCCGACAGGATGATGGCGTTTGCCGGGCCGATCTCCAGCGCGCGCACATCCGAGCGCATAAAATGAATATGTTCATTTCGGCTGAAACAATGACCGGCAACAGCTATTTTTTCCTCATCATAATCATACCCTATAAGATCCCTTTTCCGGCGCGGCGAATTGCAGCATATAACTCATGAATCCGTATCCACAGCCGATATCGAGAATGAGTCCTTTCTTTGGCAGCAGACCGTGAAATAGCTGGTAGTCTTTTTCAAGACGAATCTTTACTCTCAGATACCATTCGAGAACAGGTCCTTTGTAAATAAAATTATAGATCAGTTTCTGCCGGAAAAAACGGGGTGGTTCACATTCCTCTTTGAAAAGATCATATTGCTGACGGAAATAACGTCCCAGAAATTTTGCTTTCTCCGTATAGTCAACACCGAAATACAGGTCACCTGATTTTATTCTGGGCAGGTATCTGATATTGATAAATCCATCCTTTAGCAGAAAGTCGCCTTTTGACATCGTATATCCGGTTCCATGAATCAATACGGGCAGCAGATCAAGCTCCAGTTTTTCTGCTATAAAAAAAGCTCCCTTGTGGAATCGTTTGATTTGTTCATCTGCAGCACGGGTACCTTCGGAAAAACGGCGATGGAATATCCCGCCTCAACCTGTTTCGCCATATAATCGATACTGTTCTCAATGCCTTCAGCCACCGGATAATATCCCGCCATACGAACCAGCCGACCGAATACAGGCGAATTCCATACCCAGTTATTGGTCAGCAGGATCACTTTAGGATGAAGCATGGTCATCACCAGTATATCCAGAAAGGACTGGTGATTGGCGATCATTACGCAGGGTCGCGATAAATCTTCATTTTCCGGATTGATGATCTTCTTTTTTACATTCCCCATGATATACAAAACGGACCAGGTATAAGATGACAGAATCCGGTGATAAATAAAGCGTGCGCGGGCACCGGCCAATGGATTCCATTTAATCAGAAAGTATCCGATAGCCGTAACTATCCAGCTTCCCAGAGCAAAATAGCTGAGTGAAAAAACAGATTTAAAAAGACCGGAGGCCGTCCACGGAAAAAGCCCCTTATTAACGCGGTTCGTAATTTAAAAACTGAAAGAAAAAAGGAATTAATACCTGGGCGATCAGCACCACACTGAGAATACCGGTGATTGAAATCAAAGCTATTGAACGCAAGGCAGGGTGTCGGGCAAATATGAGAACACCCAATCCGGCCAGCGTGGTGACTGCAGACAAAACGATGGAGGATTTATAACTGGACAGGTTTTTTTTACCTGTTTTATATTCCTGTAAAAGACCATCCATAATAAACAGACTATAGTCGTCCCCCAGTCCGAAGATCAGAGCCGATAAAATAATATTCACGATATTAAACTGAAGTCCGGCCATCCCCATAATGCCCAGTATCCAGATAAATGCAATCACCATGGGAATAAAGGAAACCAGAGCCAGTTCTATTCTCCCATAGGTAAGAAGTAAAACCAGAAACACCAGGATGGATGTCATCCATCCGATCTGGCCGAAGTCAGCCGAAACAATACCCAGCAGTCTGGAAGTCATGTATTGTTTATCTATAAACCGTTACTTCCGGTGTTTTGGCAAAGGCATTATAAACTTCTTTTTTATCCTGCGGTTCCACTTTCAGCAGGCTGATGAGGGAAACCTGATTCTTTTTTTCGATAATATATATCGTTGGCAAAATCCTTTCTCAATAATTCCGTTTCGACGGGAGTTAATGAGTGATAGGAATTGTTCAGCAGCTGGTTCAGCGGAATAAAAGCCGTGGCGCTGAATCCCAGAGAATCACCGGTTTGTTTCAGATCCCGGAGAAGTCTGGATTTTTTATCTTCCGTCCAGTATCTGTTCCAATATTCAATCCGCTTCTGCTGCAATGAATCGGACAAAAGCAATTGAAAAATACCGGTGCTTTTTTTTATCACGCTGCTTTTTTGCAGCTCGCCGATTTTTTCATTTACATACTCCTGTTTTTTCAAAGCGTCTTCCAGGTTGCTGCCGTCGGTTACCAGGTAAACGGACTGAAGACTATTACGCGTTGATATGATTCAAAACGGCTTCTGATTTCTTCAACGATTCAGGCATATAATTCATATGCATCATATCCTGGTCAAATCCCACGCGGTTTACAAAAAAGCCAAACAGAATGGTGAGAATAAAAATCAGTACAAGCAGCCATCTGTTTTTTTTTCCGGATGATAGTCAGCCAGCCGGAGTATCCAGGAATCCCTTTCAGCATATTTTGGAGATTCTCCGGCCCGGGGATCTGCAATCAGATGCGGAAGAAAAATCAGGGAACTGAGTGAGGCGCCGATGAGACTGAAAGCGCGCGAACAGTCCCAGGTCTTTCAGAATTTCCGATTGAACGAACTGCAGGCAAAGGAAACCTCCAAGTGGTGGTAAGTCCGCCGATCGTGAGTGGAAACGAAAGATCCTCAATCACCACGCGCATATCGAGGCGGTGACGGAAATGATTGTAAACGTGCAGGGAATAATTGATGGCGATGCCCAGTACAACCGAGCCTGCAGCCAGCGCGATCACGGAGATGGTTCCCTTGATCCAGTAAATCAGGCTCAGTGAAAATAAAGCGCCTAGCAGCACGGGCAATAAAATCAGCAGAGGCGCTCTTTTCTTTTTAAAATACCAGGCAATAAAAAAAATGAGAAAGAAGGCGGTGATAGCCATTGTCAGAATGGAATCCCGTCTCAGCTGTAAGGCATTGCCTGCCGCTACGGCCACGGTTCCAAAATAAGAAGTCTCAATATTTTCGAAACGGCCCGACTGTAGACTGCTGAGGGTTTGTTCTATCCCGCTCAGCAGCCGGCTGTTTTTACCAGTATTGTTGGAAGGGTAAGCGGGCCCGATAAAAACAAGCATATACCTCCCGTCTTTACTGATGATATGTCCATCGTACAGATCAAAATTTTCGTCGTACTGTAACTGCCGGATTTTTTTAAAAGCCGGATAGGTTATTCCCACCGGATCCCTGCTGATGACTGACTTCAGGGCAAATCCGGATGGGGATGACAGGGTTCGGATATCGCGGCTGAGAATTTCTTTCAGCTGTTGACGGTTGTCCAGACTATCAAAAAGAGAGTAATCATCCGCTTCCAGAAAAACAGGCAGGTTTCGGATTACGATATCTGTGAGCTGAGGAGCGAGACTGTCGTTGATGCGCTCCTCTACCGAACGAATCAATTCAGGGTACCGGTTTCGAACAAGCGTTGCAAAGGAATCTGAAAAAGCAGCGAGCAACTCAGGGGATCTGTGGCCACTGTCTTTCAGCGAAACCATCAGGACCAGCCTGTCGGCAAACCGCGCATGCTGCAGCAGTTCATTTAATTTTTCTGACTGCCTGTCTTTTGGAAGTATTTTAGATATGTCCTCTTCCGGTTTTATTTTCAGAGCGAAAAATCCGGTGATCAGAAAGAGGCTGATGAAGACCGCAAAGAATACTTTCCGGTTTGCTGCGAAATATTGATAGATATGAAGAAATAGGTTTGCCATCAGGAAATGGAAGCCCTGTTTTTATTGTTGAATATTTTCAGCAGGATCCAGGTGATCAGTCCGGCTACACCTGCTGCGACAATAGCGAGACTGATACTGCCCACAAGATACTGTTTGAAATTATAGCGGATGGCTGATAAACTCAATGATTTGGTCAGGGAAAGCCGGTGCGCAGATTCCGGCATCCAGAATGCGCCAAATTCATAACTCGCGAAAAGAATCAGCGGAATCATTGGCGGAATGCTGATATTGGCAAATACGATTACGAGCCCTTTATTCAGGCGGAGAATGACTGCCAGGAAAATGGCAGCGATCAGCTGAAATCCCCAGATCGGAATGATACCCATGAAAATACCGAATGCCACCGAAACCGATTTTCGCAGATCGCTTTGACCGGGATCGAAGAGTTCATCCACAAATACTTCTTTCCATTTCTGTTTCAGGAACAGGCGTCGTAGCAGATCGCTCGGTTTAATATATAGAAAACTGATGAGGACAAGAAAGGTATTAAGCACGCTGATTCGCGTGAAGTCCGCAAATGGCCTGAAATGCGTTATCCGCTCACCTCGGGGAGGATAGTAAACGGAAACGGGAACCGGAAGTACGGGAATACCTTTCCAGGCCGCACGCACGATCACTTCAATCTCAAATTCAAAACGCCGGGTCAGGAAAGTCATCGATTTAAGCGCCCGACGGGATATAGCCTGAAGCCTGACTGGGTATCGGGCAATCGAATGCCCGTCTCCACTTTAAACCAGAAATTCGAGAATTTATGACCAAAGCTGCTTTTTCCGGGAACCGAGGACTGATCCATATTCCTTGCACCGATGAGGAGGGCACCCGGGTTTTCTTCAAGCTTATAGAGAAAAGCAAGCAGGTCACTGGCAAAATGCTGTCCGTCTGAATCGATTGAAATCGCGTATTCGAATCCCTGACTCACTGCGACTGCGAATCCTTTTCTCAGCGCGTATCCCTTACCCTTATTGGGCGTATAGTGAACAGACTGAATCTCCGGATAACGGCTGAGTATGATTTCTGTAGCATCTGTGGAACCATCGTTTACCACAATGATATGGGCCCCATACGGCAGCAGGTCTCTTAACAGGGCTTCCAGGGTCTGCGCATTGTTATAAGTAGGTACCAGTATACATACTTTGAGCTGGTCAAATGAATTCGGCTTGATATGGATGGATTGAAAGTGACTTTAATTTAAAGTAAATCGTGCAGACAAACCAAAGTCAGGAAAGTAAAAGTTATCGTAATTGTAATAGTGTGGCGAGGCAACCCGTATGGTCGGCCGGATGTCAACCGACAGATTCAGCGGAATCTTGGCAAACTTGTAATCGGCTCCTCCGGTAGGAAACAGTCCGAAGCCAATGCCGCTGTATTCACTGTCGCCGGGAAAAGAATTATTCGTAAAGGTATTGGTTAACAGGAAACCGCCCCCTACAAACCATTGAAGTCCCGGCACGGAGCTAATGGGAACATGATACTGATAGGATCCGGAAAAAGACATAATGGTATTATCATAACTGTCAATCACACAACAACCGGTTCTGTAGTTGGTAGCGGGCTTTACTCCGAAATCGAGCTCTATGGCACCGGGGCCTTCCGCCAGAAAAGTTTTATAGGAAGCGGAGATCAGATCGGCATAACCGGTGCCCAGCCGTATTCCGATAGCCGAATGGTAATTTGTCTGTGAAAAAACTCCCGAAAAGCAGGACAACAGCAGAGCAAAAAGAAGTGCTTTTTTCATTTTTCAAAGGTAAGAAATGTCTGATTTGTTATTAATTTTACCAGCGCCTCGCAAAAAAACTGCAAATTTCTTTTTATGCCGGGAAAAGTAATGATTTTCGATGATGACACTGATCTGCTGGAAGTGTGCAGTATCGTGCTCCGTTCAAAAGGATATACGGTCAGCGGCTTCAACAAATGCAATGATATACTGAGAGAAGTCGGGGCATTTGTGCCGAATGTTATCCTGATGGACAACTGGATACCGGATGCGGGCGGCGTTCAGGCAACCCGGCTGATCAAAAAAGATCCGGCATGGCAAACGGTTCCCGTGATATTTTTCAGCGCAAACGACCGGGTACAGGATCTGGCCGCGGAAGCCGGCGCAGAGTTTTTTCTTCAAAAGCCTTTTGAGATTGACGAACTCGAGAATGTCGTGTCTAAAGCCATTGCTAATCATCGCGAGTCGGAATCAGTGAAAGCAGGTAATGTATAATCCCTTCCGTGTTGAGCACTTCATCTATTTTTGACCGGAGACCGGCCTGCCTGGGCATATAATTTACTGCCGCATCCAACGGATCCTGAATGATGGTGTGCCCTCCTTTTTCTTTAATAATCTTTAGTCCTTCTGCCCCGTCTTCATTGGCTCCGGATAGTAATATACCCGTGATTCCTTCACCATACACAGCGGCCGCCGAAATGAAACTGACATCAATGCTGGGACGGCTGTAATTCACTTTCTCTGAATAATCCAGGGACAACGTCCGGTCAGATTCTATTAAAACATGAAAAATCGGGCGGTGCCAGATATACCACTGAAGGGAGTACAGGCTCTTTTTCTTCCACTTCCCTCACCGGGAGTGTGGATCTTGCGAAGAGAAGTTCAGGTAACATCGACTCTGGCGAGGATCCCCTGTGAATGATCAGCAAAATGGGCATTGGATAGTCTGCGGGCAGGTTACCCAGGATCTGCAATATGACCTGCAGGCTTCCCGAGGACCCTCCGATAAGAATCATTTTTCTGCTGACTATTTTACCTTCCGCCATATTTTTTGCCCGGCAGAAATCTGCCGGAATTTTGTTTCCATACCTGAAAAGCGCAGGGACTCCCTTTGAACCCAGCGCCAGAAATCCCAGCAGTTCAAGACTCTGATCAAATAATTCGAGAACCCTGGACTGCAGGTTTTTGTTGAAATAGATCAGGGTGTTCCTGCACAAAATCAGTTGAAATTCATTGAAAGAAGAATCTGAGACCAGGTTATGTGTGGCAAAAGTCATTTTTTCAGATAGCTTCTCATCAAATTTTGCCAGATTATAATTTGCTGTATAGTACGAAGAGAAATCATTTTTACCGCCCGACTGAATGTAATTTTCTGAATACTTCCGCATCTGGCCGGCCGGAAATATTCCGCTTCTTGCTTTTTCAATCACTCCGGGATTAATGTCAGTAGCATACAATCTCGATTTATGCAATATACCCGCCTCTTTGAGTAAAATAGCCATGGAATACACTTCTTCCCCCGTGGAACATCCCGCATGCCAGATTCGAATATAAGGATAGGTAGCCAGCACGGGCACCACTTCTTCCCGCAACGCTTTATAAAATAGTGGGTCCCGCAACATTTCAGTTACGTTCACCGTCATTTCTTCTACCAGATGCCTGAAATAATCCGGATCATCCAGCACTCTTGCCTTCAACTCAGTAGCGCTGGCAATATGATCCTTAACCATGAACCGCTCAATACGGCGTTTCAGCGATGCCTCGGAATACCCCGGTAAAATCGTATCCGTAACGGTCAATCAGGTCGTTCAGCAGGAAGGGTATTTCTTCATCCCGGATCGGCATGTTTATTTATTTTTCGTATAACCATATACGCAAAAGTGATATGAGCTGGTCGATGTCCACGGGCTTGGAGATATAGTCGGATGCCCCAGCCTGTATACATTTGTCGCGATCACCGGCCATAGCCTTGGCTGTGATGGCGATAATCGGCAGGTTTTTAAATCCGGGCAACTCCCTAATTTTCCGGATGCTTTCAAAACCGTCCATTTCCGGCATCATCATGTCCATCAAAACTATATCGACCTGTGGATTGAATTTTATTTTTTCCAGGGCCTCTTTTCCATCCACCGCGGGGATGATTTTCATTTTATGTTGTTCCAGAATTTTTGTGATAGAGAAAATATTACGCACATCGTCGTCTGCCAGTAGTACGGATTTATTTTTCAGCACTTCATCGAGGGCGCCCAGTCTTTCCATCCCGGTTGTGCTTTTGTTTCTGGTCTGCTGGTCCATAATATGGAGGAAAAGGGATACTTCGTCCAGTATCCGCTGATAAGAATGGGCTGTCTTGATCACAATGGAATCGGCATATTTCCGCAGTCTCTGTTCTTCCGTGCGGGAAAAACTTTTACCAGTGAAAATGACGATTGGAATATTTTCAAAACCGGCCGTTCTCCTGAACGTTTCCAGTTTCTCATAATTTCGGATTTCAGGCATGCCCATATCGAGGATAACACAGTTCACCTCCTCTTTCTTCAGTGCGTCGATACTTTCCGGAATGGATCTGGCCACAACGGATTGCACCTGAAAACTACCGAGATAATAACTGAGCGCCTGCGCATGTTTGGGATTTTCTTCCACGATAAGCACTTTGCTTTTTTCCCGATTCACCACCTGTTCAATTCTCCGGAATATGTCCGACAACTGATCAAAGGCAACGGGTTTGTTGATAAAATCCACCGCACCCCTGGTCAGGCTTTCTTTTTTTGCCTCGAAAGAAGACATGATATGAACGGGTATATGACGGGTAGCTGAATCTTTCTTCAGTTCTTCCATTACCTCCCATCCGTTCCTGACCGGCAGTTGTATGTCGAGTAATATCCCCATCGGATAGTAAGTCTTTGCAAGCTGAATTCCCTCATCCCCGCGAACGGCTACGATGCCTTTATAATGAAGACTACGGGTAAATTCGAGCAGCGCGCTGGCAAAATGAGTGTCGTCTTCCACAATCAGAATAACTTTATCGCCGGGCAGGATTTGATGGCGATCGTCAGGAATGCCATTGGGTATTTCCGAAAGCGTGAGCTTCTGATGTATTCTGTTTTCCGGCAGCTCCGGTATCTTTTCATTTACTTCAGTCGGAATAACGGGTTGCACCGGTTTCCCCGGTTCTGACAAAGACTCCTGTTCTGATAGTTTCCTGACAGGTACGCGCAAAGTAAATGTGCTGCCCTCTCCTTCCACGCTACTCACCTGGAGATCTCCTTTTAACAAACGGCTTAATTCGCGACTGATGGAAAGACCCAGTCCGGTGCCTCCATATTTTCTCTTGGTTGAACCGTCGGCCTGTTGAAAGGCTTCGAAAATCAAGTTCCTTGTTTGTCTTTCGGAATCCCTATGCCCGTATCACTCACTTCGAACAGCATATAACGGTTGTCCCGCCGGGAGTCCGGTTTCATGCGAACCGTTATGCTACCCGTTTTTGTAAACTTGAATGCGTTGGAAAGAAGGTTTTTCAGAACCTGTTCAATACGCATCCTGTCTGTTTCAATTTCGTTGATGTCGTCTCAGTGCATCAGTTTTCGATTGAAAGAAGTGACTCCCTTTTTCCCGCGCAACGGGCTCGAACACCATTTTCATATCTGCTAATCAATTGGGTATCCAGAGAAAGGAAAGAATAGTTCAGTTCCATTTTCCCGGATTCAATCTTTAGAAAGGTCGAGAATTTCATCAATGAGTTCAAGAAGACCATTCCCTGAACTTTGGATTACCTGGGCATATTCCACCTGATCCTTTGGAAAGTGATTTATCTTTATTTTCGGCCACCAGTAACCGCGAGAGCAGGAGGATTGAATTCAAAGGCGTGTACTCAGTTCGTGCGATATATTCGCGAGAAATTCCGATTTATACCTTGGTGCTTTGAGCTAGTTCTTCTGCCTTTTTTATGAATTTCGCGTATTTCTGTAAGCGATCAGTGCGTTTCTCTCTTCAAGCAACTTACTGCGTTCTTCCAGTTCACGATTCGTCTGTGCATCAATTCTTCCTGCTGAACCTTCAATTCTTCTTCAGATACCTGCAGTCTTTCTGTCTGCGACCTCCATTTCGTTGTTGATCTATCTCCAATTCCTTTTGCTGGGATCTGCAAGCTCTTCTGCCTGTGATTGTAATTCTTCGAGTAAGTCGTGCAAACGTCTCGCACGGTTTTGAGCCGTATTGATGGCAATGCCAATAATATCAGCATGCGCCTTCGAAATAAACTGCCTGTCATCTTTCGCTGTAAGAAGGTGATAAACTCCCCAATTCAATCACATCGCGATCAGTTTTTTTTCAAAACAGTACGGGAACGGCAGTATATACTCCGGCGGGTTTCAAAGATCCGGTGGCGTAACTGATCTGAAAGTGGAGAACCAGATGTTTCATACGATTAATGCAGAATGGGTTTTTGACTAACGGCTGCACTTCTCCGACTGACACCCTCTCCGAAAAGAATATTTTTCTTCCCTGTTCTCGAAGGAGGCAGAAAAGCGAATCCGGCCGACAAATGATAATGTTTTGTTGTCCGGTCATTCAGATACAATGCGCCGACCGGAGTACTGGCAATAAACGGCCATACGCCTGTAGTGATTTTGATGACGAGCAATTGCTGAACCGGCTGCTCTCCCATAATGGTTTCATTCGCCAATTATGTGCGGACCCTGTTTGCAACCATTCCTTGTCAGAAAGCGATTTTAAATGAATAATCGAGGGAGGAAGCCCATTTTATTCAGCGCACGCCGATAAGACTGCCCAGATTGTCTTTTTCCGTCGTCATTAACACGCGTCCCGTAGTCTCCGGAAGAAATTCGTTTCGGCAATCCGGTCCTTACGGTCTAGAATCCGCCGTGCTGATTTCAACATCTTTTTGCTGGAGAATCCTGTTGCAGTCAGAACCTTTCGAAAATTGATGTCTTTTCTTATCACGGATATAAAAAATAATGGCTATGAGTATTGCGAAAATGGAAGACAGGATAATAATCGCGGGTGTATATCGGGAGAAAATCTGAAACTTACCAGCACGGCCCGAAAGCAGTTGATTCTCTGAATTCTTCATATCCGCAACAATCGTCACGATCGAATCCATATACTCTTTCCCGGATATCAGCAATCTTGTGTCAACAAGATTGGTTTCCTGTTTCATCTTAATTAAACTCTCCAGTTTGCTGAACCGCTGATTGATTAGCTCCCTCAGCTGTTCGCAACGAACCTGTTGAACGGGATTGTCGGCAGTGTTTTCTTTAACCTTTGCGAGGGCTGCAAGGGATTCCTCAAAGGAACCATGAAAGGGATCCAGGAAAACAGGATCGCCCGTGATCAGGAAACCACGCTGTGAAGTTTCCGCCTTACGTACCGGCGAAATCACATCGTTGAGATTCGATATGACCTGATAAGTGTGGCTGACCCAGCCCGAGCTGGTCAGGAGACTTTGGATACTCAGGTAAGAGGCAATGGAACTTCCCAGTAAAAGCAATATCGAAAAACCAAAACCAATAGCCAGGTTCCGGATAAGAGACTGTTTCATTCAGCTGTCGCGTTTAATTTTCTGTATTTGAATTGGCAATAGGCAATGAGAAATAAAAAGTAGAACCCTTATCCGGCTCGCTTTCCAACCAGCATTGGCCGTGGTGGCGCTGGATGATCTCGTAACAAATATATAATCCGATACCAAGACCCTGAAAACGGCGGGCAGATCCTTCCACCCGATAAAATTTCCGAAATACATCGGCCTGATTTTCTTTCGGGATCCCGATTCCAAAATCCCTGACTCCGAGAACCATGTTTTTATTTTCCTTCCGTATCAGAATGACCAGTTTCTTTATATCGGGTGAATACTTGACAGCATTGGTCATATAATTCAACAAAACCTGCTCGAGGCGCATTTCATCACCCAGTACCAGCATGTTACCGTCACCCTCGACCCCTATTTCATAGTCCGGATAAGTCTGGCGCATGGTGTCGACCGCTTCCTTAAGCAACTTTTCGAAGCTGAACAGTGTTTCGTTAAACTTGAGCTTGCCATTTTCAATCCGGGAGCTGTCCAGCAGATCAGCAATCAGGCTATTCAGTTTATTGATCTGAACAAGGGTGCGATCAACATAGGAACGAACTTTGTCGTCTTTTTCCAGCGATCTTTCGAGTAACTGAACATAGGCTTTCATGCTTGCCAGCGGAGTTTTTAATTCATGGCTGGCAATGCTCATAAATTCGTCCTTTCTACGCGATGCCGCCATAGCCTCCTGCTGGGCTTCCTTGCGAAATTCGATTTCCTTCCGCAGACTGTCCTGCACTTCATTCAGAATCCGGTTTTGTTCGTACAACCGATAGAACGTTTTCACCCTGAGCAGCAGCAGATCGGGATCTATAGGTTTCGTTACATAATCAATACCACCGGAGGAGTATCCTTTAGTGATATATTTTTTCTCAATATTAATGGCCGATAAAAAAATAATGGGAATGTCTTTGCTGGCATTATTTCCCGAAAGCGTTTCGGCAACCTCGAAGCCGTCCATACCGGGCATCTGTACATCCAGAATGATCAGTGCATAGGTATTTTTCAAAACCTTTCGCAAGGCTTCTTCTCCGCTGAGTGCTGCATCCACGGGGAAGGCGTGCAGTTCCAATAATGTTTTGAGGGTAAAAATGTTTTCCGGAGAATCGTCCACTATCAAGATCATAAATTCCTTTACCATTTAAGGCGATGACATATAAAATACAAAAGTCCTGAATATGACTCCAGGACTTTGTATGTTTCCCTATCCTAAGACGATGAATGCAACTGTGAATACTATATTCAATTTTTTTGCCAGAATAAAAATGATCGGACGAATGTCCTTTTTAAAGCATTTTGTAGAAAATAATGCCCGGATATTTCAGCCTGTGGACCTTATTACTTGATTTTATTCATCAAAAGCTATATATGACTTTATAAACTTCAGAGATGTCAATATCCTGCAGGTAAGGGTAAATTTCGGAAACATCTTCAAAACTTCTGATACAAATGTAGAAAAACCGGGTCTTATGATAATAAATTTCCACATAAAAGTCATTGACCTGGTATAGACTTATGCGATAACAGCCGTCATTTCGCTCGGCCAGGAACACCCCGTCGGAGGCGAGCACCTCCGTCTTAGCCATTCCGTCCATAAAATTGAATTCCCTTATATCCATAAAGCAGTTTTGTGCGTTCTATACCCGGTTTCCCGTAAATAATTCAAATCACATACCGTTATTTTAAAATCAGGGCACTCAATTGTATAGTATTAAAACAAAAAAAATGGATGAGCCAGTACTTACACTGACCCATGCCCAGCTTTTAAAGGCCGACAAGGACTACGAAAAGGCGGCCAATGCGGTGAACCTGATTTATGTACGTGACAATATTTCGGGTATACAACGCATGAGAAAAGGGAAGGGTTTCACTTATATCATGGACGATAAAACCCTGAGAGACAGGGAGCATCTGAAAAGGATCAGAAAACTGGCCATACCGCCTGCCTGGACGGAAGTGTGGATCTGCCCATTGGAAAACGGCCATATACAGGCCACCGGACTCGATCTTCGGAAAAGAAAACAGTACCGGTATCACGGTCTCTGGGCTCATGTTCGCAGTGAAACCAAGTTTCACCGCCTCTACGAATTCGGCAAACTTCTCCCCCGTTTAAGGGAGCAGCTGGAGGCTGACCTTCAGATCCGTGAACTCAATCAGGATAAAGTACTGGCAACGGTGATCAGCCTGATGGAGAGGACCTATATCCGGATCGGCAACAGCAACTATGAAAAATTATATGGTTCCTACGGGTTGACTACGCTGAAAGACAAACACGTTTCCATAACAGGAGATAAAATGCGATTTGCTTTTCGGGGAAAAAAGGGGATACAGCACGAGATCACATTAAGAAATAAAAAACTGGCCAGAACGGTTGAGCAATGCCGTGATATACCGGGCAAGGAACTATTCCAGTACTATGATGAAAACGGCAGCCGGCGTATTATTGAGTCGGGTATGGTCAACGAGTACATCAAAAAATCAACGGGAAAAGATTTCAGCGCCAAAGATTTCAGAACCTGGGCTGGTTCTGTTCATGCTCTGGAAACCCTTTGTTCCATGTCGGAAGTGATTACTGAGGCAGAAAGGAAGAAAAATATTGTCGCCGTGCTGGATTCTGTAAGCAAAAAACTGGGTAACTCCAGGTCCATCTGCAAAAAATATTATGTCCATCCCGGACTGATCCGACTATATGAGGAAAATAATTTCGCGCGATACAGCCGTTCTCTGGATAAAATTGAAGACTCTGAAGACAGCTTCGGTCTTACGCCATCCGAGAAAGTTCTCTTAAAAATACTTAAGGAAAGTTAATTGAACCCACTCCCAACACTCCCACACCATAACTATGCTCTCTCAAACTTCAGGATAAAGTTTGATCCCTGATCCACGCCCGTCTGCACATCAATAGAGGCTTTATGTGACTGGATAATATTGAGGGTGGTGGCGAGGCCCAGACCAAGGCCATTTCTCTTGAAAGTAAAGTAGGGCTCAAATAAATGCGGCAGGGTTTCTTTGCTTATTCCCGTACCATTGTCTTTAATGGAAACCAGGTGATGACCATTCTGACTTGTAACGGAAATATCCAGTTCTCCCTTATTTTCATTCATCGCTTCAATGGCGTTGATGATAATATTAGTAAATGCAATTTTCAACTTTAAGGGATCGGCCATGATATAAGCTGGTTCGTTTGGATAGATAACCTTCCAGTTTACTTTTTTCAGCGTGATCCGGTCGATGATGGTTGCAATGGATTCATCCAGTATATTTTGAAGTGCCCTTTTTTCCCGTATATTTTCCGGAGGCAGGGATGACGATAAAAGGAGTTCGGTAATAATATCATTTATGCGTTTACAATTCCGGCTGATAATGTCCATATAAACCGTTCCGGTTTCTTCCAGATTTTCCTGGGCCAGCTGTTCCACAGAAAGGTTGATATTATTCAGGGGATTTCTAACTTCATGAGCCAGGGCCCTGACGAGCCGGTTAGCTGCACCCAGCTTTTCAGCCTGCAGGGTTGCTCTCTCGGCTCTTTTGAGATTGGTTATATCGTGTATGATGCCCTGAACATAAAGATTGTCATCCGCGTCCATTTCCATGGACAGGGACAAAACGGTCTGCCAAACTTCCTGATTGCGATTGACCAGTTCCACTTCTATATCTTCCACGTTTCCCTCGGCGCGGAGCCATTTGGCAATATCCCCTGCCTGCTGCGGCTTGGAAAAAAAATGCAGCAGGTTCATATTCATCAATTCCTCCCGGGAATATCCCAGCATGGTCACCGTGATATCGTTGAGATCCTTAAACACCAGGAATTCGTCCGTCAGAAAAACAGCGTCTTTCGAACGCTCAAAAATACTTCTGAATTTCCTCTCATTGGCCCTGAGTATTTTCAGTGCGCCAGATCTTTCGAGAGAATAACGGATACATCTTTCGAGTTTCTCGGTATTCAATTCGAGTTTCACCAGGTAGTCGTACGCACCGGCCTGCATGGCCTCCAGATCAATTTTCTGGTTACCCATACCTGTTAGTAAAATGAGTGGCTGTTCCGTATTCTGAGCCAGTGCTTCTTTCATCAGCTCAAGTCCTGTTTTTGCCCCAAGATAATAGTCGATGAAGTAGATATCATATTTAGCTTCTACGATCGCTTCAAGGGCATCTTTATACCGGTAGCACCAGTCTATGATAAACTCCTTCCCCCTTATTTTTTTAATATACTGACTGGTGAGAAAGAAATCCTCCTCATCATCATCAATAATAAGCACTTTAACAGGCATGGTTTCGGCGGTCATGGACGGGCTCAGAATTACTTGAAGTGAATGATGCTATTCATGATATACTAGTGATTCTTCATTTCTTCATACAAAGTCATTTTATTGTATAAAGTCTTCCGGTCTATTTTCAGCAATTGGGCGGCTTTACTTTTATTGTAATTGGATTCTTTGAGTGCCTGCAGAATCATTTCGTATTCCGCATCAATGCTCGCTTCCTTCAGAGAACTTTCGCTTAGGTTAATTTTACCATTGCCTGTTTTGGATTCAGGCTGTGCTGTTGCTGGAGTGACGGAAGAGCCCGGGACAGGCTGTTCGGCAAACTGCAACTTGCTATAGTTGGAAATTTCGAATGGCAGGTTGCGCGATTCGATATATTCTCCTTCTGTGAGCAGAGTAGCCCGCTTGATGACATTCTTCAGTTCGCGCAGATTTCCGTACCAGACATACTTTCTGAAAATTTCCTCCACATCAGGATCGAAACCTTTTACCTGTTTTCCCAGTTCTTCATTCGTCGTGTGCAGGAAATGATTGGCAAATAGCATAATGTCATCCCGGCGTTCACGAAGGGGTGGAATTTCGATGGAGAATTCGTTGAACCGGTGATAAAGATCTTCGCGGAATTTCCCCGTTCTTGTCGCATTCCACAACAATTCATTACTGGCTATCAGAATACGAACATCCAGATCAATATCTTTTGTACCTCCCACCCTTCTCATCTTTCTTTCCTGCACGACCCGGAGCAGGGATACCTGCACATCATAAGGCAGATTGGCCACTTCATCCAGGAATATTGTGCCGCCGTTGGCCAGTTCAAAACAACCTATTTTCTGATTCAGCGCTCCCGTAAAAGCTCCCTTTTCATGACCAAACAATTCACTCGCAGCGAGCTCTTTAGATAAAGCTCCGCAGTCAATGGCAATAAAAGTCTTACTGCTTCTTTTACTGCGTTTATGAATTTCCTGGGCAATGGATTCCTTGCCGCTTCCCGTTTCCCCATAAATAATAACACTGTAACTGGTGGGAGCCACCAGGGCTACCTGTTTCAATATTTTTTTGAACGCTTCCGAATCGCCAAAGATATATTTGCCCGAATAGGTAATACCCGTTGCTTCGGCTGCAGGTTTTTCTGCAACACTTGTTTTGGATTTGGTGACCGGTTTGGACGAACTATTTTCGCTATGTTCTATCGCGAGCTGAATGGTATGAATAATTTCATCCGGTAAGAGAGGCTTCGTAATATAATCGTAAGCACCCATTTTCATTACTTTCACCGCTGTACGCATATCACTGTATCCGGTAATGATAATCACCGGCACTTCAGCATATTTATTTTTTATGGAAGTAAGCATTTCCATAGCGTCCATATCTCCCAGCCGGTAATCGCACATCACCAGATTGGGCTGGTTGGAATCGAGCCAGAGCAGGGCTTTTTTACCAGTGTACATTTCAATGACTTCATATCCGCGCCTGGTAAGAAATCGGTTGAGTAAAAGACAAATATCTCGGTCATCGTCAATAACGAGGATTTTTTTCATAAACATCTGATTAGTAATTCAAAATGGTTTTGGTATGAGTCATTTAATTGAAAAGCGCTCTCATTTGTGCCACCGGGATATTTAGCTGATCCCTGTATTTGGCAATGGTTCTTCTGGCAACTATATATCCTTTGCCGGAAAGTATATCGGCCAGCTGTTGATCCGTATAAGGTTTCTTTTTATCTTCTTTATCCACTACTTCCTCCACAATGGTTTGTATGACTTTGTTGCTGATAATCTCACCTTCCTTGTTGGACAGGCCTTCTGTGAAAAGATCTTTGAGCAGGATCATTCCGAAGGGAGTGTCCGCGTATTTATTGCAGGTTATTCTGGAAACGGTTGAAATATCCAGTCCGACAATTTCAGCTATATTTTTCAGTACCATGGGCTTTAACTGCATGGTATCGCCAAATTTGAAATATTCCGTTTGAAAATGCACAATGGCTTTGATTACTTTGAGCATATTGGATTCCCGTTCCCGGATGGCTTTAATAAACCATTGTGCCGAAGCCAGCTTGCTGCGCATATACTGGCGGGTACCGCGATCTGTCGATTTATCGCTGTCCATATGCTGTACCGTCTCGGCCCAGGTTTGATTTACATGCAAAGAAGCGGAACGCTGACGGGCCAGTGAAACAAAAATTTCATCGGCTTCAACGGTAATGATAAAGTCGGGAAATACGGTATTGTTAACCTGAATGGTATTAGTGGAACCGGTAAAGGGTCTGGTTTTAAGAGAAGCCAGCAACTGCAGCACTTCTTTCATTTCACCATCGCGCATTCTCATCTCCCTGCGGATTTTTTCAATATTGCAGGCATGGAGGTCGGCAAAATGTTTTCCCACCAATTCCTGCGCGGCAGAATAATTGGGCGTTTTATAATCCAGCTTGGCCAGCTGGATCCGGAAAAATTCTCCCAGATTACGGGAACCACAGCCGAGCGGATCAAGCTGCTGAATGTTTTTCAGCACGGGCTCAAGCTCTTCTCCATGAACCCAGATGTTCTGCTTGAATGAAATCTCTTCTGCAATGGAATCCAGATCGTGTGTTAAAAAACCACTTTCATCGAGGGAATCGATGATAAAGTCAGCGAGTTTGTACTTCTTTTCCTCCAGCTCCACAAAACGGTATTGTTTTTTCAATTCTTCCCTGAAGTCAAGCATCTCCGCAATCTGCCTGTCCGGCATTTTATCAGAGGGAAGATAATTTTCGTATTCGGTTTTGTAATCAGGAATATCATCATAACCATATTCCTCCCAATTTTGAAAATCCTGAACTGTTTCTTTAGAAAACTTATCCGTCAGATCGTCCTCAGAATTACTGCTTTCCTCCAAAGCCGGATTTTCATTAATCTCATCTTCTATCCTTTGCTCAAGTGACAGGGAATCCAGATGAAGGAGATTAAGTAAGGCAATATGATGAGGCAGAATTTTATGCTGTAGCTTTTGTGACTGAAGCTGATTGAGCATGCGATAATCTTTTGTTCCTCATTCAAAAACAAATAAAACACCAGAAATTCAGCCCTGTAAAACCGGCCAATCTGCCTAAATATATGGTATTAAGGGGAAATAATTCCCCAAATTGGGAAATTATGGAGGTCAGTTCTTTGATTTATCCAGATTTTCTTTATCCGCTCCATCCTTACTTTCCCCGGCTTTTTTTTTCGCCGACTCGTTCTTTTTGTCTTCGAGCTCCTTCTTTTTCTTATCCTCTTCTTTTTTCTTCTTCTTAAAATAACCCCTGAGTAGAAAATTGTGTTTGGCTGCCTCCATGTTTTCGCTGAGACCGGCAGACCCTTTTTTCAGATTGACCATGGTTGCATTCAGGTTATTACCCAGACTGGAATCACCGAGCAGTCTTGAAATAATTCCGCGGCCATGATTCACTTTATATGCCACTTCGGCCAGCTGCTGGGTTATGATTGCGGCATTGTCGGCTGAAGTTTTTAAACCGGCCATAATCTGTTCTGTTTCAACCGGGGCGTGGGAGGCAAGCACTTCATTGTCCTTTACGGGTTCCCGGTTTGTGGTGCCGGGAGAAATTAGTACCACCCGGTCGCCCACAAGACCATCCGATCCGATACCGGCAGTAGCATCCTGTTTTATGAACTGTCTGATTTCGGATTTTATACTCATGTTCACCAGAACGGATGTATCCGTCAGCAGCTGAATACCTTCTACCGTTCCAATAGCGATTCCTCCAAAACGAACATTGTTCCCTATTTTCAGTCCGCTTACATTGGTAAAAACAGCTTTTAACTGAAAAACAGAAGCAAATAAATTTTTCTGTTTGCCGATAAAAAATAAACCGAGAACCAACAGAACCAATCCGGTAATAATAAATAATCCCAGTTTCCATTTCAATGCCGCGTTTGACTTTATCATTTTGGTTGTTTTAATAATTTATGAGAAGAAAGAACGGATCCATTCATCCGTACTGGCGGCCAGCTCATCGAAGGAACCATCAGCTACTATCGCGCCCTCCCGGAGCATAACCACCCTGTCGGCTGTCATTTTCGCACAGGTAATATCATGCGTGATGATCAGTGAAGAAATTTTATATTTCCTTTGCATGTCCAGTATAAGCTGACTGATTTCTTTTGCAGTCGCCGTATCCAGGCCGGTAGTCGGCTCGTCATACAGCATGATTTCCGGCTTAAGAATCAAGGTTCTGGCGAGGCCGATACGTTTGCTCATGCCGCCCGATAATTCTGCAGGCATCAGCTGACCGGCATCGGGCAGGCCTACATTTTCCAGCACTTCGCGGATCAGTTCATCCAGTTTTTCCTGACCCAGGTTTTTTTTATGATGCCGAAGCGGGAAGGCCAGGTTATCATACACTGTCATTGAGTCGTACAGGGCACCACTTTGAAAAAGAAAACCAATTCGTGTACGAAACGCATTGAGTTCATCATAACTGATGTCCGCCATATCTTTTCCGAAAATGCAGATTTCGCCATCGTCGGCATGGGTCAGACCCACCATGCATTTGATCAGGGTAGATTTGCCCGATCCCGACTTGCCCAGCACCACCACGTTTTCAGCCTTATGTATGTCCAGATGGATTCCCTTCAGTATCTGGTTGTCTTTGTACGATTTATTAAGGCCTTTTATCCTGACGACTACTTCATTCTCCATTCCGCTTTTGTTTTATAATAAATCCGTAATCTGAACCGTAATCATATCAATGAAAAAAATAGCCAGCGAAGCCGTGACAACGGATGAATTCGCGGCCGTGCCTACACTGGCCGTTCCACCTTCAACAGTAAATCCTTTATAACATCCGATCAGTCCTATGGCCGTTCCGAAAAAAACAGATTTGATAACGGAAGGAAAAATATCGATCCAGTCGAGCTTGGAAAGGGCGGCCGTAAAGTAACTGGTCAGTGACATGTCCCCATGAATATTGTAGGCGAGGTAAGATGAAAAAATAGAAATGGTATCAGCAAAAACCACCAGTATCGGGAGAATACAGGTTGCCGCAAGCACCCGGGTAACCACCAGATAACGGAAGGGATTTATCGCAGACACTTCCATGGCATCGATTTGTTCGGTCACTTTCATTGATCCCAGTTCCGCGCCTATGCGGCTGCCTATCTTACCGGCACAAATAATGGCCGTGATCACAGGGCCGATTTCTTTTATTACTGAAACCGATACCATTCCGGGCAGCAGGGCTTCCGCTCCAAAACTCACCAGGGAAGGCCGGGTTTGTAAAGTGAGCACCAGTCCCATGATAAAAGCCGTAATCAATACCAGCGGCAGGGATTTATTACCCATTTTATAACACTGCACCAGAAATTCCTTCCATTCAAAAGGTCGTTTAAAGGATTCCCTTATAAAGCGCAGATAAAAAAGGAAAAAATCACCTGCACCTCTTACCGTAGTCTTAAAGGGTAACCAGGCGGGCATTTGCGTATCTGCTGTTGTCATGGATTGAAGTTGTACTCACCCTTAATAGAAGATCGTGCCGTTCAGTTTTTACATAGTAACTTGTATAACAGGTGGTTCGCGGGGAGAATGATACCCAACAGGCGGATGGATGCTGTTTATCTGTCTGGCCCAATTTTTAGACTAAGAACTGAAATCATATTTTACACTAAAACCATTTTATGACGAATAAAAAAATAGTTGCCGGCATTCTTACAGGGCTCGCTGCGGGTGTAGCCATCGCGCTGATACTGAATACGAAAAAGGGGCGTAAAACCAGTATGGATTTTTTAAAGAAGGGTAACCGCCTGACCGAAGACCTCAAAGGTAAATTTGGAGAATTTGTGGATCAGGTACAGGGCAGGGTTCAGGGAATTTTAAAGTAATTAACTTCGTGTAATTTTTGACTATGACCTCTACAACGGAATCCATCAAAACGCTGATCGACAAGTCCAAGGATTACCTCGACACCAAGCTGGAGCTGACCAAGCTAAAAACAATTGATAAATCAGCCGATGTATTATCGACGGTTATCGTGATGGTATCGATGATAGCCATCGGGTTTCTTTTTATTTTATTTTTCAGTATCGCCGTAGCCCTGCTCCTGGGAAGGGCGCTTGGCGCATATCATTATGGTTTTTTCATAGTAGGCGGCGTTTACGCTATTATACTGCTTATTATTTATGTTCAACGTGAACGCTGGATTAAAACCCCTATTGCCAACGGCCTGATCAACAAAATGCTGAAATAAACCGAATGAAAATAAAGGTAACTAACGCGGAAGAACTGGCCGTTGCCATTGCAGCGCTGGAAGCTAAAGCCGAAACACAGAAGCGGGATTTACAGGATACCTATGCGTCTGTTTCGGATAATCTCAGGCCTCTGAATCTGGTAAAAAGTGGCGTCCGTTCTGTATTTTCCGGCGAACATAAAGAAGAACTGTTCAATGTGCTGATTGGACTGGGCTCAGGTTTTCTCAGCCGTAAATTGTTGCTCGGGAATTCGAAAGGAATACTGGGCAAAACAGTCGGGAAAGCCATTCAGTGGGGAATGGCCGGACTCGTTTCCAAGAATGCGGAGAGTATAAAAGAGGGAGCGGGAAATATCATTGACCGGATTTTTAAAAAAAATAAAACAGTCAGACAGCCTCTTCCGGGTCTAAAACAGGAAAGCCCCCGGAACGGGGTTGAAGACCCCATCCCGAGGACAATGAATAATTTATAATCAATCATTAATAATTGGCAGCAATTAATTATTACTCGAACTATTAAATGTTTTTTCCACGTTTCTCATAAAAGTGGAGATGGGACCCTCCATTTTAGCTGTACGGTCATCCAGATTATTATTTTTCAAAGTGGTACCCAGGTCAAGGGACGGAGGCAGGTATAAAAGGGTATCGGGCTTATTACTTGCCACAAATTTCCGGATTGAATTTTCGTCCGTTTTTTCACCCAACTGCTCCTTGATTACCCGAATGGCTTCGGAAGCAATATGTTCCAGTTGCTGAGCACTGTGCTTGTCCTGAAATTTGGAGTACGCATCAATTTTGCTTACGACTGCATCGGCCGATTTCCCAAAAATATTTTCCAGGAGATTGCCTGATCCCGCACTCAGACTGGAGAGATCGGGATTATTTTCCAGTTTGTTATATATACCTAGCAGTATGGCGGGTATACCTGCCTGTGCAATGGCGCTGTTACCCATGGCATTTTCCTCTCCCTTTGGTTCCTGGGTATTCGGGTCTATTTTTTTCAATGATTCAAACCCTAAATTTTTCTGAATCGTCTCAATAATATTCATAAAAATAAATTTTGTGATGAAAAAATGCTCCAAACAAGAATTGCCCATCCCGGGATGAGCAATTCTTCATTTAATGAAAAAGGTCACGCCCTTCTGATAACCCCCAGAATAAGGGAAATGATAGCAATAACCAGTAAAATATGAATCAGCCCACCCGCACTATATACAAAAACTCCCAGGATCCATCCGATGATTAAAATGACTGCAATCAGATACAATAAACTCCGCATAAATTAAATTGTAGGTTGAGTAATGTTTCGGTATATAAAGTCAATTTCGTGCCAACTCCCATATTCGATGAATCCGGCCTGTATTTATGAAAACCCTTCATCCCTGAATTATCATGTGGACGATTTTCTACATAAAATATGCTGATCAAATTTATAAACTGTTGTTATATTTGATTGACGCAAAGAAACTCCTGTCTGATGAACGAGTAAATCAACAAATGGAAAACCAGACTCATTCCGGAAAACGTGTACTCATCATTGATGATGAAACTGATTTTTGCCTGCTGATGAAAAATTATTTTGTCCGCAAAAATTTTGAAGTGCATATTTTTCACACACTGGCAGAAGGAATGCAGAATCTGGAAGCCATCAAACCAGATATTATCTTCCTTGATAATAATCTCCCGGACGGCTTAGGATGGGAAAAAACAGAATACATATGCCAGCAGTTCCCTAATGCACGCATAAATCTCATCAGCGCTTACCAATACGATCACAGCTTTTCGGATAAATTAAGTTCAGTAAGGGTTTGGGAAAAACCCATCAGTCTCACAGACCTGAATAAATACCTTAATTAAGCCCAAAGCCTAAAGCTCAAAGCCTAAAATTTATCCGGATTGTATCAACCTGACTAAACCTTTTGAAGGCTTTAGTTTTAGGCTTTGAGCTTTAGGCTTTAGGCTTTAGGCTTAACAATGGCATTATTTTAGATTTCACTGACACAGTCAAAAACAGAAATTATGAGAGCCATTTGGACAGGCGCTATCGGCTTCGGACTGGTGAATATACCCATACGTATTTTTAGCGCCACGCAGGACAGCAACCTGGATCTGGACATGCTCGATAAAAAAGATCATGCAAAAATCCGTTTCAAACGGATCAATGAAGACAGTGGCAGAGAAGTAAGCTGGGAAAATATTGTAAAGGCTTACGACTATAATGGCAAGTATGTTATTCTGGACGATGATGATTTTCAGAAAGCCAGTCCGGAAAAATCAAAGATTATTGAAATCCTGGAATTTGTCAAAGAAGAAGAAATAGAAAGTATCTATTATGAAACCCCGTACTATCTGGAGCCACAGAAATCAGGTGTAAAGGCGTACGCGCTGCTCAGAGAAGCATTGAAAAAAACAGGCAAAGTGGGCGTTGGAAATTTCGTTATGCGCAGCAAAGAATCACTTTGTGTTCTCAAACCTATGGATCAGGTGATATTGCTTCAGGGAATCCGGTTTGCGCAGGAGATAAGGAATATAAAGGAACTGGATATACCCGGAAAATCAACCATCAAACCGGTTGAAATGCAAATGGCTACTGCACTCATTAATCAACTGACGGGGCCATTCAATATTTCCAAATACAAAGACAGTTACTCGGATCAGCTTCTCAAACTGATCCACGCAAAGGCAAATGGCAAAAACCTCAAACCTTCTCCTCTTCGGGTTGTGCATAGTAAATCAAAAGATCTGATGACCCAGCTCAAGGAAAGTCTTCAGACTAAAAAGAAAAAAGCATCCTGATATACATTAGCCCGGAAAGAATATTGCTGAACAGGTTCTTAGCCGGGAATATAAATCTCCACCAGGTGAATTAAAAGATCATTGACGAGCAGGATATCATCTGAATCCTGATCAATACCATCCAGCCGTAATTTAAACAACGTGACGGTTTCGTTTTTCTGAAATTTTAATTGATAGTCTGTTTCCGCGAAGCGGTATTTTATTTCCCATTCGCTCCAGCTGTCGGGAATACAGGGTTTCAAAGCCAGCCTGTTGCCCGTTCTTTTCAATCCAAAAAAAGACTCCGCCAGCAGCTGATACATCCATCCGGCAGAACCGGTATACCAGGTCCAACCTCCCATACCTTCACGATTCTCCACAGCGTAAACATCCGCTGCAATCACATAGGGTTCCGTTTTGTATTTTTTTATACCCGTGGCCGTTGAGCCATGGTTCAGTGGGTTCACCATCCGGATCAGGTCGTAGGTTCTTTGTTTGTCTTCAAGAGCGGCCGCGGCCATGATCAGCCAGACAGCCGCATGGGTATACTGCCCGCCGTTTTCTCTCACGCCGGGAAGATATCCTTTAATATAACCCGGATTGGGCACTGCGAGGTTGAATGGAGGATCGAAAAGCTGAATGACATTCTGGTCTTTTTTAACCAGATTTTTATAGGCCGAAGCCATTGCCGTGCGACTGTAAGACGCGTCGCCGCCACCCGAAATCACAGACCAGCTTTGGGGAATCGAGTCAATTTTACATTCCTCATTTTTTGCCGAGCCAAGCGGTGTTCCGTCATCGAAATAAGCGCGCAGGTACCAGTTTCCATCCCAGGCATTCTTTCCGATATTTTTCTTCAGCTGGTTGGCTTCTTTCAGACAACTGTCCGCGAATGCCAAATCCTTTCTCGTTCTTGCGAGAATTTGAAAACGCATCAGCACATCGTATAAAAAGAAAGCCAGCCACACACTCTCTCCCCTGCCCTCGTTGCCCACTTTATCCATGCCGTCGTTCCAGTCGCCCGATCCGATCAATGGCAGACCATGCGTTCCGTAACGCAGACCATGTTGTATAGAGCGCATACAGTGTTCATAGAGACTGGCCGACTGCTCTGAAATACCCGGCAATTCATAATTTGAATCTTCTCCGGGATTTAATAATCTGCCCTCTATAAATTTTACATTTTCTTCCAGAATGGCTTCATCACCGGTGTGTTTGACATATCGTGAAACCACATAGGGCAGCCATAAATAATCGTCTGAGCAGGTTGTTCGAACACCCCTTCCCATAGGCGGATGCCACCAGTGCTGCACATCTCCTTCTCTGAATTGCCTGGAGGCGCTTAGTAAAATCTGCGATTTCACCAGATCCGGCCGGCTGTGAAGCAGAGACAAAACATCCTGGAGCTGATCCCGGAAACCAAAAGCACCGCCGGATTGATAAAAACCACTGCGTCCCCAAATTCGCGAAGCCAGGGTCTGATAGTTGAGCCATCCGTTGAAAATAAAATTTATGGCGGGGTCCGGCGTAACAGCCTGAACTGCCGACAATGTTTTTTTCCAGAATTCCTTCACCCGCACCAGGGCATTTTCAGCAGTAGCTGATCCCCTGGATTTTTTTGCCGTCTGTAAGGCAGAATACCGGTCCTTTCCTGCACCCAATCTGAATACCAATACCCTTTCTTCGCTGTCAGTCAAATCCATGGCTGACTGCAATACGGCGCAGGCATCCTGTGCCGCGCCCACCCTGCCGGAAAGTTTTGCCTTTCCCATAGCATCGGGGTTTTTGTACGTTCCGTTTCTTCCTAAAAATTCTGTCCTGTCGCTCGTGAACGTTTTCGCAGGATCATCCACATCAAAAAAGCTGACGTAGTTTCCAAAATCACTGTTATAGGTATTTCCAGCCAGCAGCACACCTGTTTCCGGATTGATTTCAGTAACAATCTGCATCACGGTTTTTGACCGCAGCTCTCCGAGCACCCACTCCATATATCCTGTAAGCGACAATTTGCGAAGGCGGCCTGAACTATTTTTGATTTTAAATAAAATATATTTTACAGGGTCTTCGAGATCCACAAAAACGGTCATTGATGAATAGATACCATCTTCCATAAACTGAAACTCACTATATCCAAAACCGTGAATACATTTATAAATGGATTTGCCCGGATTGGGCAACTGGCAAGGCGACCAGTATTTTCCACTTTCTTCGTCCCGCAGATAAAATGCTTCGCCGCAGAGATCCGTTATGGAATCATTGTTCCAGGGTGTGAGCCTGTATTCATGGGCATTCTCCATCCATGAATAAGACTGTCCGCTTTCTGAAATCACCGCGCCGAACACGGGGTTCGCTATAATATTACACCAGGGTGCAGGACTTGGATTTTCAGCACTGGTAATGATGTGATATTCTTTGCCATTCGGAGAAAAACCACCAATGCCATTAAAGAATACCAGATCCTTTGGCATTTCTATAGAAGACTCCTGTGATGCATAAAATTTTGTTGGCGTAAAATACGGTATCACCGGTTTCACTTTGCTTCTGCGCTTGATCTGCTCATCCAGCGTTCCAAAACTGTCAGACAAAATTATTCTTGCCACAGCCTGAAACAATATTCTGTCTTCCTGCGAAACCTGCTCACCGGAACGTATGAAAATGCCGCCGGGCTTATCCTTTACGTCACTGATAATTCCCGGTGATATCAGACTAAGTAATTCATTTTGCAATGCCTGGCGGTAACCTCCATAGTCTTCATTCCAGATCACCAGATCCACCATCAATCCTTTCAATCGCCAGTAGGCATGCGCCTGAACCATTTGCCTGGCCAGTTCAATATTCGCCACATCCTGGATCTGCAACAGCACAATGGGCAGATCACCCGAAATAGAATAACTCCATAAGGCGGACTGGCTCCTGTGGTTACGGATGATAACAGAGGCATCAGCACGAAGGGCAGGGTTTGCAAAAATGACCGACCCGGCAAGACGGGAATACAACTGCGCATCGGCTTCGGACGCGTTAATCTGCCGCAGCACCACCTGACTATGTGTCCAGGCCAGCTCGAATGCCCGATCGGTGAGTGGACGGTCCTGGTATTTCTCTACCAGTGACGTACAGGTTTCTTTATTATCTGCCATTCCCATAACCATATCAATCGTCACCGCATCATGCGGATCGATGGTAAAACGGTAACGGATCGCAACGATTGGATCCAGCACGGCGCCCTGCGAATTACTGAGCGGCTGATTTTTACTTAATGCTTCCGGTTCATGAATACTGCGTGTTCTGCCAATAAATACGGAGCGGTCGGTTTCAAAAGACACATCCCTGATTTCTGCGTTATGCACTTTCATCAGGTGAAACATCCAGGGCTGTGCATCATTCGCTCCGCGGGGCCTGCGCGTACAGAGAATGGCGTCGCGCTGAGGTATGATCTCGGTTTGAACAAAAAGATTGCTGAAAGCCGGATGCGCCGAGTCTGCGGCAGCAGAAGTCAGCACGACTTCTGCATAACTCGTTACTTCGAGATATCTTTTTCTGCGTGAACGGTTACTAATATGCACACGCCGCATTTCCACATCATCTTCGGAAGAAACCACAATCTCCGTATGGGTTTCAAAATTCTGTTCCTGTCTTCTGAATTCGGCCCTGCCCTGGGAAAATACAACTTCGTAGGATTCAGCCGTTTTAAGAGATGGCTGATAAGCGGCTGACCAGCTGCTCTCATTGTCCAAATCCCGGATATAACAAAAGATGCCGGTATTGTCGATGGTCGCATCTTCCCGCCAGCGCGTGACGGCGATATCTTTCCATCGGCTGTACCCGCTTCCGGAGTTCGTCACCATCGAATAATAGCGACCGTTGGATAACAACTGAATTTCCGGCTGTGCCGTGTTGGGAGTCCGGATAACGCGCATCTGCACTTCCTGTTCCGTGATGCTCGTGTCTGCGGCATGAACCGTAGGTGAATAGAACTCGGTGGCATGCGGAACCCTTTCCTGCAGCAAAAGCATAATGGCTTTGAACTGCGCTTCGTTTTCAAAACGTTTCTGCATCGGCTTATCGTGCAGCAAATAAGATAAGGACAGAAAAGCCATGCCCTGATGATGGGCCATAAAGGAGCGAACAATCGCGAATGCCTGACCACGGGTTAAGCGCGCCGCAGTATAATCAATCGCTTCATACATACCATATTTTCCACTGAAGCCATCCGCTTCCATTTCCAGCAGGTTTTCTGTAGCTTCTTCCGGTTCCACCATCAAACCCATGACCGTAGCATAGGGAGCTATGACGAGGTCCTCTCCCAGTCCGCGTTTCAGACCAAGACCCGGTACTCCAAAAGCACGGTACTGATAGTTCAGGTTCACATCCACCAGATTATACCCGGATTCAGAAACGCCCCAGGGAACATTTCTTTTCCTTCCGTATTCTATCTGTTTTGCTATTACAGAATGATTGGTCTGGTCCAGCAGGGTATTGTCAAAACTGGGCATAACGAGCAGGGGCATCAGATACTCAAACATGGATCCACTCCAGGAAACGAGAATGGGAGAAGTGCCCGGATTGGTGAGCTGTCGTCCTAATGCGAACCAGGAATCCTGCGGAAGTTTTCCCTGCGCAATACCCAGGAAAATGGTCAGCCTCGACTCAGAGGCCAGCAAATCGTAAAATCCATTGTCGCGCCGGTGATCGGTAACATTGTATCCGATGGAGAGCAATCGCTGTGATTTATCGTAAAGGAAATCAAATTGTATATCGGCATATTCTTCTGCAAGGCGGGCGAGTGACTGAATACTCAACAGTCTTTCTTTTGCCCGCCGGCTCGTTTCAATCAATTGTTTGCGGAAAGCGCCCAGAAAGTTTTTTTCTTCGGCATTCACTTCTTCTTCATCAAAACTATTTACCTGTGGCAGGAGTGAAAGTTCCAGTGAGGCCAGATCGTAAAGAGACATTTGAGGCCGGGAAACATTCAGCTCCATACTCTGAAACCGATCCGGAAACCGGCTGATCGAAAGCCAGGGAGCAGATTCGTACACTTCATTAAAAGCATCCCTGACCTGATTGGCGAATGCATCAGCCCACCAGGCAGATTCGGAATCGTCCTGAAATAACCGGGTAAGTGTTTCCGCTTCCTGCATCATTTTTTGCAGTTCTGTATATAAATCACGAACCGTCACTCCTTCCATCCGATCCTCCGGCGGCAGCAGTTGCTCTATAGATTCCGTTCCCTTTTTTTCGCCCATTTTTTCTTTCAGAATTCCCAGGGTGATCCGGAGTCCGGAAAATAACTGATTCGAAATAACGGGCTGATCGGCCAGCATCAGCAATCCCTGCTTCAGCGTAATGAGATGCCCTGCCATGTTTCCGCTGTCCACCGTAGATATATATTTCGGAGTCAGCGGTTGCAGAGTCTGTGTATCGTACCAGTTATAAAAATGCCCCGAGTACCGTTCCATCCGCTGCAGTGTCTGCATGGTATTTGACACCCGCATCAACAACACCTGCATGGGTATATATCCGAAATCGTAGGCCGTCAGATTAGATAACAGGGACAGGCCAATATTCGTTGGCGAGGTACGGTGAGCAATACGTTCTACCGGGCTTTCCTGATAGTTGTCCGGCGGCAGCCAGTTGTCAGCAGGCACAACAAAAGTTTCAAAGAATGACCAGGTCTTTCTGGACAGTCTGTTGAGAAATAGTTTCTGTTTTTCGTCCAGATGAATGGTTTTCAGTTTATCTGAGAGACTGATTTTCCACGCCACTGCAGGCATGATCATCCAGGCGATCAGAAAAGGAACGCTCACGGCCATGCCTTCGGACTGTTTGTATTGCATCCATTCGAAAACGCCAACCGCCAGCACCACCGGAAACCACATATACAAGTAACTCTGAAACAGATTCATATTGGATCGCTTCAAAACCGTTTGGGAGGGATTCCATTGCAGCAGGCGGCGGTGACTGATCAGCAGCCGCCAGTTCGTTCTCCAGATCGCTCCCAGATAAATAAAAGCTTCGTAGGGTATGGTAATCAGCAGGAATAACTGGTTCAAAAAGTTTTGTGCCGTGTAGCGGAAACTCATGGCAAAATGCGGCCACAAATGAACGTCCTCTGGCTTCTGCCAGATCTCCCAGAAAAATCCAATGAAGGAGTTGAGTAATAAAATAGTAAGCACGGCCAGGGTCCAGAATACAGGCGAATGGGAAGAGATCCATCCAAATAACAGCATGGCAAGCAAGGCCAGTGGAACCAGACTTCTTCGCAGGTTATCAAATATTTTCCATTTTGAAAGTGCAGATACCGGATTCTTCAGAATTTTTCCTGAGGGTCCCGGAACCCAGGGCAGTATCCAGGAAGCAATCTGCCAGTCCCCTCTTATCCATCGATGCCTGCGTTTCATATCCGCATCATAACGAACGGGGTAAGCTTCATACAACTGAACATCGCTCAGTAATCCGCATCGCGCGTAACTCCCTTCCAGTAAGTCATGACTCAGTATCCGGTTTTCCGGAAACCGGTCGCCAATGGCTCTTTCAAAAGCATCCAGATCGTAAATCCCTTTACCAATGAATGAACCCTCTCCAAACAGGTCCTGGTAAACATCGGAAATGGCCCTCGTGTAAGGATCTATCCCGGGCTCGTTGCCATGCATCCGCGCAAAGGGTGTACTGTCGTTGGAAGGGAGACTAACGGCCACCCTTGGCTGCAATATTCCATATCCTTCCACCACGCGCTGTTTCTTTTCACTGTAAAACGGATGGTTCATCGGGTGCGCCATGGTTCCCGTGATCTTCCAGGCCGCGTCCCTTGGGAGCTGGGTATCGGTATCAAGGGTAATAACATATTTGATCCGCTCAAAAACGGTGGAATCACCCACAATAAGGATGAAATTTTCCTTGCCTTTCCCCCGCAATAATGCGTTCATCTCAGCGAGTTTCCCTCTTTTTCTTTCATAGCCCATCCAAACCTTTTCTTTCGTATTGTATTTTCTTGGCCGGTGGAAAAAGAAAAAAAGCTGGTTCTCACTGTTGCCATATTTATTATTGAGTTCTTCGATTTGGATCCTTGCCTGTCTGAGCAATTCCGATTCTTCCGGCAGATGTTCCGTTTTTGCATCTTTAAAATCGGTAAGCAATGCAAAATGCATATTCGTTCCCCGGTTGGCCAGAAAACGAACTTCCAGATTTTCTACCAGTTCTTCCAGTTCATGCAGATCATTGAACATCGAGGGAATCACGACCAGTGTTTTGCTTTCATCCGGAATGCCTTCCGAGAAATCCATGCGTGGCAGAATGCGTGGCTGGATGATCAGGGTACAGGCCCAGTTGACAAGAGAAATACATAGCTGGCTGCATCCGATCAGGCAGACGAATGCCGTTGTTCCCAGCATCCATGGATTTCTGTAACCATCCTGCCAGGCTCTTAAGATCAGGGTTCCGGTCATGATGGCCGCAAGAATAAATGAGCTGCCTGAATAAAGAAGCAGCGGTATTTTGCTGAATATATTTCTCAGGCTTTCGCCGAAGGTCCTTTTCGCACCTGCTTCCCCGGCGAAAGAGTGAACTCCTTTACCGATCAGATAGTAACCAAGCTGACCCGCTTTCGGATATTCCGGTCTGCCCGTAATACCCTCCCTTGCCTTATCCAGAGCCAGATGGGCAATCTCCGATTCAGGACGCATGCTGGATTTAGCAATCTTTTCAACGCTGTGCCTGTACTCATCCCGGGTATGAAAATCCATCAATGGATAAATGCCTGTGCCGTCTGACCTCAAAATATTCTCCACGACGCTGATATACTCAACAAAGTCGCGCCAGTTATTACTGCTCAGAAAACGTAAACTCCCAATACTGTTGCTGATGGAAACCTGATCGGCTGCCTGTTTCTGATTTTCTATATGCACCAGTTCATCACTGGTCATCCCCTTCTCGGAAAGTCTCTGCTCTATCCAGCTGATCGGCAGTGAGAAGGCTGCCCCTTTTCCCACGAGCCTGCGGGTGAGTTCGGCAACGAAATCACTTTCCAGCGGCGGACCGTACCGGGCCATATCTGCAATCACGAGGATCAGACTTTTGGGATCTTTTTCTGCCGTCTCGGTCATCTGATCGGCCCAATAGTCCGCCAGGTTTTTATTGATCCGGTTTTTGGCGATCAATGCCGCCAGCCTGCGCAGGTTTTCAATCAACGCAAGTCGCAGCATAATGGGGATGGCCCATAACTCTCCGAGTTTAAGTTCAGACACTTCCTGGTAAGCCGCGGTAAATCCATTCAGGCTTTTCAGATCCACTCTTCCATCGCTGTGCGCAATGAGTTCAACTGCCAGATCATACACCCGCGGCAATCCTGCAGAAGGACCTTTTGCCAGCTGGGGCAGGCCTTTGCTATACCCTTTGGGTAAATGTTTTTTACCCGTGTAAATCTGTTCTTCAATCAGATAAAAATTATCGAGCAGCCACTCCCCGGCCGGCGTAATCCGCTTATTTTCTTTGGCTGAAGCCGTAAGCAGATTGTGCACCTCCAAAAGTATTTCCTCATTTTCAGCCAGCCTCTTCAGCAGTTGTTCAGAGGGCTTGTCAATGGTCAGCTGATGGTTTTGAGCCAGCGTGCGCGCATAGGATTCCATCTGCTCGAGACTGAACAGTTCAGAACGGATGGGCGCTTTTTCATCATCATACTTATGCATGAGATCGTCGCCCAAAAAAGAAATGCGCAGCTGGGAAATGAATTCCTGTATTGGATTGATATTGACTTTCAACTCAGTATTACGGATTTATAAAATGAACAAATAAAAAAGCTGATTTAATATTCTTGTGACCGGCAATCATCGCTCCTGTATGGGGTGTCCCTGAAATGCAGCATATGCCGACGTGTAACAGGCCCCGAAATATAAAATTATTGATGAGTAATAAATCCAAAGCATCAGGATAACAATGGACGCCGTGGTTCCATAAGTTGCCCCTATTTTTGAATGCCCCAGATAAAAACCAATGATAAATTTACCGATTAAAAAAAGAATAGAAGTAACGAATGCCCCCACAAAGGCGTTTTTCCATGATATGGCCGCATTCGGTAATATTTTAAAGATCAGCATGAACATCGAACTGATGACCATCAGGATCAGTGCAATGTTTACAAAATAGAAAAGGTTCAGCAGCGAATCACTGAAAAGTGAACGAAGCCGGTCGCTGAGTATATCCACCAGGGCATTCGCCAGCAACGAAACAAGCAGTAAAAAAGCAACGGCTATAAGCAGGGAGAAAGAAATCAGCTTTCTGAAAACAGCGACAAGAAATGCCCTTTTTTTTGGAGCGGGAATGGACCACAGATAATTAATGGAACTCTGAATCTCTGAAAAAACACCGGAAGCCCCGATGATGAGAATAATCGTGCCTATTACTCCGCCCAGTTTACCGTGACTGGATTCCTGTGTGTTTTGTATAATGGTCTGTATCTGCAGCGCGGTTTCACTTCCCACCAGTCCGCTGATCTGACGATATACCCTTCCCTCAACGGCCAGCTTTCCAAAAAATAAACCGGCCAGGGAAATGATTACGATAAGAAGCGGCGCGATGGAAAAGACAGTATAATAGGATAATGCAGCACTTAATTTGAACCCGTTAAAGTCATTAAAGTGATTGAAACTTTTCACCAGTATTTGCCAGGATCTTTTAAAAAAATGGACTATCATACATTTCCTAGTGGTTTAAATGCAAATTCATGCCAGCCCTGATTGCGCCATTCGGTGACTATCGCCCTTTTTTTGGGGAATTCTCTACTCAGTTGGCGTTTTTTGCCGGGAAGGCCCTGTCGGAAAGCAAGCTAATCTTTTTTCATTAAGTGCTGATTGTAAATCCGTTAATACCGCTTTCCCACAGAGAGAAGGGAAGGAATAAAATGGTACCTGTTTTGAAACGATACAGAAAACAATCGCCATGTCCGGTTACCTGCCCATCCAGTTTATTGAAGACAAAGTTCGGGACCTTCAGAATGCATTATTCTTTTCCATGAGTGATGCCGTGTTGAAAATCCCTACCTGCGTGGTTAAACTTCTCGAAACCGATGAGCTGGGTCAACTCTGGTTCATCATCCCCAGACCTTCCCAATATATACATGCTTTTGACCGAACATTCCCGGTTAAGCTGGACTTTTTCCGTAAAGGAAGAGACTATTATATTAAAATTTTCGGCAAAGCCTTCCTGGTCAATGATCCGGAAGAAATCAACGGACTGGAAGGAATGGATGAATCCATCAAAGAACAAACCCGTTCCGGTCAGGCTCTTCTGATGCGGGTTCAGATCAGCAGTGCCGAATATTCAGAAAAGAGTTCAGACAAGGCGTTCGCCAAAGGACTTGTCAACCAAATGAAATCAAAACTTTTCCAGTGGTTTCAAATGTCACGACCGGGCAGTCAGCTTCGGATTCCCGTTCATATTAATTATCCATCTGTTTCGGCATTCTCTAACTAGGCTTTTATGCTCAATGACAATATTCCGGCAAATGGTTGATAAACGGGTTTTCAATCGCAGAAAAAAATTCTATATCATTTCAGGAATATTACTTGTCCTGTTTTTAGGAGGATGTCTATTCTGGAAAAATTATAAATACAGGCTGGTAAATAAAAAACTCGATCAGCTGGTATCGGGTAAATCAAAAGGTCTCTACCAGCTGGGGTATCAGAAACTGGTTATTGATGAGGCCCTGGGCAGCGTGACTGCAGAAAATGTGAGTCTGCTTCCTGACAGTATCATTTTCCGGTCCCTGGTTGACGGGAACAAGGCACCAGCCGATCTGTTTTTTATACAGATACCCAAACTTTCCATTTCCGGCGTCAAAACACCCAAAGCACTTTTAAATAAAGAAATCAGTGCACATATCATACGCATAGAAGATGCGCAGATCGAAATCAGGCTTGGAAGACCAGATAAAAATAAGAAACCCGATTTCGGTGCTTTGCTCAATGGTGATATCTACCGGCAACTACTCGGAAAGCTCCAGAGTATTCAGGCCGACAGTGTGGTGATTGAAAATGCCCACATTACCCTGAAGGACATGCAATCCAAATCGATCAGATACACGGCAGAGGCAGAGGGTTTTAGCCTGCGTTTTGCGGGTATCGCCATTGACTCGTCAATAGTTGCAGACAGTACAAAGATTCTTTTTTCAAACGAGATAGCTTTTCATTGTAATCAGCTGCTGATTCCCACCAAAAACCGGATGTACGAAATGCAGATATCCGGCCTGGATTTTAATAGTGTTACCGGTAACCTGCACAGCGGCCAAATCCATCTTAAACCCTCACTATCAGAAACTGCTTTTGCAAAAGCAAACCATTTTGCAAAGGATCGTTTTAATATTTCTGTTGGAAGTCTCGACATATCTCATATCAGCCGTCAGGCGATACTGAAACAGCAACTGGTGGCAGAAAGCATGACGATAACCCAGGGCAGATTTCTAATATTTCGCGACAAATCCTATCCGCACGATTCGGTTGACCGAACCAATGATTATCCCCAGCAGGCGATCATGCGTATGTCCCTGCCCGTTGACATCCGGAAAATAATGATCAGGGATAGTTATATTGAATACAAAGAGAAAAACGACAAGTCAGACAGCAGCGGTAAAGTTGCATTTCATCAGGTATTTGCCACGCTGGATAATGTAACGAACTTTCCAGATCAGATCCGCCGGAATGATCAGATGGGCCTTGACTTCAAAGCAAACTTTCTAAGCACGGCTTCTTTTACAGCCCGGATAAAAATGCGACTGAACGACCCCAAAGGGCATTTTACACTTGACGCGACACTCGGACACCTGGATGTTGGTGCCCTGAATCCTTTACTCAAACCCATGGCACTCGCTGAATTAAATAAGGGAGAGATAAACAGCCTCAAATACCATTTGGACGCCAGCAATACCGAAGGAAAAGGCAAACTTCTTTTTTTATACCAGGATCTTTCTGTTAAACTCCTGAAAAAAGACGATGAGAAAAATAAATACAAGACCAAATTTCTTCCTACGCTCGCTGCCGGAGTCATTCTCAAAAAGTCAAATCCTCAAAACGGAAAAACCCGGTTAGGCGAAATCGACTATCAAAGGGATATACACCGGTCCATTTTCAACCTCATGTGGAAATCCTTATTTACAGGGATCAAACAGGTGGCCATGTAGTACCTTCCTGATGATGGCGAAGATTAGAAAGGATATCCTATCGCGAAATTAATTACCGCATTCTTTGAATCAAACACCCACTGACTTTTACTGGCCAGCCAGGGTTCACGAACCGGTATACCCAGATCCAGTCTAAGTAAAAGTATACTGATGTCCAGCCGCAATCCCGTTCCAACGCCCACTCCCACCTGATTCAGCCAGTTCTTTCCAAACTGGGAACCCACTCTCGAGCTGTCGTATCGCAAAGTCCAGACATTGCCCGCATCCGCAAAGAAGGCCCAGCGCACAATGGAAAATAATTTGAACCGGATTTCTGTATTCAGTTCCAGTTTAATATCACCGGGCTGGTCGGCGATAAAAGCGGTATCCCTGTTCCCTGCGTAGTAGGTGCCCGGGCCCAGCGAGCGGGAACGAAAGGCCCGGATATCATTGGCACCGCCGGCAAAAAATTCCTTTACAAAGGGCATGGTTGAACTGTTTCCCCAGGCATAACCCATACCGCCGGTGATGCGGCTCGCCAAAATCGTAGTTTTTGAAAAGCTGAAATAATGACGAAAGTCCAGCTCTCCACGAACATACTGTGAGAAGGGAACATTAAAAATAGTTCTCTCTTTTCCTTTTTCTATGTTGGCTCCCGTGACCAGCCCGATAAGATTCGAAGAAATATCGAGGTTCGCATTGAAATAATAATTGTTTGTATTCCGGTTGGGTTTCAGATTGGAATTGAAATTAAAATTATAGGTCGGTCCGATAATAAACGTTTTTTCAATACTTCTCGCCAAAACGAGATTGGTATCCAGCTGCAGCTGGTAGGCCGGATCAATGCGGGTAGGATTGACGAGGTTAACACGGAACACTTCGAGCTGATGTTCTTTTGTTACACTTTCTTTCCAGACATACCCTGCGCTGGCTTTAAAAGAGTTTAGCGTGTATTCGGCGGACTGATCAAAATATTCATACCCGATACTGAATTTGGTTTTCGGCACAAAACCACTGTTTGTTTTGAATTGTATGGGTCCGACCACACGCGGAAGAAAAAGAGTCATATCAATCCCAAATTTGGTGGTATTGGTATGCACTCCCTGACCCAGGTACTGTCGTAAATAACCGACATAGGCGGTTGTTGTTAACAGCTCCGCTCCCTTTAGTAAATTCCGGTTGCGCCAGTTCACAGATATCTGTCCGCCGTTCGCGTCGTTCGACTGGGTGAGGCCTGATATTTCAAAACGTATCGATTTTTTTTCTGTAGGTGTCAGATAATAAAAAGCATTCAGCTTATTCTGCGCAGTATCTGTTTCGTCAAAACGAATTTTGACAAATTTATATACGCCCAGGCTGATCAGGCGGTTGAGGGAAAGATCGTGATCCTTTCTGTTATACAGGTCACCGGATTTAAAGATAAGTGCCCGACTGAAAATTTTTGGGTTGAACATTTTCTGCGGATCAATGATGGTATATCCGTCAAACTTTGGTAAAGCTGCGAAATTGACCGTACTGTCTTCATGTATATCATAATCCGCAAATACCACAATCTCATTGATACGGTAAATTTTTCTTGCAGCCGGCGGGGTTGATTTTTTAATAATGAGGGTCATGTCCACCTGATGATCCCCCACCGTGGAGTCTGCCCGAATCAGCAGATCATCCGCGCTGAAATAAAAATATCCACGCTGTTTCAGGCGCGTGTCAATCCGTGATCTTTCGTTTTTTATGACATCCAGATTATAGGGATCTCCTTTTTTGAGCAGCGACCTGGGGGCCATACGACTGATTTCCATTCCCAGCGAATCCGTTGAATCCGTAGCAACCGGATATACCACGTTCCGGATCTGATACTGATTTCCCAGTTCCGCAGTATACAGGGCTTTCAGTTTCCTTCCCTTGTACAGGGTATCCAGCAATACGGTGTCTTTAAAAAACCCCCTGTTTTCCAATCTGTTTTGCATGACCGCCCTGTTCTTTTCCATTGCGCTGTAAGAAGCAATCACCGGAGGTTCCCCAAGCTTATTCCTGATCAGATACCGAAGTCCTTTCCCTTTTGGTTTACCTGCGAAATTGTACAACAGTAATTTAAACCGGATGCCCAAAAAACTTCCATTGGGCTTGGGTCTGAGCAGGTCATTCAGCTCCGTATTCAGATTATTTCTTGTTGAACGCGAAAGAGGCGGTTTTGCATCCATTTTTATTTTTGCGCCATCATACAAATACTGACCCTCTTCCAGGCTCTTGGTTTGGCTGCAGGAATACAACAATACCGGCAGCCAGATTAAACTGATTACTCTGCGTAGTTCCATTTTCATTGGGCCGCAGGATTATTGGTTGAAGACGCAGGTGCACTCGTGGATCCGCTGTCGGGCACCGGCTTTTTGTGCGTTTTGGGTTTCACTGCCGGTGCAGGCTCTTTCCTGTTTCTGAACAATTCTTTGAACGAATTATAGTCGTAGGTCAGAATAAAACTCAAACCGGTTTCCACTACCTGACCCTGTACAATAGTCTGATACTGGTCGTTTCTGTATACACGAACCATATAACGGCCATCCTTGCTCAGCTTGTAGTCGATGCTCACATCACCGGCAATATTGGAGGCATTCTGCCCCGGGTTGGTTTGCTCAAGCTGAAAATCGCTGCCTACGGTCACGCGGATGCGATCATCAAATAAACCCTTCGACACTTTTACATTCAGATCGGTCTGGTTCGTTGCCGAGCCTGATGAATAGTCCTGCTGGGAATTTAAATCGAAGTTCACATCCACACCTTTTACCAGAGAGCCGGCAATCTGATTCAGCTGGTCGCTCAACAGTTTGCTTGCGCTCTGGCGGGCAATCGTACCCGCATCGGTTGGAGCACCGGAAGACTGAAAAGGATTCTGCTGAATAAATCTTCCCAGTAGCAGGAGGGCAAATGTCTGTTTATTCTCTTCTGCTTCGTCGGTTCTCATCTGCGTCAGCCGGGTATCCACATCCGGCCAGAGCGATAATAAATTATCAGGCAGTGCGATATCGAACTTAATAATGGGTTTCAACAGTTCGCCTGTCATCATCAGTTTAACCTGAAAAGGCAGTCTGGTTTTATACCGATTCTGATCTGAAGCTGACTGGCCCGACAACTGGTCTTCTATCAGATCGATGGGCGCTGTATTGACCGTATAGATGGCCGTAATATCAATATTGGCCGTTTTCGGATCTCCTGTCCAGGTTATGGTACTTCCCCTCTGGATATCGAATTTCCTGTGAAGCAGACTCAGCGTCAGATTATAGGAACCGTTCACCAGTTCGTAATTACCCGTGAGGGTTGTTTTACCGCTTTTGTCCACACCACCGGTCAACTCCGCGCGACCACGAACGGACAGGGCATCTCCGTTTCTTTCATCTATAATGAGTGTAAACTGCGCACTGCTGTCGGTTTCAATAGTTGTGGCCACATCCATGCCTCTGAACGTTGTATGGGAAGCTATGGAGTCCAGAAAGTTTTTTAATTGCAGGGAATCCGTTTTCCTTTCCTTATTTACAAAAACAACTACACCATTCCGGTCTACTACTTCAGGATCATCGCTGGGCAGTATCACATAAAAATCAGTATTCTTGTTGGCACGCAGGTTCGCATTTATTTTCGGCAGATTCATATCGCCCTTTACATCAACGTCTGCATTCACATTCAGCCTGCCATAAAACATACGGTTTGGTTCCTTTGGCGCATTGACTGCCCTGAAATTCTGGGCGCTGAATGACATATCAAAATTATAGTTTCTGAAATCCTTGGTGAACACATTCCCATCCAGGCTGGCTTTGTTTCCTGCAGAATCCTGCATTACAAAATTGTCAAAATTAAAACCGTCTTCATCAAAACTCACCAGGTCATCGGATAATTTAAGCGGTTCACCGGTTATGACCGGAACGAGCACCGCCCTGTCAAAATGAAGATTTCCTTTAAGCAATGGATGATCCAGGTTACCACTCGCATGCAATTCACCTTTCAGATATCCTTTCATGTCCCTTACCTGCGTCAGGGCCAAACCTTTAAAACTTTCCAGGTTGAGCTGATTCAGTTTCACATCCATATCCATTTTACTTTCTCCGGTGACGTATTTTCCGTCTATCTGAACATCATTGTCGTGACCCTTCAATGAAATATGGGCAATAAAGGCATTTAACTCTTCATTATTTACCTGTATCACCAGATTACCCAGTGTGTCTTTTTCATATGACAGGGTATCAATTCGCAGATCCGAAGTGAAGACGGGTCGGGTAAAAAGGTTCTTTATCTCTGCCTTTCCATTGATGGTTCCATCCACCAGTAAGGAATCCTGTTCGGCAAACTGCGAAATGGTTTTTATTTTGAAGTTAGTAAAATCAATATCAAGCGGAGAGGCGCTGGTTTGACCGGGACTGTTGACTGACAAAGCTTCTCCCCTGTTTTCCAGCTTCAGGTTGTGTACAATCAGTCCGCTCGAGTCATAATGAACATAATTGTCAGCGGGTATCTGCCAGGCCTGGTAGTTCAGCAGCAGACTGTCGGGATTAAATACAAAACGGAGCCCATGACTCATCTGCAACAATCCCCCGGAAAGGATATACCTGCTTTTTGCTTTTTTATCTTTCAGTAAAATCGTTGTAGTGAGTTTGTTATTGGCCATTTCTCCATATACAGAGGATTGATACAACTGAAAACCAGGCTGCCCGGCACCGGCCACCGAAACCGAATAATTTAGTGCCTTCTCATTTGTGGTTATACCGGCGTTCAGCTGATTAATAATCTGTTTATTGTATTGAATTTTATTTCCATGAACAGCCAGGTTCAAATCTTTTTCGCGACTGTTAAACTGAATATTTCCCGATACACTGTCTGTTCCTTTCAACGCCGGCATCATGGCCAGTACCAATGGAGAAGGCTTTAGTAAAAGCGTCATACGCCATCTTTCAGGTTCCGTACTATCCGGAACAGAAACCGGCATTTTATAATACCTGTTCAGCACCTGTTTCAACGATTCGGATACCTGGGTCAGTTTGTATTGCCCGGCCCAGTCGATATCTGCCATCTCCGAACGGACCCGGATCAGCTGACCAGTGTCTGAATGATTCGCCATCAGGGATACACTGTCTGTGTGCAGGGACCGTGTACCCAATGTCCATCCCATATCATTCAGCAACAAATTTCCCTGCAATGCATCCGGGTTTGTAGAAGTCAAATCTGCATCCAGGGCAAAATGCAGGTAAAGGCTGTCTTTGATCAGGTTCAGAGCCTGAAGATTTAGGGTGTCCATCCGCAATTTCAATTTTACAGAAGGATATTTTTCCAGAAACCCGGCTTCTCCCTGCAACTGATAAGTGAGATTGGCATCCTGCATCGAAGAAGTAAAATTCCCTTTCCCGTTATTCAACTGGGCATCCAGCAACAGATCTTTGTATGTATAGTTTTTTATGGCCGCGTCTCCCAGGTGAACATGGAAAACACTGTTCATTTTTTTTGGATCGAAGCCTGAACCCTTTGCTGTCGCTTCCAGGGTTATTTTGCCGAGCAGTGAATCCTGTTTCAGCAAATATCCAAGATCGATGGAACGGGTGCTGGCTGTCATGTCGTATGTCTTCCCGTTCAGATCCAATGTTCCTTTAATATCGGCATCTCCGTTACTGGTTACCGTATGCAGCTGAACAAAAAAGCGGTTAATGGTACCCGTGAATTTTCCATTGGCCGAAATATGGTCGGGTAAACGCAGACTCTCCGGGAATGATTTTGGGGGAATTATTTTAAGCAGATCCGATTTGCCGGTAGTCAATTTAGTTATGCTGATATCGTACCAGGTTTTTTTAGCATCCGGCAACCCTTTGATCGAACCTGAAGCAGCCAGCGAAGTGCTGCCCACGCCCCCGATTTCAAGATATGGTATACGCAGGTCACCCAGTTTCCCTGAAACTTTACCGTTCAGTAATAACAGCGCCTGCAGATTTTCTTTCAAAGGATCTTCGAGAGAAGGAACAAAAATCAGTACGTCCTTCACAGCAATTCTTGCGTGATCAAACAGCAGATCGGTCTGTATTTCGCCCGGATGATTCTTCAGATCGGCGAGCGACCTGTACTGAATGGAAGTTTGGTTCTTTATCTCCGAGCGATTGGTTTGAATGACCAGATTTTTCAGTGAAAACCCCTTTTCACCATAACTTCCCTGAGTCGAAAGGTTCTTTAATACCAGTCCGCTTTTTTCATCGAACCCAATGGTCGCAATGCTGGCCCGGTAATTTTCCGGATCGGCATGCAGATCTGAACTATGAATGCGGAGGTGGTTCACATTCAGGTGACTGTAATCCATACCTTTTTTCAACCTTACCTTATTGTCATCGTCATATTGCAAATGCGTGCTGTCAATCAAAAAAGAGGCTACGTCAAAGCTCCAGGAACCGTCATGGGCCACCGTATCTTTCGGTACAACAGTTTTTTTATTTTTTACCGCTGGCAATTTTCCAAAATGAACCGAAGCCATTGTATTATTGAGGGCAACTTCTTTGAGTCTGATATGCAGCTTCCCGAGATCTATGGAGTCTGCCTGTGTATGAAAATTCCCCAGTCTGAGCGACGCGTCCATGTTCTGGCCATCGTTCCGGTAGTCCAGACTGATCCTTGCAAAATCAATATTTCCGAGTTCCAGTTTAACCGGATCAGCATGTTCATTGTGCACGCTGATCGTGTCTGCCAGTTTTTGTAAAATCAGCAGGGGTTTGTACTGCCTGACTTTCCCTGAGATATCTGAAAGGGAGACCTGGGAAATGGCATACTGCTGATGTTGTGGATCGAAGGTTTTGAGTTTTGTTTTGAAGTCTCCCAGCCGAACATTAAGGTCATTGCCTGTTGCATCATCCGCATACTGCGCATGGATGTTCTGAAGTTCTATCGTTCCCACTATAAAACGAAAACCAGCAGAGGTATCTTTTTTTTCCGGTTCTTTTTTGGGTCCGCTGTCAAATGCATCTATAACGAACTGAAAGTTAAAAACCGAATCGGGCAGTTGTCTTTTTACTTTTAAGGTGATATCGTTTAGGTCCAGCCGGTTAACACGTATTTCCTTGTGGAGCAATCCGAACATACCAATGGCCAGTTCGATCCTTCCTCCGAATAAAAGCGTGTCTTTACGACGATCTTCGAGATAAATATTTTTCAGAATGACACGTGAAGGAAATCCGATATAGAGATTACCGATGCGGACCTTCGTGTGCAGCTTGTTTTCCAGGTAGGCTTCAATTTTACCCCTGCCGTAGTTTTGAACGGGTCCTGTCTGAATGAGTACGATAATCAATACAATAAGGCCCAGCAGAATGAGCACCGTGGTAAGGGTAATCCGGAGTATACGCCTGGCTATCTTTTTCACCTTTTCGCTGATCGTCATACACTTGCGCTGGGTTTCCTCTTTAAAGCAAAGAACAGGCCTTTTCGGAGGTGACTGATATATGAATAATGACCGCTATTCACCCTTTTTCTTCGCCTATTAATATGGCCCAGGGCTTCATGCCGGGAACCTCTTCACTGACCAGCCTGATCATGGCCGTCAGGGGAATGAACAGGAACATTCCGGGGATCCCCCAGATCAGGTGACCGATCAGTACAACCAGTATGGTAATGAATGGATTCATTTTAACTTTTCCTCCTACCACATGGGGTAAAATAACGTTGGCGTCTGCAAAATGGGTAACGAGGAATACAACGCCCACAGCCACTACATGGCCCGTGGTGCTGGTAGCCGCCGTGATGAGCATGGCAATCGCCATACAAAAATAGATACCCAGATACGGAATGATATTCAGCACGGCCGCCATGATGCTGATCATCAGCGCATATTTGACACCGATGATCATGAGGCTCACGAATATTAAAACGCCCACCACCAGCATTTCCAGCAACAGACCCAACACATAGCTGTTGATCAGAGACCGGATTCTGCTGATCACGCCCTGTACTTTTTCATTATGGTCTTCATGAAACAATTCAATCACAAAGCGCATGAGCAGCCGTCTGTACTGCAAAATAAAAAAAGTAAAAATGAAAAAGAAGATCGTGAGAACCAGCGTTTCAGCAATACCCATAAACGTGGTAGCTACAGAATTCATGGCTGTATTCATAATGCCCGCTGCAGATTTATTCATATAGGCAACCTGCTGGTTATTGGTCACATGATAGGTATCGCTGATCCACGCCTGTATGTCATCCCATTTTTCCATCACTTTTGCCTGAAGAGAGGGAAGATCCCTGGAAAGCCGGACAACCTGGTGACTGAAAAAAAAGAACAGGCCGCCCAGTACCAGCATAAAACCCAGCAGCGTGATGACGGCAGATAGTGCGCGCGGCAGTTTCTTCCTCTCAAAAAAAATGACCACCGGATGTAAGAGAATGGCTACCAGAAAGGAAAAAAACAGAGGGACCAGCAGACTCTTACCCAGCCACATAAACAGCAGGATCAGGGCGATGGCAAATAATGTCAAAGCCAGACGGGCATAAAATGGAAATTTCAGCATGTGGAATATCCTGGTTTATAAATATTCCGCTAATGTTACGATATTTTCAACCGTAAATCCAAATTCTTTGAACAGATCTTCCGCCGGTGCAGACTCGCCAAAATAATGCATACCCACACTCTTGCCGTCTTCTGTTATATATTTTAACCAGCCCAGCGTAGAGCCTGCTTCAACCGACAGTCTTTTCCTGATATTTTTCGGGAATACAGATTCTTTGTAATCAGGATCCTGTTTGTCAAACAATTCCCAGGATGGCATGCTGACCACGCGCGCCGCAATGTTTTTTTCTTTTAGCTTTTCCTGCGCTTTGATCAGGAGACTTACTTCGGAACCCGTACCGATCAGAATCACGGTCGGATCATCGGCGGGTTCTGATAAAATATAGGCTCCCTTTTCAAGCCCGGAGGCACTGGCGTATTTTTTCTGATCAATAATGGGTAATCCCTGCCTGGTCAACACCAGCGCCACCGGGCCGCCACTATGTTCCAGGGCCACGCGCCAGGCCTGCGCCGTTTCGTTCGCATCTGCCGGTCTGATGACCACCAGATTGGGAACCGAACGCAAACCCACCAGTTGTTCAATGGGCTGATGGGTAGTACCATCTTCACCCAGTCCAATACTATCGTGCGTGAATACGTAAATGGGTTTTATTTTACTGATCGCTGCCAGCCGCATCGGCGGCCTCATATAGTCCGAAAAAATAAGGAAAGTGGCGCCGTAAGGAATAAATCCTTTCGTGAGTGCCATACCATTTAAAATGGCGCCCATACTGTGTTCACGAATTCCGAAATGGAAATTTCTTCCATCCCTGTGTTCCGGAGAAAAAGAATCATAACCGTCCAGTATCGTATCCGTTGACGGCGAAAGATCTGCTGACCCCCCCATCAGGAAAGGGATCTGTCCGGCAATGGCATTGAGTACTTTTCCGGAAGCCTTGCGCGTTGCCATTTTTTCGTCTCCGGAAAAAACAGGCAGCTTATCCTTCCAGCCCGATGGCAATTTTCCGTTACTTGCGGAAACATATTCGTTGGCTTCGACGGGATATTTTTCACGATACTGGTTGAACAGATTGTTCCATTGTTTTTCTTTGTCAATACCTTTTTTACCGGCAGCCCTGAAAAAAGACAGCACGGAATCGGGAACCACAAAGGACTGGTCGGGATCGAAGCCGAAAAATTTCTTTACCAGTTTCAGTTCATCTTCTCCGAGCGCCGATCCATGTGCCGCAGCCGTATCCACTTTATTGGGACTGCCATAACCAATATGAGTTCTTAACCTGATCAGCGAGGGTCTTCCGGTTTCTGCCTTTGCCTTTACCAGCGCATCAGTCATCGCGGACAAATCGTTTCCGTCGGGAAGGGTTTGGACATGCCAGCCATAAGCCTCAAACCGGGCGCCCACATCTTCATTAAAAGTAATCGCCGTATTGCCTTCAATGGTGATATGGTTGTTATCATAGATGTACACCAGATTACCCAGTTGCATATTACCGGCTACAGAAGCAGCTTCCGAGCTGATGCCCTCCATGATATCCCCATCACTGCAAATCACATAAATATGGTAGTTAAACAGATCAAATCCGGGTTTGTTATACCTGTCGGCCAGCCATTTTTGTGCGATACCCATTCCCACCCCATTGGCGAATCCCTGGCCCAGGGGACCTGTTGTTGCTTCAATTCCGTCGAGCAAACCATATTCCGGATGACCGGCTGTTTTGCTGTGCAGTTGCCTGAATTTTTTGATGTCGTTTAGTGTAAGATCATAACCCGTCAGATACAGATAACTGTACTGAAGCATGCAGGCATGACCTGCAGAGAGGATAAACCGGTCGCGATTGGCCCAGTTTGGATCCTGCGGATTATAATTCATTATTTTGGACCAGAGCAGGTATCCCAGCGGCGCCAGTGTCATGGGCGTACCCGGATGTCCGGAATTAGCCTTCTGAACGGCATCCGCAGCGAGTATACGTACCGTATTAATACAAAGTGCTTCCTGTTCTGTGGTTGTTTTTTCCGCTGTTTCCATATCTGCCCGTTTTATTTAATTATCCTTATTTATATCAAAATGCTTGCCCCATCCGGAGATCTCAAAATTTACTTAAATATCCTGAATCTCCGGCGGTTTTGATTTGAAATCCCTTAAACACGATTAACTTAAATTTGTCAAAAACACGGTTTGAACAGATTAACACGTCTCCTGCTCCGGCTGCTTAAAATAACCGGTATAGCAGTAGCTTCCATCCTCCTGGTGTTATTCCTCGCTCCTTACCTGTTTCCCGACACGGTAGGCAGACAAATCAGGCAATGGACTAACCAGTCCATCCGGGGTGAGCTCAATTTCAGCAAAGCAAGGCTGTCTTTCTTTACCCATTTTCCTTCCCTGACCCTGACCCTCTATGATGTGGATCTGAAAGGTTCGGCGCCCTTTCAGCAGGATACCCTGCTGGCAGCAGAAAAACTCGGCTTCGGGGTGAATCTCGAAAAACTGATTTTCGGTCACCAGGTCAGCATCAACAAGATTTATCTCAATACGGCTTTTATTCATGTGATGATCAATGACAGCGGTCAGGCCAATTACGATATTTACAAGTCAGATACCTCTGTGGCCAGGTCGGGATCGTCCGACAGCTCGGCATCCCTTCACCTCGAAAAAATAATTATCAAAGACAGCCGGCTGGTATACAATGATCTGTCCATTCCCATGCAGATTCAGGCCGAGCATCTTTTTTACGAAGGCACAGGCGATCTCAGCAAATCCGTTTTTGATCTGGCTTCCCATATCCAAACCGACTCCCTGAATTTCACATTCAATAATCAGTCGTATGTAAGAAGAAAGGCCATCGACGCAAACCTCATCACCCGCATCAATACCAAAACGCTTGCACTGGTTTTTCAGAATAATCAGATCAGGATGAATAAAATCAACCTGGCGTTTACCGGTAACCTGGATTTTTTGAAGAATGGATATGACATGGATTTCAAACTGACCACTGATCATGCCGATTTGTACCAGCTGATCACCATTTTTCCACCGGAATACCTCGCCTGGCTGCAGAAAACAACGGTTAAAGGCACCGTGGATTTATCCTGTGAATTAAAGGGTAAGTACATTGCTTCTTCCGGCGAAATGCCCGATTTCGGAATTCATCTGGCCGTTCATGACGGTTACATTTCCTATCAGGATGCCAAACTGCCATTGAGCAGGCTCAATATTCATTCTTCAGCCGAACTCCCCGAACTCGATCAGGAAAAACTTCATGTGAAAATAGACACGCTGTCTTTTCACATGGACCAGGATTTCTTTCAGGGCGAAATAGAATCCACCGGCATTTCAGAACCCCGGGTTCATGCCAAAGCCAATGCATCCATGGATCTGCAGAATCTCAAAAAAGCTCTGGGCATTTCGAGTTTTGACATGCAGGGCCAGTTGAAAATGCAACTGGCCGCTGAGGGGAAATATGCAAAAAAAATAGTGAAAATCTCTTTAAGGGAAAAAGATACCGTAATAGCCAGCATCCCGGTTTTTGATTTACAGGGCAGTTTAAAAAACGGATATATTAAATACAACGCCGTGACCCAGCCGGTGCAGAATATTTTCGTCATCCTGCACGCTGCCTGCCCCGATGCGGACTACCGCCATGCCTATTTTAAAATTGACAGTCTACACGCCGCTGCATTAAAGGATTTTGTTGAAGGAAGAGCCGTTGTTCATGCGTCGCAGGATTTTCCAATGGACATCAACCTGAAAGGTCTGCTGGACCTTTCGGATATTAAACAGGTTTATCCGCTGGACAGCCTGACCCTGTCGGGACTGGTCCGTTTTAATATCCTGGCTTTAGGTAAATACGCCCCCGAACATCATTTGTTTCCCAAAGCCAATGCACATTTCTCCATGTTAAACGGATGGATACAAACCAAATATTACCCTCATCCCATTGAAAAGATAAATCTGGAAATAGATGCGTTGGATAATAATGGCCACTTAAACGGATTAAACCTTTCAGTGAAACCCGCCGCCTTGCAATTTGAAGGCAGGCCCTTTCAATTTCAGGGGAGTTTCAAAAATTTCGATGATCTGATCTATGATCTGTCGGTAAACGGCGAAATCGATCTGGGCAGAATTTACCAGGTGTTCGCGCGAAAGGATATCGGTGTTTCCGGAATGATCCGTGCACATGCTTCTTTCAGGGGCAGGCAAAGCGACGCAACAAACGGTCGTTATGATTTGCTGAGAAATTCCGGTACCATGGAATTGAAAAATCTTACCGTCACGCAGGAAATGTTTCCGAAACCTTTTTTTATTCAGGAAGGAAATTTCCGGTTCGATCAGGACAAAATGTGGTTCGATCAGTTTCGTGCAAAATATGGAAGATCGGATCTTCAGATGAATGGATTTGCGGAAAACGTGATCAATTATGTATTGAGCAGCAATCAAACCCTGAAGGCCAGTTTTGATTTAAAAGCAAAGCAGATCGATCTGAATGAATTTACGGTGTACAGTCCCCCTGTGCAAAATAAAACAGAATCGGCTACCGGTGTCATCCTGGTTCCGGCCACACTGGATCTGACCATCAATGCCACGGCCGACAAAGTCATATACAATGATATTTCCTTAAACCAGTTCCACGGCGGTATCAATATCCGCAACAGCGAAATAGAAATGACGGAAACGGGTTTTGAACTGATCGGCTGTCAGGTAGAGATGAAGGGGAAATACGCCAGCATCAGTCCCCTGAAAGCAAGATTTGAATACCAGCTTCAGGCCAAAGATTTTGACGTTCAGAAAGCCTACAAAGAAATAAAAATATTTCACGATCTAGCCAGCTCGGCGGCCCATGCATCGGGCATCATATCCATCAACTATTCATTGAGCGGAAAATTAAATGAGCGCATGTACCCGGTTTATCCTTCCCTGGCAGGAGGCGGCGTGCTTAGTGTAAAAAAAGTAAAATTTAATGGCTGGAAATTATTTAATACAGTCAGCAGCCAGTCCGGCAAATCCGAACTCACCGATCCGGATCTGTCAAAAATTGACGTTAAATCAACGATCAAAAACAATCTGATTACCATCGAAAAACTGAAATTCAAAACCGGTGGCATGCGGATTCGTTTCGAGGGACAAACCTCCTTTGACAATAAGGTGAATTTCAAAATGCGTATCGGTCTTCCTCCGCTGGGCATTATCGGTATCCCTGTCCGCGTAACCGGAAGTTCTGATAACCCGAAGATCAGGATGGGCAAATCAGACACCGATCCCCTGCAGGAAAAAACGGATGATAGTAATTAACCGGACTGCGCTTTATCTGTATTGGATCAGTGTTGGCTGATTCAGAGCGAATATGGGGAAGTTGAATGCCGTCACGGACGTAATGTTGATAAAAAGACTCTTCGGACCATAATAGGAATTATAGGTTCTGTCCACAATGGGCTGGTAACTCGCGGAAATCTGTATGGTATTGAACGATAAATTCTCATTGCGAATCTGGCAGCCTACCGTAAAACCGGAATAAAAAGGACTGCTGAAAAGAGACTGGTTGTAAGAACTGAGCAGGGAGGCCTGCAACTGCAGATAAAAATTGAATTTGAATCCATATACACTCAGTGGACTGTAATAATTCGTCTGCGCACTTACATTCATTCGCTTGAAATTATTGAACAGCGTAAACCGGTAACCATAGATTCCGTTTTCGCGGTTAATATTGATGGTTTTGTATAAAACCGGATTGAAATTAATGAGGTAATCCGCGTGCAGGAATTCGCGAAGTTTTGGTCCGTTGAGCCGAAACAGATTACTGTAGTAGTCTGCCTGAATATGCAGCACGGCATCCTGCGAATGTCCATTATACCAGTAGCCACCCAGTCCGATCTGGGTGCTGATCAGATTTTTCCCCGGAAGCCAGTATTTCTGCCCCTGGATAGCCGTATAGGTTCTTTTTAGTCCCACCCATTCATCAAATCCCAGACTGGCAGAGTAGGTATATCCCATGGGAATATCCTCCGTTCGTCCGAAGCCGAAAAAATAATTTGTTTTGAAGAAATCCTGATGATAAAAGACCAGCTGACTCAGAATAAAATTATGCGAGTTGTAGTTCGGATCATTTTTCAGTGTATCCTGGGTGGGTTTTTTGGTGAAATCCATATTGAAACTACGCAGTTCAATACCAATATTCGGGCTCAGACTATTATACCCAGTTTTCTTATACTGATTGGTGAAATTATAGCCACCCCAAAGATCAACGAGATTATAGCGGTAGTCCCTGTAAACAGAATCCGGAAGTCCGAAAATGTTAACCGACTTATTGGCTGACAGGGTAAGTCCTCCTGTAAAAGAGGCCCAGGTACTGTATAGCGGCCGGTTAATACTCAGGTAGGTGGAGTTTTCATATTGCCCCGTATCGGTATCGATCCGGTCGTTTAACATGGAATAACCTACAGACACATCGGCGAACGAGCCTCCCACATTGTATTTGGTATAACTCATTCCGGTGCGCCACTGGGGATGGTACATATTATCCCAGCTGAATCCCACGGCCACTCGTTGTCCTGCACCGAACAGGTTACTGTTAAAAAGTGTTGCTGCGGCCTTCGTGTTGTTGAGAGATGATATGGCGCCACCGTATTCGAATACATCTTTTGTCAATACGACAATATCTATCGAGTCGTTATCGGTATAGCTGTTGATTACATAAATACGGGCATCCTGAATAAAGGGCAAACGACGCAGATAACGCTCATTATCCACGAGTTTATAGGCATTTACCGTATCTCCTTCACGGAAAAACAGGGATTGCCGGATCATCCAGGTCCGGGTATTATAGTGCAGCTTATTGGCAAAACGGATCAGTTTGGAGGCGACTACCGTAGTGTCTTCAATGGTGGTACCAAATACCTTCAGCTGATTGTAGTATATATACCGGATATGCTTTCCACCATATACCCCGAAGCTGTTCTCCCTGGTTTTCCAGATCACGCTGTCGGCCGTTGGAGTTTTTGCGTTGGTTCTGCCAAGTTTCAGAAACAGGGAATCTCTTTGCTGCTGATCGGTTATAATATTGAAATACCGGACAAAGCTGCTCCGCTTCTTAGGGGGCTGGTTATCGGGAATGGTATCGGAGGAAATAGAAACGGGATAGCTGTTCCCGGCTTTCAGAGCTTTGAAAGGGCACAGAAAACAGCTGAGCAACGCAATACGGCAGATGATATGCAAAAATGTATTCAAATTTCTAAGCACTACGCATGAATCATATTCACAACAGTTCAGCTATTTTTCGACAGGAAGGTAATATATTGCCTGAGGCATTTAAAATTCCTCCGAAATAAAAGGAAATCCGGGTAATCCCAAAATTAATCTGGCTTTATGACTCCTCCTTTCTGTTCGCGTTTTTTTAACATGTAATAATCATGCCTCTGCCGCGTTTCCATTCCGGCAGTCGCCCAAACCCAGACCACATGTTCCGAGTCCTGATCACCCTGTTCCTGCTTTGTTTCTTCAGGCCGCTGATACAGGCTCAGACTCCAGCACCCAAAGCCATTTTTCAATCCGGTTCATTTCCCCGGTACTCCCGTATTCAAAACAGGAAAATCAATGATCCCCTCTGGCAGGCCAGCCGGTTCAGGCAGAATTATTATGTGGTGGTTGAGATGGATCAGATTCCCGGCCATGAGCGACAGGCTGAACTGCTTGCCGGTGGTATCCGGCTTTCGGCTTATATCACGGCCAATCATTATTTAGCCATTTGTCGTGCGGGATTTGACCTGAAAAAGACCGGCACTCTTGGCATTAAAAATATTTACACCATTCCGGTATCAATGAAATGGAGCAGGGAACTCTCTCCGGATGGCGCCCACCCGGATGGCCCAAAGGATCTGATCGCCCTCAGTTGTTTTCCTGTGGAAAGAGAAATGGCCATACCCGCGATCCTGGCGACCGGCGCGCAGATCATCGATACTAAAATTAAACCCGCCAATACCTGGTTTGTGAAAGGATCCGCGAAAACGATCAGGGAGCTGGCTACCCTGCCCTTCATACATTCGATCAGTCCGCTGCATATGGAAGATGTGGCGCTGAACTATAATAACCGCGCTGCACATGGCGTGCATGCCCTGGCCGCAACATTGGGAAGAAATCTCAATGGCAGAAATATGATTGTGGGTATCGGGGATAATGCAGATCCTTCCGGACATATTGATCTGGCCGGAAAGCTGATCCTGCGCACCGACGAACCCATCGATGCCCATGGAACACATACCAGCGGTACCATTGCCGGAGGCGGCATTTTGAATCCGCTGTATGCAGGCATGGCTCCGGCCGCCCACCTGGTGGTGAATGATTTCAGCAATATCATCGTGAATAGTCCGACTTACGTGCATGATTACAATATCCCCCTGACCAACAACTCCTATTATAACGGAGCCGCATCCTGTCCCGGCGACGGTGACTACAACGTGCTGAGTTATTATGTGGATTCGCAAATGCTGGCGTATCCCAAACTGCTCCACGTTTTTGCGGCAGGCAATGATGGGTTTTTTACCTGCTCTCCCTTCCCTTTTCAGTATGGTACCATCAAGTCGGGTTTTCAGACGGCAAAGAATCTGGTTACCGTCGGATCCATGGACAATTCGGTATACCTCGTCAATGGACCTTCCAGCCGCGGGCCCACGAACGACGGACGGATAAAACCTGAAATCGTTGCCGGCGGAGTGGGCATCACATCTACTGTTCCCTTTAATTCATATGCCACATCCAATGGCACCAGTATGGCGAGCCCCACCGTAACAGGCATACTTACACTGATTGCCGAACGATACAGACAATTACACGGCGGGGTAAATCCCGATGCAGCTCTTTTAAAAGCGCTCCTGACCAACTGCGCGGATGATCTGGGAAATCCGGGACCGGATTTCACTTATGGATTTGGAATGATCAACGGTCGCAAAATGGCCGAGGCGCTGGAACAGAATCGCTTTTTTCAGGGCTCGGTGTCGAACGGCGCCACACAGACTTTTACCATCCCTTCTCTTCCGGTAGGAAACTACCAGCTGAAAGTCTTACTCTACTGGCCCGATGCACCTGCCGTTCCCGGGGCCGCGAAAACACTGGTTAACGATCTGGATCTGCTGGTTACGGATCCTTCTGGCACCGTTCACCAGCCAATGGTTCTGGATACCACGGCTGCCAATGTAAATACCAATGCGACAGAAGGTCCTGATCATATCAATAATATCGAGCAGGTGCTGGTAAATTCACCTGCCGCCGGAACGGTTACGATAACGGTTAAGGGAACCGCCATTCCCAGCGGGCCACAGCCTTTTTATATTGCATATGAAATCCTCGCCCCATCGGTTACGGTGGAATATCCGTTTGGTACGGAAACCTGGGTGCCGGGAGAAACAGAAACTATCCGGTGGACTGCTTACGGAGGCGACCCGAATACCTTCACTGCTGAATTCTCCCCCGATGCCGGAGCCAGCTGGACCCTCTTAAGCAACAGCATTGCCTCCACAGCGAAATCCTATGCCTGGGTGGTGCCGCCCGTCGTCACAAATCAGGCGGTTATTCGCGTCACCAGAAATGGCGTGGGTTATACGGATACCAGTGATTTTGCTTTTACCATTCTGGGGGCACCCACCCTAACGGTCACCAATACCTGCCCCGGATATGTTCAGTTTTCCTGGAACAGCATAACCGGAGCGGATGCCTATGAGGTGATGAAATTTGCCGGAGATTCCATGCAGGTTGTGGCCCAGACAACAGATACCAACTGGCTCGCTACTTCCCTGAATAAAGACAGCAGTTACTGGTTTTCGGTAAGGGCCATTCATGGCGGACTGCCGGGCAGGAGAGCCATCGCACAAAATATGATCCCGAATGGCGGCGCCTGCACGGCTTCGTCAATCAACAACGATCTCGTACTGGATTCCCTGCTGGTTCCCGTAAGCGGAAGACAGTTCAGTTCTTCGGCGCCCGGCATGCAGCGTTTAACCCTGCACGTGAGTAACCCCGGCACGATTGCCTGCGCCACACCCATTTCTTTTTCCTATCAGATTAACGGAGGTCCCGTGATCACAGAAATAGCTGCCGCTCCCATCGCCGCGGCTTCATCTGCAGTACTCGTCTTCTCGGTAGCCAACAGTTTTGATTTTTCTGCCGTTGGCATCTATCATATCAAAACTTGGATCCACAGTTCAGCAGATACCATTCCGCAAAATGACACGCTGTGGACAGATATCAAAACCCTCCGGAACGATCCCCTGTTACTGAGTCCTTCTTTTACTGAAGGATTTGAAACGGCTCTGGATAAGAGCTATAACCAGCCGGTGCTGGGACTCGATTCCCTCGACAGAAGCGACTTCACGAACTCAGGTTCCAATGGCCGCCTCAACACTTTTTTTAATACCGGGTTTGCCCGAAACGGACAAAGAAGTCTGTTGCTGGATGTCAATGAGCAGGGCACCAATGCCGCCGACTCGGTGATCAATACATTCAATCTGTCCAACTACTCTGTTGCCGATCAGATCTGGCTGGACATTTACTTTAAAAAACAGTCGCCCGTGCCTTTACTGCCGGGCAACCAGATCTGGATCCGCGGCAATGATCAGTCCGCCTGGATACCTGTAAAAAGTCTGAGTGATCCCGCTGACGCACCCGGCACTTATATCAAGCTCAATATTGACGTCACCGGCACGCTTGCCGGCGCCATACCGGCACAGACCATCAGCAGCAGTTTTCAGGTAAAATGCGGTGCGGAAGGAAAAACACCGGCTGCTTCGGTCAACCCCGGCGCACTGCCCGGCGGCGGGATAAGTTTCGATGATTTCACCCTGACCAACGCCCAGCAGGATCTGGGTATGCGCGGACTTTTACAACCCGTGTTGAAAAATATCTGTGCCCTCGGTAACGCAGAAAAAATAACCGTGCTGGTGCGTAACTATGGCACCGACAGTGCTTTCAATATACCGGTAACTTATATCGTAAACACCGATACCGTAACCGAAATCATACCTCTTCTGATTCCGAAAGACAGTCTCCAGTACAGCTTCAGTAAAACCGCGGATCTCTCTGCTTATCAGAGTTATCATATTAAGGCCTGGGTAAGCAGTCCGACAGATAATTACCGGAACAACGACAGTTCCTCGGACTATTATCTGCAGACCACGCCCCAGATCAATGTGTATCCCTATCTCGAGGGATTTGAAAACAATAACGGCTACTGGTATACGAACGGACAAAACGATAGCTGGCAATGGGGGCATCCGGCAAAAACATTTATTCATAAAGCGGCCAATGGCAGCAAAGCCTGGGTCACCAGTTTAACCGGAAACTATAACGACAATGAATATTCGTTTTTATACTCTCCGTGTTTTGATCTTTCCTCACTGACAAAACCCGTACTTTCCTTTAGTCATATTTTCCAGACCGAAGATGATTGTTATTGCGATTTTCACTGGGTGGAATACAGTCTCGATGATTCGGTGTGGACCCTGCTGGGCAATACCACTTCGGGTGTCCACTGGTACGAAAACGCAACCGCCGATGCCTGGCAGTTGTCGGATACCAACTGGCATGTGTCCAGCTACGATATACCCGTTAATCCGGCTAAAATCAGATTTCGCTTCGTGATGTATTCCGATCCGGGAACCAATTATGAAGGCGTGGGCATTGACGATATCCATGTATTTGAAAAAGCGCCCGTGTTTACGGATAGTCTCGTTACCAGCTTCTCCCAGCCCGTGAGCGGCAACCAGTGGATCGATTTTGATAAAAACGGAGAACGCATTTTTTCAATCAATCCGAATGGGCAAAATCTGGGAAACACCAGCCTTTCACTATACCGGGATACAGCTGCCATTCGCGATACCGCGGGGCAATATTACGGGGAAAGAAACTGGGTTATACAGACTGAAAAACCCGCTTCATCCAGTGTAGGGGTAAGATATTATTTCACGGATACAGAAGCGGTAAACCTCGTGCGCGCATCAGGTTGTGCTTCCTGTTTAAATATAGAAGATCCGTATTCAGTCGGTATTACTCAATACAGTAGTCCCCTTATTTCTGAAGAAGACAGCATGCTGCGAAACAACCGGAAGGGCAGTTATCTGTTCCATAAACCGCAACTGGATGTTCAGGTTATTCCAAACGATAACGGATATTATGCGGAAACCACCGTGCAGGGATTTTCTGAATTCTGGCTCAACGGAGGTGGCCTTTTGCAGGATCATCCGCTCGCTGCCTGGCTGAAGGATTTCACGGCGGTCAAATCGGGCAGCCAGGGTTTATTAAACTGGACCAGCTGGCAGGAAACGGGTGGCCAGACATATCTGATAGAGAGAAGTCCCGACAGCCTGCATTTTGTCAAAATCGGACAAACCCCGGCCTTCCCGCACGCCGATTCTGTCAGAGCTTATCTATTTACCGACACGGCGCTGCTTTCGGGAAACAACGATTACCGGCTAGTCCTCTATTTTCAAAACGGTGACAGCCTCATTTCACCCGTCCGCAATCTATTTCTGGAACCCCAGCCTGCTACGGTTCAGGTCTATCCCAATCCGACCACAGGGGATATAATGATTAAAACGCCCGCTTCCTGCCGGGAAATACAGATATTTGATGTGCTGGGCCGAAAAATGCTCGATAAAGCCACAGAGGGCCTGAGTCAGCAGCTTTCGATTGCCAGCTTTTCACCGGGGGTTTATTTTCTTAAGTTGTTCACAGACAGTGGAAATAAACTCATAAAACTGGAAAAAAGATAGGCAAAATGTGCCCAAAAGGCCCTACCTTTGCCGACTATTTAAAAAAGTGCTCATGAACAGCCGCAGAGAATATGAACTTGCGTTTGTGGGACTAAAGCCCGGTATTCATGCGTACGATTATAAAATAACGGACAGGTTCTTTGAGGCATATCAACAGCAGGACTTCACCCACTGCGACGCAGAGGTGAAGGTCTTTCTGGAAAAAAACCTGGGTTTCATGTTACTCCGGTTTGAGGTAACCGGAACCGTCAGTGTTTTTTGTGATCGTTGCGGTAATCCCCTGCCTTTGGATCTCTGGGATGAATTCCAGGTGATCGTGAAGCTGGTGGAAGAGCCGGACAGCATGAATGAGGAGGAAGAGGATCCGGATGTATATTATATATCCAGAACCGAAAGCCACCTGCACCTGGCAGACTGGATCTACGAATTTATCAATCTGAGCATTCCGATTCAGCGAATGTGCAAGGAAGATGAAATCGGTGGTCCGAATTGCAATCCCGAAGTACTGGCCATGCTGAAAAAAATGGATGCCAGTGCGGCAAATGCTGAGAACCCGTTATGGAAAGGACTGGAAAAGTTTAGAAATCCCGAATAAGTTTAATAATTATTGATCATTAATTATTAACTGGGGTTGGTAACCGGAGAACCTGAATAACAGACAATCGATAATTAATAATTGATATTTAATAATTGAGATCATGCCAAATCCCAAAAGGAGACACTCGCAGCAGCGGAGTGCAAAAAGAAGGACGCATTACAAGGCCTCTAAACTGACACTGAGCAAGGATTCTGCTACAGGAGAACTGCACGTGCGTCACCGCGCACATGTAAGCGAAGGAAAGTTATATTACAAGGGCAAAGTGGTTGTTGAAAAAGCTCTGTAAAGAATTTCTTTAGCTTAATGTAGTTACCGGATGAATATTGCATTAGACATGATGGGCGGAGACTTTGCACCAGATGAACTGGTGAAAGGTGTTCGCGATTACATATCGGAAAAGCCCCTTGCAAAAGTTTCGCTGATCGGCGACGAACAGACGCTTTTGCCGCTGCTCGCAGAATACCAGATTCCGGCGGATACCTACCGGATTATTCCTTCCACGGAAGTCATCGGGATGAACGAACATCCCCTGAGGGCATTGAAAGAAAAGCCCAATTCATCTATTGCCATCGGCTTCGGTTTACTGGCTTCCGGAAAAACGGACGCCTTTATCAGCGCAGGTAATACCGGCGCCATGCTGATTGGTTCCCTGTATACGATTAAACCTATTGAAGGGGTGCAGCGCCCAACCATCGGAACCATCGTTCCCATGGAGAATGGCTCCACCGGACTGCTCCTGGATGTGGGTGCGAATGCCGACTGCAAAGCCGAGCATCTCAATCAGTTTGCCACACTGGGTTCTCTTTATGCCAGATACATTCTCGGAATAGAAAATCCGCGGGTCGGACTGATCAATATCGGGGAAGAAGAAGGAAAGGGAAATGTGCTGGCACAAGCCACTTATCCCCTGCTGAAAGCAAATGACCAGATTAATTTTATCGGTAATGTAGAAGGCCGCGATGTATTTCTCGATCGCGCCGATGTGATGGTATGCGAAGGATTTACCGGCAATGTGATTCTCAAACTCGCCGAATCCTTACATGGGATCATCGACCGGCAGAAAATTAAAAATGAATACTTCGACCGGTTCAATTTTGAATCCTACGGCGGCACGCCCGTGCTCGGCGTAAATAAACCGGTGATTATCGGTCACGGTATCTCCCGCGCAATAGCATACAAAAACATGCTGCTCCTCGCACAAAAAATGATCTCCACTAATTTATTGGAAAAAATGGCAACGGCGTTTAAAGCTTAAAGCCTTTTTAAGCCTAAAGCCTTTTTAAGCCTAAAGCTCAAAACTTAAAGCCCAAAACTTGGCCTGGTTTTAGGCTTTCAGCTTTAGGCTTTGGGCTCATAATAGTTTTAGGCTTTGAGCTTTAAGCTTTGAGCTTAAAAAAATGGCTACCGGCTCATAAGCCGGATTCTGTTCCAATGCCATCATTTATCTTGCCCTTTCATTGCTGAAAGGATCCAGCTGCCTACCCATCCGGTAAAGCATTTCTGCAATGATGAACGAGCCGCTCATCCCGCCGCCGAAGCGGTGAACCCGGATTTACATGGCATTTCAGTATACAAGGTTTACCCGCAACCTGTATCACTACAGGAAGCCGTAGGCTCTTACCCTACGTTTTCACCCTTTCTCATCCGTCCTGGCTGAGCCGGAACGAACAAGTGGTTATTTTCTGTGGCACTGTCTGTATCATGGGCCCGCGCCAAGATGACCCCGGCTCTTAACCGGTGCATTGCTCTGTACTGTCCGGACTTTCCTTCCCTCCGGTTTGACCCGGAAGAACGATGGCCCGGCCGGTAGCCTTGGCGAAATTAGAGAAATATTTCTGTAGCGCCGTATCCGTAACGCGGATCGTACTGATTAATAAAAGACCGCACTTCACGTCGCGTTTTCAGGATTTCGTGAATCTCGTCTTTGAGTTTCCCGGTTCCCACTCCGTGAATGACAATCAGGTTGTGCTGGTGGTGCGCGATGGCGAGATCGAGGTATTTTTCAAACTGATTCAGCTGAAGGGTAAGCATTTCAAAATTGCTCAGATTTCTCCACTCAGGCGTCAGCTTTTCGATATGCAGATCCACTTCATATCTGGCGGGCTCCAGATGCTGGCGGCTGTTCTTTGCATCATAGAGCTTGTTTCCTTTCCTGTCGGTAGTTTGATATTCCGGTTTCTCTTCTTCCTGAATTTTATCAGGATACGTATCAAATAATTTATACGCAAAACTGGCCTCTCCTTTCTTCCGGATCTCATCGATACGTGTGAAAACGGCTTTGGCCCTGAGTTTCAGCGATGTTTCGACATGCGGTGCTTTGGATTTCTCCGGATTTTGCAGGGAAAAATCAATGTCAAAAACCGGCGAGTCATTCAGGTTTTCAAAAGGAATATCGTGCAGGTAAAAATCCTTTGCTGCGGGCAGCTCATTCGACAGACTGAAATCCGCTTCCCCGCCATAGCTCAGTTTGTACTGAAAATTCAATCCCCTGTCCGTATGATTCACCAGGTAGATCTTCAGGCTCTCCACCACTTCGTCTCCGAACTCGTCGTTATCGGATACCGGAAGTATTCTGAGCCAGCAGCCGTCCATGGGATTATTCGGCTTCTTTGATTTGTCGGCCGGGATCTGGTCGACAAATGTTTTTTCTTTTTTCCGGGGAATATTTCTCTGTTCCGAGAAACGTTTAAAATAGGGAAAGTCGAGCTGGTCGATATAGGCCGGAAATTTCACTCCCCGCACATTCACCAGCACCATTTTATCGTTGATCATCTCCACCACTTCTGCTTCTTCATTAGAATGAAGCACCGTTACTTTATCTCCTATTTGAAATTTCACCTTTTTTAAGCCGAAAGCTCAGAGATTAAAGCCTAAAACTTTTTAAAGCTCAAAGCCTAAAACTTTCTATTTGTTGAACTGCAAAATTAACGTTGTTTCACTAAATGCCGGAAATTGAAGCTATCACCAGTTTTAGGCTTTAAGCTTTGAGCTTTAGGCTTTAAAAGACTTTAGGCTTTAAGCTCTGAGCTTTAGGCTTGAAAACGTTTTAGGCTTAAAAAGGTTTTAGGCTTTGAGCTTTAGGCTTAAAAAGGCTTTAAGCTTTTCGTGCACCTCCTGTATCGATTCCGCACAATCGGCTTCCGGTTTCAAATGACTAATATTTTGATTCCGAAGTCATTAAGAAAGCGGCACCCGTTTAGTTAGTATGGGAGTACAGAAGTACAGGAGTACAGGAGTATGAGAGTAAAGACCAGACTCCCATACTCCTGTACTCCTATACTAAAAATGATTCTTAAAAACAGTAAAGAATGCTAAAAAACTACCTGACCATTGCGTGGCGAAATCTGACCAAACACAAACTCTACTCGGCGATCAATATCGTCGGACTGGCCATCGGAATGACCGCCTGCATCATCATCATGCTGTTTGTTTATTATGAAAGGAGCTTCGACAGCATGCACGCCAAAAATATTTACCGGTTGAATGAAGTTCAGAAATTCCCGGGCATGGTCTCTTCTCAAAAAGTGGCCCTTTCCATGTTTCCCATGGGGCAGACTATCAAAGCGGAGTTTCCGGAAGTGCTGGATTTTACCCGCATCCGATGGAACAATAAATATCAGATCACCGCCGGTGAAAAAAGAATCTACCTGCCGCAGATGTTTGCGGTGGATACTTCTTTTCTCTCCATTTTCGATTTCCCGCTCGTCGAAGGAAACCGTCAAACCTGTCTGCAGCAGCCAAACAGTGCCGTGCTCACCGAATCAACAGCCCGTAAATTATTCGGAAATGAAAATCCAATGGGCAAAACGATTACGCATTATGCCAGTGACACCATGTCGTTTACCGTTACCGGCATCATCCAAGATGCGCCTTCCAATTCTCAACTGCAGTTCGACGCCATCACTTCATTCAAAACATTCTTTCAGCCCTGGATGCTCAATAACTGGGGAGGCAACTGGCTGAATACATATTTCGTGCTGGCACCTCATACGAATGTGGCGGCGATGGAAAAGAAATTCCCCGACTACCTGAAAAGACATATGAAGGACGGTGAAGGATGGAAATACTATGAGTTGTTTCTTCTTCCCTTCCAGGCTGTGCATGCGAATGCAGCCGATATCGGTCTCGATTATCTCAACTACCAGAAATTCGATAAAAACTATACCAATATATTTCTCATCATCGCCATTATCGTTCTCGCCATTGCCTGTATCAATTTCATGAATCTGTCTACGGCACGGTCATCTGAAAGAGCGAAGGAAGTCGGCATACGCAAATCCATCGGCGCACAACGTTTTCAACTGGGTTTTCAATTTTTGGGAGAAACGGTGATGCTTTCACTTATAGCACTCCTGCTTTCCCTGATATTTGTTTTTCTGGCCCTGCCCTTTATTGAAAACCTGAGCGACAGAAATCTGAAACCTCTGTTATGGCAGCATCCGGGACTAATGGCAGGAATATTTGCCGGCTCCGTGTTGGTCGGAATCATCTCGGGTCTTTATCCTGCTGTTTATCTTTCCTCATTTCAACCCAGCAAAGTGCTCAAAGGGGGCCTCGGATCGGGAAATAAAAATTCCGGCTTCCGCAATATTCTGGTGGTGGGCCAGTTTGTCAGCGCGATATTCCTCATCATTGCAACCATTTTTGTTTTTCGCCAGTTCAACTACATGCAGCATCAGGATCCTGGATTTATCCGTGATCAGGTGCTGACCATTTCACTCGACCGGGTGACCACGCAAAAATATGAACTGCTGAAGCAGGAATTATTGTCCAGCCCCTATGTGTCAGGCGTTACCGCTTCGCAGGATCAGCTGGGTAGTCATCTGGATCAGACGGGTGTGACTTTCCGCGGTGACGGACCTGCGCGCGATCTCGCTGTAACGCAGCTGATCGTGGATCCCGATTATTTAAAACTCTATGGAATCAAACTGACCGAGGGACGCGATTTCTCCAATGAAAAGCAGGCGAACGGAAAAGAAATTATCGTCAATGAAGGGCTGGCCAGGGAACTGCTGAAGGATCATCCCAAAGCTCCCCTTTCTTCTCTGCTCGGTAAAATCCTGGGATTTGATTCTCTGGAAATCATCGTCGGTATCGCCAAAAATTTCAATTTTAATTCCCTGCACTATAAGATTGAAAACATGTTTATGTATAGTCAGAAGGACTGGGGATTTTCTACTCTGTCGGTTAAACTCAAGGGGCAAAAACAGGCCGAGGCGCTGGCTTCGATTCAGTCTACCTGGAAATCTCTTTACCCGGATCATCCGCTCGAATACCAGTTTCTCGACGACCATTTTAAAGAAGTATATAAAACGGATGCCCAGATCACGCAGATGGTGGGCGTACTGGCCTTTCTCGCGATATTCATATCCTGCTTGGGATTATTCGGACTCGCTTCTTATTCTGCAGAAAGAAGGATCAAGGAAATCGGTGTACGTAAAGTGCTCGGTGCTTCCATGTCGAGCATCGTGGCGCTGCTGTCCAGGCATTTTATCAAACTCGTTATTATTGCCAATGTGATTGCCTGGCCGCTGGCCTGGTTTACGGTGAACCGCTGGATGCAGGATTATGCCTATCGTTTGCCGATGAGCTGGTGGGTGTTTGTTGTGGCCGGACTGGCGGCGCTCGTCATCGCACTGGTAACCGTTAGTCTGCTCGCCATGAAAGCCGCCGCGGCGAATCCGGTTGACAGTCTGCGCTCTGAGTAGTGTGGTAGTGTGGCAGTTAAAACCACCCATGTACTCCTGTACTTCTGTACTCCTGTACTCCTGTACTTCTGTACTCCTGTACTCCTGTACTCCTGTACTTCTGTACTTCTGTACTCCTATATCCTGTACTGGAAAAGCAAACTGGCCCTCAGGCCAGTTTGCTTTTCCTCCTTCCATACAAAAGATAAATGGACAGTCCCAGTGCCATCCAGCCGAAAAAGACCATCCAGCTCTTGGCGGGAATTTCAATCATGAGATATAAACAGAATAAAACGCCGAGTACCGGGATCACCGAATAATTTCTTCTGAACGTAAGAATCGTGATCCATACGGCCGCGACGAGAAACAACAGGAATAACACCTCCTGATAAGATTCCCCGGTGAGATTGGAGAATGAATTATACACCCGGTTTTTGAATGCAAAAAGAAAGATGGCGAAAAATAAAGGAATCAGCCATTTGCCATTGAAATAAGGTATGGCAAATTTTCCCGGCTCCTTCACGATACGGGGCAGGTACAAAACCCCTCCGCAAACCAGTACAAAAGCAAACAGGGTTCCGATACTCGTGAGGTCCGTCATCAGTTTATCATCCACCACCAGCACCGTTAAGCCCACAAATAGTCCGCTGATGATGGTTGAAAATCCGGGTGTTTTATAACGGGGACTGATTTTTCCAAAAGCCGGTGGCAACAAACCATCGCGACTCATACTCATCCAGATTCTCGGCTGCCCGATCTGAAAAACAAGCAAGACCGAAGTGGATGCGATTACCGCACTTATGGAAATGATGAATCCGATCTTGTGCATATTGATCTTGTCAAATACATAGGCCAGCGGATCGGCGACAAATTCAAATTCTTTATAGTTTACCAGGCCGGTGATGACCAGCGCGGTGATTACATAAATAACCGTACATATCAACAGGGAATACATCATGCCCTTGGGCAGATCTTTCTGCGGATTGGTACATTCTTCCGCCGTGGTGGAGATGGCATCAAAACCGATATAGGCAAAAAATACCGAGGAAACACTCTGCATCACCCCCGCCATTCCCTCAGGTAAAAAAGGTTTCCAGTTTCCGGTTTTCCCTGTGGAGAAAATCAGCCAGAATCCCAGCACGGCGATAAAAACTAAAACCACCAGTTTAAGCGTAACCATAAAATTGGCGCTCTTGCGGCTTTCGTTGATACCGATATACGCGAGCATGGTGATCAGCACGACGATCACAAAAGCAGGCAGATTGATGATGAATTTAATACCGCCGATATCCGGTGCATGCAGGTAAATAAGATCAGTGAGCGGCTTATGGGCTTCCACTGCTGTCTGATAAGTAATTTTCGCAGTCTGATAACCGATGGTCAGCCAGCCGGGCAGATGAATGCCCATATTCTCGAGGATATTATTAAAATAAGCGCTCCAGGAAATGGCCACCACTACATTGCCGATGGCATACTCCAGAATAAGGGCCCAGCCAATGATCCAGGCGATCACTTCACCAAAACTCACATAAGAATAAGTGTACGCACTGCCCGCAACCGGAACACGTGAGGCGAATTCGGCATAACAGAGTGCGGTAAACCCACAGGTGACAGCCGTGATGAGAAAAAGAAAAATAACACCAGGACCCCCGTGAAAAGCCGCTGTTCCGATAGTAGAAAAAATACCTGCACCAATGACAGCTGCGATACCCATGAAGGTCAGGTCACGTACGCCCAGCACTTTGTGCATCTTGTGCTCATGAGCATCTCCCAAACCCGCTGCCGCATCACTGATAATCTTATCTAATGATTTTCTCCGGAAAATGGATGAAGCCATAGTTGCAGTCTTGGTAATAAAGAAAGGTAAAAAGAACTATCGATTATTAATTATTGATTGAGTTTTAGGCTTTGAGCTTTAGGCCTCATGCTTTAAGCCTTGAGCTTTAGGCTTTAGGCTTAAAAGGTACTTGCGCATTAAATCATGATAAGGTTTACTAAGCGGAACCAGGGGAAGCCTCACTTCATTTTCAAGCAATCCCATTTCTGCCATGGCTGCTTTCACTCCGGCAGGATTATTTTCAACAAAAAGTAATTCGTATCCCTCGATCAGACTGTCGTTGATTTTCTTTGCTTTTTTCAGATCGCCATCGAGCGCGGCGCGTACCATATTGGAAAAGGCCTGCGGAAAACTATTGGCCGCTACGCTGATTACACCCTGCATGCCAATGGCAATCTGGGCGAAGGCCAGGGCATCATCTCCGCTGACCACGAGGAAATCCGCGGGACGGTCACGCAGAATCGTGGCGCATTGGGCCATATCTCCGCCGGCTTCTTTGATGCCTGCAATATTGGGAACTTCAGCCAGTCGCAATACCGTGGAAGCATTCACATTTCTTGCGGTTCTTCCCGGTACATTATATAGTAGAACGGGTTTGGGCGACGCTTCGGCAATCGCTTTATAATGCTGATAAATGCCTTCCTGTGAAGGTTTGCTGTAATAAGGGCTCGCACTCAGAATAGCCACAGCATGATCCGTCGGAAGTTTTTCAATTTCACGGATCACTTCACGGGTATCACTTCCGCCTGCACCGATCACCACGGGAACACGATCCTTTACGACTTCAATCGTGAAACGCGCGATGCGGACTTTTTCTTCCCGTGACAAAGTAGGTGTTTCTCCCGTGGTGCCGAGCGTAACAATATATTCAACACCTCCGGAAATCACGTGTTCGATCACCCGGGCCAGGGCGGGTTCGTCGATGGACATATCCGCTTTAAAAGGCGTGACCAGGGCGACCCCTGTTCCGGATAAAATATCAATGAGACTACTCATGGGTCACGGGTATGGTTTCGATGATTTCAGGTTCCGGGTATCCGTGATGGATCAGTTCGGGCTGATCGGGCAATTCATCCCAGAATCCCATTTTATTAAACTTTTCTATGCGGTAATTCATCCGTTGTTCGGGAGAAAGCTTTTGCAACTCCTTAATTGTTTCGATCAGTCTTGGCTTTAACAAAACCGCTGCTTCTGCATAATCCCAGTGCGCACCGCCGATGGGTTCGGGCACGATGCCGTCAATAAGACCGAAGCCAAACATATTGTCCGGAGTAAGCCGGAGTTCCTCTGCGGCTTTTTCTTTCTGATCCCAGCTGCGCCATAAAATGGAGCTGCAGTTTTCCGGAGAGATCACGGTATACCATGAATTCTCGAGCATAAAAATTTTGTCTCCCACACCGATGCCCAGTGCACCGCCGGAAGCGCCCTCGCCGATGATGACGCAAATGACGGGAACCTTGAGGCGGATCATCTCATAAATATTACGTGCGATGGCCTCTCCCTGTCCGCGTTCTTCGGCTTCCATACCGGGAAAAGCGCCGGGTGTATCGATCAGGGTGATGATGGGTTTGTTGAATTTTTCTGCGAGACGCATGAGGCGAAGAGCCTTGCGGTAACCTTCGGGGTTGGCCATACCGAAATTGCGCATCTGTCGCATTTTGGTATTGGTACCCTTTTGCTGACCGATGAACATCACGGTTTGTCCGTCGAGTTGTGCGAATCCGCCGACCATGGCCTTATCGTCCTTCACGTTGCGGTCGCCGAAAAGCTCGATAAAATTATCCGACATCTTCTCGATATACTTCATGGTATAAGGGCGGTCGGGATGCCGGCTCAGCTGCACCTTTTGCCAGGGCGTGAGGTGGGACGTAATATCGCGTCTGCGCTCGGTAACCTGGTCATAGAGTTTATTAATTGAATCGGAGAGGTCAACCTTGGTCTTTTCAGAAGCCTGCCGCAGTTTTTCAATCTCGTCGAAGAGATCCTTGATCGGTTTTTCAAAATCCAGAAACTGCCGGTTTTTATCCAGGGGCATAAGCGAATGATATAGGTGTAAATTTAAGGTAAGCGCAAAATATAGGAAAGTTTAATTCTGGGCGCTTTAATGATGAAAAACAAGGATTTATAAGGCTATTTTAGTTGTTGGTTGTGTTTTATATCTTAGCATATAGCCAGACATATGAAAAAAGCCTCGTTAACATTTGCTACCCTGACCTGCCTCTTTTTACTATTCTGTTGCGGGAAATCGGACAATCATCCTGATTTGGGCTGGATGTTGCATAACACATGGATTTATACAGGGAGTTACGGCAATATCATAGTAAATAACATTCCAGTCGCCGCCAGCGAAGCCTCGAGTACAAATCCGGAAAATCTGGTAACCTTCGGTCAGGACGGTAATTATATTTATAAGTACCCTGTTGCAAATTCTGAGACAGATGGATATGTGCTTTCCGACAGCACCATTATATTGCACTCCGACAGTTCCTATTTCGCCAATTTCTGTACCTACCCCAACGTTTATTTCGGAACCAGTCCCGGTATGCCGGTGTGGGTACCGGTCAGGGTACAGGGAACGCTGAATATCGTATATATTACGCAGGATAGTCTGAAGCTCATTTCACGATTGGTTAAACCCGGAAATAACGCACCGGATACCATTTATACTGAACTTACCGTGTTCAGGAAGAAGTTATAATTCACAAATGTTGAAAACTTCTTCGCTAAAACTCTAATTCTTGTTTCTCATTATTTTCTTGATTTTGAGCAGTTCATCTGCATTTTTAATCAGAAAAACTGATATCTTTGCCCTCCCTCAGATGAAAATCCGGGGAAATAAGAGGATCGGTAGTTCAGTTGGTTAGAATGCTGCCCTGTCACGGCAGAGGTCGCGGGTTCGAGTCCCGTCCGGTCCGCTAAAGAGAGATTACATGAAAATGTAGTCTTTTTTTGTTTTACACATCTTTACTTTCAGCGGGTTGATTTTCAGACTTTCATAACAGCTCTCTGCATTTTTTCTTCCGACCTTTAATTCAGGTTAATAGTTAATTGAATCGACTAAAAAATCGACTAAAATGCTGTTACCTATCAAACCGATCTGTCCCATTAATAAAATCCGCAGAGATGGGACATGCGCCATCTTTTTTCAATATTGTTTTAATGCAAAGCAACGAACCCTATTGAATACTAGGATCTCAATTCCTCCACTTTTCTGGTCTTCGAAACTATTAGCTATTTCTGATCAACTTCCCATAGAATATGGCAACCATGTATTGTTGAACGAAGAATTGCTAAGGTTAAGGCGAATCGTCGAAGATTTGGTGTATCACGCAGGAAAGAAGCAAATTGAAGATCGGATAAGTTGGGTAAAAGCGAATTTCTCACCATCCGTGGCTCTAGGTGACATAGGAATTAAAATTAAATTCGACCAAGAGAAGAAGATTAAAGAGAAAAAAGATAAACTAAATATTTATTACCAGTTTGACGAATACATTAAATCCAAGGATCGAAAAGTTAGTAAGGCCACAGTTACCGTATACAAAAATGTAAAATCTCACCTTTTGGCTTTCGAAAAATACCGGAAACAGAAGATCGAATTTGCCAGTTTTGACTTCAGTTTTTATGAGGATTTCATCGATTATCTGACTTTTGAGCATGTCCACATGAGAAGAGCAACTATAATGACCGGCTTAAAACTTAATACAATCGGCAAAACAATAAAACACCTAAGGGGGTTTGTCAAAGACAGGGTTAAAAGAAAGATTATTCCGTCTATTGATTTATCTGATTTCAAAATACCTGAGGAAGAAATTGATGCAATCTACCTCACCCATGAAGAGATTGCAAGCATGTATACCGTTGATCTATCCAATCATCCTCATCTAATAGAATACCGAGATTTACTGGTTCTGGCCTGCCTAACCGGACTTCGATTTTCTGATTTCTCTACACTTAAACCGGAGGATTTACAAAAGGATATGCTTTATAAAAAACAAGAGAAATCAGATCACTGGGTAATCATACCCTTAAGGGAAGAGGCCAAATTTATTTTCACCCGCCAATTCAAGGATAATATCCCGTCATTAACCAATCCTGAATTCAACAAACATATTAAAACCATCGGCAAACTTTGTGGTATAAATAGACCGATCAAATTTTCCTTTAAAAAAGGAAAATCAAACCATTGAGATAAATAAAACCCAAATATGACTGGATCACATCGCATACGGCCAGAAGATCCTTCTGTACAAACGAATTTTTGGCTGGGACACCTGTTGAACTCATTATGAAAATAAGTGGCCATAAAAGAACCAAAGATTTTTACAAGTATATCCGAATTTCGCCAGAAGAAGCTGCTAATAAGATCAAAAAACTATGGGAAGAAAGAAATGGCATGAAACTAATTAATTAGAAAAAGTTTGAGCAGAAGAACGACATTAACGTACAACAATCCCCAAAAGATTCAGATCTACGGGGCCGTCCTTTCACTCTATGTCAATCGCCTGATCAAACTGGTGAACAAGAAAGGCAAACTGAAAAGCAGCCTAATTTTCGATGAATTCCCCACCATTTACCTGAACAATATTGATAGCCTGGTCGCCACCGCCCGGAGTAACCAGGTCGCTACCTGTCTGGGGATCCAGGACTTCAGCCAGTTGAAAAAGGACTACGGAAAGGACATGGCCGATGTCATCATGAATATTACCGGGAACATTATCTCGGGTCAGGTTTCCGGAGAAACCGCCAAACAGCTTTCTGAGCGTTTTGGGAAGATCTTACAGGACAAGTCGAGTCTTTCTATCAACAGCTCGGACACCTCCGTAAATCGCTCATTACAGCTTGATTTGGCCATCCCGGCTTCTAAAATCGCGGCTTTAAGTTCAGGGGAATTCGTGGGGATGGTTTCAGATGATCCGGACTGCCCAATCCAGTTAAAGGCTTTCCATAACCGGGTTAAGAATGACCATAAGGCCTTGAAGGTGGAGACCGAAAAATACAAACCCCTGCCAAAAGTGAGGGAAGTAGATAGCCGTATGGTTCAGATTTGTTACACCCAGATCAAAACTGATGTGGAGAACCTGATTACGGCTGAATTTGACAAAATCGTCCTGAACCCTGATAAATCCCTACTGGTCATCCGCAAGAATTAATTATGAAATCATAAGAATTAGTCTTTTTGATTCCTGTACTTTCCGTTTACAGATTGAGGGCGTTTCGGTTCGGAATTGGCTTTGGAGTCTTTAGGTATATATACCGGGGAAAGGATATCATCATAGTTATCGAACTTCTTTTGTTGCCTGTCTTTAACATATTTGAGATAGTCCGGAGAACGCTTGGAAATTCGTACGCAGTCGAAAGAAATTAACTTCCGGCCCCATTTTTCTTCACATTTCACATGAACCGCATGCCATACCCGATCCAGATCCGATTCTTCATAATCCCTGACCACAGAAATAGCCTGTTTTTGTGCAGGCTGATCACTCTTTTTAATACTTACTGTTATTTTATAAAAAGGCAAATTAGGGTGGATTATTCTGCCAATATTACTAATTTATTTAGTATCTTACAGGTAAATTCTTTCCCGTGTTGATTTTAAACATTGTAAAGCATTTTGTATGAGAACCAAATTGAAGACCGACGAAGAAATCATGCTGTTGACCAAAAAACATTGGCTGCCTATTTTGATCTACCCGATTTGTTTGATGATTGTGGCGACAGTATTTGCTTTAAAGATTTCTTTCTTAAATAGATACCTTACCTACCTGGCTTTATCAACGTTATGCTTTCTATTCTATAAAATATTGGAGCGCAATTATAATACCTGGATCGTATCCAACCTCCGCGTGATAGAAGAAACAGGCATATTTACGAGGATCACAATGGAATGCCCATTGGATAAAATCAACAACGTCTCCTATAGCCAGAATATTTGGGGAAGGTTATTTGGTTTTGGAAATGTTGTCATTCAAACCGCCGCTCAACATGGAGCAACGATTTATTATAATGTTGAACATCCGCAACTATTGAAGGAAACGATTACGACCATGCAGGAAGAATATCGAAAATCCGGCTGGAAGGAACAGACGTTAGTAATGGCAAACTTATTTTCTCATGAAAATAAAAACTTGACTCATATTTCTGCTGGGACAGAAATTGAAAAACTTTTCGAGCTAAAACAAAAGGGTATTCTAACTGAGACAGAGTACAATAGTTTAAAATATAAAGTACTGGCTTTTGACAATCACAATTAGTCAGGAGTTATTACCTAACTCATGAATCTTCGAAGGGATATAGCAAATTATAAGGAAAATGCATTTCGCCGATTGCAGACAATTGAGCGATTTTATCAAAGCCTGTCTTTAATCCAGGCTATTGAGTATGCAGCATCGGCAGCTGATCCGGAAGGCAAGATAAATCCCCATCAAAGAAGAATTGGAAAGAAGCGATTACGGCAGAGTGCTAAAATCATCAAGAATTATACATCGGAGATAAAAAGAGCCAAATCTTTCGCCGATATTTTTGTAGTTACTGAAGTAATAAAAGAAGATAACAGAGGCTTAGGAGATCTCTGGAGTTACGATACCGCTCTACGAATTGCGTTCAATCGAGGCAGGTCCTTTAGCCCACAAGCTGTATTTGTCCAGGCTGGTGTCATTAAGGGAGTTAGAAAGATATATCCAGCTAAACGAATGACTAGTCGATCACTCCAGGTTAAAATATTTCCTAAGCTGTAATAGTTAGTAGTTGATCCGACAGTTGAGGATTTTTTATTTCAATTTTCAAAAGGGTTTGGATTAAATAGTTAAGCGGCGGTTGAGGTTTGGTTCAGCTGCTTGTCTTTGGCTAAGGTAAGAGATTCGAGAAAAGTCTCGAAAGGGGTTTTGCCAAAACAATATCGCCCACTGTGAGTGCGCTCCTGATTGTAATGCACCATCCATTCATCAAGATCTAATTGCAGAGATTCCAAGTCTTGATAAAGCTTTCTGCGGAATGTAACAGCGTAAAACTCATCTTGCATCGTCCGGTGCAATCGCTCGCAGATCCCGTTGCTTTGGGGATGACGCACCTTCGTCCTGCTGTGGTCGATTTCTTCGAGTTGCAGATACAGTTCATATTCATGGTTTTCTGGTCTGCCATTGAACTCTGTTCCCCGGTCGGTAAGCATTCTTAAAACAGGTATTTCATACTGATCAAAGAAAGGTATTACGCGGTCGTTGAGGACATCTGCGGAAGTAATAGCATGCTTGCTGGTGTAGAGTTTTGCAAAGGCTACGCGGCTATACGTATCGATAACTGTTTGCTGATAAATGCGTCCCACGCCTTTGATCGTTCCGACATAATATGTATCCTGGGCTACCAGGTAGCCGGGATGTTCCGTTTCAATTTCCCCAAAGGCTTCCTGCTTTTCTCTCTTGCGTTCCATCGCAATAATCTGGGCTTCGGTGAGGATCAGGCCGTCTTGGGCAACACGCTCTTCCAAAGCCTTTAAACGCTTCTCAAAGACTTCCAAATTGTGGCGCTGCCAAACACAACGAACACCAGCTGCTGAAATGAAAATACCTTTCTTACGAAGCTCGTTACAGGCGCGGGATTGTCCGTAGGCCGGAAACTCAAAGGCCATCTTTACGACTGCCTCTTCGACATCGGATTCAACCCTGTTTTTGGGAATGGGTTTACGACGGCTGATTTCCCTCAGCGCATCCTCTCCACCGGTGTTATAGAGCTCTTTAATGCGGTAAAAGCTATCCCGGCTGGTGCCCATGAGTTTGCAGGCACGGGTCACATTGTTTAATTGTTCAGCTAAATTGAGGAGGCCAACGCGGGATTTGATTAACTTAGTTTCTGAGTTCATGATCTGACATTTTGGGTTTTTAAATAAGTGTGGTTACTTAAATTTAATCCCAATTGTCAGATCAACTCTTAACTTCTACACCTAAGCCCCTGCAAAACCTTGAGCCCTTTGAAATCGAAAACTTCCTATGTGTTTGGGGGAAATCACCCAATAGCTAATTCTTCTATTTTAAGTCTCCGAATCCCCTTAGAAGTCAAAATGATTATTAAACATTGTGCGCCTGCATTTTTCTAAATGACCGATATGACAACAAATAAGAAAGCCTGGCTATTGTTGTTTTGCACTTTGTCTTCAATTATTATTACGCTCATGTTTAAGCCGAATCCGCAGGATTCAGCCTATCATCAATTTGCCGATCAAAGAAAGATTGCAGGTATTCCCAACTTTTTCAATGTGGTAAGCAATTTGCCTTTTTTATTTGTTGGAGCATACGGACTATTGAAAGTAAAATCATCAAAGGCGCCTTCATCCATTCTTTATATGTATTCGATATTATTCTTGGGCATCTTTCTAACAGCTTTTGGCTCGGCATTTTATCATTATAGACCCGATAACAATTCGTTAGTGTACGATCGTATTCCCATGACTCTGGTATTTATGGCTTTCTTCTCATTTGTCATAACCACATGGATAAATATGAAAACAGGCACCCTTCTGCTAATACCATTACTAATGATAGGTATCAGCAGCGTTATTTATTGGCATTATTCGGAATTGAAAGGAAGGGGCGATTTACGATTTTATGCATTTATTCAATATTTCCCAATCATAATCATACCCTTGATTTTTTTACTATTCAAAAATCCTTATAAGAATAAAGGACTGTTTCTGCTGGGTTGGGTATTTGGTTGGTATATTATCGCCAAACTCTTGGAAATTTTCGATAAGAGTATTTATATATACACAAATATTATAAGCGGCCATTCATTGAAACATATTGCTGCTGCCTTAGCTACTTGGTATATTGTAAAGTTTTTTGAATTTAAATATTTAAAAAATAAAACCTCTAGCGCAAGCCTTTAAATAATACTTTTTTCTAAATTGACCAATTTAACATAAGCCTGCATATTCGGATGTTGAAGATATTGTTTTCAATAAAAAACTCTTTTCATTCCAAATTTTTCGGATCTTTGAATTTGGCCAATTTTTCGGATATTTTTTTCATTTCATGATAAATAGCCTTTGTTTTTGCTAGTTCAGCGTTGTCTTCAAAAGCTTGATCAAGCTGCGTTTGAAAATGGGAAAGCTGTTTTTCTAAATCGGCAATTTGTAACTGTAATTCGGGGCTTTGCATTGCTGATAAATTAAGAGTGACATAACACTTATCAGTCTCACATGATCCCTTTTGCCTAAAGAAAATAAAGTTTTCTGGTAAAAGGGCTTTTCGAGTTTATCCGTAGTCATGTTGCTGGAATATAAATATCAAATGTAGCACCTTTGTCTAATTCTCCACTGGCAGTGATGACCCCATTGTGGTTTTCCACAATCCTTTTAACAATGGAGAGCCCAATGCCTGTTCCAGCATATTCGCTTTTACCATTTAGGCGTTGAAATAGTTCAAATATTTTTTCGCTGTATTGCTGTTCGAACCCAATGCCATTATCAGAAAATCTTATATGGCAATATTTCACGTCCTTAGCAAGTTTTTTGTTGTTGAATTTTATCCCTTCGGCTATTTCGCTTTTTATTTCAATGTGCGGGTTCTTTTTTGGATTAGAAAATTTAAGTGAATTATTTATGAGGTTAAGCAGGAGCTGCCTGAATTGGAAGGGGATAATTTTAGCTTCGCACATCTCGTTGTTCTCGATAGTTGCATGTTTTTGTTGAAGCTCCTCTTTTAAATCATCTTTTATTTCCTCAACAATTGCACTAAGGTCTGCTTTTTCAAATTTTCTTTCCTGTGTAGTAGTCCTAGAGTACGCAAGAAGATCGTCGATAAGCGTTTGCATCCTATTAGCGGCATTTCCCATTCTCCGGAATTTATCTTTTCCTTCTTCAGATAAATTTTGAGATTCTTTTTCTACTATTTGTGTGGAGAATGTTTGAATTTTTCTTAATGGTTCTTGTAAGTCATGACTTGATATGTAAGCAAAAGTCTTAAGTTCTTTATTCATTTTCCCAAGTTGAAGGTTAGTATCCTCAAGTTCTTTGGTACGCGCTGCCACTTGCTTTTCCAGTTCCTGCGTAAAAGCTTTTTCTGTATGAATATCGGTAAATGCACCCACCCATTTTACTATTTTGCTTTCCTGATCAAATACAGGATCGCCAACTACCCTGTGCCACCTGTAATCGCCATCTTTGCTTTTTAAACGAACATCACACCTGTAAAGCTCGCCTGTTGCTAAACTGTGCATCCAGGTTGTGGCGTTTTTTTCCAAATCATCCGGGTGGACCACTGCTTTCCATTCTGCTTCACCAGCAGGTGTTATCCCCGTATATTCCTTCCATCTGCCCGATGCATACATCGCATTGCCTTTTTCATCTGTTTCCCAAATTAATTGAGGAAGGCTTTCTGCCAGCGAACGGAATCTTTTCTCGCTTTCTTCGATTTTTTTTCTTGCTTCCACTTTTTCGCTTACTTCGGTAACGGTTACAATCACGCCTGAAATTTTGCCATCCTCATCTTTCAGTGGATGATAGAGAAAATCGAAATGGTATGTTTCCTGCTTTCCATAGCGGTTAACGGGGATAGCAACTTCGTTACCATGGTATGGCACCCCGGTGTTTAGCACACTATCCAATAAGGAGTGAACAGATTCTTCCACTTCGGGCAATACATCAAATAAAGCTTTGCCAACGAACTCCTCTTCTTTTTTATCTACCAACTGCAAGTATGCGTCATTTGCCATTTCTACGACGTATTTCGATCCTCGTAAGATGGTCATACCAACGGGAGCTTGTTTCACTGTACTGCGGAATCGTTTATCTGACTCCTCTATTCTTTTCTTTGCAACATTCAGATCAGTAAGATCAACTCCGGTATTCATTACGCCATATATATTCCTGGCTGTATCATAAAGCGGGGTGAAACTATAATTGAAATAATAAGTTCTTAATTTACTGTCAACAATAAGGTCAAGCCGTGTATTCTCAGTATGAAAAGGTTCACCTGTGGTAAGAACTTTTTCGATCTGTTCAAACACAAGCTGATTATCCAATTCCGGAAGCACTTCTTTAAAAGGTTTTCCGATAACATCATTCCCTTTTCCCCATATATCGATGATGGATTGATTAGCCAGTTCAACGATCATTTCTTTTCCGACATAAACAGCAATGGGGAAAGGAGCATTTTCGACCAGCGCACGAACTTTTTGTTCACTGTTTTCTACTTTTGACCGAGCAATGACCTGTGGTGTCACTTCTATTGCTATTGCTACAATTCCTGAAATAGTTCCATCCGCTTCTTTAAGAGCTTCATACACAAAGTTGACATAGGTGGTTTCGACTTTTCCATTGCGGGGCAAATTGACCGGGCGTTCATTTGCGACAAATTTTTCACCTGTATTATATACGTTCTCCAGTAATGACTCAAGTCCCTGATCTTTTACTTCCGGTAATCCTACAAAAATGGGTTTGTTCATTACTTGCTCTGCCTGCTTACCCCATAGGGCGAGCATTTGTTCATTTGCGATTTCAACTACAAAATTATTACCTCGAAAAATGCACATGGCAACCGGGGCATGCATTATATTACCAATATATCTTGCATTGCTTTCTCTTAATGCTTCTGTTGCTCTCTTTTTTTCAGTAGTCTCTATAACAGTAACCAACACCCCTCCAACTTCTCCATTGTCAATTCGGATCGGACTATAAGAAAAATCAAAATAACATTCTTCTTCATAGCCGTTTCTGTTTAAGAGGTACATAAAATCAGTGACCCCTACTGCTTCTCCTTTCATTACTCCATCAAACATGGGTTCAACAATATGCCATATTTCTGGAAATGTTTCACTTGTTTTGATGCCTAAAGCCTGGGGATGTTTCGTAGCTCCAAGGATGGGACGATAACCGTCGTTGTATAACTGAATATATTCATTGCCCCACGCTATATACATCCCAAAAGGGTTATCAAGCATAACTGCAACCATTGTGCGAAGACTATGAGGCCAGCCTGCAGGATCGCCTAAAGAAGTCTTGCTCCAATCCATGGCTCTTATAAGCTCACCCATTTCGCCTCCGCCTCTGAGAAAGTAATATTCAGAATTTTTGATCCTCATAAAAATATCTTATGGACGAAGTATAAATTTATCTCTCGTGGGCTTGGGGAAGTTATTATTTGAAATAATGCTAATTACTACTGAAATGACTTTTTTCAATTCGTTATATACACCGGGTTTGCGAATATAATAATTTGCTCCTTTATTGTAAAGCAAAGTCACAACGTCCGGATCAAGAGAGGTGGAGAATATAAATATTGGAATATCTTTCAATTTATCAACTGATTTAATTTCAGATAAACATTCAAATCCACTTTTGCGGGGCATGTTCAAGTCAAGGAAAAGAGCATCAGGAAGAATGTCCGTTTTAGCTGATAAATAATTCATAAGCTGAACGCCATCGCTCACAGTGAAGAGGGTTGCCGAAAATGGCAAGTCGTCCAATGCTTCTTTAAAAAAAATGCAGTCGTCAATATCGTCGTCTGCAAGCAAAAGATTATGGTGCACTTTAATATCTATTGTGACATAAGCAATAAGTTTCCAAGACAGTTCTCAATGTCTAAAATTGTTTTTTTTCTTTAGGGCTAAATGTGTGTTCTGAAAAAGCTAACACTATTTGTTGATAATGCTCTTTTTTAGTTACATTATTTTTAACTAATCCCACTTTATCTTCACAACAATAACAATAAAATCGTTTCTTTAGCGGAAATCAAAAAGCTGTTAAGCATTTTCCTATTCAATAAATATTTATAAACAGGCTCACTGTAAAGCGAAAACAGAATGTAAAAAGAAACGTCAAATCCGCTTGTTAATTATTGCTAGATTTCAAGTGCAATCTGATTCGAATTTCAGGAACTTATGGGAATATTCTATTTACATTCCCCACGATTTTAAAGCTAATATATATTATTTTTACAGGGAAAGTGAATAGAACTGTCTGGAAAATGGATATAACCTGTACATTTTCAACAACATAAGCTGTTTTTGACTCAGTTTCGCCTTGAATAATGGTGTCCCCATTGATTCGTCAGCAACATGTTAGGGCATCGGAGTATTAAGACAACACAGATTTACGCGAGAGTAAGCCAGGATAAAGTTGCTGCGGATCCCCTTCGGTTTTTTGATTGAAATTAGCGCGAATGCTTCAAGCACGTTAGTACCGAGCCCTTATAACTGTCCCGTTTATAGCGGGCTGGTACAATCGAAATACTTGCTGAGACAGCTTTAGCTTGAACTGACGAAGACATAACGAAAAGATCCACCTAAAAGTGCTGAATAGAAAAAAGGCTTCCCAGATAGATTATCCGGCTATTTACTAGATTTATTACCTCCCAATTCCTTCTCTACCTTGGCCCTTGAATTTCCAGCAGTTTTAACTGCTTTTTTTACCTGATCTACAGAAGATCCCGATTTTTTACTTTCATATTTTACTTCATAATCCTGACCAGCCGCTACTTTAGAACGGTCCTGAGACGTGCCACGAGAAGTTTTTTTCTTTTCCATATACTTTTTTTAAAATTATAATTGGGTTTAAAAATTGAATTAAAATATTATGCCAGATATATCAATTTCAAATTGTTCAACGCGGAGCGTGGTAACACCGAATCTGACCACCTAACGGAGTGCCATAAATTCAATTTAAATTGGTAAAATTAGATGTGCCTTCATTTAAAATAGACTTCAGCAGTTTCCCCCACTGCCTCTTATAAAAACCAGTTTGGACAAATAAAGAATGTATAAAATTTTCTACTCTGATTTTAAGTGTTGTTCCCTGAAATCCTATACCACCCTCTCGAGTATGAATTTGTATTTCTACTTTATGTTCATCTCTTATAACAAAAATGGTAACATTTGATTCTTGTTTTGAAACGTCATTGGTATTTAATAAATCCGTTTCCGGATCTCCGGATGGGACGATCGTAACAAAGAATAATTCTATGTTTCCATTCATTCGCTCCTCAATCTTGCGAACCTCAAACCAATCATAAACCTTAAACAGAGACTTCCATCGAGGAAGAAGGATTTTTATACGGTCATTATTCTGCGCTATACGACCTACCTGCCGGCCACCTCTATCAACCAATTTAGAATGAATAGTAATGCCAGATTTATGCCTGCTCCAATTATTGACATCCAGCAAGGACAATTTTAAATACTGATACAGCTTTATGGCGTTCTTAACCGAATAACAATTTTTGGATAACAACAATTTACCACGCCGGCCCTTTCCTGCATTGGGTAAAATGGCGTCTAATGTTGCTTTTGTCATCATTACAATGTTTTTTTTATAGAGGAGATTTCTCCATTTCGTTCTATAAAAATCTGCTCTATGTTGTCCAAATCATTTGTCAGGGCTGATTTGCGGACTCCCTGCATAATATCTTCCTGGCACACCTGAGCTTTGTCCATATTATTGCGTATAAATTCACCGCTGTTAAACAAAATCATCTTTTCTCCCTCGACGAATTTGGAAAATTTGGGATTATGCACAAAAAGCCAGGCAACGCCCCGGTGCAGGAGAACAATTACCGTACAGGACACAATCACTGAAAGAAAATCAGATGCTCCAACCAATGCCCTGCTTAAAACTGCACCCAGCATTATGGTTATGATATTATCCAGCGGCATATGAAGGCCGAAAGATCTGCGTCCAGAAATTCGAATAAGGATCCATGCAACAAGAAAGATGACGATGCCGCGGCAGGTCATCTGAAGAACATTCAGATCCTTACCTTGTCCGAAAATCTCAATAATCGTATGCATGATTTAAGTTTTATTTAGTCGGATGTTTCAAACTTCAATAGGATAAACCTTACCCTGTAATAAAGATTCCGCTAAAGATTTACTTCTACGGAATCTGTTAATCTTACCAAAAAAACAACCGTGAAGGGCGACATTATAGAATGCAAAAGCCGTATTATCGCCCCTTTTCCAGCTAAAAAACCCAATAAAAAGCTGTGCCAAAAATAAAATCAGGGCTGAATTATATTTAATAATTCCGCAAATTTTTTATACCCGGAGATGATCAGTGAGGGGTGCCCTTTTTTGCGTATAACCAGGGACGGAAACCGGGAAATCCGGTGCGTTTGAACCAGGTTTAAATCGTTACGGAAAGCTTCCAACCCAGCTCCATTGAATAAATCTTCCTTAAACTTCATTCTGTCAAATCCTTCTATTTCTAAAGCCGGGTTAGCAGCAAGACCGAGTAGTACTTCGGTCTTGCTGATGTTTTGCCCGTGAACCATTGCGGCCTCCCGTAGTATAAACAAGTAAATATCAGCCAACTGTTTAGACTGGAACTCCGCACACTTAAATGCAATACAGGCCGGGTAGGAAGATGATGGCGGATTGCGCATCCAAATCGTATGGTCTAATTTTGTTTTTGTTAGCTCTGCAATATGCATCCAGACCGGCCCCAATTGAATAGGTCTGCTTACAGAATTAACAGAGTCATTGTAGGACTTCCAGTCCGGGATAAGGCCAGCCATATGATATGTTGCATGCAAACGGTCTCCCAAATGTCTTTTCAACTTCTGCCATTCGGTTTCAAAAACCCAACTCCAGGCGCATAAAGGATCAGTGAAATAAGAAATAATTACCTCATTTTCTAAATTCTCCTGATGTGTGGATTTCAGTATGGGCTTGTCATTGACGCTGCTGCTCATTTCTTTGATTTGCTGGCAGAGGATTTTTTAGCGTCCACTTTTTCCGTACTTATTTTTAATTTACCATTTGCCTTTTTGATATCGGTGGGCTTACCGGTCGCAACATCCACATCTGAGTCATCCTCCCCTTTAACATTAACCAATACCATTTCATCGTTCCATGCCTGAACTCCCATTTTCGTTGCGTCATTGACCTCATTACTTTTCTTCAGGCTTAAATCCTTATCCATGCTCCGTACGGCCGCTTCGGTCCGGTCGGTGCCTTCAGCTTTCTGGTCAAGCAAACCATTGGTATCGAGGACATGCTTAATCGGATCATCAATAAACTGGATCGTTTCACCCAGCACCGTTGTTTCACCACTATTCCACGGACCCCGGAAGTCATTTCCACTGGACATATTGAAATAGAGATTACTGTAACGTGGATCACTCTGTAAAACCCCCGGTGGGAAATTAGGTTGAATAGTTGTCAGAGCGGCTTCAAACATCTGGTAATGAGCCACCTCGCGGGTCATCAAAAACCTAAGGGTTTCCTGAACATAGGGGTCATTGGTAAACTGCAGCAAATATTCATAAACCATCTTTGCTCTTGACTCGGCACCAATATTAGACCGGAGTTCTGCGGTCAGATCGCCCTGACAGTCGCCATTGATATACGCAGCCGTCCAGGGCACTCCCTGGCTGTTGGTATAAGCTGGCGTTCCACCACTTCCGACAAAAAATTGCGGAGCGACCATTCCCTGGTGGATCATATTTTCCTTAGCTGCTTTCCCATCCAACAACTGCATGATCTCAGACTGGTCAGCGGCATTTTTCAAATCGCCGTTCACACCCGTGAGTAACATCTGAATCGTTGCACCGACGATTTCTAAATGTGAAAATTCTTCCGTGGCGATGTCCATCAGCAAATCATATTTATCCGGATACGGCTTCTTGGCGCCGAAAGCCTGGCCAAAATAACGAAGGGCAGCTGCCAGCTCGCCATTAGCGCCGCCGAACTGTTCGAGCAAAAGCGTGGCAAATGCAGGATCAGGCCTGGAAACTCTGGCATTGAATTGAAGGTCTTTTACGTGATAAAACATAGCTTTTTTTTATTTTTATGTTGTCAAAATCTTGCCACCACATGCAAAGGAGAGTAGCTGCCTAAAAGGAATGAAGATGTGGAGTTAAGTCACAAATTTGATGATCTTAAGCCACGAATAAATTTGCCCATGCCTATCTGTAGAAACAGGTCAACAGTAGGCCATTTGCTGTAATCATACAATTCACCGGCTTCTTATAAAATCATCTGCTTTGTAGATGATTTCACCTGAATCGAAAACCCAATAGCCTTGATCCCCGTCGATCATTAAATCAAGCACTTTATTGATCTGGTGAATGGTCATATGTTTACGGTCAGCTATAACCTGCAAACCATAACCTGGATCCTGGCTTGAAGAGAATGTTACATACTGAATTTCGTGTGCAGCACAATAGGCTGGGATATGAGTACCCATTTCGTTAACAGCAATGACGGCCCATGGCTTTAAAACATCTAAATCAATTTCTTCAATATTGTTTACCACGAGGTTTCCAATCCTCCGTTCGTCACATGCTTTTTGTAGTCGTGATGATAGTGGTTTTGACTCGAAAGTATTTTCCTGACTGGAATCGCCTTCCACAATCAGTACTGTGGGCATCCGCCCGTCCGTGGCTAGGACTGCGTCCCGCCACCATCCCGACTCCGATAAAACGGGATGGAATTTCTGTTCACCGTTCGCTAAGGATTTGACAAGGTTTACTAAAGCTGTCGGCCTTAGCTGGCCCTGAAGTGTTTTAATGTCGAAAACACCAGATTCATACTGAGTTCCTGTTTTTGTAAGCAACGTATCCCAATCAAATGACCCGAGCAATGCCCAGGCAGTAACTGCTTTAAGATTGACACCCTCTTTGACAAGAACGGTCGCATTATCCCAGATTTCTTTAAACCATCGTAACTGCTCTTCCCTGGTACAGTGTAAATGGGCTTCAGTGATGGCCAACGGGATGTGATAGCGCTCCCAAATATCTAATGTTAGTTTTTTCAATCCATCACGCTTCCGGTTATTGACCCGAACAATTTCTGTATCAGCATACTGATGCTGTCCGTTTCCACCATGAGTTACCGGGTGATATTTTTCCAGCGATTCATCGATCCAGCGCTCGGAGGTAATATAGTAGTTCAAGCCCAAAATGTTAGGCCGGATCTGGTGGCTTTCAAAGAAAGCCAAATCTTCTTTAGAGATCCCACATCCTAGTATATACTCGTAGTGGGGATGACCAGATGTAAGTTTACCAGTTAAAATATCGAAAGTCAGTAATCGGCGCACATTTTCAAAATTTGCCTGGTAGGCCAGCGCAGGCGTACTATGTGTTTTTCCGAGGTCTTCAGTTTGAACAAGTTTTGCTGCAGGATTAACTGACCGAATGGCTTCCATAGCGAGCACCGTACCCTTTAACTGATTAATCAACATTTTATAAAAGGACCTTTCACTATGATGATGCGGATACCAAAGTCCGTAAAGTCCGCTGAAACGGGCGGTCGTTAGTGGCTCATTCACCGGAGTATAATATTCCAACCACGGGTAGCGACTGGCTACCTCATAAGCATAGGATGCCAGTAGGTAAGGAAATTCTGGATCCAGCAGATTTGTAAACATAGGTCCGCTGCCGTGGTGTAGCAGGCCAGCAATCGGCGACATACCAGCGTAACGGAGGTATTCAAGTTGTCCGTCTGTCCAGTTCCAATTGATGTTCTGGTTTTTTTGCGGCTGGTGTTTTTCCCAAAGTACCGGGTAGCGAATCGCCTTGATCCCAAGTTGGCCAATGACTTCCAAATCTCCGATACGGTTATAATGTCCACTATATTCAAGTTGATCCTTGAATTGGTCACCTACCCTATTGATCGTGCATTCGATTCCACCCCAAACCTCCGGTATTTTATTAACTGTCTTATTATCCATAGCGCGGATTTTTCAATTACGATTTTTCCGTGTTATTGAAAAACAGAAATTTTCTGTCCGTTTGTACTTGCCCGTGTTTCCGCTTGAATTTTTTTAAATAGTGTTAGCGACTGTGCCACTACCTGGTCCATATTGTAGTATTTGTAAGTCGCCAGCCTGCCTGAAAAATAAACATCAGGGGTCGTTTGGGCTAAAAGCTGATACTTCTTATATAACTCAGCATTTTCCGGCTTGGGAACAGGATAATATGGGTCTCCCTCGGCTTTTGGATATTCAAAAACTACCGTCGTTTTAGCGTGCCTCTGGCCGGTCAGGTATTTAAATTCAGTAATGCGGGTATAGGCTTGGTCATTGGGATAATTAACTGTTCCGGTTGGTTGATAAATATCCTGCTCAAATGTTTGAAACTTAAATTCAATGGAGCGGTAAGGAAGGTATCCGTAACAATGGTTGAAAAAATAATCTATAGGCCCGGTATAAATCATTTTTTTAAAGGGAATCCATTTTTCAAGGCCTTTATAATCCGTGTTGAGCATGACCGAAATATTCGGATGGCTCAACATATTTTCAAACATTTTTGTGTATCCGTTCAAAGGCATCGCCTGGTAGGTATCTGTAAAATAGCGGTTATCTTTATTACTGCGGGTTGGGATACGGGCAGCTACAGATGCATCCAATTCACTTGGATCCATGCCCCATTGTTTTTTTGTATAACCTTTGAAAAATTTTTCGTAGAGATCCTTTCCGACGTGACTCAAAACAACATCCTCTGATGTGACAACACGATCTTTTTTTTCAGCTTTCTCTTTCAGAAATTTCGATACTTCATCAGAAGACAGATTTAAGCCATAGAGCGAATTGATGGTGTTCATATTAATGGGAATAGGTACCAGCATCCCATCAACACTGGCCAGCACCCGATGCTCATAGGGCCGCCACTCAGTGAACTTTCCGAGGTAGTTGAATACATCCTGCGAATTAGTATGGAAAATATGCGGTCCATATTTATGGACCAATACACCATCAGAATTAAAATAATCAAATGTATTACCTCCGATATGACTTCGCTTGTCAACAATGAGGACTTTCTTGCCTTCCTTATTTGCCAGTCGTTCTGCGAGCACTGCGCCGGAAAGTCCGGCCCCTACGATTAAATAATCATACATAGTTTGAGTGTTTTAAAGTTAAAAACCGAATCACTACCCCTTTTATAGGGCATACTCTGAGTACATTTTTCTACAAAATTTAACTTGAAAACCTTTTCTATTCCATCCTGCCATTCCATACGAGCCTTAATCCCATGCCTTATATTGTTGAAATCAAAGAGTATTTTATATAAGGCAATAGGTGTTCCAAACTAAAAAAGTTATTGGTGATAGAATGGCACTATAATTTCATTAATAACGCTATTATCCATTTAAAAACTAAATATGGAACTTACCAAAAAGGAAAGCCTGAAAGTCGAAGTAACCAGGGTTGCTGATTCTTACTCGCTTACTTGTTTTCAGGAGACACCCAGGAAAACAGGGGATGAAAAACCACTGGCGAGAATTGGGGCTTTTGATTTATTTAATTTATTTACGGCGAACATCATCCGTAGCAATGAGATATTTACGCGGTAAAATGCATTCCAAAATCTTCTTCATTTAATACGGGTAGCCACTTTTGTATTAGCTCTTTATAATCCTTACCCACAGGCATTATTTTTCGATCAAGATCGTAGAGACCCAGTTCATTTATGTTTCCTTTATCATCTCTCAACGCTGAATCCCAATCAACTTGATGAAGCAGACTATACCAGGTAAACCCAATAATGGGCACTCCATCCTGTTTTAACCGGTGTAGGTTGGCCCACTGTTTAATCAGCCATTCGGAACAAGCCGGCATTTTTATATTTGTTTCCGTATGCATGATTGGAAGCTTATATCGCCTATAGTATTGTTGCGTAATCACATAATATCCAAATATTTCTCCTGAAGCCTGCGTACTTCCATCCGGATGCACCAAATGTTCATTGGTTACATAATAGTCATTCCCCATGATGCACCGTGCTTTTACCTGATGATCAACAAACCATTGATATTCCGCCTTCGTCATTCCATTATCCTGTAGGTATTCATACATCGCCACCTGTATTGGGTATCCGTATGTGAGGTCCAGTGACAAGAACCGCTTTTGATTTAGAAAACGCGCGAGGGGTAAAGCTTCGGGTTCTACTGCATGAAAATATTCCGAAGATTCACTTTGTATAAAACAAGCTTCCGGTTGAACTTCGAGTATAGCATGCATCGCCATGACATTGGCTTTGCAAATATTCTTTAGTGCATTAACGAAGGTCTTGTCGGATCGGAGGCATTCATTCCACCACCCATATTGTCCGGAGAACATAGCAGCAATGAAAATTTCATTTACCGGCGTATAAAACTTTAGATACGGAAACCGCTTGGCAAAAGAACTTGCGTATTCAGCGAAATAAATGGGAAATGCTGGATTTTGAAAATCACCCATCCAGTCCGGGATACCGAAATGACATAGATCCACCAACGGCAAAATGTCGAGCTCTTTCAGACGATTAAATGTAATATCTGTAAAGTCCCAATCGTACTTTCCTGGTGCCGGATGAGTTCGGTAATAAGGAGGCCCGTAACGAAGGTATTTGATCCCCATTTCCTTGACCAATCCAAAGTCAGTTTCCCAGTGTTCGTAATGACCGGTCTTCTCCATTTCATCCACTCTTTTTCTACTTCCATCTGGCAGGATAATATTCGGATAACTATTTTCTATTCCTGTCGCAAACATAAACGAGTTACCGTCCATAAGTACTTTTAAAGTGTCGTTAGGCTACAACGGATTGATTTATTTTATCCGCCCTCTCAATTTCTTGTCGATCCCATGAAGTATGATTGTTTTTCCCTTGCCCCTGTGTATCACCATGGTCGCTTCCCCTTAATAAATTTAGTGGATTGCATCCAATTAACTGATCGATTTTTTCCTCCATGCTTGCCCAGGTTTTATCCCACGAAATAGCACTTAAAAACTGATCTACTTTCCCCAGCCATAGCTCATCTCTTTTGTGGGCCAGATCATGTTCTCCTATTTCCACAAAACTTTCCGCACTGTCTGCAATACCCACCAATCCATCCACACCATAGGGATGAACAACATCATGAATTGGAGTTGATATCACACGCTTGCCTGCTGCTAAAAATTCAGGGGTCTTCGTCGGACTGATAAACTCCGTAGATTCATTAATAGCGAAAGGCATAATGCAAAGATCCCAGCCGGAAATGTATGCCGGTAATTCTTTATACTCTTTCATGCCCAGATAGTGAATATTTTTATGATAAGGTAAGGAGGCAGGATCGATTTTCACCACGGGACCGATGAATATAAACTGCCAGTCAGGCTTCAATTCGGCCACCTGACGAACCAGCTCAATGTCAAACCGTTCGTCAATTACTCCAAAAAATCCTAGCCGCGGATGCGGTATATTCTTTTGATCTGACTTCTCTGCCATTTTCGTACGCGCAGGAAAAAAAAATTGTTTGTCAATCGCACTGGGAAAAGGATGGATGTTGTGATGTAAACTCTTTTTAGCCTCATAAAGCCGGTGCCCTCCAGTAAAGACGAGGCCCGCCCTATTAATGAGTTTTCTCTCCAGCGTCACCAGTTCTGCCGGCGCAAACTTGAAAGCAGATAATTCGTCCATACAATCGTAAACAATCCCCCTTGGCGTAAGATGTTGCGTAAATGCCAATGCCATAGGTGCGTAATACCAGGCGACGAAGTCTCTGATATGATACATTTGAATAAGCTGGTCAAGGAGTCTGGAAATACGATTTTCAACCGAAAGCTCGATACCGTCTCTAATATAACTTTGTCCTTCTTCCAATTCCGGCGTTACGACCGTCACCTGGCAGACCGGATCAACATGGATTTTTAGTTTATCCGGGAACGATGTATACACCGGTTCTTCGAAATAAAATACCCTGGCCTTTTTAGCGGCCCGGGTCATTAAATGTTGTGGTCGCTGATACACAAAATTCCACCTCAGATGCGAAAAACACATCAAATCATTTTTCATCGTCATTCAATTTTTTTTGTAATTTTTTAAAATTTTATTAGAAAAAATGTGGATCAAACTCCACAATTTTCCCTTTCCCCTTTACTCAATTTCTCACTGGGATTTCACCCCCGACTGAAGGAGTATGTTCATTTTCAATATATAATATAACGCACCCCTAAAGAATTATTCAAAGCTCGTTCCAATCATACCTGGCATTCTGTCGCGTGAAAACTGGCACGGTTATATAAGAGAATTTAAAAAGACATAAACAAAAAATAAAAAGATGAAAACAAAAACAACCGGCAGCAAAAGTTCGCCTGCCAGATCCTCAAGCGCAACAAAGTCGAAATCTACATCTGCTAGTGAAACCCAAAAAGACGGTATGCTTGAAGAGTTCTTTAAAGATGAAATAAAAGATATTTACTGGGCTGAAAAACACCTGGTAAAAACACTTCCCAAAATGGCGAAGGCGGCAACAAGCGCCGAACTTAAAGAAGCATTCACCAATCACTTGGAAGAAACTAAAGTTCATGTAGAGCGCCTTGAACAGGTCTTTGAATTATTGGAAGAAAAACCCCAGGCTAAAAAATGTGAAGCTATGGAAGGTATAACAAAAGAAGGCGACGGAATCGTTGAAGAAACAGAAGCCGGAACAGCGACCCGTGATGTCGGTCTGATACTCGCAGGCCAAAAGGTGGAACATTACGAGATTTCAACCTATGGCGGTCTTGCGCAGCTGGCAAGAAATCTTGGTCGCGATGATGTCGCTGAATTGCTCGAACAAACACTGGAAGAAGAAAAAACAGCAGATAAACTTTTAACTACTGTAGCCGAAGACAGCGTCAATTATGAAGCTGCAGAAGAAGAAGAAGTTGATTAAGGGAAAACCTCAGATTTTTAAATGCTTGATTGATTATTTGTGTGCTATTGAACTAAGTCAGGTCCTCTATCATAGAGGATCTGACTTTTTTTGCTAACTGTAAAAGAAAACACTTTATTATTTTTTCATTTCGAACTATGATATATGGAAAACATTACGTCCCGGATTCTTCAGTTTAATGAGACAAGGTCCGAGCCTTCTGTTTCTTTGAAATATGACGCCATGGCAGAAAACCTATTCCGATTTTTCCGTGGCACCAATCATATATTCTATGAAGATCTCGCCAATCAGGAAAACATTCCTTGGTCTCCGACAGGACTGATTTGTGGTGATCTCCACCTTGAAAATTTCGGCAGCTTTAAAGGTGATAACCGCCAGGTATATTTCGATCTGAATGATTTTGACGAAGCCCTGGCAGCGCCTGTCATTTGGGAAATATATCGCATGGTTACCAGTATTTTCATTGCTTTCGAATCGCTCGATATCGAAGAAAAAAAAGCCATTCATATGGCCGAGCTTTTCCTAAAAACATATGGTGAGGCATTACGCAAAGGAAAAGCCGACTATATAGAGCCCAGAACAGCCAAGGGCATTGTCAAAGAATTTCTAAATGCAGTAAGCAAGAGAAAACAAAAAGAAATATTGGACAGGAAAACGACCGGACACAAGGATAAACTTGAATTGTTGCTGGATGATCCCCGCCATATCGAACTTCCCGGACAGGAAAAATCGGAATTGATGGTCCATATTAATGAATGGCTAAAAACCGATGATGCCAGCCCTTATAACTATAAAGCAATAGACGCTGTATTTCGCCTGGCAGGGACCGGGAGCCTGGGGGTTAAACGATACGCTATACTTTTAAAATCATTGAATGAGACCGGTGAAAAATATTTGCTCTTAGATATGAAACAGTCTTCGCCTTCCTGCGTACAACAATTTATCCAGTTCCGTCAACCGGAATGGCAAAATGAAGCCGAACGTGTGGTAACCATTCAAAAAATCATGCAGAACCGGTCACCTGCTTTGCTCAGCACGACCTTGTATGAGAATGACCATTATATGGTTGAAGAAATTCAACCAACAAAGGATAAAATTAACTTTAAAATGGTTAAAAAAGATTACAGAAATATGTGCCGTGTTATTATGGAAATGGCCGTACTTACTGCCTCGGCACAACTACGAAGTGCAGGCAGGTTCGGGACATCTACCCCAGAAGATTTAATGCTGTTTGGATCAGATAAAAAATGGCAGTCAGCAGTCATTGCCTATGCTATTCGATATGTACCTGTCTTTAAAGGTGATTTTGAGAATTATAAGAAAGATTATAAAGCCGGTTTTTCAACACCAGCCTATCTGGAAACAGCCATCGCTTAATAAGAAAAGGGCCGGTACCGGCCCTTTTATGATGTAATTTTTCGTTCCCACTATTCTTTATCTTCCTTATCGTGCCCTTCAACTTTGACCAGTTTATTATAAAGCCCTAATATTAAAAACGGTGCTGCCCACTGACCAACAAACAGAGCCTCATGTTTTTTTCCCATAATCTTCAACGCAAGGGATATACCCATCGATCCGAGCGCTGACCAAAGAAACAAATCCGATGGCAGTTTGGATGTTTGGCTTTCGATAGCTTTGGCTACCGGCCCTTCTTTCTTAGAATTACTTAATATGTCTTCCATAAAATAAATTTTAAATTGTTTTACGATCAATAACAGTTCCTCCCTTCCCAAGCTGGTACTGATAAGTAATACACGAGTAGACAGCAGGAATACAAATAGTGTTTTAAGACCATTTTTTTATTTGAACCATCTCCTTATACCTGGTCGCCATCCTCTTCAACATCTTCACCCTCCAGATCTTCATCACCCTCCGTCAATTCATCTTCTTCAACGTTAACGTCTTCCATTTCTCCTGCGTCATTGGTATTCTCAATTAAATCGTCCCCTTCCATTTCCTCACCTTCTGTACTAAATTCTTCTTCCATATCCGAATCCTCCTCGTCTCCTTCATTTTGGTCTGCTTCTTCGCCTGTTAGCACATCACCGCTATCATTTTGGCTGCTGACGGAACCACCACTACTGCGATCACCTTGTAAGCCAGGTATCGTGTTCTGATTTTGAAATTTTTTCGTTTCCATAAAAATATATTTATTGTTTGAAAATGCTGTTCAATACGAATGCCAGTACGATTATAAATATGCAGTCTTGAACGGAAAAGAATTTAAAAGGGAAATTAGCGAAAGTCCCATCCAGTCCCGGCCGGATACCGGGGATAATTATACCATGCCAACGTCCCACCCCCTAAAATTTGTGGCAATGATTACACGATGTTAGGGAAGGCCTATCATCCATTAGGTTCAGCCTCAGGGTTGCCCTCTAAACCTGTTACGGCAATTTTCTACTTAGCCTTTTTGCGTCTATTCGAAGATTCCATGGTAAAGGCCGTCACGATCCCGAACAAAATATGACCGATAAAAAGATTGATGGCGAACCTGGAAAAATCAACAGAAGGGGGATCGGGATGAAAAGCAAAAGTTATACGCCAGATTAATATAGCCGCTAAACCCCCAATAGCTCCAAATATAAAACCCGATTTTAATCTACTTTCAACTGGTACGCGTCCCCAAAACTTTGCATACATCTCTGTAAATAACAGCCCAACCGCATAATGCACGCCCCAACCGGATAACCGAGCGCTTTTTTTTCTAATATTTGGGATTGCACGTTTAATTAACTTCCCCAGCAGTTTTGGTTCCTTTAAATTTCTACCCGATACAGAAGAATAGATATACCCAAATAACGTCATGACAGAAGTTGCCCAAAATGAAGAAAAAAGCCGGGTTCTGTATGCAACCATAACCTTTTTTCACTGGAAAATACAATATACATGCCACCGGGTATTGGATCCAAAGGCACCATTATTTATTACCTCCCCTAATGGCAGAGCAAAAAATTTATATAGGCACTTCCGGTTGGAGTTATAAACATTGGAAAGACATTTTCTACCCCGAAAAGATGAAACCAACAAAATATCTCCATCATCTATCCACACAGTTTGATTGCACAGAAATAAACACAAGTTTTTACCGGCTACCTCAACCCGATACCATCGATCACTGGATCCATTCCGTACCGAAGGAGTTTAAATTCTGTCCCAAAATGAGCCGCTACCTAACACAAATGAAAAAACTAAATGATCCGGAAGAACCGCTGTCTAGGTTTTTTGGCATTTTCGAGCCCATGAAAACAATGATGGGACCGGTTTTAATACAATTACCTCCCCAATTAGGGTTTCATAAAGAGCGCACCGAAACGTTTTTCCAAATATTGAAAAGAGATTACCCGTTTTATAAATTTGCTTTGGAAAGCAGGCATAAATCCTGGCTTGAGCCGGAAGTCATCAAACTATTGACCCGTTATAAAATTAGTTTTGTCATTGCAGATTCAGGAGGCCGGTTTCCGATGGCCGAATTTTTTACAGCAAAAGATATTTATGTCCGTTTTCACGGCCCGGATGGATCCTATGGAACCAGCTACGAACCAGATGTACTGAAACTTTACGCCGACAAATGCCAGGCCTGGACAGCGGCAGGCCACCGGGTATGGATGTTTTTCAACAATGATATTCGTGGATACGCCATTAAAAACGCCTGTTTCTTAAAGCAAGCGCTTAAATTGTGATAAGTTAGCTCAGGATTTCAGAACCGTTTCTTTTTCATACTCCCCTCCTTCTTTCAGGCATGGATTTTTAGCAGATGATAAAACCGAAAAAAATGGCAAAATCTACATCAGGGCGTAAGGGCTATAACGAAAAAAATCCGGCTAATCCGCAAGGTAGTTTTACGCCCGATAATACTGACGAACAACCCGGATATCCGGCAAAAAGCACCAAAAACGAAAAATTATCAATCCCGGAAAGGAAACTTAAAAATAGAAAACTAAAACAATCCGAATAGGTCTGTCCTGGCATGAAAATATATATAGGTATCCTGACTTCTAACAACATTATAAATCATTAGAATCAACAGTCATGGGAAACTTATTGTATGTAATCGCAGTTATTTTGGTCATCATCTGGGCAATCGGATTTTTTGGTTATGCAGCTGGAGGTATTATACATGTTCTTCTGGTTATCGCCATCGTCCTATTCCTGCTAAAGGTGATCAGAAGGGCTTAAAGCATCGCAAAGTATTTTAAATGCCAAGCAAGCCATCAGGCTTGCTTATTTTTTATATGAAACCCGATTATCACTTACAGCGATTCGTGGATGCACAGGAAAATGTGTACGAGAAAGCCTACTCAGAAATTGAGCAGGGACGAAAACAAACTCATTGGATGTGGTTTATCTTTCCTCAAATATCTGGTCTTGGCCAAAGTCAGACATCTATTTACTATGCAATAAAAAATTTGCAGGAAGCTGAACTATATTTAAATCATCCCTTGTTAGGTGTCCGTCTCATTCGTATTTGTGATGTACTGCTACAACAAGCATCTAACAACGCACATGAAATTTTCCGGCCCCCGGACGATAAAAAACTTTTTTCATCAATGACATTATTTAATGAGGTTCCAAGTGCAGACCCGATATTTAAAAATATTCTTGTAAAATATTTCAGCGGAAAAAGAGAAGTACAAACACTTAAAATACTAAATGCCTAAACGTGGTTTCCAACCGTGAAATAACCAGGTTACTAAACCTATACAGCGAGTTGCTGCTACTGCACGAGCGAAGTGAAAAAGAAGCGTATATTTTCTCGGGAGCTGCATACCGAATTAGCAAAATGGATGAACCGGTTATTGAGCTTGATAAGTCAAGCCTTTCATCTAAGTTTCGCCCAGAAATCATTTTACAACTTGCAGAACTTAAGAAGTCGGGCACGCTCGAAGCCCTGGATGAACTGATCCAATTGACACCGTCTGGCCTTTTCGAAATGATGCGCATTAAGGGCTTGGGTGGTAAAAAGCTTTCAATCATTTGGAAAAAGGCAAAGATAGATACCATCGATGGTTTGCTGAAAGCTTGCGAAGCCGATAAGCTAAGTAAAATCCCAGGATTCGGCAAAAAGACGCAAAGCAACATCATTGACGCAATCCAGGCATATAACAACAAGCAGACGATGTTTCATTATGCCACCCTTGCTGAGGAAATGGAACGCCTGGTTGAACAACTGCAGAAAGTATTTAAAACGGAATTGATCAGTTTATGCGGCCACTCCAGACGCCAATCACTCGTGCTGCCAGGTATAGAAATAGTCGCCGCTATCTCCGTCCCTATTTTAAAGGCGAAAAAACTAAACAAATTCTTTATTATTCATACCTGTGATAACGATAAGACCACCGGGCATACGCTCAGCGAAATTCCGGTTACTATTTATCATGTCCCCAAGAAAAAATATTTTTACTGCCTTTTTAAGCTTACTGGAAATACACCGCATGTCCAGACAGTGTTGGATAAAGCAAAATTAAAAGAGGATGCACTCATGCTATTACCCTCGGAAATGGCGATTTACAAAAAAGCGAGTCTGCCTTTCATTATACCCGAATTAAGAGAAGACGTAGCAGAATGGCAATTCATCAAAGGAAAAGATCCACTGGTCCAAATGTCCGATATCAAGGGTGTGGTTCATAATCACACCGACTGGAGTGATGGGGTTAACAGTCTTGAAGAATTTGTCAATGCCTGTAAAAATAAGAAGTATGAATATGTTGTTATCTCTGATCATTCAAAAAATGCACATTACGCAGGCGGGTTGAAAGAAGAAAAGGTCTTACGGCAATTGAAAGCCATAGAACAACTAAACAAAAAACTTTCACCATTTAAGGTTTTTAAAAGCATTGAATGTGATATCCTTGTTTCCGGAGAGCTGGACTTCGATTCGGGGCTGCTGAAAAAATTTGACCTCGTTATTATCTCCATTCATCAACTGCTGAAAATGAATGAAGAAAAGGCGACAGCCAGGTTGATAAAGGCAATTGAAAATCCCTTTACAACCATCCTGGGACACATGACTGGCAGACAACTGCTCATCCGGCCTGGGTATCCTGCCAATATAAAAAAGGTAATTGACGCCTGCGCCGCAAACAAAGTTGTCATCGAACTTAATGCCAATCCTTATCGCCTGGATATCGACTGGTCACATATACCCTACGCCCTAAAAAAAGGCGTTATGATTTCTATTAATCCGGATGCCCACAGCATCCCGGAAATCGACAATATTCGCTGGGGTGTCTCAGCCGCAAGAAAAGGGGGTTTAACGATGGGAATGACCTGGAATGCCCTTTCCTTAAACCAAATAAAAAAATGGCTAAAAGATAAAAAGTAAACTGAAATTTTTTATGAAGTTTTTCCCTTTTCAGAGCTCGAACGTTGTCAGGCTTTTTGTTGATTTATAGATTCCATGGCTTTTTTACGGCCCTTCCAATTCAAAGGCTTGAATTTCTTTCCCTCCTGCTTATTGTAGTCTATAAAGAAGTTTTCAATTTGCCGAACCAGCGATTTATTTAAATCACCTACCCGTTTGATATCCTTAAAAAGTACGGAACATTCAGAGACGCCCACGAGCCGGTCATTGCGCATCTTTTTACCGTCTTTTTCCTTTTGCCTTGCTTCTAGTATGCCTAGCAACCGGGTAGGCACTAAACAACCGGGATATACCGGCTCTTCCATGATGACCAGAATATCCAAGGGGTCGCCATCCGCGCCTTTCGTTTTCGGAATAAAACCAAAGTCAAATGGGAAAACCGACCCCATGGGAAGAGTTTTATGTAACCGAAAAATTTTGCTCTCTTCATCATAGGCGAACTTATTTGGGCATCCCCTGGGCGTCTCGATGATAACATTGAGGATATTTTTGTCTTTTGGGTCCTTGCTGGCGACTTTCATAAATAATATTTTTAATTCACAAATGGCAAAGGATATGCCTAGTCCGTTCCAAGCCTCTAGATGGCCGGCTGTTTCCTCCAACTTCGGTACAAAATTTGTTTTTAGTTATACAAATTTATTGTTTTATGAAAATCGCGGAAATTCAAGAGATTATACCCCTGAATGATCCCAGTGAGCATTGGTCACTTGCAGTTTTTAAAGACTTAGAATTAGCTGAACGCACTCAGAAACCACCTTCTGAAGAACTCATAGAGCGATTGAATCATTTGGTAACTAAACCGCCGTTTTGCTGGACCAGTAAGTATAAAGATCACCTGCCCAGGTTATGAATTAATTACCAACAATGCGTCGCTGGTGCGCGGAACGCGCAACTTAGAATTTCAGCAGTAGTTTATTGTTGGATAAAGCCCACTGCCTATCTAACAAACCAGCTAACAGGTCGCCTTTCTTCTTTATTCTCGCTTGGATATTATGCATCGTAAAGGATGATGGATCTAGCTTTTTATTAATTTCCCGCCAGTCCAGCGGTGCTGACACAGTTGGTTCATGAGCCGGACGAACGCTATATACGGCAGCTAAAGTATCTGCGTAATCATTTTGAGATGGATCTACGTACACTTTACCATCTCTGGAAGCAATTGAATTTTCTGTCGTGGAGGAACCGGGAACAAGGTCATGAATCGAGGCACATATCTGCTCAGCGAAGCCGCGTACCTGGCCATTGGTAAATCCTGAACAGGGAATGAAAAAGTGTATGCCTGTTTTTCCGGAAGTCTTGGCGAAAGCTTTTAGTTTCTTTTTATCACAATATTCCCTGGTTGCCATCGCGGTGTCCAATAAAAAAGAACGGTTAGATTTATTTTTTACGGCGTCTGAGGGATCCAGGTCTATCGCTATAAAGTCAGGGCAAGCTGGTGTATCCGTGCGACTGTTCCATGGATTAATATCAATACAGCCCAAATTGACCATCCAAAGCAAAGTGGCTTCATTATTACAAACCAGGTAATCAATTTGGCCCCCTTTTCCTTTGGCTTCATGACGACGCTTGTCCCTAAAAATCGAGGCGCAACCTGGTTCCCGGCCTTCCATGTCCTTGATATAAAAGCCGGGCGCCTTGGCGTTGGTAGGTTTGATATGCAGGCTTTGGGGCCGGTCTTTTAAGTAGGGGAGCATCAGGCTAGAGACTTTATGATAATAGGTTATAAGGTCAGCCTTGGTAACGCCTTTCCATATCGATCTTTCAACATCACTGATGTTTATAGAGCAACCTTCAATATCAAAATCCTGCGCGCTCGAAATTTTTGCCTTTTCAATTTCTAT
>CBDCCE010000025.1:0-184145 GCA_965214575.1 Puia sp.
AAAGCCTGCCATGCTCCAGACACCGTGAAAAGAGGCCATGATGGGCTTTTCGTAAAGAGTCTCTGTTCCGACTGCCTGGGTGTTAATGGATATATTCATCATATTTCCCCCGAAGCCGAAAACAAACAGGGTTATCATCAGCTGCCCAACAGAACCTGCGAAGCCAAGCATGGGAAGCGTGCAGGAATACAGAATGGCTGCTATCATCACGATTATCCGGCTGCCGTATTTAGCAACCAGAAATCCTGCCACTGGAAGTGAGGTAAGCAGTCCCACCGGAAGACAAAGCAATATTCCGCCCAGTTCGGCGCTGCTCAACTGCAATTTAGCCTGAATATCCGGGATACGTGAAGCCCAGGAAGCAAAGCAGATTCCGGCAAGAAAAAAAAAGCCGCTTACAGCAATCCGGTGAAGACGTCGTTGGGCCAGGGGCATAAGATGTAGAAAATAACTATAAGATAAGCAATTTACTACTTCGAATACACGGCCGCTGCCACGCTCTTAATTTTTTTCCTTCTGAAGTGTTGATTTGGGAACTTCTTTTTTTCTCGGGTCTGCTGAAATGGTCGCCGCGAGTTTAACCGCTCCGTACGCATTTAGAATACCGCCCGACCGGCTCAAATCCGACAAAGGAACCATCTCATTTTCAGAGCCCGGCTTTTTTGCTTTAGCAACCGGCATAACGGCACCTTTTTCAATACAATATTTCACTTCTTCCGGAGTCAGGTTGGGGAAATATTCCAGTACCAGTGCTGCGACGCCCGTAACCACAGGAGCTGCCATACTGGTACCATCCAGATTACCGTATTTATTTCCGCCCGGAAGCGTGGAATAGATTCTGGTGCCGGGTGCAAACACATCTACTTCTTTCTTGCCATAATTTGAAAATGAGGCGGTATAACTTTTAAAAGTAACTTCTGCGAGAGGATCGCTGCTGGCGCCGACGGTGATCCAGTTTTTCGCATGAGTCCGTGAATTTTTATAGTTCGGATTCGGGAAATTGTCGACCGAATCTACATTTTCTGCATCGTTACCCGCAGCATGAATCAGCAGTACGCCTTTTGATTCTGCATATTTAACGGCGTCATCCACCCAGGATTTCTGTGGAGAGAGATTTTTTCCAAAGCTCATATTAATGACACGTGCGCCATTGTTGACTGCATAACGGATAGCCAGTGCAATGTCTTTATCGTGCTCATCCCCATTAGGAACGGCGCGGATCATCATGATTCGTACATTGTCTGCTATTCCATTGATACCGACGGCATTGTTTCTTTCTGCACCAATAATACCGCTTACATGCGTGCCATGCATCGGATCTGTTGCCATAATATCGTTGTTGCCATAAGTACTGTCATTGATATCCTGCTCATTGTCTTTAACCACGTCACCCCGGTAATTTTTAGGCGCAGTTTCTTTTATTTCCATTTTCTTTTCCTCCCGGTCAGCCTGATCTGAAAATTCTGAGTGAAAGTGGTGTTGGTCATATCCATGATATGGTTTTCCTTGAAAAGGAAAAGTAAAACAGATTTTGCCGTGCGTGTCTCCATATCTTTCACATCAAAACTGTCCAGTTCATTACCGGTATATTCTTTTTTGTTCATGGCCTGCTGCAGAATACTGTCGCTTTTAATGCAGGCATTGACCACACGTTTCAGCATGAGCAGATCCACACCGTCGTCGGATCCGTCTCCCATAATTTTCTTTTTTGCCTTCATCCACAATTTCGTACTGCTCACGGTTTTCAACATTCATACTGTCAAGACGGATTTTTTTATTGTCAAACTGATTCTTGAATTGATAATATACCCGGCCTTCTTCCTGAGAATCATCTTTTACATTGGCTCCATCTTTGCCTCCGATAAAATTCCACCCATGAACATCGTCGACATAACCGTTGTGGTCATCGTCTATTCCGTTGCCTGGTATTTCATTGGGGTTCGTCCACAAAATATGAACAAGATCCTCCTGAAGCGTATCCACGCCTGAATCAATCACGGCAACCAGTACTGGTTTGCTCTTCAGATTTTTCAAACGGAGAAAATCGTAGGCTTTGTCGAGACTGATCCCATATACGCCGTCTTTTTCTTTGTCGAGCAGATGCCAGCCCTTAACCAATTCGGTTTTGGAGTATGTTCCCTGGGAATATGTAGAAACGTACGTAACTACGAATGAAAGGGCAAGCAGGTATTTGATACGGAGCATCGTCATGGAATTTATTGTATGGCTAACATCGTTCCGGTGTTTTCCGGATTCAATTTCTGATTTTTAAAAAGGACCCGCAAAGATCAACATATGTTTGATTACTAAGTTAATAAAGCAAAGGGTTTTAACGGTTTTTTAATTGGAATACAAATACGACCCTGCGGTTTTTGGCCCTGCCTGCAGGCAGCTGATTATCCGCAACAGGCTGAGTATCACCAAATCCCTTAACCGATATACGGGTAGATACAACCCCCTTTTCTATGAGTACGTTTTTGACCGAGTTCGCTCTTTCAAGGGATAGCTTTTTATTGTATGCCGTCCGCCCTGTATTATCCGTATGACCTTCCACTATCAGATCAAGATTGGGATTGGCTTTCAGGCTGTCGGCAATCTCAATCAAGGCCGGGTACGAGGTTTTTGTCAGCCTGCTGCTATTATTATCAAACATCACATTGGAGGCTACAATTTGAGCCCTTGCGATTATAGTTGGTTTCACCACAGGGCATCCCTTATTTTCCGGTAAACCAGGCTGGTCGGGGCACCCGTCCATTTCATCATTTACGCCATCGCCGTCGCGGTCGGGAATTGGGCAACCATGGTATTTCTCAACTCCGAAAATAAGTCTGCAGGAATCTTCTTCATCATTTAAACCATCATGATCCGAATCAGGAACCTGGCAGCCATGATATCTCAACAGGCCGGGAACTGACGGGCAGGAGTCTTCTTCGTCATTGATTCCGTCGTGATCAGAATCCGGGACGGGGCAGCCATGATACCTCGGAAAACCAGGAATGGTTTTGCAGGAATCATCTGCATCTGCTGTACCATCCTTATCTGTGTCGGTAACTATCACCGGAAGGGGTTTCGTTTTGTTCAGCCAGATGCCGAGGGATCCCCCGAATACCTGATTGTGAAAACTCGAAGAATAGCCGGCTGTATAGGCGTTTGTGAAGCCCCTGCTGAAGTAGGCGCCAATCATGACAGATCCCAGTTCAAAACCCGCTTTGGCAGCGATTCCCATATCAAAGGTTTTATAATTTCCGGGGCCGCTGCCCACAGGCAGATCTTCAGTGCCGGAAGAATAAATATAGTTTTGCGAATTGTATTGCCTGATGCGGTTTTGATAGGGCTGCGATGCGCTATAGATAAATGCGAAATAAGGCCCGGCACTTAAATAAAACTGATTTTTCCTATCCCGGGTAATGGGCAGTTTCCACGTCAGATATACCGGAATTTCCACATAATTCAAATTCAATGTATGCTGGTTGTAAAGGGTGTCGGATTGCGAAGCTGCAGTATCGTAAAATCTGGAGTACTGATTACCCTTTGCGGAATATAAAATGCCGGGTTGAAGATAAAAATTGTTTTTCCCAAATGGAATTTCCGCTAGAACACCGATTTGAAAGCCCGTGTTTGAAGAATAATATTTACCAGAACTGGTATCATACCCGGGTATTGAATTTTTTTCAAGAAAATTACTGGAATGCACGCCAGCCCAGGCCGCCAGCCTGATTTGTGCGGAGATCGGGGAAAACATCGTGAAGGAAGCAGAAAATAGGAGCAGGCTTCGAATAATCCGGTTCAGGTTCATTGCTTCCATAAACGTTTGGAAGGATATTATATTATACGGAAGCGCCCCGAGTTTCAGGGCTTAACCCCTTTATTTTTAAGACTTTAACTCATTATTTGCTTACAAATCAAACTGGATTCCCTGAGCGAGTGGGAGTTTGGTGGAATAATTGATGGTATTGGTCTGCCTGCGCATATAGGATTTCCAGGCGTCACTACCGCTTTCGCGGCCTCCTCCCGTTTCTTTTTCACCTCCGAAAGCGCCCCCAATTTCTGCGCCTGAAGTACCAATATTAACATTGGCAATTCCGCAATCGCTTCCATTTACCGAAAGAAATTGCTCTGCCTCCCGCAAATTGAGCGTCATGATGGCTGAAGAAAGACCCTGTGGAACTGCATTCTGTATTTGAATGGCTTCATCTAGCGTTTTATATTTTAAGAGGTATAGTATAGGTGCAAAGGTTTCCTGGGTTACTATTTCAAATTCAGGTCTGGCTTCCGCGATGCAGGGTTTCACATAGCAACCGCTTTCGTAACCTTTGCCCGATAACAGACCGCCTTCCACAATAAAATGGCCGCCCTGTTTTTTACAGGCTTCTATCGCATGCTGGTACATCTGTACAGCTGCTTCGTCGATCAGCGGTCCAACATGATTTTTCTCGTTCAGTGGATCTCCGATCTGGAGCTGGCCATAGGCGTTAATCAGCCTTGTTTTTACTTTGTCGTATATTTTTTCATGAACAATCAGCCTTCGAGTGGAAGTACATCTCTGTCCAGCAGTACCTACGGCGCCAAACAGGGCACCCAGTACCGCTATATCCAGATCGGCCTGTTCACTTATGATAATGGCATTATTCCCACCCAATTCCAGTAAGGATCTGCCCAGTCGGGATGCCACAACCGATGCCAGTGCCTTGCCCATGCGGGTGGAGCCCGTTGCAGATACCAGGGGAATCCGTTCATCCTGGCTCAACCATTCGCCCGCCTCACGACCGCCGGTAATAATATTACTGACTCCTTCGGGCACTTCATTCTTTTTGAAAATTTCAGAAACGATCTGTTGGCAGGCCAGTGAACAGAGCGGCGTTTTTTCGGATCCCTTCCAGATCGAAACATTTCCGCATACCCAGGCAAGCATACTGTTCCAGCTCCAGACAGCTACGGGGAAATTGAAGGCGGAAATGATACCCACAATACCCAAAGGATGCCATTGTTCATACATGCGATGCTGCGGTCTTTCACTGTGCATGGTCAGACCGTGGAGTTGCCGCGACAGTCCCACGGCGAAATCGCATATATCGATCATTTCCTGCACTTCGCCCAGTCCTTCCTGCAGACTCTTGCCCATTTCATAACTAACCAGACTCCCCAGGGCGTGTTTTTTTTCCCTTAGCGCCTCTGCGATCTGGCGAACTATTTCGCCTCTTTTTGGGGCGGGCCAGGTTCTCCAAACCTTGTAGGCTTCCTGCGCTTTTTCAACAATCTGGTCGTAGGTCTCTTTCGTTGTGACGGAAATTCCTGCAATCTTTTTTGCATCCACAGGTGAGAAAGATTCGATGATCTGTTTTGGATTATCAAACCATTTATTTCCCGTAGAACTGCCGGGGTTATGTGCATGTATACCCAGTTCCTTTAAGAAATCCATATCTAAAGATTGAGGGTGCAAGTTATTAAATGCAGATCTGAAAAAATGCCAATGGGTTAAAACAAAAAACCACCCGGATTTTACTCCGGATGGTTTTTTACAGTCATTTTCCGGTGTTCATCACAAACCGGCAGGTTGGGATCTATAGATTAATTGCAAATTTTGCGAACATTCTCATCCCGTTGGATCCCATCTGTACGGCATCAAAAGCTCCTCCGGACTCGCTATCACCCCATGAACTCTGAACCGCACCCTGGGTAACGGCCAGATCAGGATGAACATTGAATAAATTATCCACGCCTACAAACATGGTAACCGATTTGGCCAGCTTGTAAGTAACATATACATCGGTGGTAATTTTTCCGTGGAAAACAAAATTTTCAGGAACAACCCCACTGCCGTCATCCTTGGTTACATACGGATCCCATCCATTGCCGGTATTTGAAATTCCGTCGCCGCCTGGGCCTCCGGGTGCTGCACCCGGAACAGTGGCGTATCCGAATCCCTGTGTTGTCAGCTTTCCAAAATAAGTCAGATGTGTTCCAACAGCAAATTTGTTGATACCATATTCCAGCGCCAGTGAAAATTTACCCAATGGGGCAGAGGCTTTCAGGAAAGCTTCTTCTCTTGTGCTGAAGAACGCCTGCTGGTGCGCGTAAGTATCGCTCAGTGCCGGCGGGATATTGATTTTGTCTATGCTGATGTTTTGCAGATTACCTGCCAGCAACGCCGTAAATCTTTTACTACCCCATCTTTTAGTGTAGTCAATAACAATATCCACACCTGTATTGGTTGTATTCACCGCATTTACAAAGAAATTGGCGTTCGACACATTGTTCTCAATCAGATAACTCTTCAGCGCAGTCACTGAAGTATCAAAATTACCCGTAATCACGATCCTGTTTTTTATTTTCACCCAGTAGCCGTCAACGGTTACAGTCATATTGGAAACAGGCTTCCAGCTGAATCCAAAACTTGCATTGACAGAAGTTTCCTGGGTAAGTTTGGGTATACCCACTTCCCGGGCTGCAGGACTATAATTGGGAATGAGTTTGGCATAAACAAGCTGTCCACCAACAATATTGGTATTTGTGTTACTGAAATTCAATTGTTGCAGGGAAGGTGCTCTGAACCCTGTGCTCACTGATCCACGCAGATTAAAATTGCTCGTTACTTTATAACGTGTCGCGAATTTGTATGTATTTACAAATCCAAAATCCGAGTAGTTTTCGAAACGCGCTGCCACGTCGACTAGCCAGGCTTTGGTTATATCCAGTGAAAGATCAACATATCCGCCCACATTTGTACGATGGGCTTCCGAGGCATCTGACGGCTGATAGCCGGGATAACCTTCTGAACCGGAAGCTTTATAAGAGGTGTCGCCACCCACTACGAAATAGGCGCCGCCCTGACGGTATGAATCCGGTTCACCCGCATATAATTTATAGCGTTCATAACGGAATTCTGCTCCCGCAGATAATGTGAAACCCTGTGCCACACTGGCAAAATGTTTACTGATATCAAAATTGGTAGTGTTCTGTAAAAAGTTAAAACCACCGTCGTCAAAACGATTTTTGGTTGACTGCTCTGGTATCGGCAAAGAAGCATTGAATGTTTTATTTCCAAAGTAATGGAAATCATTGTAGCCTGTATTGTTGCTTAAATCCCAGTCCCAGTCACTGCCCAGCGTTCCTTTTATACCTGCGGCAAAAGAAGCGTCTTTGATATAAACATCTTCCTGGGGATTGTAATACACATTGTCTGATGTGATGGTGCCATCACTGGTTCCAAAAACACGCATGATGCCGGGTACAAAAGTTAAGTTACCGTCTGCATCCGTCGGGAATTTTACCCGGTTGTTTTCATTATGCCATCTGCGCGTCCATGCATAAACATTTGAGTGTTTATAATTATAGCCGCCAAATGAGTAAAATGTCGTTTTTGTTCCGGCAACCGGAATCTCAGCATTGAACATCGCGCCTCCGGAAGTAACCGCACCGTCTCCGGCGGCCCTTCTCCAGTCGTTTGTGGAAAGTGCGTTTTTATTTGTGCTCCAATTCGTGTCGGGAACCTGTCTGAAAGTTTTACCCTGTGCCATGAAATTTCCGCCCACGTTCAGAAAACCGCCGCTTTTTCCGATAGGTACTCCATAGTCGAGCCCCAGGGTAAATGTATTTCCGTCTATCCAGCTGCCTGTATAAAACTGACTTGGATCCACTGCGTTCAGCGAATTGTACTTATGGTCGTAATAGCCGCTGTATCCGGTAGTAATATTGAGGTGTTTCACATCTTTTTTCAAAATGATGTTGATGACACCCGCGATAGCATCAGAACCATACTGGGCAGAAGCACCGTCCCTTAAAATTTCAATACGATCAATGGCGGCTTCCGGAATGGCATTCAGATCCGTTCCTGAATTTCCGCGTCCTCTGGTACCCACCTGATTAACGAAAGCCGATAAATGCCGGCGTTTGCCGTTCACCAGTACGAGAGTCTGGTCAAAGCCCAGTCCCCTCAGACTCGCGAAATCAATGGCATCCGATCCATCTCCACCACTTTGTTTATTATAGTTAAAAGAAGGTACCGCCATATTCAGTTGTGACATCAGGTCGGGTTTTGCAGTGGTCTCCCCTAAGGTATTAATCTTAATTACGTCTACCGGTACCGGTGATTCCACTTTTGACCTTGGAGCACCCCTCGTACCGACAAAAATCAGCTGACCGAGTTCTTCAAGTGCCGGTGTGAGAGAGATAGCAATGGGCCCGTCGCCCACAGTGTATTCCAAAGGCTTGAACCCCACGCTGGAAATCTGAAGCACATCACCTGCTTTTGCTGAAAGAGTAAAGTTTCCATTTGCGTCAGTGGTGGTTCCTGACCTTTTACCCTTAATCTTGATACTTGCTCCGGCAAGCGGACCACCTGTCTGTAAATCTTTAATCGTACCACTAACAGGAGTCTGGGCAAAAGAAATCTGAGTGCCCGCTAAAAATAGGACCATGAAGAGCCATGTTCTCATAACTGGGAAGTTTTGGTAATGAATAATTCAGAAAAAAAATTCTAATGTGTTATTCAATGGCGGAGCAGGCCTCAAATTAGGGAAATTGGGCTTAAAAAATTATATTATTATAATAAATATTTATTTGATCGATCATCATGGCCGTATTTTCCGAAATTTTACGCATAAAAGCTATGAGGTATGCCTTTTTTTTGCATTCTTTGAACTCCAATCTATCCGTTGAAAGCCTGTTGCGGCAGGTTTTGTCTCCCTCAACGTTGAAATCCGGTATCAATCAAGTTCCATGATCCTGTAAGGCCTTTTGTTCACTTGATTAATACCCTAAACATGCGCCCTTTAATCCGTTTCACATTTACCCTTTTCGTTCTGTGCCTCACTTTTATTGAAGTTTTTGCGGGCTCGGGAACAGTTCGGCCCGTGCATACAGCCTCCTTTCAAATCAGCAATAAACAGGTTTATAAATTGGACTCTTTCCTGAGGGATGGCATTTCGGTTATTACGGTAAAAAAGGAGTCCGACCTGACTGCAGAGGAAGCGGCTTCATCGAAAACCAGAATATGTTCCTGCCAGATTCTGAATCTCGAATCTTCGAATTATGATCACCGGCAGGTGGTCTTATTGGCAGAAAAAACGAATGATGGAAGTACATCCGCTTATGCTGTAGCCAAAGAAAGGCTTCAAAAAGAAAAAAAACACCTGAAAAATATGTTTTATGATAAAGTACAGGTGGTAGCTGAAATGCAGGCGGCCGGTTCCTGCAAAGCGATGTTCTATCAGCTTAGAACGAAAGATAAGAATGTACAGTTGTATGAGATTTTAGATGCTGATATACACCAGATTCATTAAAATCTGCGGTTCAATATTGTTCCTGTTCGTTGGGGAAATCGTTTGCTTTGACGTCTTTAATATATTGCTGTACTGCCTGCGTGATGGGCTCATGCAGATTTAAATACTGGCGCAGAAAACGCGGTTTAAACTCCGTATTGATTCCCAGCATATCGTGCATTACGAGTACCTGACCGTCACAATATTTTCCTGCGCCTATACCAATCACAGGAATGCTCACATTTTCGGCAACTTCTTTTGCCAGCATAGCAGGAATTTTTTCCAGTACCAGCGCAAAGCACCCTGCCTGCTCGAGAATCTGGGCGTCTTTTTTTAATTTGTTGGCTTCCATTTCCTCTTTTGCCCGCACCGTGTAAGTACCGAATTTGTAAATGGACTGGGGGGTTAGTCCAAGGTGTCCCATCACCGGCACGCCAGCCGCAAGAATTCTTTTGACAGATTCCAGCACTTCTTCACCGCCTTCCAGTTTGACACCGTGGGCACCTGTTTCTTTCATTATGCGAACGGCCGAAATCAATGCTTCTTTTGAATTAGACTGATAGGAGCCAAAAGGCAGATCCACAATAACAAGTGAACGGGAAACTCCACGGATAACAGAAGAAGCGTGGTATATCATTTGATCCAATGTGATAGGTAACGTGGTCTCATGACCCGCCATGACATTGGAAGCTGAATCACCTACCAGAATGACATCAATACCTGCCTGATCAAATAGCTTTCCGAAAGAAAAATCGTATGCGGTAATCATCGAAATCCGTTCTCCGTTTGCCTTCATATTCTGAAGGATATGGGTCGTGATTTTTTTTGGAACCATCTTTTTGGATTGATTGAGGATCAAAGATAGTAAAGCTTAAAGCCTAAAGCCTAGAGCAAAAAACTTTTACTGCCTCACTCCCATACTATCAGGCTGTCTGAAGTTCACGGTAAAGAGCCTGTATCAATCCGTCCGCGAGACCGATTTTCGGAACGAAAATTTCCTCTGCATCAATCCAGCGCATAACGTTTACGTAGATCTGCAAAGCGGGTACTATAACATCTGCCCGGTCTTCTTTGAGATTATACAGGCGCATACGGTCCTGCACAGAAAAACTGCTGAGTTCTTTGTAATAGTCTTTAAGCAGCTCGAGCGGCAGTGGTTTTCCATCTTTTCTTTTGGAAAGAGAAAAAACCTTATTAATATTTCCGCCGGAACCAATGGCAGTGAGATGCTTTGTCATCGTTTTCATCTCTTTTTTAAGGAAATCCTTCATTTGGTCCCAGTGCACTTCAGTAACCTGATTCTTTATCAGCCGTATGGTACCAATATTAAAGGATTTTTTAAAAAGCAGCCTGTTGTCGGCAAAGCAGGTCAGTTCGGTACTGCCGCCCCCTACGTCTATATAAAGGTAGGAATTCTCTGTATTGAGGTTTTCAGCGATATGATTCTCATATATGAAAGCAGCTTCGTCATCACCGCTGATAATCTCAATCCGTATACCTGTTTCGCGGAAAACTGTTTCAATAATTTCAATGCTGTTTATGGCATCTCTCATAGCAGAAGTAGCAACTGCTTTGTACCCGGTTACGGCATATGCATCCATTAGGTATCTGAAAGAACGAATCGTATTGAGCAGCATATTTGTTTTGAAAAGGGAAATCTCCTTTTTTTCAAATACGTCAAAGCCCAGCCGCAGGGGTACACGAACCAGGTTCAGCTTTTCGAAAGCCGGTTTTTTTTCTGTGGAGATAATTTCCGTGATCAGCAACCGGGCTGCATTACTTCCAATATCAATGGCTGCCAATATCATAGACGGTGGATTTTATAAAGGAACCATCTGATCATTACTCGCTATGGAGGCGGGTAAATCCTGCGATCCTGACGGCTTGTTTGTTTTCTGACTCAGGTACTGATAAATTTCAATCTGCGAACGCACTTTTTTTGACTGATCCTTTTTATACCGGTTCTGCAAATTGTTATCCAGCCAGCGCGCTTTAACGTTATCCGATAATTGAATCTGCAGAATTTCTTTCAGCTCGTTCCGGATTTTAGGATCCAGAACGGGACAGGTTGCTTCAACCCGGTGATCCATATTGCGAACCATCCAGTCGGCCGAAGATATATAAACTTTTTCTTTGCCCAGATTGTGGAAGATGAATACCCGGGCATGTTCCAGGTATTCATCCAGGATACTGATAGCGGTAACCGGGTTTTTAAATTTCCTGTTTTCAGGCATCATACAGAAAATACCTCTCACGATCAGCTTAATTTCAACACCCGCCCGGGCTGCTTCGTACAATTTAAAAATCAGTTCCTCGTCCGACAAAGAATTTACCTTCAGGGTGATGGACGCGGGTTTTTTATTTTTTGCGGCTTTAATTTCAACATTGATCATCCGGTAAATTTCCTTTCGCAGAAATATCGGGCAGGGGATCAGCGTTTTGCATGCTTTTAGCGGCGCTATACCATTTTTCCATTTCTCCATAAAGGTGAACATCCGGTTCACATCAGCCATGATATTCCGGTTGGAAGTGAGCAGGCAATGGTCGCTGTACATGGTGGCCGTCTTTTCATTCAGATTACCGGTACTTACAAAGCCATAATAAATGGAACGGGAGCCTTTCTTTTTTTTGATCAGGCAAAGTTTGGAATGCACTTTCATGTTCGGAATAACATCAATTACTTTAACCCCTTCCTCTTCCAGTTTGTCTTTCCATTCCAGATTGGCCTCTTCATCAAAACGGGCACGGAATTCCATCATGGCGGTAACCTGCTTCCCATTTCTCGAGGCATTGATCAGCGCATTGATTACTTTGGAATTTGAGGCAAGCCGGTAGCAGGTTACTTTAATGGCTGTTACATCCGGATCAATCGCAGCCTCACGCAGCATATCAATAACTGCATTGAAAGAGTGATAAGGGAAATGCAGCATGACATCCTGTTCCAGGACCACATCCGTTATCCGGTTGGAACTTTTGACCAAAGGATGAGGGAATGGTTTTTTTCGTTGCCCTTTTCTGGGGAAAACATCGGGGAAATCCATAAAATGTCTGAAATTATGAATGCGTCCACCCGGAATCGTGGTTCCTTTTTTGGACAGCGAAAGGCCCTTGATAAGAAATTCAAGCAGGTCGGTATCCATTTCCTTGTCGTAAACGAACCGGACAAATTTCCCTTTTCTCCGGTTCTTCAGGCCCTTTTCGATTTTCTCCAATACCGAAGTGGACAGGTCGTTGTCTATGTCAATTTCTGCATCCTTGGTTACTTTGAAAACCCAGGACTGGTATTTGTCGTACCCGAAATAGGAAAATATGTTTTTGAGATTATACCGGATAACATCCTCGAGCAACATAATATGATGTTCATCGGGAGAAGGTGAAGGGAGGATAACAAAACGCCCCAGAACCCGGCTTGGGATTTCAATCAGTGCGAATTTTTTCTCTTCCTTTTCAGGTGATTTCCGGCTTAAAACGGCGGCCAGATAAAGTGATTTTTCACGCAGGTAGGGAAACTGCGGAATGCTTTGGATCATGAGTGGAATAATATTGGCGCGGACCTCTTCTTCGAAGTAAGACTGAACAAATTTCTGCTGGTCTTTATTGAGGTCCCTCAGCGTAATGAGGAATATCTTTTCTGATCTCATCTCTGCAATAATATTTCGCCATATTTCATCAAAGCGTTCAGTTTGCTGCAGCACGATGGATTGAATCTGGAGGAGGATTTTATCGGGATCAGCTTCCATATGCATATTCAACTTGCCTTTTCCGCTGAATTCTTTCATCCGGTTGAGGGCCGCCACGCGTACCCGGAAAAATTCGTCCAGATTGTTAGAAAAGATGCCCAGGAATTTGACCCGTTCGCGGAGGGGAACGGTCGGATCGGCCGCCTCCTGTAATACCCGGCCGTTAAAGGCCAGCCAGCTGATATCCCTGGGTATGGTTCTTCTTTTCATAATTGCCATGCTTTCTTTTTTGCAAAGTATTGATCCGGAAAGGATTGGAAAATTAATTAATTATTAATGATCCCCGTGTTCCGATATAACCCGACCCGGGTCAGCTGCCAAAATAAAGGATTTCCACATTTCCACATTATCTGATCTTTTCTTTGAAAATGTGATTATTTTCCCGACCTTTGCCGTCCAAAATTCCGATAGTATGTCCAAAGTATGTGTGTTAACGGGTAAGCGGCCAATCACCGGGAATAGTGTTTCCCACTCAAATATTAAAACGAAACGTCGTTTTCTACCCAATTTACAGAAGAAGCGTTTTTTCCTTGCAGAAGAGGATAAATGGGTTACCCTGAAACTTTCCACAGAAGGCATCCGGACGATCAATAAAAACGGGCTTTATGCTGTAGTAAAGCAGTTAAGGAAAGCTGGCGAAAAGATCTAAACGCGGAAGAACGATAAATTTTTAAAAAGAGCAAAATGGCAAAGAAAGGAAGCAGGGTACAGGTGATTTTGGAATGCACTGAGCATAAAACCAGCGGCAGACCAGGTACCAGCCGGTATATTACCGTCAAGAACAAAAAGAATACTCCCGAAAGACTGGAGCTCAAGAAGTTTAATCCGATTTTAAAGAAAGTAACTGTTCATAAAGAAATTAAATAATCATGGCAAAAGCAGCAAAGACCGCGATCAAGACTAAAGATGCTCGTGCGGCGGCCGAAGCAAAAAACTGGACAAAGGTCATTAAGGCAGTACGCAGTCCAAAAACCGGCGCCTATACTTTTAAAGAAGCCATTATCCACAAGGATAATATTAAGAGTTTTCTGGCGCAGAAATAATTCTGTACAAAACTTATCATTCAAGCTGTTCCATACCGGAGCGGCTTTTTTTCTTTTATAAACTGTTAAAAAAACCAGTTATGGGATTTTTTGATAAACTTTTTGGGAAGAAAGAAAAGCAAAATCTGGATGAAGGTCTGCAAAAAACAAAGGACAGTTTTTTTAACCGGGTAGGCAAGGCGATCGCCGGCAAGACAACGGTGGACGAAGAAGTGCTGGATAACCTGGAGGAGGCACTGGTAAGTGCAGACGTGGGCGTAGAAACGACCATTGAAATCATCAGCCGGATTGAAAAACGGGTAGCCAGAGACAAATACCTCAATACGGCCGAACTCAATATCATACTCCGGGACGAAATCGGGCAAATGCTGCGCACGACAGGCTCGGGTGAGGCCAGTCTTTTTGAAGTTCCTGATCAAAAGCCATATGTTATTTTAGTAGTTGGAGTAAACGGGGCTGGTAAAACCACTACCATTGGCAAGCTGGCATATAATTTTAAAAAAGCCGGTTACAGCGTTCTTTTGGGGGCTGCAGATACCTTCCGGGCGGCAGCAACGGATCAGCTTAATGTATGGAGTGAAAGAGCGGGGGTGCCGATCGTTCGCCAGGGCATGGGTGCAGATCCTGCTTCTGTTGCCTTTGATACGGTACAAAGTGGTTTGGCAAGGGGTAGTGAAGTGATCATTATCGATACTGCCGGCAGACTGCATAATAAGACCCATTTAATGGAGGAACTCAGCAAAATTAAAAGAGTTATGAAAAAACTGATTCCCGACGCCCCGCACGAAGTATTGCTCGTTTTGGACGGAAGTACGGGTCAGAATGCCCTCGAACAGGCCAGACACTTTACTGCTTCTACAGATGTCACCGCATTGGCTATTACCAAACTGGACGGTACGGCCAGAGGAGGAATAGTGCTTGCCATTGCCAATCAGTTCAAAATACCGGTAAAATACATTGGCATCGGAGAAAAAATCAACGACCTTCTTCTGTTCGACAGCCACGAATTTGTGGACAGCTTGTTTAAAGAACAGTTGAGCTGAGGAGCGATCTGGATAAGTCTGCTTTAAGCACCAGCCATCCCAAAATAGCGGCCGTCAGAGAAGCCAGAAGTACCGCAACTTTAGAACTCTCGACAAGTTCGGGATGATTACTGAATGCGAGATTGCTGATGAATATCGACATCGTAAAGCCAATTCCCCCGAGAAGTCCCATTCCGATCAGTTTAACGGCCGACATACCGGAAGGCAGCCTGGCGACTCCTAAAGCGATACCCAGCCCGCTAAAACAGGTGATTCCCAGGGGTTTACCAATTAGCAAGCCTAAAGAAATACCTAAACTGTTTTTAGTGAAAATTTGAGAAGTCCATCCTACAGGCAGGTGAATGGCAGTATTTGCCAATACAAACAAAGGGATGATCAGGAAATTGACCGGCTTATGCAGTGCGTGCTGCAAAATATAAGAAGGAGGTTTTTCAACGTTTTTTCTAAAAGGAATCGTGAAAGCCAGTAAAACACCACTCAGAGTAGGATGAACACCGGATTTGTAAAGTAAATACCAAAGGAGAATTCCGGCCGTAAGATAAGCCCATAAGGTAAACACCTTCATCCGGTTGAGCAATATCAGAATCAGCAGGAGCCCAATGGCGAGGCATAAATATAAAAAAGAAAAATTCTTGCTGTAAAAAACGGCTATGATAATGACTGCCCCCAGATCATCTATTATGGCGAGTGCGGTAAGAAATATTTTCAATTGAAGCGGTATACCTCTGCCTATCAGTGACAAAACACCCAGTGAAAAGGCAATATCTGTGGCCATAGGAATTCCCATTCCTGCTTGTTCAGGTTTGCCATGATTAAAACAAAAATGAATAAATGCGGGCACTACCATCCCTCCAACGGCAGCTAAAACAGGCAGGATCGCATTCCTCGCCGAAGAAAGTTCGCCAACATAGAGTTCACGTTCGATTTCGAGACCAACAAGCAGGAAGAAAATGGTCATCAGGCCGTCATTGATCCATTCTTCGATTCGGAAAGGGATAGTTATTTGCCCAACAGAAAGGGATGCAGGGATATGCCAGAAATGTAAAAATCCGTTGCTCCATGGCGAATTGGCGATCAACAGAGAGACGGCTGTACATGCAATCAAAATCAGTCCGCCGGCTTTTTCACTACTAAAAAACTGCTGAAATAAATTATTTGACTCTCCTTTACCCATTTTTCGAAGATAGTGGTATTCGCCTGTAGTGCGAATGCTCCCCGCTTTCAGCCTAAAACCTTAATTTTGCGGGGCATGAAAACGAAATCAATCCGAAGGGACAAGGTGAACATCATAACCCTTGGATGCAGTAAAAATATGGTGGACAGTGAGGTGCTTAGCGGGCAGCTGCGAGCCAATGGCATTGAAGTGGGCCACGAAAATAAGAAAAGCGGTTCTAATATAGTCGTTGTAAATACCTGCGGATTTATAGACAAAGCCAGAGAGGAATCGGTTAACAGCATTCTTGAGCAGGTTGCATTGAAAAAAGCTGGCAGCCTGGATAAGGTGTACGTTACAGGCTGCCTTAGCCAGCGATACCGGGACGATCTGGAAAAAGAAATTCCCGAAGTGGATGCATGGTATGGAACCATGGAAATGCCCTTACTTCTTAAAAAACTGAATGCTGACTACAAAGCCGATCTTCTCGGGGAGCGTCTGTTGTCCACTCCGCAACATTATGCCTATCTTAAAATATCGGAAGGCTGCAACCGGACCTGTTCTTTTTGTGCCATTCCGCTGATGCGGGGACTGCACGTGAGCAAACGGGTTGAAGACATTATTAAGGAAGCAGAAAATCTGGTGCGAATGGGTGTGAAAGAAGTGATGCTGATCGCGCAGGAACTTACTTATTATGGACTTGACCTGTATAAGAAGAGAGTCCTGCCCGACCTGTTGAACCGTCTCGCCGATGTTAAAGGTCTCGAATGGATCCGTCTTCACTATGCGTATCCGAGTAAATTTCCATTGGAAATTCTGGATGTTATGCGTGACAGGGAAAATATTTGCAATTATCTCGATATGCCTCTTCAGCATGCCAGTGATGCCATGCTGAAAGCCATGAAAAGGCAGATTACGAGATCTGAAATGACGGAACTCATCCAGGCTATTCATGAAAAAGTTCCCGGAATTTGTTTACGCACAACACTTATTGCTGGCTTTCCCGGCGAGCAGGAATCGGATATTGAAGAGATGAAGGATTTTCTTACGGAGCATCGTTTCGACAGGGTGGGCATTTTCACCTACTCCCATGAAGAAGGCACATCTGCTTACGGCCTCAACGATGATGTGCCGGCGGATGTTAAGGAGGCACGTGCGCAGGAAGTGATGGAACTGCAGCAGGAAATATCCTATGAGAAAAATCAGGAAAAAATAGGGAAAACATTTAAGACCATGGTTGATAAAAAAGAGTCGGGACGCTATTTGGGCCGAACCGAATTTGATTCCGTGGAAGTGGACAATGAAGTGATTATACAATCGGCAAGCCCCTTGAAAATCGGTGAGTTTGTATCGGTAAAAATAACAAAAGCGTATGATTTTGATCTGGAAGGGCATGTGGCCGGGGTGGAATCGGAAAACTGAACAAAACAAAAAATTAACTGTTAGATAATCACCTGACAGCCGATCGCTCATTTCCAGTTATTCATTATGAACTTCACTGCCAAAACAGTACCGTATCAGAAAACAGGATTTTTCTCGACCATTATAACAGACTACCTGGAAGGCCGCGATTTTGTAAAAAACTTTTATGAACATCCGGTTTCATATCAGGGACTCGAGGCGGCAATGCACGCACGGGAAAACTTTCAAACCGATCGCGTCAGTCTGGTAAAAGTTCTCACAGACCAGTATGCCGGCCTTATTCCACAGCAGGCAGTCAGTAAAAATATCGAAAGTCTTTCCGGTAAAAATACTTTTACGGTAACGACGGCGCATCAGCCGGCCATTTTTACCGGTACCCTTTATTTTATATATAAGATCCTGCATGTGGTTAAACTGGCAGAATCCCTGACTGCGCGTTATCCCGGTAAGTATTTTGTTCCGGTGTTTTATATGGGAAGTGAGGACGCTGATCTGGAAGAACTGGGCCATATTTTTCTGGACAATGAAAAGATTTCCTGGGACACTAACCAAACAGGCGCAGTCGGGCGGATGCGAACTACGGGTTTACAAAAAATCATTTCGCGTATACAGGGAGAATATGCAGACCATGCACATGGACCTGAATTGATTCAGCTGCTAAAAGACTGTTACCTCGGTTCTGAAACCATTCAGGAAGCCACATTGAAACTTCTTCATCAGCTTTTTGGCTCATTTGGACTGGTTGTACTGATACCGGATAATCGCCTGTTAAAAAACGAAATGCATAAGGTGTTTGAGGATGATTTGAATAAACATTCGCCGTTTGAAATAACACGTATAGAAGTTCAAAAACTGGCCACCCAATATCCCGTACAGGCGAATCCCCGTGAGATCAACCTCTTTTATATCCGTGATAACATCCGTGAACGGATTGATTTTAAAGAAGGAAAATATATCGTACACAACACAAATATTCGGTTTTCCACTGAAGAAATGGAAAAAGAACTGAACGAATATCCTGAACGGTTCAGCCCCAATGTGATTCTAAGGGGTCTTTATCAGGAAACCATTCTCCCAAATATTGCCTTTGTTGGCGGAGGCGGGGAAACCGCTTACTGGCTTGAGCTGAAGGCGCTTTTTCGGCACTACAAAGTCCCCTTTCCGGTGTTGATACTCCGAAATTCATTTCTTCTGATCAGAAAAAAATGGAATGCAAAAATGGAGAAAACAGGGTTGCCTTTTTCAGATTTTTTTAAATCCGGTCAACAACTCATTGAAGAATATATAAAACAACATTCCACGCGACAGCTGAGCCTGAACAAAGAAATAGTCGCACTGCGATCCGTTTACGAATCGATAAAAAATATTTCCGGCGTTGTTGATAAAACGCTGGAAGATCACGTTGAAAAGCTGCAATCACAAAATCTGAAAAAGCTGAATGAACTCGAAAAGAAGATTTTGAGAGCGGAAAAGAAGAACCATCAGGAAGTATATAAAAGGATTGAAAATATTCGAAATGAATTATTCCCAATGGGAAATCTTCAGGAGCGCATCGAAAGTTTTATCCCCTGGTATTCAGATTATGGCCGGGAATTTCTGGAACTCATTCTCCGGCATTCGTTAACCCTGGAGCAGCAGTTTGTAACCCTTGAAGAAGTCGGTTGACCATTTTATTAACCCCAGGTAAATGCCTCTCCTGAAGCAATATGTTTTACGGGAATATCTTTCAGTTTAGACGACAGCCAGTCGGCCAGCCATTCCATTCCGGGTTCTTCGCTGTAAGTGTGACCCAGAACGATAAGGGACAGGGGTTTGCCCAAAGCCCTTGCATCCCTGATGTATTCGGGTGTTTCCCATTCGCTGGATTCTCCTACAATGAGCAGATCTGCTTTTCCGGCAATCATCGCGCCGATCTGTTTTTGACCGCCGGAAGCACCGGGAAACAAAGCTATAATACTGCAAAGTGAGGCGCGGTCACCGATGAAACGAAGGTGCGGAATGCCCAGAGATTCTTTCAGATGATGTATAATATCATCGAGTGGCTGGGCGGGTACCTGAATAAGGTTTTCTTCTTTCGGATTGAATGAAAGCCAGCCGGTTTTTAAAAGAAACCCATGCAGTACGCCGTCAGGTTTCATGAGATGCAGATAATCATGAAAGCGCCAGACCGTAATCTTGTATTTGGCCAGTAAATCTTTCTTTTGCCTGACGACCTGGTTGTTTTCTACCCAATGTTCATCATCCTGGTGATTGTAAAAACTTGGTTCGTGCGAAATAATGAAATTCGCTTTTATTTTTGCTGCGGCTTCAATCACTTTTACAGTTGCAAACATGGTTGTTACAATGCCTGTAACTAACTGATCTCCGGATCCGGCTTTAATAGTATCTACGGTATTGGATAATTTTTCACCGGGCACTTCTGAAAGTATTTGGTCAATAACCTGCGCGACTGTAAGCTGTTCGCCCGGTGAAAAATGAAACAGAACCGGAGAAGCCAAAGCGCCCGCAGTACCGGCCTTTATCACCTGACCCAGGAAATGACGGCGCCTGTATTTATTATTTTCCATTTATGCTAGCATTTGATATCAGTCAAAATTATTTTCCCAGCCGTCTTTTTTCAGCTTTTTGATTTTTTCGCTCACTTCCGACTCCATCGATTTCTTATAGGCAGAAATTTTTTCAGAAACCTTTTCGTCGAATGTGCCGATAATAGTTGCGGCCAGAATGGCGGCATTTTTCGAAGCATTCAACGCGACAGTTGCAACCGGAATACCATTGGGCATTTGTAAAATGGACAATATGGAATCCCAACCGTCAAGCGAATTGGAAGATTTTATGGGAACACCAATTACCGGAAGAATAGTCAGTGAAGCCACCATCCCCGGTAGATGGGCCGCTCCGCCTGCACCTGCGATGATGACTTTCAATCCCCGTTCCTTTGCTTTGCTTGCATAGGCCACCAGTCGTTGCGGAGTACGGTGTGCCGAAACGATGGTCAGTTCAAAAGAAATTCCGAATAATTTCAGCAATTCGGCTGCCGGCAGCATAACCTGAAGGTCACTGTCGCTGCCCATAATAATGGCCACCTGGTTCATATGCTTATTGTGGGTTGGGAAGATGTGATGCGTAGTTTTTGTTTTATGGCTTTTGCCTTGTAGACCAGATCGGACTTTTCCGGACTCAGGATAGTGGCATGTCCCATTTTTCTGCCCGGTCTCGTTTCTTTCTTACCGTACAAATGAAGGAAAACATTCTCCATTTTAAGAACTTCGTCCAGGCCCTCGTATTGTGCAGGTCCTGAAAATCCTTCGCTTCCGATAAGGTTTACGATGGCTGCGTGAACGATATGTTTTGGATTGCCCAGTGGATACCCCAGCATGATACGCCATAACATATCGAACTGCGAGCTGAAATTAGCCTCGATGCTGTGATGACCGCTGTTATGAACACGTGGTGCTGTTTCATTGACGAGCACATCTCCGTTTTTATCCAGAAATAATTCCACTGCAAAAATCCCCGGTGTTTTTAAATCCTTTACCACTTTAAGTGCGATGGCTTCTATTCTCCAGGTAGTCTGCTGGGGAATTTCAGCCGGGCTCAGCTGGTAATCCAGCTGATTCAAAACAGGATTAAAAATCATTTCAACAGGCGGGTATAAAGCAGTTTGTCCCGCTTCATTGATTGCCACGATTTGCGCTATTTCCTTGTGAATGTTAACTTTTTTTTCGAGCACAGAAGGCAGATCAAATCCCAAATAAAAATCTTTCTCAGATTCCAGTATCTGAACACCTCTGCCGTCATATCCCCCGGAGGCCAGTTTGTGGGCTGCAGGCAGTAAATCGGTCATTTTTTTAAGATCCTCCCGTCGCTCCGTTATACGAAATGGCGCAGTGGGTATATCGTGCTCTTTGTAGAACTGCTTTTGAAGTATTTTATCCCTGATAATCCGAAGGGCTGAGGGCCTCGGAAAAATTTTCACACCTTCCATTTCGAGTTTTTCCAGGGCTTCCACATTCACCGACTCGATTTCTATGGTAATGGCATCCAACAATCGTCCAAAATGATACACATCATCAAAATTGCGGATATCCCCCAGCGTAAAATGATGACACAGATGTGAAGCAGGGCATTCCGGATCATTTTCAAGCACATAGGTTTCGACGGGGTAATTGGCAGCAGCCTGTAATAACATCCTACCTAACTGACCCCCACCCAGTATTCCTATTCGTCGCATTTTGAGTATTAAGGCGTGAAGATAAAACAATCTGGTTTTCAAGCCTTATTCCCCTTTTTGGACATAATAATATGGCCGGATTTTTGTTTTATAGGTAACTTTATCCGCCCCGATGCATATGATCCCTTTTTGCAAGAAGAAAATTCGGTTTCTCCCCCTGATGGTATGGTTCATTTGCCTTCATGTTTTCGTTTCCCCTTTATTTTCCCAGACATCTGCCTACAGTGTTCATTTTATTGACTATCAGAAAACCTTCCCCAAAATCAGTGAAATGATGAGCCGGGAAGATGACACGCTTCAAAAGCAGTTTACCGCCAAACAGCTGATTTGGCCCGCACGATACGTATATATACGATCCTTCAAATATGACAGTGAAATGGAGGTCTGGGTGAAAAATAAGTCCAGCGAGAAATACAGACTTTTTAAAACATATAAGATTTGCGCTCTCGCAGGTTCCCTTGGGCCGAAAAGAATGGCGGGAGACTATCAGGTGCCTGAGGGCTTCTACTATATCAACGAGTTTAATCCGCGCAGCCTGTATCATCTCTCACTTGGTTTAAACTACCCCAATGCCTCGGATAAGATGTTGTGCGACCTTTCACAGCCCGGCGGAGATATATATATTCACGGTAGCTGTGTAACGACAGGTTGTATTCCGATTACCGATGGACAAATTGAGGAGCTTTATGTGCTGGCTGCCCATGCAAAAGACATGGGAATGGATTATATCCCGGTGCATATTTTCCCGGTTAACTTTGAAAATCCCAGGAGCCTCGCGTACTTAAACAAATTTCTGGTCAGTTTTAATGAATTTGTACCGTTTGAAAAAAGCATGCAGAACGCCTTTTATTATTTTGAGAAAAACCATCAGGTACCACCGGTTGTAGTCAATTCGAAAGGGGAGTACGTAATAGAAGAAATTCCTCTTCCGGCCGTAGCGAAACCCCGCACAGAATTTCGTGTGGCCAATAATCTGCATCATCCGGTTCAGCCGATTCCGGAAGAAGACCTGGCTGTCAGCGTAGACCGTCTTCCATTGTATCCTGGGGGGAATCCGGCGTTTAAACTATTCATTGACAAGCTCAGTTCCGATATGGTCGGGGAACTGGAACCCGGGCAACGTAAAGCCTTCGTTTTAGTGGAATATATTATCGATGAAAATGGCAAAACCATTTTTGCCAATGCAATCAGCGGAGGAAACGATAGAATGAATGCTAAAATCATGAAATCATTTACCGATATGGGCTTGTGGTCTCCGGCCACCCGTCTGGGCAAAACGGTGCCTTTTAAGCTGAAACAAAATCTGATGATTGAAGCTCCCTGATCTGCCAGGTAAAATAACCTCTCCTACTTTAACTGAATCAGGAATTTAACTACTTCAAAATAGTTTGAACTGTTTTGTTTGACCATTGCTGCAAAACAACTTCCCTTTTATCTATCAGTTTTTCAACCAGATCTTTTTGGTAGTGTCTGATGGTTAAGAGTGTCAGACCTTTTTCAACATGAACCTCAAAAAAAACAGAAGCCTCCAAAACCAGCTTGTCTATTTTATCAGGAATCAGATCAGCACAAACCTGCACGGTGACAGCTCCTGTCTGCATCAGATTGGCCTGAATATGCAAACCGGAAAGCATATTGTACAAACGCGCAATTCCTTCTTCGCCCACAAAAGAAAAGTCCTTTGAACGCAGGTGAATCAGTACCTGATTTTGTTTGAGTACGATAATGGGTGGCAGATCGGCAATATGTTTTGAATGAATAAGGGTTCCCGGGAGACGGGGATCGAGAAAACATTTTACATTCAGAGGTATCCCCTTATTCTGAAGGGGTTTGATGGTTTTGGGATGAATGACCTGGGCTCCGTAGAAAGCCATTTCTATCACTTCATCATATCCAAGTTCCCGGATGTATCGGGCATCTGAAAATTCTTTCGGATCTGCATTCATAACACCTTCCACATCTTTCCAGATAGTCAGACTGTCTGCATTCAGCAGATTGGCAAATATGGCAGCGGAATAGTCTGACCCCTCTCTGCCGAGGGTCGTGCTTTCATTGGCGTCTGTAGACCCAATAAAGCCCTGAGTCAGAATAATGCGTGATTCAGACCAAATGGGCACGATCAGTGAATCAACTCTTGCCCTTGTTTTGCCCCAGTCAATATTGGCGGCGCGGAACTGGTCGTCCGTTGCAAAAATATCCCTGACATCAAGCCATTCATTTGGAAATCCTTCATTTTGAAGATAGTCGCTGACTATGGATGTCGACAGAAGTTCACCAATACAAACGATCTGGTCATAATAGTAATTGAAAGGCCTGACCGGTCTGTCGTGCAGCAGCCATTCCACTTCAGTAAAGAAGTTATTTATTCTTAGTTGGGTTGCTGTTGTATGTAGAATGCCCAGCGCTTCTGCAATCTTAAGATGTTGTTGTTTGATTTCTTCAAAAAGACGAATGGCTTCTGCAGTATTGCCTTCATAATATGCATGGGCCACTTTTTCGAGTGCATTGGTTGTTTTACCCATGGCAGAAATAACAATCATCAGGTTTTCTGATGTATACAAAGCGAGGATTGAAGGTAATCTGCGTATCCGGTCAACAGAATCAACACTGGCGCCACCAAATTTAAAAATTTTCATGCAGGGGTTTGTTAGAAGGGGTAAAGATAATATGCCTGATGGTTGAAATAACTATGTTAAAAAATGCCATTTTGAAAAAGACTTCAAAAAGCGATTGTATATTAAGGACAATTATTGGATCCCATGATACGCTTTTATAAGTTTTCTGTTTACCTGCTGTTTATCTTTGGCTCTCCGTTTATTTCTGTGGCCTTTCCGGTGGACCAGATGCAGAAAGACATACTGCAATTCGTCAATAACGACCGCAGGCAACACGGGTTGCCAGACCTTGAGCTGGAAAGCCTTGAATCTTCCCTGGCCGGGAAGCATAGCCGGGACATGGCTGGTGGACAAGTCCCTTTTGGGCACGACGGTTTCAATAAAAGGGCGAAAGAGATCCAGAAGGCATTGGGTAGTACGGAAGTGGGAGAGAACGTCGCATCAGGCAATATGACAGCCAGGGAAGTCGTGGATGGATGGCTGAACAGTCCGGGCCATAAACGAAATATTGAAGGTAATTTCACACATACCGGTATCGGATATGCCAGGGATAAAAAAGGGAATATTTTTTTTACTCAGATTTTTTCAAGGTAGGCAAAGCGGGTTTATTCATTTTACGGTTCATGCCGTAACTTGCCTGTCATGGGAAAACAAGCCATTATAACGGTTCAGGATCTGTCTAAAAAATACGGAGACTTTGAGGCGGTCAGACAAATCAGTTTTGACGTGTACCAGGGAGAAATATTTGGACTATTAGGCCCCAACGGAGCGGGCAAGTCCACAACACTGGAAATTATGGAAACGCTACGCCAGAAAACCTCTGGAAAAGTGGTTGTAGACGGACTGGATCTGGATACCAGCCCCAACGAAATTAAAAAACGGATAGGAGTTCAATTGCAGACTTCCGGATATTATCCAAACCTCACCCTGTCGGAGTTGCTGGTTTTATTCGGTGGATTATATAACCGGGATATCAGACCTTTGGAGTTTCTGGAAAAAGTAAATCTTCCCGACAAAGCAAAATCGAAATACAAGGAACTCAGTGGTGGTCAGAAACAGCGGTTTTCCATAGCCACTACGCTGATCAATCAGCCAAAAATTATTTTTCTTGACGAGCCAACGACCGGACTGGATCCTCAGGCCCGGCGCAACCTTTGGGAGCTCGTTCAGGATATCCGTAAATCGGGTACGACGGTAATTATTACCACTCACTATATGGATGAAGCCGAAGTTCTTTGCGACCGAGTGGCGATTATGGATTCAGGTAAAATTATTGGACTGGACTCTCCTGACCGGCTCATTGATAATCTGGTAGCAACAGGATTCGAAAGACCGAAAGAAGTAAAAAAAGCGAATCTGGAAGATGTATTTATACAGATGACCGGAAAAGCACTGCGTGACGAATAAAAACGATTAGAAACATTCACCCGATAAAAATTACCATGTCTGATCTCAGGTATCCTATTGGCAGATTCGAGCCTAAACCCTACTCAGAAGCGCAGAAAATGGAATGGCTTAATGATATCCGCCAGCTGCCTGCTGTTATTGAATTCGCGATTCAGAATCTGAACGAAGATCAGTTGCATAGTCCCTACCGGCCCGGTGGATGGACCATCCACCAGCTGGTGCACCATGTGGCCGACAGTCATATCAACGCATATACGCGCTTTAAACTGGCCCTGACAGAGGATAATGTAACTGTTAAATCGTATGAAGAACAGCTTTGGGCTGAACTGGAAGACGTCAAACGATTGCCTGTCAATATTTCAATTACACTCTTACATGCTTTGCATGCGCGCCTGTATCATGCCATTAAGGATCTTTCCGAACAGCAATGGAGCCGGACATTCCATTACCCGGGTAAACCGGAGCCGGTAAGCATTTATTATTTGCTCGGCATGTATAGCTGGCATGGGAAGCATCATACTGCCCATATTTTGGCCTACCGCAAAGCAAACGGAATATGACTATGAAAGATTTACGCTGGAAGAAAATTTCCTCGCAATATATATCCAGAGATCTTTGGGGAACGGTTCGTAAAGATATCTGTGAAACAAATGAAGGTAAAATCATTAATCCGTATTTTGTTTATGAATTCCCTGAGTGGGTCACTGCCGTCGCAGTTACAGAAGATGGAAAGTTCATCATGGAGCGGCAGTACCGCTATGCGCTGGATCAGACTTGTTTTGAAATTCCCGGAGGTTGTGTGGATGATAGTGATGCTTCCCTGGAGGACGCTATTTCGCGAGAACTGATGGAAGAAACCGGATATTTCTTTTCACATGTTGAGTATCTTGGTAAAATATCGTCGAACCCGTCTACGAACAATAATTGGATGCATATGTACCTGGCAACAGGCGGCCGGCAAGTAAGGGCCCAGCAACTGGATCACAATGAAGAGATCGAAGTCTATTTATTCAGCCTGGAAGAAGTAAAGAAGCTACTGGCAGAAAATAAGATTATACAGAGTATGCATGTAACCGCGCTATACTATGGTCTCTCTAAAATGAAACTTCTTTAAGGTTGACTTCACCTGCAAGAAACACACTTCCGCATACGATAACCAGATCTTTTGAAGAAGCCCTCAAAACGACTGCTTCCAGTGCCTGTTTGACATCCGGATAATGAGTTCCGTTTAAACCTAACCGTTCTGCTTGAGCGGCCAGTTCGATTTCCGGAAGAGCGCGGGGAATTTGCGCCTTTGTAAAATAATAATTTGCCATCTTTGGCAGCTGTTTGAGTATGGGGACGATGGACTTGTCTTTGACCATACCGATTACAATATGTAATTCCTCATGACTGCTGTTTTCAATTTGCCTTGCCAGGGCTTTCATGCCCTCTTCGTTATGCGCCACATCCAATACAACCGTCGGATGTTCATGTATGGTTTCCCATCGGCCGTGCAAACCCGTAAGCGTTTTTACCTGTCTCAATCCTTCCTGTACGGCTGAGTCCGATATCTGGTAACCTTTTTCAACAAGCAAAGCAATAACTTCAGCTACCGTTACAATATTTTTCAATTGGTAAATACCGGTTAGATCCAGATGGTAATTTTTTTTTGTATTGCTATGGATTTCAGTAAGCTGTACAAATAGCAGGCGATCTTCCATTTTCCATTCGCCCGCAAATCTTTTCTGGCTGGCAAAATGAATCGGGGCATGATTGCTCTCTGCAACCTGCTCAAATATTTTCTTTACTTCCGATTGCTCTTCACCGACTATAACCGGGACGCCTGGTTTTATAATACCGGCCTTTTCCTGCGCAATCAGGCCCAGCGTATTCCCCAGCAGATCCATATGGTCATAACTGATATTGGTAATCACAGAAACTTCGGGAGTAATCACATTTGTGCTGTCGAGCCGACCGCCCAGTCCCACCTCAATAACGGCTATGTCCACCCGCTCCTGCGCAAACCAGTCAAATGCCATGGCCACAGTAATTTCAAAAAAGGACGGCTCCAGCCGGTCAATTAAAAACTGAATCTGTTCGGTGAATTCCGATACTTTTTTTTCAGGAATCTTCTGGCCGTTGATACGGATGCGCTCACGGAAATCATGTAAATGCGGAGAAGTATACAACCCTGTTTTATACCCCGCTTTCTGTAACACAGCGGCAAGCATATGACTCGTTGAACCTTTGCCGTTTGTGCCGGCCACATGGATGGACCTGAATTTTTTTTCAGGATTGCCCAGTTCTGCACAAAGGGCCTGAATATTAATCAGATCTGATTTATACGCAGCAGCGCCAATTCTGCTGAAAAGCGGGAGGCGGTTAAAAAGGTATTCGATAGTTTGAGTGTAATCCATATCGGGCCCACTGCAACGCGGTCAGTTATTGTTCTTGAAATCACCCCGTTTCCATGCCTGTATAAAGTCGGCCCAGGCAAGCGGGTTAAAGATATTCTGTGGAGGATTTTGGCCGGTATAAGAATATTTCTGGGCACTCTGTTTCAGATAGTAATTGGCAGCCTCACGGGCATCTGTCGGGAGGCCCTTGGCTAATATTCGCCGTTTGACTGCATCGTTGTTTTGCCGGGCGATTTCGATCTGGTCATCGGGCACTTTTGTGTTTACAAAATCACGTTCAAACTGTTCCCTGGTCGGTCTGGGCCTGATAATGGTGGCCGGAAGGTATAGCGTATCGGTTACCAGCAGCTGAATGATACTCCATTGATTTCCCTCCAGGTTTTTAGGGATATCCACCAGCCTTGGCTTATATCCTATGCTGCTGAATTCAATCTGGTCGCCCTTCATGACCACAATCGAGAAAACACCCTGCTCATTAGTGAATGTGCCCCGGTGCTGCCCTTTAACCACTATACTTACTGATGGGATACCCTGGAGACTGTCTGCGGTCATAACAACACCGTAGAACTGTACCACAGAATCCTTCAATTTATCAAATTGCGCTTCCAGGGCAAATGGCAGGGTCAGGAATAAGAAGTATAGTAGAAATTTTTTCAAAACTGCGCCAAAAATAAAGTTATTAAATCGTAAATCGCGAACAAATTAATGTCCCCATAGACTAATTTTGCAGCCAGAATATTCTTTTTAACAAAACATTGCGCATGAATGTTGAAAAAGTGCTGCTGGCACTTGGTACGGTACAAGAACCGGACCTCGGCAAGGATCTGGTGACGCTAAACATGGTTAAAGATATCGTGATTGATGGACTTAATCTTTCATTTACAGTTGTTTTAACTACTCCGGCATGTCCGCTCAAAGATCTGATAAAAAATAACTGTGTTCAGGCAGTTCATCATCTTATCGGAAAAGAAATAATCGTAAATGTGCATTTTATTTCTGAAATGAATTCTAACCGGACCGACAAGGAAACCGTTCTTCCGAAGGTAAAAAACATTATAGCGGTCGTAAGTGGCAAAGGGGGAGTCGGCAAGAGCACGGTGGCATCCAATTTTGCCCTCGCGCTTGCGGCGGATGGCGCCCGTGTCGGCTTGATGGACGCGGATATCTATGGGCCCAGCGTACCCATTATGTTTGGATTGAGGGGACAAAGGCCTTTGATGAAAACAGTAAACGGCAAAGGCATGATTTTGCCCATGGACAAATACGGAGTACGTATGATGAGCATTGGTTTGCTGGTGGATGAAAAAGACGCCGTGGTATGGCGTGGGCCGATGGCCAGCTCCGCAATTAAACAATTTGTATCTGAAGTGTTTTGGGATGAACTGGATTATCTGGTTATTGATATGCCACCGGGTACAGGGGATATCCATTTGACCGTTTTGCAATCTGTACCGGTAACCGGTGTTATTGTGGTTACCACTCCGCAGGAAGTGGCGTTGGCGGATGCCAAAAAAGCCATTGCCATGTTTGCACAGGCTCAATTGAAGGCGCCTATCATAGGGCTGGTAGAAAATATGAGTTATTTTGTGACTGAAGAGGCCCCTCTCCACAAATATTATATTTTTGGAAAAGATGGCGGAAAACGGCTTGCCGAGGAATATGATATTCCCTTTCTGGGTCAGATACCGCTTATCCAGCAAATCAGGGAGGGGGGTGATGAAGGAAAGCCTGTAATGACGGGAACGAATGAATTGGCAAAAAAGGCATTTAATGATTTTACAGGAAATGCGGCACGTAGTATTGCGATGATCAATGCCCATATTCTTTCCGGAAGACGAGCTGAACTGGTTGATGCTTAGTATTAAATGTAGCTATGTACGACATACCATATTTTAAAGCCGCACATGCTGAAGACGTGCTTGCTTTTATGAAAGCCCATCCTTTTGCCCTGATCTGTGGTGTGGATCGGGAGAACAGACCGGTAGCGACGCAGATTCCGGTTTTATTTGAACAAAGAGGAGACCAGCTGTTCTTACTGGGGCATTTTATGAAAAAGCAGGATCATACCAATGCTTTTGTAAATAATCCCGACGCGCTCGTTGTTTTTTCAGGCGCCCATACTTACGTAAGTGCAAGCTGGTATGAAAACAAAACAATAGCAAGTACCTGGAACTATCAGTCTGTACAGGCAGCCGGAAAAATTCGGTTCCGGGATGCGGATTTTCTTCATCAACTGTTAACCAGACTTACTGAAACTTTCGAATCCCCGGATTCCGGATCTCTTGTTACCCATATGGATCCGCAGTATGTCAGTCAAATGATGCAGGCGATAGTGGGCTTTGAGTTGGAAGTTCTTTCTGTAAGACATGTGTTTAAACTCAGTCAAAACAGGGATGAACAGTCACGCGCTAACATCATTTCAAAACTCAGGGAACAGGATGCTGACGGATCTGCCATCGCCAGGGCAATGGAGCAAAATAATAAAACAAGTTCATGACCCGGTCCGCACTTAATGAGCAAATCATCTCAAAGCAGAATTACCTCTGTATCGGTCTCGATTCAGATCCAAAAAAAATACCCGGGTTCCTTCAGACCTTTCCTGATCCTGTTTTTGAATTCAATAAGCGCATTATCGATGCAACCCTGGAGTTCTGCGTGGCATATAAAGTCAATACGGCGTTTTATGAGGTTTCGGGCGCGAAGGGATGGGAAACCATGCAAAAAACGGTTGACTATATTCCTTCCTCCCATTTCAAAATCGCAGATGCCAAGCGTGGTGATATTGGTAATACTTCTTCCTTATACGCCAGGGCATTTTTTGAGACACTGGCATTTGATGCCATTACCGTGGCTCCTTACATGGGAGAAGATAGCGTGAAACCATTCCTCGAATATCAGAATAAATGGACGATCATTCTGGGATTGACATCCAACAGCGGAGCGGCCGATTTTGAATTGCAGCCCCACGGAGACGGGCTTCTCTATGAATCTGTGCTTCGAAAAACTTCCCGATGGGGAACAGCCGATAATATGATGTTTGTTGTTGGTGCTACCAGAGCAGAATGGTTCACAAGGGTAAGATCCATTTTGCCGGATCATTTCTATCTGGTGCCCGGCGTTGGCGCCCAGGGGGGAAGCCTTAAGGAAATTTCCGAAAAGGCCCTCACAGCAACCGGTGGACTTCTGGTCAATGCAAGCAGAGCGGTTATTTTTGCAGGAGAAGGTGAAGATTTTGCTATCAGGGCTGCTGAAGTGGCAGCCCGTTACGCTCAGGAAATGGCTTTCTATTTGCAACTCCGTCTTTCAAAATAAGTGATTTCTGCCCATTACATTTTAACTTTCTCAGGACTCTTATCATCATCGTCGTCTTTGTCTCCGTCTTTGTCATTATCATCGTTGGAATCCTCGTTTTGAACTGATTTGTCATTCTCGTTGACAAGCCGAACACTTCCGAAACTACTCTTGATTTTTATTCTGCCGGCACCTTCGCCCGCTGAGCCTGAATAATTCTTATCGAATTTAGGTCCGGAATTATCGTCTTCCTTTTCCTCCGCAATGTCAAACCCGGTTTTGTTTTTGAAGCTTCCGAAATTGGTATGAACATCAAATTTGGCTGACAGGTTTCCGGGAACTCTGAGATCTATCGTTGAATAAGACTGAAACAACGAGAGTTCCTTCAGGGAACCATCCACGGACAAACTCACCTGTCCGCAAAACTGCACATCTACCTTGGAACTGCCACCCAGTCCCGCTACAGTAGACTTACTGTTGAACTTAAAAACCACATCCGCATTGTCAATACGTCCAATGGAAGCTTTCCCAAATTCTACATGTATCAATTTGGCATTTGGTATTTTTCCTGTTGTCAGTTCGCCGAACTTGCTGATCAGACTCGCACTCCCGGCGAAATCCGGAATACTGACTTTCCCAAAACTATTTTCAATTTTAAGTGGATTTTTCGATGGCATGCTGATCTTGTAGTCAACATAGAATTTTCTGCCGTCCTCATTGCCGTTGTCTTTATTCTTATTGCCCATATTGCCTATCTCTGTCTTAAAACTGATTTCTTTTCCACCCTGATGATCCGATACACTGATCTGATCCATCATTCGCTGTGCTCTTTCATCCGTATTGGCCCGTACGCCGATTTCCACGTCAACCTGAATTTCATTTTTGTCCCAGGTGGTCACTGTAATATTGCCGAAAGAGTTTTCGACAGAAAGACGATCTTCCGAACTAACAGCATAAGATTTTGAAATCGTACGTTTCTTTTCGATATTGTCACCCGTGCCGGCAAGGCCAAGAAAAGGAGCCAGCACAGCGCAAACGAGGACTATTTTTTTAAACAGATTGATATGCTTTTTCATACGCTGATTTTTTCGAATGTTTGATTTGTTTAATAATTTTCAATTGTCTGTTTAACAACCCGATTTGAAGCTGAAGATTGGATATCATGGCTTCAATTACCTGTTCCCTGTTGGAATTATTTGGCAATTGAATTTTAAGTGAATGATAAACGCTATCCAGTTTTTGAACATCTCCGGCGAACTGCCTGTACAACAGAGGCTCGTCTTTTTCGAGTGTTTTCAGCTCTTCATGTTTGATCTCTATCAGTTTTGAGTAGTAATACATTTCTTTACTTTCTCCCTGCTCCGGTTCCTTGCCGGATACTCCGGCAATGTCAGGTTTTGTTGCTGGCGAAACAGACTGATCTTTTGACAGGATACGGGCAGTTGAGTCAACAGGTTGTACAACAACAGGCAGATGACCGCCGGTATCTGGCCGATCCGTTTTGGCATTGACCGCCATCTCTGGTTTTATTTCCTGATGCATAAAATAATAAAAAACGGTTGTTCCCAGCAGAAGTAAACAGGCAGCCGCTGCCATCCAGCGCCTGAAGGGCAACGAACGGACAGGAGTAATGTTTCCGTCGTCAGGATTGATTTTTTGGTCAATCTGTTCCCAAATACGGGGATCGGGTATTTCTGTATCGAACCGGTCCTTATTTTCCTGTACGAATTTCTCTAATGGACTGCTCATGATAAGCCTCCTTGTTTTATAATGAATAACAATTTTTGTTTTGCACGCATATACTGCGTACGTACCGTAGCATGGGAAATATGCAATATCTCGGCGATTTCTTCCTGATCATATCCTTCAAATAAATGAAGGGTAAGAACGGTTCTGTATCCGTTTGGTAATTCTTTAACCGCCTTTTGTATTTCTTCTATTTTAAATTTCAGCTCATTTTCGTCATAAGTTTGCTCCTCTGCTTCATATACTGCGCTTGTTTTGTCAATGTCTACGATATCCATTTTCTTTTTGCGGAGTGCATTGATCGACTTGTTAATCACAATCCTTTTAAGCCAGGCGCCAAATGTAGATTTATAACCGAAGCTGCTGATTGCACCAAAAGCATCCATGAATGATTCCTGTAAAATATCTTCCGCATCGGCTGTGTGATTGACAATTCGTAAACTGGTATTGTACATGACCCTTGCGTATTTTTGATATAATTCTCCATAGCTGCGCCGGTCGCCCTGCCTGCAGCGTTCTACCAATTCATCTTTTTGTATAGGCGCACTTAACTCCAACAGTTGGTTTTTATTTCTGTATTAAGTACACAAAGAAAAGCAGGATGTTGCATGCTGGCCGTAAAGAAATGGCTTATTTAACAGCCCGTCAGGCTCGTTTTTTTCACAAAGTGTTCATCTTTAAGCCTTCTGACCAAGTCATTGGGCTTATTTTGAGTATTTTTGCATCCAACTTAATGACCATGGCCTCCAAGACCGATGTTTTTCAAAGTCCTGATTATTTTCTAACCGATGACCTGCTGACAGAGGAACACAAGATGATCCGGGAGTCCGTGCGCGCTTACGTAAAAAAAGAAATCAGTCCCATTATAGAAGACTATGCCCAAAGGGCCGAATTTCCGCAGCAGATTGTAAAGCAGCTGGGAGATCTGGGCTGTTTCGGACCCACTATTCCGGAGATTTACGGAGGCGGCGGTCTGGATTATATCAGCTATGGTCTGATGATGCAGGAACTCGAAAGAGGCGACAGTGGCGTGAGATCCACGGCTTCTGTTCAGGGATCCCTGGTCATGTTTCCTATTTACGCTTACGGTACAGAAGAAATGAAGAAAAGAATTTTGCCCAAACTGGCTACCGGGGAATGGTTGGGTTGTTTTGGTTTGACCGAACCCGATCATGGTTCCAATCCGGGCGGAATGTTAACCAATATAAAAGAGGAAGGAGATCATTATGTTCTCAACGGCAGTAAAATGTGGATAAGCAACGCCCCTTTCGCCCAGATCGCCGTGGTATGGGCCAGGGACGAACAGGGTGAGATCCGCGGACTGGTTGCTGAACGGGGCATGAAGGGATTTTCAACACCTTTAACCCATGGAAAATGGAGTCTTCGGGCTTCGGCCACTGGCGAACTTGTTTTTGACAATGTAAAAATTCCCAAAGCCAATCTGTTTCCCGATATCAGGGGTTTAAAAGGGCCCCTCAGTTGCCTGACCAAGGCCCGTTTTGGCATTGCCTGGGGTTCTGTGGGAGCTGCCATGGACTGTTACGACACAGCCCTCAGATACAGCAAAGAAAGAGTACAGTTCGGCAGGCCGATAGGCGGATTTCAGTTACAGCAGAAAAAACTGGCTGAAATGATAACAGAAATAACTAAAGCCCAGCTGTTGAACTGGAGACTGGGCGTTTTGATGAATGAAAAAAAAGCAACCCCTGCGCAGGTTTCCATGGCAAAACGAAATGGCTGTGAAATAGCGGCGCAGATAGCCCGCGACGCCAGGCAAATGCTCGGTGGAATGGGCATAACCGGGGAGTATCCGGTCATGCGACACCTGATGAATATGGAAAGTGTACTGACCTATGAAGGCACCCACGATGTTCACCTCCTGATCACCGGCATGGATGTTACGGGACTCAATGCATTTGTTTAATAAAAAAGTTTGTAAAATCCAGTGTAGGATATGCGCATATTTCTGATAGGTTTTATGGGTTCTGGAAAAACCCATTGGGGAGTCCGGATAGCGGAAAAATTAAATATCCCGTTTTACGATCTGGACGCTGTGATAGTCAATAGTGAAGGCATGAGTATATCCGAAATATTTGCCGTGAAGGGGGAAGAGTATTTCAGGTATATGGAAAAACAAACGCTGGAGGAACTCGTGGCAAAAGAAGAGCATTTTGTTTTATCGGCAGGCGGGGGCACTCCCTGTTTCTTCAACAATATTAAATTTATGAAAAGGAACGGTCGTGTTCTCTGGCTCAATACTTCGCTTGAAGCGCTCAATCAGCGACTGCTTAAAGAAAAACTGTCGCGCCCGCTCCTTCGGGCCATTACCGAAGAAGGACTCCGGGCCTATATCATAAGAAAACTCAGTGAACGAAAAATGTATTACGAGCAAGCCGATCTGATGGTTCACGAAGAACTCGTAGAGCTGGATTCGCTGGTCGGACTACTTCAATAATTTTAAATGTTCAAATCTACTGCCAGGTGAATAAATTATTTTTAATGTTTGCTGCTGTTGCAGGCGCAGCTGCCGTCGTCTGCGGTGCGTTGCTGGCACATCAGCTTAAAACTCGAATGCCGGAATCCGCACTTGCGATTTATGAAACCGCGGTAAGATATCAGTTTTATCATGTGTTTGCATTGCTCGCCGTTGGGATTCTCAGTGAACGTTTTCCGGGTGCCTGGATAAACCGTTCGGGTACCTGTTTCATTGCAGGCATCCTGCTTTTTAGCGGCTCGCTGTATATCATTTCAGCCATGATGTCTTCCGGAAGCCCCGTTCCGGTTGCATTGGGAATATTGACACCCCTGGGCGGATTGGGATTTATTCTGGGGTGGATTTTTTTATGCGTTGCCCTCCTCAAGGGAAGGGCTTCCTAAATCAGTTACCATATCTTTGTTGTCATGGCTCAGCGTTCAAAGTCAAAGAAAAACCAACCCTCTGGTACCTCGTCCCTGAAAACAGATAAGGATGCAAAATTAACTGTGTCGCAGGTGATCCGGGATGAACGGACCCATAAAATAACAGGTGCCGTTTTTTTGTTAATGGCCATATTTCTTTTTATCGCTTTTACATCCTATCTATTTACCTGGCGCGAGGATCAGGATAAAGTTTTCAGGGGTATTTCTGTCCTATCACCCTCCCAGGATATTAAAGTGGCCAACCTGTTAGGCAATCTGGGGGCTTATATCTCACACCTTTTCTTTTACAAGGGTTTTGGTATTGCCAGCTATCTGATCTGTTCATTTTTTTTCATCACGGGTATCAATTGGTTATTTGCAAGAAATTTTTTTTCAGTCAGACGAAACCTTCGTTATGTACTGATCGGACTTGTTTATCTGTCTACCACGCTGGCTTTTATGTGCCGAACCGTGTCTTTCCCCTGGGGTGGCGCTTTTGGGGATATGACCAGCGACTGGCTTGTTCGTTTCCTTGGAAAGATAGGTACAGCCTGTGTTCTGTTTGCAGGCGCCACGGCTTATTTCATCTGGCGATTCAATCCGGAATTTAAAATACCTGATCTTTCGTCAAAAAAAAATACCGCCGCTTCGCTGACCGGGCAGAATCGTGAAGAAGCTGCCGGAGCTTTGCTTTTTATTGAAGAACCAGCTTCAAAAAACAAATTGAAGAATGAGGAATCGGTTCCCCTTATTCTTGCCGGTAACGAAAATCAGAATGATCATCTGGCGCCTTTTATAGAAGAAGTTCCTGCAATGGAAAAAATGAAGAACGAATTGCCCATGCCTCCGGCAGTCAGGCTGCCGAAAAAAGTTCTGGTTTCAACAGACCCCCTCGAACTGGAAATTAAGGCAGTGTCTTCTGTACCTGCGGAAACAAAAATAAATACAGACAGTCCGGGGAAATTAAATGCAATGCCGGACTATGAACCCATGCTGGATCTCCGGTCGTATAAGTTTCCGCCGATTGATTTGTTACAGGCACACGGAAACGACCGGATTGTTCAGGATCCCCAGGAACTTGAAAATAACAAAAATCAGATCATTGGTACACTGAAGAACTATGATATCGACATCCAGAAGATAAGCGCAACAGTAGGTCCCACAGTAACCCTTTATGAAATTGTGCCCGCTCCGGGAGTACGCATTTCACGTATAAAAAATCTGGAGGATGACATAGCCCTCAACTTATCCGCACTCGGAATAAGAATTATCGCTCCTATACCGGGCAAAGGAACGATTGGAATAGAGGTTCCCAATGTGAAAAAAAGCATCGTGAGTATGCGTACTTTGCTGTCTTCCGAAAAATTTCAGAACAGCAGTTTCAATTTACCTATCGCTATTGGCAAAACCATTAATAATGAAAACTTCATAGTGGATCTGGCGACCATGCCACATCTGTTGATGGCGGGAGCCACTGGCCAGGGTAAGTCGGTGGGTCTAAACGCAATTCTTGTTTCGCTGCTTTATAAGAAACATCCGTCTCAGCTGAAGCTGGTACTGGTTGACCCTAAAAAAGTGGAGCTGAGTTTATACCGTATTATTGAAAAGCATTTTCTGGCCAAACTGCCGGGTGAAGAAGAACCCATTATTACGGATACCAAAAAGGTGGTGTATACACTGAATGCGTTATGTATTGAAATGGATAACCGGTATGATCTGCTGAAAGAAGCCGGGACCAGGAATATTCGCGAATACAACGATAAATTCATCAAAAGAAAACTCAGCCCGCAAAAAGGGCATCAGTATCTTCCTTTCATTGTATTGGTCATTGATGAATTTGCAGATCTGATTATGACCGCAGGCAAGGAAATTGAAATGCCGATTGCGCGTCTTGCGCAATTAGCCCGGGCTGTTGGAATTCATCTGATTATTGCAACCCAGCGACCTTCCGTTAATATTATCACGGGAACCATTAAAGCCAACTTTCCGGCCCGTATTGCTTTTAAAGTGTCTTCAAAAATAGATTCCCGTACCATTCTGGATACCGGCGGAGCTGAACAGCTGATCGGGAAAGGAGACATGCTGGTATCTTACAATGGCGAAATCACACGGCTTCAGTGTGCATTCGTGGATACACCGGAAGTGGAAGAAATTGCGGAATTCATCGGTAAACAGCAGGGCTATCCGGAGGCCTTTTTATTGCCTGAATATGTGGATGAAAAGGAGATGGGTGACAGGGAATTTGATGCCAATAACAGGGATCCTCTATTTGAAGATGCCGCACGACTTATAGTACAGAATCAGGTTGGCTCCACCTCGTTGATCCAGCGAAGAATGAAACTGGGATACAACCGTGCCGGCCGGCTGATGGACCAGCTCGAAGCGGCGGGAGTGGTGGGGCCGAATCAGGGAAGTAAGGCAAGGGAAGTCATTATAAAAACAGAGGCCGAATTATCCGTATATCTTACCCAACTCGGAGGTGGGCATGCCAATCATTTTTAACATGGGTGGCATGACGATTGCAATTTGAATGGCATATCTTGCGGCAGTTTTCAAAAATAACTTACATATGAAAGTGATAATCAGTTTTTTAGCCACTATAATGCTGATGAGTTCGACTACAGCACAAAACAGCGATCCCGCCGCAAAACAGATTCTTGATCAGGCTTCAGCAAAAATAAAATCCTTTAAATCCATCCAGGCAGCGTTCACTTTTCAACAACAGGATGCGCAGGGCAATTCCTTAGGCACAAAAAAAGGTACCGTTTATCTCAAGGGAAATAAATATGTAGTCATGTTAAGCGGGCAGGAGATTTATTCTGACGGCAAAAATATCTGGACTTATGATAAATCGGCCAATGAAGTCACCATTACGAAGGTCGATGCGGGTCCGGGTTCCATGTCTATTCAAAGATTTTTTACCAATTTTTACGACAAGGATTTTCTGTACAAGGTGAATGGCGAACAAAAACAGGGTGCTAAGACAGTCACTGAAATTGAAATGACACCCAACGATAAGAACCAGAATTTTCATAAGGTGTATTTGTATGTAGATAAAAAATCCCATATGGTAAGTCCCGTTAAAGTACTGGACAAATCGGGAAATCGTTTTGTATACACCGTAAACAGTTTCAACGGTAATGCAGCGCTTACAGACGCGTTTTTCAGCTTTGATAAATCAAAACATCCCGGTGTTGAGGAGGTGAATCTGAATCAGTAAAGCGATTATTTTGATCCCCAGCGATAACTTTTAAGATCAAATCCGGCCAGATCGATCACTCTGTCGACTACTGTGGATGCCACATCTTCCAGTGTTTTAGGCCTGCTGTAAAATGAAGGTGTGGCCGGACAAATAATACCTCCTGCCAGAGTAACGGTTTCCATGTTCCGCAGATGGATCAGGTTATAAGGGGTGTCCCTGACCACACAAATAAGTTTTCTCCTTTCTTTTAGCATAACGTCGGCTGCCCGTGTGATCAGATCGGTGGATATTCCGGTAGCTATACGTCCCAGACTCCCCATCGAGCAGGGAATGATAACCATCGTATCAAAACGGGCTGATCCGGAGGCAAAGGGTGCACTGAAGTTATCCGTTTCAAATACTTCCAGAGGGAAGTCTTTATATTCCTTATTTTCCAGTTCGGTTTCCCAAACCAGCCGGGCATTTTTTGTCATAACCAGGGAAATATTCTCCCATTGTTCCTTTATGGAAAGCATTTTTCGTATCAGTAAGCTGGGATAAATGGATCCGCTCGCACCGGTAATAGCAATAACTATTTTCCTCATGGTCTGATGATTAGATGAACAAAGTAGCAGTTTATATTGATATGCATCAAGTAAAGCCGGGTATATGAATTTTATCAGTGGTGTAACATGGTTGCTTGCGCTAAAATTTTATATTTGACTTTTCATAGGATAAGGTTTAATGGTTAATGGTATTTGATTAGTGCGGCCTCCCTTCAACAAGGAGGCTTTTTTATGCAACCCCGGGTCTGTAAAAATAGGAACTACTTACTGGCAAAGTTAAAAATTGCTAGATGGGAGGGATCGAAATGGTCTTCGGGAATACGCGCCAGTCCCTGCTGGTAAAGTGCGGAAGCCTGCAGGCGGAGGAATATGTTGTGGTTTTTATTGGCCTTGGCTGAGAGAATCCTGTCAAAACATTCTTTATTATATATCCCGAGGCAGTAAATATTGATATAGTACTTCCCTTTGGGCAGGCTAACCCTTATCTGGTTTTCGGTGTCAGGGTAAAAAACGCCCTTTACCACACCTGCACCACGAAGGTCATAGCGGTCGAAAATAACGAAAACGGAATCAATTTTTGAAAGCTTGTCCTGAGCATTCTGGAGGGTGATAATGACCGTACTCGTATCTTTAGCTGGTATGGAATCATTCCCATAGCCACGGCCGGCAGCCAGCAGCAGGATAGCAAATATGGTTTTTCTGAGCAACATCTGGTCAGGGATCTAATGGGGTAGGCTTCGAAGATGGCTCTTTTGCCTGTTAAAGTACAACAGGATCTCCATAAAACGAAGCCGTTCCCAGGATAACGAAAAAAGCAGGTTTTTATGTGTAACCTGCTTTTATTTAATTTACAATGACTTAATAATCAGCCATTTTATGTAGTGGTGTTTACTTAGGAAGTAACTTCGGCCATATCCGGGATGGCTTCTACCCGGTAATCACCCATATCGAGTTTCTTTTTGGTTGCTTCAAAAGCCGACAGCGTGGCCTCGATATCTTCATCCGTGTGTACGGAAGTAGGAATGAGCCGGTAAATGATATGTCCCTTGGGAATTACGGGATAAACCACAATGGAACAAAAAATACCGTAATTCTCACGAAGGTCCATCACCATGGCCGTCGCTTCCGGAACATCCCCTTTCATATAAATAGGCGTTACAACGGAATCGGTTTTTCCAATATCAAAACCTTTGATACGGAGTCCTTCCTGCAGTTTTTTTGCATTGCTCCAAAGCCTGGCTTTCAGTGAAGGATTGTTTCTCAGTAATTCCAGCCTTTTCAGATTTCCCAACACCAGCGGCATAGGGAGACTTTTTGCAAAAATCTGGCTTCTGATATTATACCGGATATAATCCACAATGGGTTTCTCGCCTGATACAAATGCCCCAATGGAAGCCATTGATTTCGCAAAAGTTGAAAAATAAAGATCAATTTCTTTCTGTACACCCTGTTCTTCACCTGCACCGGCGCCTGTTTTTCCCAGGGTACCGAACCCGTGTGCATCATCAACCAGTAAGCGGAACTTGTATCTGTCTTTGAGCGCCGCGATTTCTTTCAATTTTCCCTGATCACCTGCCATACCGAATACACCTTCCGTGATGACCAGTACACCACCTCCGCCCTGTTTTTCTATCAGCGTATTGGCACGCTGAATCTGTTTTTCAAAATCAGCCAGATCGTTATGTTTGAATACATACCGATGCCCTGCGTGAAGCCTTAACCCATCAATAATACAGGCATGACATTCTGCATCGTATACGATCACATCGTGCCTGCCGCACAACACGTCAATAATACTTACCATCCCCTGATATCCATAATTCAGTAACGCAGTATCTTCCTTGGCAACAAACTCCGAAAGCTCTTTTTCGAGTTGTTCGTGCTGGTTGCTGTTGCCACTCATCATTCTGGCTCCCATCGGAGAGGCAAGGCCAAATTGAGCCGCTCCTTCCGCATCCGCTTTTCTCACTTCCGGATGATTCGCCAGTCCGAGGTAATTATTAAGGCTCCAGACAATCATTTCCTTTCCGCGAAACTTCATGCGGCTGCCGATTTCACCTTCCAATTTTGGAAATGCAAAGTATCCATGCGCTCTTTCGCGATGTTGTCCGATAGGTCCCTGATGCCTTGTCAACTTTTCAAAAATATCTGCCATAAAGCTTAATCGTATGGTTAAAAATTGCCGTAAAATTAATGTATTTGGAGTAGCCGGCAAGTAGCAAATCCAGATACCTTTGTTCAAACGTTCTGTACATGAGGAAGCTGTTTTTTGCATTTATTTTATGGATAGGTCAGATGGGTTACGGAAACGCGCAGCAGAAGACCGATGCTGTTGTCAGACCCAGGCTGGTGGTGGGTATTGTGATTGACCAGATGCGTTGGGATTACTTATACCGGTACTATAACAGGTATAGTGAGGGTGGCTTTAAAAGATTATTAAATCAGGGTTTTTCCTGCGAGAATACCTACATCAATTATCTGCCCTCCTATACCGCTGTGGGGCATACCTGCATTTACACGGGTTCCGTGCCTTCCATTACCGGAATAGCAGGAAATGACTGGATCGAACAGCTCTCCGGCGCAAGGGTGTACTGCACCGATGACAGTACAGTACAATCCGTAGGTGTCCAATTTTCGGGTGATGGGAAAATGTCGCCACGCAATTTACTGGTAAGCACCATTACCGATGAACTCAGGATGGCTACTAATTTCCAATCGAGGGTAATCGGGGTTTCACTGAAAGACAGGGCTGCCATACTTCCTGCCGGACATATGGCCAATGCCGCTTTCTGGATGGATGATTCGACCGGTCATTTCATCAGCAGCACATACTATCTGCAGAAATTACCGGAAGCGGTTGAAAATTTCAATCGGGAGAATAATATTGAAAAATATATCCGCAGCAGCTGGAATACACTTTATCCTGTCAGCTCCTATATCGAAAGTGATTCGGATAATAAGTCATACGAAGGCAAACTGCCCGGAGAAACGGCTCCCATTTTTCCGCACGACATCAAAACAGCCTATGCTAAAAATCATGGCTCTTTCAGAAGCACTCCCTTTGGCAATTCGCTGACGCTCGACTTTGCCAGGACGGTTTTAAATGCCTATCATCTGGGGGCAGGTCCTGCCACCGACTTCCTCACCATCAATTGTGCTTCGACTGACTATGTGGGGCATTTATTTGGCCCCAACTCGGTTGAAGTGGAAGATACTTATCTGAGGCTCGATCTGGATCTGGCCTCTTTTTTTTCCGAGCTGGATGCCCGGGTGGGTAAGGGACAATATCTCGTTTTTCTTACTGCAGATCATGGGGCAGCCAATGCAGTGGGATATTCCCGGGAAAACAGAATGCCCGCAGATTTTTTTACCGGCAGCAGTATAGTAGCGAATCTGGATCAGTTGATCCAGCAGAAACTCGGCTATTTCAAAGTCATTCGTTCCGGACAAAATTATCAGATCAATTTTGATCTGGAAAAAATAGCGGCTTATAACGCGGATTTTGACGCCATAAAAAAACTCGTTGTCGATTATCTGAGAAAACAGCCCGGAGTCAGTTATGCGGTGGACATGGAAAAAGTTCAGGATGCCCCCATACCGGAACCCATCAAAACAATGATAACGAATGGCTACAATTATCAAAGAAGTGGCCAGATCCAGGTCATTTTTCAGCCCGGATGGCTTGAAAGCTATGCCAGAACAGGAACAACCCACGGGGCCTGGAATCCGTACGACACCCATATTCCACTGATTTTCATGGGCTGGGACATCCGCCCGGGTGCAACAGCCAGGCTGGTTCATATGACGGATATAGCGCCCACGCTGGCCACCCTGCTTCATATTCAGGCTCCAAATGGAAATATCGGGGTAGCCATACCGGACGTTTTAACCAGATAGTGTGCTTTAACCACTGACGAATTTTGCGTAGCTTAGCAATACTTGCCGATTCGTAATCAAACAAATTCACATACATGGGATCTCCAGTTATTTCTATTGTTATTCCGGCTTATAATGAAGCTGAAAATATAGAAAGGACGGTTAATTCCCTGCTTAATCAAAGTATTTCCAAAGACTTATATGAAATTGTAGTGGTAGATAACAACTCCACGGACAATACCTGGGAAGTTATCTCAAAACTCAATGTAAAGGCTGTTAAGCAGCATATGCAGGGTTGCGGTCCCGCTAAACAAAAGGGTTTGGAAGAAGCTTTGGGAACGTATGTACTGAATGCAGACGGAGACGTTTTTTATCCTGAGGAATGGATTGCCCGAATGAGCAAACCGCTAATGGAAGACGATCGGATCGCCTGTGTTTTTTCCAAGCACCGTTTTATGCCCGAACCGGGTTATTCAAAATTCAAATTATACACTCTCCGTAAAATGCGGGACGTAATGGTTTTTCTAAAATCATTCAAACGCCCCTGGCTGAACTGCTACGGTATGTCCATGGGCTATCGTCGCGACCAGGCTCTTTCTGTAGGTTTTGACCTGAGAAATCATCGCGGCGATGATGGCAGGATGGCTTACGACCTGACTAAATTCGGACGCATAAAAATGGTTAATGCACCGGTTTATACCCATGTAAGAACTTTGAAAATGGATGGCAATATGTTCCAGGTAATTATGAAACGTGTCAAAAGAGAAATGCCAAATCTGTTCGAAAATTTAAGCCGTCAGAAAGAACACGATACAAAAACAAGCATTAATGCTGCCGGCACCTTAAAAAACAAAGCTGAAAAATAGCCGTGCAAAAAATCTCCCGTTCCGAAAGAAGTTGGTTGATATTTTTTACCCTGATCCTCATAGCGATGATCGCGGGCTGCGTGTATGAAACCGTTGCATTTCATAAACCGATCGGCCCCCGACCCATTATCAAAAACGAAAACGCCAACTAGATCCCGGTCCCTTTATTTTGGATTCAGGGCCTGTCTGATCCTTTCTGCAATATCCTGCAAATGATAACGGCTTATCTTATCCGTTGTTAAACCCGAAGCTCCCACTATTCTGGTTCTCAAAGCAACCAGATGGCCACGTGCTATAGAAGGAATATCCGTGTTTTTGATGTCTGCTCCAAAAAAAATGATCAGACCCCGGGGTATGCCTGCCGGTATAACCGGCTGGGATGGATTCATCAGTCCGATTAAATCATCTATATATTGTTTTTGCAGATTCCTCCTGAATGGATCTATCGGCTGTTGGGGTGTTGACAATTCTTTCCAAAGTCCTTTTTCGATATCGTTCACCAGATCATCCGGACCGTACACGATTGTCTTTCCAAAGCGGTCCGAAATGGCTTCCATCCTGAAAAGGCGGGAAGAGGAAAGAAGCGAATTCAATACGCTCGCCTGTGTATTGGCAATCATCTCGGAAGAAGCAGGACTGCTTATTTTGTTCAGTATATTTTTATCGAGCAGCCAGTAAGGAGTTTCGAATAATTGCTTATGCAGGAAAACGACCGCTTCTTCCTGCCTGATCCGGGGTGTGGGCTCATAAACGTCTCCGCTCTGTTCCACACTTTTAAAAGTTTCATAAATACCCCCCACACTTTTTGTTACCTGATTCATATACCGGCTGAACTGACCCACAAGCTGACTGTATATGTCTTCCAGATTGTCGTAGGTATCCGCTTCCTCTTTGGTCCACAGGGGCAACTGCAGAATAATTCTTTTGAGGTTTCGAATGCCATATTCACTGGCTTTAACCGAATTATCGCCCAGATCCTCCGTCTGGGAACGCGGGTCAAAATTTTGACCCTCTCCACCGAACCAAAGGCGCGGATTCGCTTTCAGGCTGTCGATAATCCAACGGTTCAGCACTTTTTTATCTTCCTGATCTGATTTTGTGCCCGGGATATATTTATAGCCCCATTGAATGGCCCAGTTATCGTAAGGTCCAATGCGCGGGTATAATCCCCTGGGGGAAATACCATCTTCCGGTTGGGCCACGTAATTAAATCTAGCATAGTCCATAATAGATGCAGTATGGCCGTTTGCCTCCACCCAAATTTTGTCGCGCAGTTTTTCAACCGGGGTCTGGCTGCTGCTTCCCATGTTATGGCGTAATCCAAGTGTATGGCCGATTTCATGAGAGGAAACAAAACGAATCAGGGTTCCCATGAGGCTGTCATCAAAAACCATTTTACGCGCACGGGGATCGACAGCTCCTGCCTGAATCAGGTACCAGTCGTGCAAGAGCTTCATTACATTGTGATACCAGCCTATATTGCTGGTTAGTATTTCACCCGTTCTCGGATCTGCTTCATTAGGACCATAGGCATTTTCGATATCGGAAGCAAAATACCGGATCACAGAAAACCTGGCGTCTTCCAGATTCATGGTGCTGTCCTGCTCCGGCCATTCCCTGCCAATAATCGCATGCTTAAAACCCGCTTTTTCAAATGCTCCCTGCCAGTCGTTGATTCCGGCAATTAAATAGGGTCTCCATTGCTTCGGCGTCGCCGGATCGATATAAAAAACAATTGGTTTTTTGGGTTCTACCAGATCACCTTTTTTCCATCGGGCACTGTCTTCCGGTTTAGGTTCCAGGCGCCAGTGATGAATAAATGTACTGGTTTCGGATTTTTGCTGGTCGTCTGCGTACACTGAATATTCGCTGGCAAAATAGCCAACCCGGGGATCGAACAATCGTTTACGCATGGGAACAACAGGCAACATGATAAAAGAGTTGCTGAGTTCCATGGTCACTGCGCCGGCTACATCTGCAGCAGGTAAGGGGATGGAGGAATTGCCAAAGCCCATTCCGGATGTTGCACCCGAAGCGCTGAATGTTTTTACGGTACGAACTTCTGTATTTTGGGGATAACTGTGAATATAGGTGATGAACGAGCGGTCACCGGAAATTCCTCCGAGATTGTATCTTCTTTTCAGATCAGGACTTAGACTCACCGGCTGATTGTCCAGTTTAAAAAAGTCAGTCACATCAATAACCACACTGCCGGAATCTTTCCCATAGGCTTTAATGTCAAACGCTGCGGCAATAGGATCCACATTTGAGTTTCTGACTGCTTCTGCAATGGGCTGAGAGGAATCAGGTGCCACACTAACAATAGTCACTACGCGTAAAAAGACGTTATCGGAAGGTCCCTTTTCCCATCGTATGGTTTGTTCATTCACTTTTTCACCTCCATAGGAACGGCTTCCCGCGGGAGATTTGTTGAAACGGGTAATCGCAAGAATCTCCCGGTTGAAAATAGAATCGGGGATTTCGAAATACCATTTTTCATCCACTTTGTGAACGGTAAATAGTCCGTGCCAGGTAATCGCCTTATCCGTAATGACTTCTTTGTAAGATTTCGGGCTGCTTTTGGTAACCGGCGAAACGATTGTTCCGGTTACTGTTACCGGTTTTTTATTCTGGGAATTTGCAGGAGTCGGGGGCGTTTGCTGGGCCGTGGCGCCCGCAACCGATATCAGGCATATGGACAAGCAATAGAATGATTTCATCGTTCAATATATATAAAAAGACTTAAAGCCAAAAGGTTCAGGTAAAACGCTTTTGTATACGGTTAATAGTGCCTGATGGATGGTCTGAAGATGATTACCGGGACACGAAATAAAAAAGAGGATAGCTTTTTATTAACTATCCTCTTTCTTTATACCGGGCCACTATGTATTCGGATCAGGCGTTTCTGTTGATGCAATTCAGATCCTCGTAAGCAATCTGTAACCGGCTGATAAAGCTTTCTTCACCTTTACGAAGCCATACCCGCGGGTCATAGTATTTTTTGTTTGGTTTTTCGGCCCCTTCCGGATTTCCAAGCTGTGCCTGGAGATAGCCTTCATTTTTCTTATAGTATTTCTGAACACCTTCCCAGAAAGCCCATTGTAAATCGGTATCCAGGTTCATTTTGATTGCACCGTAGCTGATGGCTTCACGTATCTGAATCTGGGGAGAACCGCTTCCGCCATGAAATACGAAATACACCGGCTTGGGTTTTGTTTTTAATTCTTTTTCTATATAATCCTGGCTGTTTTTTAAAATAACCGGTCGCAGTTCCACATTGCCCGGACTGTACACGCCATGAACATTTCCGAATGCAGCAGCCACGCCAAAAAGCCGGCCCACCTTACTCAGTTCCTTATACGCATAGGCCACATGTTCCGGTTGGGTATACAGCTTGTCATTTTCCACGCCGCTGTTGTCCACACCGTCTTCTTCTCCGCCGGTAACGCCGAGTTCTATTTCGATGGCCATACCGAGCGGATTCATCCGCTTAAAAAACTCAACGGAAGTTGAAATATTTTCCTCGAGTGGTTCTTCGGATAAATCCAGCATATGGGAACTGAACAGAGGCTGTTTTTTCTCTTTAAAATAGGCTTCTCCCGCATCCAGTAAACCACTGATCCAGGGCAGCCATTTTTTCGATGCGTGGTCAGTATGAAGAATAACCGGAACACCATAGTATTTTGCAACCGTATGGACATGCAATGCACCGGCAACGCCTCCATAAATGTTAGCCTGCAACTTATCATTCGGCATTCCCTTACCTGCAATGAATTGTGCACCTCCGTTGGAAAACTGAACAATGATCGGGGAATTTACTTTTGCTGCGGCCTCCAAGGCAGCGTTGATCGTATCCGTACCGGTTGTATTCACAGCCGGAATCGCGAACTCGTTGTTTTTTGCATCTTCATAAAGAGCTTCCAGTTCGTCGCCGAATAAAACGCCTGCTTTGTATTTTGCCATGGGATTGTTTTTCCTGTTAATTCAAGGCGCAAAGATACGGTTTCCCTGCCGCACAAGGGGGACTGTTCATTGAAAAACATCTAAATATTGATAGGTCGCTTCAGCAAATCTTAGAAATCATTCAGTCCTGGAATTTTCCCAGGTTTTTCTGGATGAGTGCCAGGTTTTTCTGCAAAGTCTGTTTCAGCTGCCTTTTTACAAGCTGACCCATTGATCTGCATTTCAGGAAAACAGGCGCTTGGAACTCTTCCGACAGTTCCCCGCGAAGCTGAATAAGTTTATCTGGCGTCGAGATCTGATCGGTCGACATGATATTCAGCAGGTGCATCAGACGAAAGCGGGAAGAGGCCACCCGAAAGGCCATCATCGTTCTTTCTTCCGTCTGGTACTGGGTAATCGAATCGCGGTTAAGGTATTTGGTACAGAGATCCACCAGGGTTTTATTCTCTTTAAAAAATTGCGGCAGATAAATATTTTTTCGGCCTTCATAACTCTGCTGATCAAAATCAATGGCGCGGATTCTATATTGAAAATCTTCAATGTCCGGGGTGATATCCACCACGAAATTATATGAACGCATGTCGCCGAGTAAACGCACAAAACAACGTTCATTGAATTTGACAAATTCCTTGGCAAAACGGATGCGGTTGGTTATCGGCTCTTCCAGATAATTACTGATAAACAGGTCGCCGGGTATTCCCGGAATATGATCTTCAATCAGTGTGTGATGATGGGTAAAAAAACTGATCCGGTTCGGAGATAGCAGATGTTCCAGCTCCAGCCCGTAAACCCGCGAAGCGTCAGCCTGTTTGATGTAAAAATGATCATAATTATCGTTGAACTTATTCACGATACGTATCCTGAAGGGACTTGAGTTGGCAAAACTGCAAAAATCCACACGGGCAACGTCCAGATGTTTGCTGAATGTGAGATCGCCTTCAGTTTTCAAAATGGCGTACATTTTGATCAGCCCTTCGCGCACAAACTGCCAGTGCTGCATATCGTAAGAAACGGTTTCCCATAAACTATCCCTTCCGTTTTTATCTTTTAATGGCACGGCATAAGCCACGTGCAGCAGATCATTGTAAGAAACCGGCAGTTTAACCTCCCGTCCATGAAGCTGGAGATACTGGCGCAGCATCTCATTAATAGGGAAAATTGGTTTTTTGCGGGATGGCTTATTCGCGTACGGAGTTTCCGTTCCATCAACGTCGAATGAATAATGCATTCTCGTGGCTTTGTGTAAATATCCACTTTTTAGACGGACCGGGGAAGTAGTGAACCGCACCTCCTGCTAAATAATATCAACTTAGCAGGAGGGTACTGGATAAACAGTGGGTTCTGGTCACGGGTATTGGAACTGTTTTGATATACGCGACTGTACGGCTCTTATCCCGTATAACACGGCTCGGATAGGTTTGGTTTTTCAGGCGGATAGGACCTGGGTCTTGTTCAATGGATTGGATCGGTGAATTCGGTGCCGTTTGGCCGTTCTTCAGGATAAGGATTCAGGTTTCGGTTTTTCTAAGGACGGATTGGTTTCTTCGGTCGGTATTGGATTTCCGGTACGGGTTTACTCAAAGGATAGGATCAACCATTTCGCAGGATAGGATCAGAATAGGTTTTCAACAAGACAGGAAAAAATTGAAGCTGACTGATATCGGATTTCTCTTGGAAATTCTATTGGATATTGGATAAAGAACTTTGGTCGGTTTTGGATATTGTTTCTGATTGAGTTGCTATCAATCAGCTTCAGAATCAAAATTAACTTATACACATGTTAGCAACAATAGCCCTTTTGCCTGATTTTAACAGTACATGATTTACCCGAGGAATCGTATTATAACGAAAAATAGTTTCGTAGATATACGAACTTATGGGATGCGCAAATCGCTGGCCGTTGTAAGCCACGGGCTTACGTAATCCACAGATGTTAATAGCCGGTACCGGTCATTTCAGCGAGAGAGATTGAATAACATCGTATTTGGTAACGATGTGAAAATTGCCGCTGTCGTCCCGTCCGAGAACGGCCCCGTTTTCCTTACTGATGAGGGAGCTGATTTTTTCCACCGGCGTTTCAAAAGATACCAGCGGGTATGCCGTTTCCATCACTTCTTTTATTTTTTTATGGCGGATATCGGCGCCAATGGTAAGCATAATACTGAAAAGTCCGCTTTCGCTGATGGCTCCAACGGGGATTTCCCTGTCAAAGACCGGAATATTTTCAATATGTAAATTTTTCATTTTGTCAACAGCTTCACCTACCGTCTGTTCGGGATTCAGGGTAACCAGCGGATAGGCGCCTCTGCCGTTCACGATATCCCGGAACGTTTTTACATCCAGAAAACCTCTTTCCATCATCCACTGATCATTATAGATTTTGCCAACGTAGCGGCTTCCATGATCATGAAATATACAAACAACCAGATCGTCTTTCTTCAGTCTGGACTTTAATTGCATAAGTCCCTGCAAACAGCTTCCTGCACTGTATCCGCAAAACAGCCCTTCTTCTTTTGCCAGACGACGGGCCATGATGGCACCCGCTTTGTCGGTTACCTGTTCAAAAAGATCAATCACACGCATATCATAATTCTCAGGTACAAAGTCTTCTCCGAAACCTTCGGAAACATACGGGTGAACTTCATTCATGTCGATTTCACCGGTATTGTAATATTTTGTGAGAAGGGAGCCAAACACATCGATGGCCCAAATTTGAATTTCCGGGTTCTTTTCTTTTAAAAACATGGCTGTTCCCGTTACCGTTCCTCCTGTTCCCGCCGTGCAAACCAGGTGAGTGATTTTTCCGCCGGTTTGTTCCCAGATTTCCGGGCCCGTACTTTCATAGTGAGCCAGGCGGTTAGCCAGGTTGTCATATTGATTGCAGTAAAATGAGTTGGGGGTTTCTTTCGCCAGTCTTTTAGCTACAGAATAGTAACTGCGGGGATCTTCGGGTTCCACGTTGGTGGGGCACACGATCACTTCCGCGCCCACTGCTTTAAGAATGTCCGATTTCTCTTTTGATTGTTTATCTGTCGTTGCGAAAATGCATTTGTATCCTTTCACACAGGCGGCGAGTGCCAGACCCATGCCTGTGTTGCCACTGGTTCCTTCTATAATGGTGCCTCCGGGTTTTAATTTGCCTTCCTTTTCGGCTACTTCAATCATTTTGAGGGCCATCCTGTCTTTGATGGAATTTCCCGGATTAAAATAATCCACTTTGGCTACAACAGTGCAGGGCAGTTCCCGGGTGATCTTATTCAGGCGGATCATCGGTGTATTCCCAATGGTTTCCAGAATATTATTTTTTATATCCATGCAGCAAATGTACAAAGGATTAAGCAGTGACTTCCTTTGTCAGCCTAAGGCGTGGGGCTGCCTGAGCGGAGCAGCCCGATGGCCTTTTTAATAACCGGGTCTTCCTGGTTCATCACGTAGTAATAGCCGGCTGAATGCCATATCAGCCTCGCGAGAAGGGCTTTAATCCGGATATCTACCTGTTGCCGCTCGCTGGTTGTTGTGCCTTCCAGGTAGATGGAATCTTTTTTCACCTCATTGACTAATTCGTTCCAAAAAGTCTGCCCTGTACTGAACCCGCTGTAAAAGGCGGCAGGCGAAGGATACTTTTGCAATTCTGCTTTGTGTCGTATATAGTACTGGTAAATAAAATTGCTCAGGGTGCCACTCACATAGAGTGTACTGACCTCACGTGAAATCTGTGAAGTGTCCAGCGCCACAAACAGGTCCGGTGTGATACCCCCTCCACCGTAAACCACCCTTCCCGCTGGCGTTTTGTAAACTGGTCCGGTATGCGTGCTGCTGGTATCTCCATGAATCACTTCACCATTGTGGAAACGGTCAATCACTTCTTCGTTATACGCAGCGCGACCCTTGTTATAAGGTTTCTGGATGCTTCTGCCCAGCGGGGTATAATAGCGCGCAATAGTCAGACGCAGTTCGCTGCCATCGTTGAGTTCAAAGGGTTCCTGCACCAGTCCCTTGCCAAAAGTACGTCGTCCCACAATACTGGCTCTGTCCCAGTCCTGTAGCGCACCTGCAAGTATTTCACTGGCAGAAGCGGTTCCTTCGTCCACCAGCAGTATCAGTTTGCCCTTTTCAAAACTGCCCGGTCTTTGTGCGTGATATTCTTTGCGCGGACTTTTTCTTCCTTCGGTATACACGATCAGGTCATCATTGCCGAGAAACTCGTCGGCCATATTTACGGCTTCATCCACAATCCCTCCGCCATTGCCGCGAATATCAAGGACCAGTTTTTTCATACCTTTTTTCTCCAGACTATCCATGGCTGCCATAAATTCCCCGAATGTGGTCCGGGAGAATTTATTGATTCGTATATAACCGGATTCTCCGTCTATCATATAGGACGCGTCCAGCGCAGGTAGCGGGATAATTCCCCGTTGAATGAGGAATTTTTTTATCGCATGGTTTCTGAACATCGTAAGATTTACCATGCTGGCTCCCGGCCCGCGTAATAATTTTTTTATTCTTTCGGCAGTGATCCCATTACCCGCCACCACCGAATCGTTCACCCGAAGAATCTGGTCACCTACTTCTAATCCGGCTTTGTTGCTGGGGCCTCCATTTAATACAGTGGTTACATTCACGGTATCACTGAGAATCTGGAACTCCACACCAATTCCCTGGAAATTGCCCTGCAGGTCCTCATTCATTTCCACCTGATCGACTGCGGGTATATAATAGGAGTGGGGATCCAGATGCGCGAGTATCCCGTTAATGGCCTCTTCGCTTAGTGAATCCGAATGGACCGAATCAACATATTTATCACTGATAATATCGAGCACTTCCTGAACCGGTGTCAGTTTGCCCGTTTTGAAAAACCCGCCGGTATTGGTGCTGGGGTAGAGCCTGAATCCGATTATCATTCCGAGGATCATGACCACCGCAAATAAAAGGGGCAGCCAGAAGTTCAGTTTTTTCATTTACTTGATTTCGACATTGGGGTGCAAATTAAGCAAAGAACCGGGTATGAAGGATGGTTTATAAGCTCTGGTACAGCGAGGCCCCTCCACTCGCCATACAGCGTAAACCCTCTAACTTCGCGCGGGGAATCATAATAAAAAATCATGGCGATATTGATTGCAGACAGCGGATCTACCAAATGCGAATGGTGTTTTATGTCCGGAGGCCGGAAACAGATGATCAGAACGCAGGGAGCCAGTCCGTATTTTTTGAATGAATTGCAATTCGCAGAAATGATGCGGCAGGAGTTGCTTCCTGCATTGAAAAAAAAGACACCGGACAGTATCTATTTTTATGGTACAGGTCTCGCCGCCCTCTCCAATCGTACCATGTTTAAAAAGGCGATCAGAAAACTTTTTCCCCGGGCAACGATAGAAGTAGAACACGATCTGACCGGGGCGGCCCGGGCGCTTTGCGGGAAAAATAAAGGGGTTGTGGCCATCCTGGGTACGGGTAGCAATTCCGGTTATTATAATGGAAATAAAATAGCCAGAAACAGCCCGGGACTCGGCTATGTGCTGGGTGATGAAGCGAGTGGCGCCTATCTGGGGAAAAAAGTTTTACAACATTACCTGTACAAAACTTTCGATAACGAACTACAGAAAAGATTTTTCCGGAAATATCAACTGACAGCGGCAGATATCCTGGACGCGGTGTACAAAAAGCCTTTGCCCAACCGTTATATCGCATCCTTCGCCATGTTTCTGTCAGAAAACAGGGGACACTATATGATAGAAAATATAATAGAAGATGGTCTCTGGGATTTTTTTTCTATTCATCTGTCGCAGTATCCGGAAACCGCAAAAATCCCCGTCTCTTTTACCGGAAGTGTGGCATTTGGCTTTCAGGATATTCTGAAGGAACTTTGCAACACATTTGGTTTTACTCCGGGAAGTTTTCTCGCCAAACCAATGGATGGACTGATCGCCTATCACAAAATGAAATGATGGATTTCGAAAAAATAACCGAAGAGCAGGGACCTTACCGGCATCTGGAAAAGATGAGCACCCGCGAGCTGCTTACATTCATCAACAGGGAAGACCAGCAGGTTCCCCAGGCCGTTGCGCAGGCTATTCCCCAGATTGAAAAACTGACCGAACTCATAACCGATAAAATGCTTGGAGGGGGAAGACTTTTTTACCTCGGCGCAGGAACCAGCGGGCGACTCGGGATACTGGATGCAAGTGAAATTCCACCCACTTTTGGAATGCCCTACGGCCTCATTATCGGCCTGATAGCCGGTGGGGAAACAGCCATTCGCACACCTGTTGAACATGCGGAAGACGACCGGGAACAGGGCTGGCAGGACCTTTGCGAATTCGAAGTGAGCAGGAAGGATCTGGTGATCGGTATCGCAGCCAGCGGTACCACACCTTATGTCATCGGCGCGCTCGAAAAGTGTAGGGAAAACGGGATCAGCACCGGATGTGTAACCTGCAATCCCGGAACCCCTCTTTCAGACGCGTCAGACTACCCTGTGGAAGTGATTGTGGGCCCTGAATTTGTTACAGGCAGTACCCGCATGAAGAGCGGTACTGCGCAGAAACTGGTTCTGAATATGATTTCGACAACCGTGATGATACGAATTGGACGGGTAGAAGATACCAGTATGGTGAATATGCAGCTCACCAATGCCAAACTGATCGAACGCGGCACGGGCATGCTCATGAATCAAACGGGCATGAACGATTATCAGCAGGCGAAGAGTCTTTTGTTAAAATATGGAAGCGTAAAAAAGGCCGCCGAAAGCCGAAGAAAATGAAACTGTATTTTTGAAATGAACTAAGGGAAGCAAATGCATAATATAGAACCCTATTATAACTGGCGTCATATTTATATCAGCGAGGAAGATGAACGTTCGCCTTTTTTCGGGCGCGAATATTCCGAATTCGAATTTACCCAGGCCATATATAATTACCTGATACATCCCCAATGGGATGAATTTGGTTCGAGAACCCTGTATATGAAAGTGCTGCTGGCAGATTATGAAGAGAAGTATGTAGTGATTGAATTAATCGGCGAATGGAACGACGCCATCGAAAACGATATTATGAACCTGAAAAGGGAAGTGATAGACAAATTCATGGCAGAGGGTATTTATAAATTTATACTAATAGCGGAAAATGTATTGAATTTCCACAGCGGCGACAAAGACTACTATGAAGAGTGGCGTGAAGACATGGAGGATCATGGGGGTTGGGCAGTTTGTATCAATATGCCCGAACAAACACAGTATGATTTCAGAAGGGCAAAACTGGACCGGTATATCGGGTTGATGGATCAGCCGGACTGGCGCATTTACAAGCCGTTTCACCTCTTTAAACTGGTTGAATCCCTTCAGGAAAAGAGACTTAAATCCTAGGTTCTGCGGATTATGATCAAATTAAATTTGGCGAATCAATGGAATCATTTATTTTTGAATTGAATATGTCTATCACAAAAGCAGCCCGTTATTTTGGTTTTTACTTCTTCTTCTATTTTAGAAGCAGACCGGGAATGCTTTTGTTAGTAAGTAAATAATTCTTAAAACTTAACAATAGAAATCCCGGTCAAAAGCCGGGATTTTTTTTTATCATATGCAACACCCCGTTCAACGCGTCGCTATTCAGGGATATGAAGGAAGCTTTCATCAGGAAGCAGTCCGGGTTTTTTTTGGAGATAAAACAAAAATCCTGGCCTGTGCACGGTTTCAGGAAGTGGTAAAATCTGCAGCTGACCCGTCACTCTGTGATGCAGGCGTCATGGCCATTGAAAATTCGATTGCGGGCAGTATACTTCCCAATTATTCCCTGCTCAGAAACAGCGATCTGGTGATTACCGGAGAGATTTATCTGCAGATACGCCAAAACCTGCTGGTGAATCCGGGTATCGGACTGAAGGATATCAAAGAAGTGCATTCCCATCCGATCGCGATCCTGCAATGCATGGATTTTTTAAATCAGTACGACTGGAAGCTGGTGGAAACGGAAGACACCGCACTGAGCGCGAAACATATTCACCAGCGTAAAAGCAAACATATAGCAGGGGTTGCCAGCAGTCTCGCTGCCGGTTTGTTTCAGCTTGATGTGCTTGCACCGGACATTCACACCATGAAAAATAACGATACCCGTTTCCTGGTTTTGAAACGCAAAGAAAACGCGGAACGGATTGAAGAGGCAAATAAGGCCTCCGTTACTTTTCATACGGACCATTCGCGCGGCAGCCTGGCAAGAGTACTCACACTCATTGCAGAAGCGGGTATTAATCTGAGCAAATTGCAGTCTTATCCAATCCCGGGAAGTGACTGGAAATACAGTTTTCATGCGGATATGGAATTTCAGAACAGATCGGAATTTGAACAGGTTATAGAAATTATCAGGCCCGTGATCACTGAATTGAAGATTTACGGGGTTTATCAAAAAGGAGTTAACGTTTAATATATAAAAAATGAAAACGGCTGTCAGACTGGATGGAATCGGAGAATATTATTTTTCCAGGAAACTCAGGGAAATTGAATTACTGAATCGCGAAGGCAAAAACATTATCAGTCTGGGTATTGGCAGCCCGGACCAGGCGCCGGCCCCGGAAGTGATTGAAGTTTTACAAAAAGAGAGCAGCAGGGCCGACACCCACGCTTATCAAAGTTATAAGGGATCACCGGTTTTAAGAAAATCCATGGCCTCATGGTATAAAACCTGGTACGGCGTTGAACTGGATCCCGAACAGGAAATTCTTCCCCTGGCTGGTTCAAAAGAAGGCATCATGCACATTTGCATGACGTATATAAATCCCGGAGACCTGGTGTTAATTCCCAATCCGGGTTACCCGACTTATCAAAGTGCGGCAAAACTGGCGGGCGGTCGCCTGGAAGCGTATGAATTGAAAGAAGAACAATCATGGATGCCGGATTTGCCCGCAATTAAAAAAATAATTGATGCAGGTCCGCAGGCACAGGAAATCGTGCTGATGTTCGTGAACTATCCTCATATGCCCACGGGCCAGCTGCCAACGACAGAGCTGTTTGAGCAACTGGTTCAGTTTGCCAGGGACAACCGGATCTTACTCGTTCATGATAATCCCTACAGTTTTATTTTGAATGAGCATCCCACGAGCATTCTTCAGGTTGAAGGCGCCCGGGATCATGTAATCGAACTGAATTCCCTGAGTAAGTCACACAATATGGCAGGCTGGAGGATAGGCATGATGATGGCATCGGCAAAACATATTGAAAATGTGCTGAGGTTCAAAAGTAATATGGACAGTGGTATGTTTTTACCCGTTCAGCTGGCCGCAGCCCGGGCGCTTTCTCTGCCCGCATCCTGGTATCAGGAGGTCAACCTCCTGTACCGGAAAAGAAAAAAACGGGTGGAAGAAATGCTTGAAGCAACAGGTTGCCGTTTTTCAAAAAACCAGGCGGGACTTTTTGTATGGGCACATGTACCGGACGGCGTGCAGGATGGCTATGCTTTTAGCGATCTTCTTTTATATGAAGCCCGAGTTTTCGTAACACCCGGTGGCATTTTCGGAACGGCAGGTGACCAGTATATTCGCGTCAGTCTTTGTGCACCGGAAGAGAAAATCAGTGAGAGTTTCGAAAGGATAAAAAAAGCAGGTTTAATAAAACCGGAACAACATGTTTGATACAGTCACCATTGTGGGAGTGGGTTTGATCGGCGGTTCTTTCGCTCTTTCATTAAAAGACCAGCATCTGGCAAAGCAGATCATTGGCGTAAGCCGAAGCGGAACAACCGCACAAAAAGCTTTGCAGCTGGGAATAGTGGACGATGTGAAAATGCTCGAAGAAGCGGTGAAACAGAGTGATCTGATTTATGTGGCCATACCCGTGGATGCAACGGTACCTGTTGTAAAAACAATCCTGGATATGGTCACCGACAGGCAAATCGTAGTGGATGCGGGATCCACCAAGCAGGCACTATGTGCGTCCATATCGGATCATCCGAACAGGAGCCGCTTTGTGGCCACGCATCCCATGTGGGGTACTGAATACAGCGGCCCCGAGGCTGCAGTACACGACGCGTTCCGGGGTCGTTCCTGCGTGATCTGTGAGAGAGAGAAATCAGATCCTGAAGCGCTGGCTGCAGTAGAAAAAATATATTCTGCTTTGGGCATGTCGCTTGTATACATGGAGGCTGAAAGTCACGATGTCCACGCGGCCTATGTCAGTCATATTTCCCATATTACTTCCTTTGCACTGGCCAATACGGTTCTGGAGAAAGAAAGAGAAGAAGATGCCATTTTTGAACTGGCAGGTGGCGGTTTTGAAAGCACGGTCAGGCTGGCGAAAAGCAGCCCGGCCATGTGGGGCCCTATTTTCATGCAAAACCGGGAAAATGTACTGGATGTGCTGAATGAGCACATCATGCAGCTGAGGAAATTCAAAAGTTGCCTGGAAAAAGAAAACTATGATTATCTGCAGGAGCTGATGGAAAATGCGAATAAAATCAGGAGAATACTCAAATAGTTAAAAAACACCATCCAACAGGGTGGAAAAAGGAAAATATACGTCATAATAAAGTGATGAAATCCATAGGTAAAAGTTTTGAGCTTTGGGCTTTGGGCTTTAAGCTTTTAAGGCCAAAAGGCCTGAAAAAACCTACCTTTGCGCAAAATTTTAGAACAGTATGAGTACATTTGAAGGGCTTGGGTTACATGAGAATCTGTTACAGGCTGTGACAGCGTTAGGGTATACCCAACCCACCCCCATTCAGGAGAAAGCCATTCCTGTGTTAATCAGCGGCACCAAGGACCTGGTAGGCCTTGCCCAGACAGGAACAGGTAAAACGGCAGCATTCGGCTTGCCCCTTTTGCATCTCCTGAAGGTAGAAAACAGATTTCCCCAGGCCCTCGTGGTTTGTCCGACACGTGAGTTATGTATGCAGATCGTTTCCGAGCTGGAGTTGTTTAAGAAATTTATGACTGGCGTTCAGGTTCTGGCGGTTTATGGGGGCACTTCCATTGGCATGCAGATCCGGGACCTTAAAAGAGGCGTTCAGATCGTTGTGGCCACTCCCGGCCGGCTGATCGATCTGATCGAAAGAAAGGCCATCAATCTCGAGGAAATTAAATATGTCGTGCTGGATGAAGCCGATGAAATGCTCAACATGGGATTTCAGGACGATATTGAATTCATTCTTCAAAATACGCCCAAGCGCGATGCGACCTGGTTGTTCAGTGCCACGATGCCTGCCGAAATCAAAAGGGTAAGCCGTAAATACATGAAGGAGCCCATGGAGATTACGGTGGGAACAAAAAACACCGCCAATAAAAATATCGATCATCAGTATTTTGTTACGAATGCGCATCACCGTTATGAAGCACTCAAAAGAATGATTGATTTCAATCCGGGTATCTACGGAATTATTTTTACCCGCACAAAGGCTGACGCCCAGAATATTTCTGAAAAACTAACCCGTGAAGGATATGACATCGATGCGCTGCACGGCGATCTCACCCAGCAGCAGAGGGATAAAGTAATGGGTGAATTCAGAGATAAAACATTGCAATTGCTGATTGCCACAGACGTGGCTGCCAGAGGTATTGATGTGGCAGGCATTACGCACGTAATCAATTTTGAACTGCCGGATGATGTGGAAGTGTACACGCACAGAAGTGGCAGAACGGGAAGAGCCGGTAATACCGGGGTTTGTCTTTCCATTATCAATTCAAGAGAACTCGGGAAAATACGCCAGATTGAACGCATGGTTCAGGTGCCCTTTCATAAAGTAGAGGTTCCCACCGGAAAAGACGTGTGCCGCAAACAGTTTTTTCACTTTATGGAAAAATTATTGTCCGCAGATATCAGTCACGGTGACTATGAAACCTATGTGCCGATGCTGGAAGAAAAATTTGCCGACGTCAGCAAGGAAGAGATATTGAAACGGGTAGCTTCCAAAGAATTCTCCCGCTTTCTGAAATACTATGAAAATGCAGAAGACCTGAATGTACGCGCAGTACAGAGGGACAGGGAAGGACCGGCGCGCTCTCAGAGGGAGAGGATACCCCTTGGCGGACACCGCGGCGAACCTTCAAGAACCACTTCCAGTTTTATTCCGGGGAATGGTGATTTTGTGAAACTTTTTGTCAATCTGGGTACGAAGGACGGCTTTTATAAAGCCAGTTTTCTGCAGTTTGTTTTGGATATGAGCGACCTGAAAAAAGATGTGCTGGGTAAAATTGATATGAAGGAAATGAACAGCTGGGTGGAGATAGACCGCAAAGCGGCGCACCAGATGATTAAAGCAATTGACGGAAAGAATTACAAGGGAAGACGTATCCGTATGAATGATGCGAACTCCAGATAATGAACTCAAACCAATAGTCATGGTAGCAACAAAATCAATGAAAGAAATAACCCAGGATGCCTGGGTTAAACGTCCGCTGATTATATCCGGACCCTGCAGTGCGGAAACCGAAGAGCAGGTATTGCAAACGGCTATCCAGTTGCAGGCAACAGGCAGAGTGGATATTATGCGTGCCGGCATCTGGAAACCCAGAACACGTCCCGGAAGTTTTGAAGGGATAGGCACCAAGGGTTTGCCCTGGTTACAGAAAGCCCGTGAAATCACCGGAATTCCGGTGGCCGTGGAAGTGGCTACCGCCAAACAGGTGGAAGACGCACTGCATTTTGATGTGGATGTTTTGTGGATCGGCGCGCGTACCACGGTGAATCCGTTTAGCGTGCAGGATGTGGCGGATGCCCTGCGTGGTGTGGATGTGCCCGTGCTGATAAAAAATCCAATCAATCCCGATCTTGAACTCTGGATCGGAGCCGTTGAACGCGTGGCCAAGGCAGGTATTAAACAAATCGGTCTGATTCACCGGGGTTTCAGTTCTTATGGAAACACTGAATACCGGAATGCGCCCATGTGGCATCTCGCCATCGAAATGAAACGCCGCCATCCGGGCATGTTGTTTATCAACGATCCGTCACATATATGCGGCCGGCGCGATATCCTTCAGGAAGTTGCACAGACTGCCATTGATCTGGATTTCGACGGACTCATCATTGAGTCACATATCGATCCGGACAAAGCCTGGAGCGATGCCAAACAGCAGATTACACCGGCAAAACTGGGTGAAATGATGTCGTCTATCCGCTGGCGAAAAGAAGATGTGGCTTCTGAAGAATACCATGCCAATCTGGAAAAACTCAGACAACAGATTAATCAGCTCGATGATGAACTCATGCAGATTATCGGCGAGAGAATGAAAATATCTGAAAAAATCGGACAGTATAAGAAAGATAATAATATTACGATCCTTCAAACCAACCGCTGGAACGCGATCCTGGAAAGGGCGTTCAAAAAAGGTGATAAACTGGGCCTGAGCCAGGAATTCATTACCAAATATTTTGATGCGGTGCATATGGAAAGTATTAACCATCAGAATAAAGTAATGAATTCTTAAGCCTTAACCCGATTGTATGCTGAAAAAGACTTTTTCGTTTTCGTCTTCCAAAACGACCTGCTATTTTGATGCTTCCTTTTCACAGATCGGAAACCTGATCGAAAAAGACAGGTCGGTATTTATTACCGACCAGCATGTATACGATCATCATAAAAAGCATTTCAAAGGAACCCGGTTTATTCAGATCCCGGCAGGCGAATCCTTTAAAGTACAATACATCGTCGATCAGATTATAGATCAGCTGATCAGTTTCGGAGCAGACAGACAAACCACCATTATCGGAGTCGGAGGGGGTGTTGTGTCAGATATCACGGGCTACGTGGCTTCGGTATATATGCGTGGTGTGCCCTTTGGATTTGTACCCACATCCATTCTGGGCATGGTGGATGCCTCCATCGGTGGTAAAAACGGAATTGATGTCGGCAATTATAAAAATATGATCGGCGTCATACGACAGCCTAATTTCCTCTACTATGATGTGAGTCTGTTGCAGTCATTGCCCGTTGAGGAGTGGGTGAATGGATTTGCAGAAGTCATTAAACATGCGGCCATCAAAGACGCGAACCTGTTCAGGGAACTTGAAAAAAATTCTATTCAGAGTTATCGGAAAAATAAAAAAGCACTTACCGAACTCATCCGCAAAAATGTGATGATTAAATCCGCGGTGGTTCAGAAAGACGAGTTTGAAGGATCTGAAAGAAGACTGTTGAATTTCGGACACACGCTGGGGCATGCTGTCGAAAATGTGTATCATCTTCCGCATGGTCACGCGATCTCTATTGGAATTAAAGCGGCCTGCCTGATCTCCGAGGAAATGATCAATTTCAAGGAAACAGCCCGCGTAACCGGTTTACTGCAGCAATACGGATTGCCGATCGATATTCCGGTCGATTTCGGAAAAGTGGTAGAGATCATGCGCATGGATAAAAAGAAAACGCGCGACACCATGCACTATGTTTTACTGGAAAAACTGGGAAAGGCAGTGATCAAACCGATACCCATGGTCCAGCTGGAGAAGCTACTCTATTCCATCGCCCGCGCCAGATAAAAATAAAATGAACGTCACGATTTCTCCATCCGTTATTCAGGGCAGCCTGCATGCGCCTGCTTCCAAGAGTTCCATGCAGAGAGCCTGCGCAGCCGCACTGGTTTCAAAAACGAATAGCCATATTGCCAATCCCGGATCCTCTAATGACGACCTGGCGGCCATTCGGGTAATTCGCGGACTTGGAGCTGAAATAGAAAATCTTTCCGACGGGTCATTATTTATTCAGAGCCGGGGCATTGCTCCGGTATCGGATTTTGTAAATTGTGGCGAAAGCGGACTCGGCATCCGGATGTTTGCACCCCTTGTGGCCATGAGTTCGCATACCATAACGATTGAGGGAGAAGGAAGCCTGCTCAACAGGCCCATGGATTTTTTTGATACTGTATTTCCTAAACTGGGTATTGATATTCGCTCCAACCAGGGTAAACTGCCGCTGCAGATAAAAGGACCCCTTCACCCTTCGGATATTCAAACCGATGGGTCGCTGAGTTCACAATTTCTTACTGGCTTATTGCTGGCTTTCTCTGCGTCGGATGCGAAAAATGTTTCGATCGGAGTGGCCGGACTGAAAAGCAGACCTTATATTGATCTCACCTTGTCGGTGATGCGGGCATTCGGACTAAAAACTCCGGAGAACAGAGGATATGAATCTTTTTATTTTTCTTCGGAACCCTGGGAGAGACCAACGGGTACCATTGAATATACCGTGGAAGGTGACTGGAGCGGCGGTGCGTTTTTACTGGTGGCCGCAGCTATTGCAGGAAGGGCCACCATACGCGGACTCGATCCGGATTCCACCCAGGCCGACAAAGCGATTCTTCAGGCTCTCCGGGATACCGGAACACCCTTGTGGGTAAATGCAAATGAAATTACTGTGGGTGATGAAAGTTTTAGGGAACGGAAGGCTTTTCATTTTGATGCTACGGATTGTCCGGATTTATTTCCACCACTGGCTGCACTGGCTTCTGTATGTCACGGGTCCAGTTTTATAAAAGGGGTGGGCCGGCTGGCACATAAAGAGAGCGATCGCGCGCTGACACTGCAGGAAGAATTCGGCAAACTCGGCGTGGATATTTTAATTCATGGAGATGTTATGGGAATCAAGGGCGCAGGAAAACTGAAATCAGCAACGGTTCATTCCCGTCAAGATCACCGGATCGCTATGGCCACTGCGGTAGCCGCTTTAAGAGCGGACGGACCTGTTCAGATAGAAAAAGCAGATGCAATCAATAAATCATACCCTGCATTTTTCGACGACCTGGCGAAGCTGGGCGCTTCAGTGCATGTTTTAAATAAGATATTTTAGTATGAACACATTCGGACGATTATTGAGGATGACCATTTTTGGTGAATCGCATGGTGAAGGCGTGGGCCTGGTGCTGGATGGTTGTCCTGCCGGATTATCCCTTAAACCCGAAGACTTTATCAAAGACATTGAAAGAAGAAAAGGAGGAATTCAAAAAGGTACCACACCCCGACAGGAATCCGATCTGCCCATTTTCAAAAGCGGTCTGTTCAATGAAAAAACAACCGGTGCACCCATTACGATTTTATTTGAAAATAAAAACACACGTTCCGGTGACTATGAAAAACTAAGGGCTGTTCCCCGTCCCGGACATGCTGATTTTGTTGCGCATGAAAAATTTGGCGGGTTCGAGGACTACAGGGGAGGGGGACATTTTAGCGGAAGACTCACGGTGGCACTCGTTGCTGCAGGAGTGATCGCAAAAAAATTATTGGAAAATGGTCAAACCCTTGTACGCGCAGAAATTAAAGAAATTGCGGGTCTTGCTGACCTGGATGCAGGACTTCAAAAAGCCATTGATGCCAAAGATTCAGTAGGTGGTATTGTGGAATGCCGGGTGGAGAACCTGCCCGCCTCGCTGGGCGAACCATTTTTCGACAGCGTGGAGTCGCTGATCTCACATGCCGTATTTGCTATTCCGGCCGTTCGGGGCATTGAATTCGGAACTGGATTTGCTGCGGCCCGTATGTTTGGCTCGGAGCATAATGATGCTATTGCAGACAGGACGGGAAAAACCTTTACCAATCACGCAGGGGGCGTGGTAGGAGGCATCAGCAACGGGAATGAACTGGTCTTCCGTATTGCCATCAAACCCACGTCTTCCACTCCGAAAGAACAGGAAACGTTTAACCGTGATACGGACTCGGTTGAAAAATTTTCTGTCAAGGGACGACACGACCTTTGTATAGCCCTGCGTGTGCCTGTTGTGCTGGAAGCGGTAACTGCCCTCGTGCTGGCAGATTTATTATTACTCGAACAGAAATTACCTCGCGTATTCAGACCTTGATCAAACGGTTTGTTTCATTTAGTCCTCCTGGAATTCATTGGTCAGATGCCAGCCGGGAAAATTCAAGATCCAGCACTTCGTATAATTCCGGATGCGGCCAGCTGAAATGCCACCATTCCGTTGGCAGGGCAATAAACCCATATTTTTCCATGGTCTTTTTCAGCAATTCGCGATGCGTTATCCGGTCGGAATCGAGCTGTGCAAAATCCTGATGGGCAGTATCGGAAAAATTATCAAAGCCGGTAGGCATGGCCAGCTGCCGATGAGTCTTTAAATCCGCCAGCGTTAGATCTACGGCCACTCCGCGGTTATGTCCACTGCCTTTTGAAGGATTCGCCGCGTACCGTTCGTCTTTCACTTTTTCCCATAATTTCTCTGTTACTGAATAGGGGCGATAGGCATCAAATATGACCAGCTCCAAACCCTGTTTCTGCAGTTCCCGGGAAACACTGTCGAGGGCATTAAAAACCGGTTTTCTGAGATAGCTCGTTTTTATCTGACCGTGATATAACCTCGTATGCGTAAAATTATTTGTTGAGGCATAACGTAAATCCAGTATGATGCCGGCAATCTGTTTAAGAGATTCCATTCTTTTCTCCGGATGCTTAACCAGGCTGTTCCGGTAATCCCGGAGGCTGTTGATGTAGGGGAGACCATACCCGCTTACGGAGTGATTTTGTGCCGGTAGTAGCCTGAAAATCAAGGTGGAAATCCAAAGCAAAAGAATCCTTGACTGAGCCCTCTTCAATATTTTGTTATTCATCCAATAAGTTGTTTCTTTAAAGGCCTACGTATTGCAGTAGTGCATAAAGGAAGCCAAAAAAACACTAACCCGGTCCATGCTGATGAAACAATGTAGAACGTATTTTTTATTATTCCTTGTTACGGGTGTTTGTTTGGTTCAGTGTAAAAATAAAGAGGCGAAAGCACCCGAAAAAGATATCGTGATTAATCCGGCCCGGTTAACTGAAAATACCACGGAGGATATTCACCACACGCTGGATTTCCTGAAAGAACAAAACGGAAAACTCAATGATTCTGTTTCGCTGGGTTATACCAGCCTGATCGACAGTTTTTACGAGGCAAATCAGTATAAGCCGGTATGGTTCAGAAATGACAAAACGATTCCCGAAGGGAATTCATTCATCAATCTCATTCAGAACTGCCGACTTTGGGGATTGTTTCCCAATGACTACCATTTTAATATGCTTTCTTTTATCGACCGGGCATTTGCGCTCGATACGAACGCAGCAAAAAACGCCGCTTTATGGGCACGAAAAGATCTGTTGCTGACAGACGCTTTTTTCCAGATGGCAAGAGACCTTAAACAAGGGAGAATTCCCTATGACACGGTAACACTGCGCACAGACACCAGTTTATCCGGTGGTTTTTACAGCGGCACGCTGAATCAGGCTCTCCAGACGGGAAATATTTCTCAGGTACTTCATAATCTGGAACCGAGGTGGAAGGGTTATGATTCACTTAAGTCTTATATCAGTTCATTTCTCGATTCTGCTTCCTTTGCCCCTTATACTTATTTGTTATACCCCTATACCGATTCGGTAAGTTTTTTCAAATTATTGCAGAAAAGGCTTGTAGAAACCGGCAACCTCGCGGATACGGTTCCTCCCATGGAGTATGCAAAATTCAGATCGACCATTATACGTTTACAAAAGAAATTTGAATTTAAGGTAACGGGACAAACCTCCAATTCACTCATCGACAGACTGAATAATACGGACCTGGAGAAATTTAAGCGGATTGCGGTTACCCTTGACCGGTATAAACAATTGCCTGATTCGCTTCCGGAAACGTATGTATGGGTAAATCTGCCTGGCTTTAATCTGCGGGTGATCGATGCGGATACCGTTGTTTTCACATCTAAGGTTATCGTGGGAGGACCCGTTACCCGATCGCCACAGCTTAGCAGTGAGATTTCCAATTTTATTACGATGCCCCAGTGGACAGTGCCTTACAGTATTATTTTCAAGGAAATGCTGCCTAAAATCCAAAAAAACGTGGAATTCCTTGCCAAAGAAAATCTCATGGTGGTAAACGATGAAGACAGCGTTCTGGATCCGGCCACCATTAACTGGTATAAACTGAATAAAAAACATTTTCCCTATCAGCTTAAACAGCGTCAGGGTGATGATAATTCACTGGGAGTTATAAAATTTAATTTCAGAAATAAATACAGCGTCTATCTCCATGACACCAATGTCCGCTGGATGTTCAGTAAATCCTATCGCGCCATCAGTCACGGTTGTGTGCGGGTTAAGGAATGGGAAAAACTGGCTAATTATCTGGTTCGTTACGACAGTACGTCTTCAGGGGCCCTTAAAATCCCGCCGGATACCATTAAGGCCTATATCGCCAGGGGTGAAAAGCATATGTTCAGCGGGTTTCATAAACTGCCTCTGTATATACGTTATTACACCTGCGAGGGAAAAGACGGTAAAATCCAGTTTTATGATGATATTTATGATGAGGACAGAAATCTGAGTCAGAAATATTTTGCGAATAAAAGCGTTTTCTAAGCTCAGGGTGAAAAGTAGTGGTCAGCTGCTGGTCACGAAAGAAAAACTGCTGCCATGAAAAAACCCGTTATTCTGCTGCTCATCATTTGTCAGGTTTTATGCCTTCATGCCCAGCAGTCAGACAGCCATCCCAATTCCTCCGGCATGACATCCGGTTCTGCAAAAAAAAAGAAATCCGGGAAGCCTTCCAGAAATGTCAGCAGCGACAAAGTTCACTATGGAACGGCGAGCTTTTACGCTAATAAATTTGAAGGCCGGAAAACGGCGAACGGAGAAATTTTTAGTCAGAAAAAATTAACGGCTGCCAGTAATACCATCGGATTGAATCAATGGGTAAGGGTCACGAATACCCGTAATCACCTGGCTGTCGTTTTACGCATTACGGACCGCATGCATAAAAATAACAAGCGGCTGATTGACCTGAGTAAATCAGCCGCCAAGAAATTGAAATATACCGGCCACGGGCTGGCCCATGTAAAAGTGGAAGTTCTCGGCAAAAAGCTTCCCGAAGGAATTGCCAGGGATTAGGCCACCGCTTTATTTACCAATGCCGCAGCTTCACTAAGTAATATCGCGGACTGTACTTTTAACCCGCTGTCTTCAATCAGTTTTTTAGCCTCCACCGCATTCGTACCCTGCAGGCGGACAATAATGGGAACGGTAATGGATCCGATGGAATGGTATGCATCAATAACACCCTGGGCCACGCGGTCGCAACGCACAATCCCGCCAAATATATTGATGAGTATGGCTTTCACTTTGGGATCCTTCAGGATGATCCGGAATCCTGCCTCTACGGTTTGCGCATTGGCCGATCCTCCCACATCCAGGAAGTTGGCCGGTTCGCCACCACTGAGTTTAATCATATCCATGGTTGCCATAGCCAGTCCGGCGCCGTTCACCATACATCCCACATTGCCATCGAGTTTGACGAAATTCAGATTGTATTTTCCGGCCTCCACTTCAGTCGGATCTTCTTCCCCGATATCCCGCATGGCCTCCAGATCGGGATGGCGCATCAGGGAATTGTCGTCAAGATTCATCTTGCAATCCACAGCAATGATTTTTTCGTCGCTTGTTTTGAACAGAGGATTGATCTCCAGCATGGAGCAATCCAGGCCAACATAGGCGTTATAGAGATTGGTCACAAATTTTACGCAATTCTTAAATGCCTCACCGGATAGTCCCAGGTTGAAAGCTATTTTCCTGGCCTGGAATCCCTGAAGTGGTCCACCCGGGAATACCCATTCCTTGAAAATTTTTTCGGGCGTTTTATGCGCCACTTCCTCAATGTCCATTCCGCCTTCGGTACTATACATAAAAACATTCTGACCCTTGGACCGGTCGAGTAATATGGACAGATAAAATTCTTTTACCGCGTTGGCCCCGGGGTAGTAAACGTCCTGGGCAACCAGTATTTTATGAACCACCCGTCCGGCTTCCCCTGTCTGAATGGTTACCAGCGTACCCCCCAGCATGTTTGAAGCAAAGTTTCGCACGTCTTCGGCATTCTTGGCCACGGCCACACCCCGCTGTTCAGATCCTTTGATTTTACCTTTTCCACGGCCGCCGGCATGAATCTGGGCCTTGACTACCGCAAAAGAATTGCCGGTATTCACTTTAATCTGTTTGTAAGCCTCTTCGGCCGCATTAGCCGTGTCTACAGGTATCCCCTCCTGAACGGGTACGCCATATTTTTTCAGTAATTCCTTGGCCTGATATTCGTGGAGATTCATTGGGCGAAAAATTTAGACGAATTTAGGCGAAAAAAAGAACCCGCACAGAATTCCGGGTGTTTTCGCAAGATAGTTGACATCATTCCGCAGATTGCTTATTTTTGCAGGCTTCTGGCAAACAGGGAATTGCTTATTCCCCTTCAAAAAAAATCCCCTTTCCGATTACTTTACGATCAATAGTTGGCGCCGTATTTCGTTCGCCATTCATTTGCTTTAAGTCCATAGTTAGTCCATAGTTAGTGCATAGGTTCAATGGACTAACTATGGACTAAGTATGGACTAACCAATAAAAAATACATAATAAACGCATATTCCGGCTATTTTCAGGTAATACCTGGCCTATAGCCTGACTATCCGGCTTTTGAAGGTCTATTTTGTATCGCCCGGCGACACGGCGCTGTCCTTATGGCTTGGCGGGAACCTTCAATTTGTCCTTAAAAACCTTTTCGAATTTTTCCACTTTGGGGCGGATTACGAAAGTGCAGTAGGGCTGGGAGCCATGGAGGCGATAATAGTCCTGATGATAATCTTCAGCAGCGTAAAAACTGGCAAAGGGAGTAATTTCCGTAACAATAGGGCTGTTGTAGGCACCACTTTTATCCAGTTTTTCCTTGTATTCCGTGGCGAGTTTTTTTTGTTCCTCGTTGTGGTAGAAAATGACACTGCGATACTGTGTGCCCACATCATTTCCCTGTCGATTCAGTGTAGTCGGGTCGTGCGCTTCCCAGAATACTTCAAGTAACTCTTTAAAGCTGATCACGGCAGGGTCGTACACGATCTGCAAACATTCGGCATGACCCGTTGTACCGGTGCACACTTCCTCATATGACGGATTTTTTACTGATCCGCCTGAATAACCGGAGGTCACCTTATAAACTCCTTTTAACTCCTGGAATACGGCTTCGGTGCACCAGAAACATCCGGTTCCAAAAGTGGCCGTTTCGGTTTTTACACCTGCGGGTATAATTTCTTGTGGCATAGATATTTTTTGCGAATTGGATGAATTACAGGAAACCAGCGAAATTGCGCTTATTAAAATGGCAGCAAGCATAATAGTTGTTTTCATTTTTACTATTGCAATTTACGCACACGACAGAGTCGCAGATTGCAAGATATATGACAATTGGAGGCTTTTAAATGTTCGTTAACTAACTTTGTTTTGAATGATAAGATATTTCCCGGAATCTGCACTGGGCCAGCTGGAATTTGATAAAATCAGGGATTTGCTTGCAGAAAAATGCAGGTCAGTTTATGGCAAGGAAAAAGCCGCCACGCTGCGCATTCACACCCGCGTGGAATTCATACAGGTGGAGCTGAAAAGAACGAGCGAATTCAAATCTCTCCTGGAACAGGGTCAGTACTTTCCTAATGAGGACAGTCTTTACCTGACCCGCGAGATCAAGTTGCTCAGCCTTTCCGGCGCGGTTCTCAGCGGAGAACAATTCCTGCAGATACGGAAACTGGCAGATGCGCTGAAGCAGATTTTTCACTGGTTCGACAGGGAGCGGAGGCTTGCCTACGCAGCACTGGCTTCTGTTATAAAAGACAGTTATTATGAAAAAGCCATTATTCAGTTTATCGATGAGATTCTGGAAGAAAGCGGTCAGGTAAAAGATAAAGCTTCACCGGAGCTGGCGGAGATCAGGATGTCTTTATACCGAAAACGTAATGAACTGCGAAGACTTTTCGATCGCATAGTGGCTAAACTGAACAAGTCCGGTTTTGTTGCAGAAACGGAAGAAGCGTTTTTGAATGGACGGCGGGTGATTGCCCTTTTTGCCGAGCATAAAAGACAGGTCAAGGGTATACTGCATGGCGAAAGTGATAGCCGGAAAACTTCGTTTATAGAACCCGAAGAAACCATCGGGCTAAATAATGAAATTTTTTCACTCGAACATGCTGAAAGCAGGGAAGTGAACCGTATCCTGCGTGACCTGACTACCAGGCTGTCGGTATACGCTCCTTTGCTGGCCGTTTACCATGATATTGTGGGAGAATATGATTTCATCCATGGCAAAGCCCGGCTGGCACTGGATATACAGGGTATTCATCCCAATATTCAGGATGGCTCACATATTCACCTGATAAAAGCTTTTCATCCCCTGCTATTTCTTTACCACAGGAAATCCCAGAAGCCGACGATTCCCGTCAACCTGAAACTCGACGATAAAAACCGGATTCTGGTAATATCCGGTCCCAACGCAGGAGGCAAAACCGTTACTATGAAAACGGTTGGGCTTTTGCAACTGATGGTTCAGGCCGGCCTGCTGATTCCGGTTCATCCGGATTCCACCATGGGAATTTTCAAACAGATCATGATTCACATCGGGGATACTCAGAGCCTGGAATTTGAGCTGAGTACCTACAGTTCGCATCTGATTAATATGAAACATTTCATGGAACAGTCTAACGGACGCACGTTGTTTTTTATTGATGAACTCGGCAGCGGAAGCGATCCGAACCTGGGTGGGGCATTTGCTGAAGTTATTTTGCAGGAACTGGTAAAGAAACATGCGTTTGGGATTGTTACGACCCATTACCTGAACCTGAAAGTGATGGCTAATAAAACGCCCGGCATCGTAAACGGAGCGATGGCTTTTGATGAAAAAAGTCTTCTTCCCCTCTATCAGCTGATCATCGGCAAACCCGGCAGCTCCTACACATTTTCCATTGCAGAAAGAATAGGCCTGCATCCCGATTTAATAAAAAACGCCCGCAAACTGGTGGATGAAGAGCATTTCAGGCTGGACAAACTGCTCAACCGGACGGAGCAGGATCTGCGTAATCTGGAGCAGAAAGATAAGGAACTGCAGCAGATGCTCAGGGAAAATGAAAAGCTGAAAACGGAGTTGGAAAAAACACTGGAAAAAGAAAAACATCAGCAGCAACTTCAGATTCTGCAGGAACAGAATAAAATTTCAAGTGAACGGTTTACCTATCTGAAGGAGATGGAGAGAAAGCTGAAACAGATTATATTCGACTGGCGTAAAGCGGAAAATAAGGAGGAAGTGATACGACAGATGCAGGCGCTTTTATTCAATCAGAAAGAAAAGCCCGTTACGGAGAAAGTCAAAAAGAAATTTGATGCCAGATATCTTGAAGTGGATGGAGAGATACAGCCGGGTTCAGTGGTGAAAATGAAAAAAAGTCACCAGACAGGAACCGTCCGGGAACTGAGAGGGAAAAAAGCCATTGTGCAGGTGGGTATGATTCCGATTACGATGAACCTGTCTGATCTGGTACTGATCAAAGAAAAAATAAAAACGGAAACGGCGACCTAAAACAATAAGTATGAATCCAAAACAGCTTGCGGCAGAGAAAGCGGTTACCTTTCTTGAAGACGGAATGACCATCGGATTGGGAACAGGTTCCACGGCTTACTGGGCCATAGAAAAAATTGGTGAGAAAGTAAAAAATGAAGGCTGGAAGGTAAAAGCCATCGCCACTTCTCTCCGCTCCGAAGAACAGGCCCGCGGGCTCGGTATTCCCATTCTCGATTTTTCCACTATCCGGTCCATTGATATCACTATCGACGGGGCAGATGAGGTGGATGGCCGGCTGCAGTTAATAAAAGGGGGTGGGGGCGCGCTGTTGAGAGAAAAGATTGTAGCGACCAACAGCAAACAGATGATCGTGGTGGCAGATGAATCCAAGTGGGTCAGCATACTCGGTAAATTTCCATTACCCGTTGAAGTGGTTCATTTCGGCTGGGAACGAACATTTGACAAGCTGCAGTTGCTGGGTTGCATGGCAAAACGAAGAATGAATGGGACGGAGCCGTATCTGACAGACAATGGGAATTTTATAGTGGACTGTGCATTTGAGCATATCCACGATGCACCTGCTCTACATGAGTCAGTGAATGCCATTACGGGCGTGGTGGATAATGGACTGTTTATCCGGATCGCCAGTAAACTGGTGCTTGGGTTCGACAGTGGTGAAACCCGCGTCATCAGCATATAAAAGATCGCCCATGAGTTTTTTTTCCTGGCTGCTGAAACCCCTACGGAAGGCGCTCCGCTTTGTACTCGAAAAACCGGTAACCTGGCTCGCGGAAAAAGTTTCATCAGCGCCCGACAAAGAGGCTGTCCTCGATGCGCTCACCGAACTATACAATGAAGCGCTGAAATCCAAAAGTAAAAAAGTTCAGAAGATCAGGCTGAATGAAGTAAACGGTCGCATTATTATTTTCAGCGATCAGCACCGGGGCACAAGGAACGGATCAGACGACTTTGCCGTTTGCGAGAAAACCTATCTGGCTGCGCTGGATTATTATAACCGGGAAAATTTCTATTTCATAAACCTGGGAGATAGCGAGGAGCTCTGGGAGAATACCCTTTTTGGCATTGCAAAACACAACGTGGCCGTGTTCGGGAAAGAAAAACTTTTTATTAACCGGGATGCTTATTGCAAGGTATTTGGAAACCACGATCTGTTTTGGGACAATGATCCTCTTGTGCCCGTTTGGCTGAAGAGAATTTATGGCAAAGTAATCCGGATTTTTACCGGAGTATTGATACAGGTTGATATTTCACCATCTGAATGCCTTGAGATATTTTGTACCCATGGCCATCAGGGGGATAAACAAAGCGATGGAAATGCTTTCAGTAAGTGGTTTGTGAGTTATATCTGGGGGCCGCTGCAAAACTTCCTTGAAATCAATACGAATGATCCTTCAGCCAATGAAAATCTGAAAACGCTGCATAATATGTATATGTACGACTGGAGTGCGGCCCAGCGAAATGTTTTACTGGTTACCGGACATACGCATCAGCCCGTGTTTAATTCACTGACCCATCTGGAAAGACTTTATCAGCAGCTGGGGAAGGCCCGTACATTGAACGACAGTGACGCCCTTAAAAAAATTGAAGCGGAGATTCCGCGCAGGAAAAGGGAATACGATTTTGTCAATCACCATTTTGAACAAATGAAGCCATCCTATTTCAATTCCGGGTGCTGCTGTTTTGGAGACGGTACCATTACAGGAATTGAAATCAGCGGAGGGTTTATACGTCTGGTGAAATGGAGTCTGGTAAACGGAGTGCCAGAGAGGCAGACAGCCGAAGAGGAAAGCTTTAAAAGACTTGAAGAACAGATCCGGCTGTTTGAAACAGCCCCGTCTAAATGAACAAAGACTTCGTCACAGACGAAGTCTTTGTTGCTTCAGGGCTATGCGAATGCATAGGTAATATATTACGGTCACATACTGGCGTGGAGATAATCCTTTAGCTGGGAAATCGTTTCCTGCTGATGCTGTATGGTTTCACGAATCAGATCATGTATCGAAACGACACCGAAAATTTTATCATTTTCAAATACTGGCAGATACCGGATATTCTTATCGGCCATCAGTTGCATACAGTGTTCAACACTATCGTAGAGATTTACAGCAGGCAGGTCATTCGACATGATTTCCGATACCGGTGTATCTGTTGATGATCTTCCCTTCAGAATCACTTTGCGGGAATAATCTCTTTCAGTCATAATGCCCAGATAAGACTGGTTATCCATTACCATCACCGAACCAATATTCTGGTGAGACATGATTTCGAGAGCTTCCAGAACAGAAGTTGAGGGAGAAACCGCCGTAATTTTTCTTTCTTTGTGCTGAAAGATATCAGAGACTTTTTTCATGCAGGCCAATTTTAGATGAACAATCGTTTGAAGTAAATTACTAATAATTATCTGATAATCCGGCTATGAATTGTTCAGCTGAGGTGAATTGGGGGAAACAGGATGCAAAAAAGGCCGGATTACTCCGGCCCTCATCATCAGGAATGAAGGTTTAACGGGGAAGAGTTGGGATAGAAACGGCTCTGGTGCCGGAAACCGGCGTTAACATACTGCTGTCCAGATATCTACGAAGGCCCCAGGAATCCGGATTTTTGAAACTGAACCAAAATCAGAAAAAGGCTGATTTAGGGAGGCCCGGGGAAAATGGCTACCCCTTAAAATGGGGAGATTTGTGCAGGTGCCGATTAAAGGGTACTTTTAATGTTCAAAACCAGATTTATTATGGCAAATCATCTGTTGTTATTATCAATGCCAGGAGGCAGCGAATGGATTCTGATCGTTATCGCGGTGCTGGTATTATTTGGAGGGAGAAAGATTCCTGAATTCATGAAAGGACTTGGAAGAGGCATGCGTGAATTTAATGATGCGAAAAATAATGTAAAACAGGAATTTGAAAATGGTATGAATGAGCAGCCGGCGAAACCTGTTGCTTCTGATCAGCCTATAAAGTAATTTATTTTTTAAAAGAGGCCCCGGTGAACCCTGGTTTGCCGGGGCCTCTTTTTTGCATCCTAACGTTCATTGGCAACCGCCGGCAGATCCCTCAGCAGCATATCATTTCGGTTAGCTATTTCCCAGGCGGTATAAAATACAAGTTTCGCTCTTTTGGCCAGGAGGTCATAGTTTATTTTATCCGGGGTATCGGTGGGCCGGTGGTAGTCTGCATGGATCCCGTCGAAATAAAAAATAATGGGCACGCCTTTACGGGCGAAATTATAATGATCGCTTCGATAGTAAATCCGGAGGGGATCTTTGGGGTCGTTGAATTTATAGTCGAGTTCCAGACCTGTATATTTTTTATTCATGTCCACACTGATTTTGTGCAGATCGCTGCTCAGCTTATCGTCGCCTACGATATAAACATAATTATTGCTGTCGCCCTGTTTTCTTCCGGGATCTTTTCTTCCGATCATGTCAATATTGAGATCGGCTGTTGTTTTATTCAGGGCATAAACCGGATGATCGGTATAATACTCCGAACCCCAGAGTCCTTTTTCTTCTCCGGAGTTGGCAAGAAAAACTATACTTCTGCGCGGACCCCGCCCTTCTGCCTTCGCTTTTGAAAAAGCGGCAGCCAGCTCCAGAAGGCTAACCGTACCGGAACCGTCGTCGTCGGCCCCATAATAAATAACGGAATCTTTCTTTCCCAGATGATCATAATGCGCCGAAATAACAAGCACCTGATCTTTCAGATCCGTACCTTCCAGATAACCCAGCACATCTGTGCTTTGCAACATGCGGGTTTGTTTATTCACAGTTAACAGGATGTCGGCCGGATAAGAACCGGCAGGAAGCGATCCGTTCAGTGCCCGTTCGTAATCATGGCCCAGTAGTCGCCGTCCTATCGCCGGAGAAATATAAAAACTGTTGGGCCGGATTTTCGCCCTGTAAAAACTTCTGTACATCAAACCCTTGTCCGGCACTGCGCGATGTGGGAAATCCTCCTGTATAATCAGTACAGCCACTGCGCCATGTTTTTGGGCCGCATCCTGCTTGGCATAAGCATTAAAGGTTTTTGCATTGACTTCTTTTTCAAGCAGTCCCGGCGGATAATTGTTGGTGACCAGCACGATCTTGCCCGCCACCTGCAGACCATTATAGTCATCGTGTAAAGAATCGGAAATGCCATAACCGGCAAATACAATTTCGTTTCCAGCCAGGGCGGAGCTATAGGCCGTAGCCATACGAATATCAAAATCTTTGCTGAAACTGAAGGAATCCCCGTTGATTAAGATGGCAACGTTTGTCAGTGAGTCCTGAAATACCGGAAAAGCCTGTTGATAATCCGGGCCGTTTCCCGGTGCCAGTTTTAGAGATTTAAAATAATCTTCGATATAGGCGGCTGTTTTTCTCTGACCCGCGGTTGCCGTTTCCCTTCCTTCGAATGCAGGGGCCTGCGATCAGGTACAGATGCTTTTTCAGATTTTCCGGCTGGATGCTGTTAGCAAAAAGAACCGGATCTGTTTTTTTCTGAGCGGTACAAAAAAATACAGATCCGGTGAATAAAAACCCAATAAGTAATTTCATGGGGTCAAATATATAGGTATAAAGACACCCGTTCAATAAATTATACCTGTTTAACAAATTCTACGCTGGCGTGTAGTTTCACGTCATCCCCCAGTACAACACCTCCTGCTTCCGTAGCCGCATTCCAGGTCAGTCCAAAATCCTTTCTGCTGATTTTGCCTTCTACGGTAAAACCGGTACGGGTCATTCCCCATGGATCTTTAATCACACCTCCGTGTTCGACGTTAAGTTTTATATTTTTAGTCACACCATGAAAACTCAGATCACCGTACAGCGTGTAATCGTCTCCTGAAACTTTTTCAAACCTGGTGCTGGTAAAACTCAGCGTGGGGTATTTGGCAGCTTCAAAAAAATCAGCTGTTTTCAAGTGACCATCACGCTGTTCGTTGTTTGTTGTAAGAGAGTCCACTTCAGCAGAAAAACTGATTTTTGAGGTATCAAAATTGTCATCAGTTGTTTCTATGGAGGCATCGAATTTTCCAAAAGAGCCCGTCACATTTGTAATCATCAGGTGACGGATCTTAAACTGTATTTCTGCGTGGGTGGGGTCAAGTGCCCATTTTGTGGTTGCCATATTATATGCTTAATGTTTAAACAACGAAGTTAGACAAATTATTGGAATTCGGTAAAATAACTTGTGAAATCCCTGCCAATATGCGGGTATGGACTATATAGAACCGGCTTTTGACCGCCGAATAGCTACCTTTGCAGCCGTTTTATGAAATCAGGATTTGTCAATTTGTTTGGAAAGCCCAACGCGGGGAAAAGCACTCTGCTGAATACCTTGATGGGTGAGAAGCTGGCTATTGTTTCCCATAAGGTGCAAACCACCCGGCATCGCATCAAGGGTATTCTGACCGCTCCTGATTATCAGATCATTCTTTCTGACACGCCGGGAATCATTGACCCCAAGTACAGGTTGCATGAAAAAATGATGGACACGGTGCGGCAGGCGGTGGCCGACACGGACCTGGCGCTTTTACTGATCGACGGGAAAGATAACCTGGAAGAAAATGATCAGATTTTTACCGGATTGCATCTGAAAGTGCCTGCCCTGGTTTTAATAAACAAGAGTGAACGCATGAAACCGGATGAAGTGGAAGCAGTGAAGGTGTTTTTCATGGACAAAAAATACAGTACGGAGGTAATGGCGATTTCCGCGCTGAAAAAAATCAACACCGATCAGTTGTTTCAACGCATCATTCAGCACCTGCCGGAAGGTGAACCTTTCTTCGACGGGGATGAAATGACAGACAGGCCGGTTAAATTTTTTGTGGGTGAACTGATTCGTGAGAAAATTTTCAGCATGTACGAGGATGAAATTCCTTATCATACAGCAGTACTCGTTCAGGAATACAAGGAGAAAGATACATTAACCAAAATTCAGGCTGATATCATCGTACAGCGCGAAACACAAAAAGGTATTTTACTTGGCGAAGGAGGAAAGATGATTAAACAGCTGGGTACCGATGCGCGAAAAGATATCGAAGAATTTATAGGAAGGAAAGTGTTTCTCGAACTGTTTGTGAAAGTGCGTCCGAAATGGCGCGACAATGAATGGCAGCTGAAAGAATACGGTTATTAACAGCATTTAATATATTAGCATCATGTCCGGATTTACGGTAGCCATTACAGGAAGGCCCAACGTGGGGAAAAGCACATTGTTCAACCGTTTGCTTGAACAGCGGAAAGCCATCGTGGATGACGTGAGTGGTGTTACCCGTGACCGGCAGTACGGTATAGCGGACTGGAACGGGAAAACTTTTAATGTGATTGACACAGGTGGTTTCGTGCCGGAAAGCGAGGATATTTTTGAACAGGAAATCAAGAAACAGGTTTTGATTGCCGTGGAAGAGGCTAATGCCATTATTTTCATGACCGATACGGCAACGGGTATCACCGCGTTGGACGAATCCATGGCCGACCTGCTTCGTCGCTCGGTTAAGCCCGTATTTCTTGTGGTAAACAAGGTAGACAACAGTGACCGTTTGCTGGAGGCGGCCGAGTTTTACAGTATGGGCTTCGACAATATTTTTTTTATTTCTGCCATGAGCGGCAGTGGTACCGGAGAAGTACTGGATGCCATCACCGACCTGATTCCGAAGTCAGATGAAGAACCGGAAGAATCAGCCCTGCCAAAATTTGCCATTATCGGTCAGCCTAACGTTGGAAAATCCTCCCTGCTCAATGCACTGGTGGGCAGCGAAAGAACCATTGTAAGTGAAATAGCCGGTACTACCCGGGACAGCATACATACGCACTATAATCTTTTTAATAAGGAGTTTGTGCTGATTGATACGGCGGGTATCCGTCGAAAAACCAAAGTGCATGAAGACCTTGAATTTTATTCCGTCATCCGCGCCATCAAGGCGATGGACGAGGCGGATGTATGTTTGCTGGTGCTGGATGCAGAAAAAGGTATCACGCAGCAGGATCTGAATATATTCAGTCTGGCGGTTAAAAAGGGTAAAGGCCTGGTGGTTGTAGTGAACAAATGGGACCTCGTGGATAAAGTGACCAATACGGCGCGTGACTATGAAGAAAAGTTAAAAGAACGGTTCGCACCCTTTACAGACCTGCCTATCATATTCATTTCCGCCACAGAAAAAACGCGCATTTTTAAAGTGATAGAAACCGCACTGGAAGTATTTGAAAACCGGAGCCGCAAAATTCCCACATCAAAACTCAATGATGTGATGCTGAAGGCGGTTGAAAGTTATCATGCGCCGGTAGTCAGGGGGCATGCCATTAAAATAAAATTTGTGTCCCAGTTACCCACCCCGGTGCCGAGCTTTGCATTTTTCAGTAACTACCCGGATGATATTAAACAGCCTTATCGTAATTACCTGGAAAACCAGATGCGGAAAAGCTTTCCGCTGGAGGGCGTGCCCATCCGGATATATTTCAGAAAAAAATAGGTTTTTTAGCTTTTAAATACTAAAGATCTTGGTTTATTGTCATTTTTTGATTACTTTCGCCGGCAACTAAAATAACCACAATGAAAAAATTTCTGACTGTTCTCGTTATCGCTGCGGCTTTGACATCATGCGGTGGTGGTAGCACAGATGCTGCTGCTAAAACCGATTCAGCTGTTTCTACTGTTGTAGACAGTGCTAAAGCTAAAGTTGATTCAGCTGCAACCAAAGTTGATTCTACTATTAAAGCAGTAGCTGATACCGCAAAAGCAAAAATTGGCGCCATGGCAGATTCTGTAAAGAAGGCGGTGAAGTAATAACTTTTTTTATCTGAGTAAGTCCCCCGGTTTATAACAGGGGGACTTTTTTTTGTTCCTATTGCACCGACCGCTACCCGCATTGTGGTATTGACTTGCCTTTCTCCGCGCACTATTTTGCAGGATGAGTAACAGAAACTGGTTTTTCGGGAAAAGAATTCAGCGTTTGATTTTCACGGTTCTGCTTCCCGTGGCAGGGATGGCCGGAACGAAAACCTGGACCGGATACGGAGGAGACGGATACTGGTCCAATCCCTTAAACTGGTCTGCAATCAGTTTGCCTCTGCCTACAGACGATGTATTGCTCGACAATGGGGACCTGCCTGTTTCCTACCAGGTTGTACTACCCGATATGGCAGTAGTTTTAAAAAAAATCCGTATCAGCCCGTCGCCCGGCCGGAACATTGAACTTATTCTCCCGTCTTCGAACAAGATCAACAATGCTCTTTCCGTTACCGGCCCCGGTTACGGTATAGAACTCGGCGCGGGTGCCATTTTCAGGAATGCATCAGGCATTTCTTCCGGCGAATCTTTAAGTATAATGGATTCCATGATGATTCATGACGGGGGGAGGTATGTACATCAGACCCGCGCTGCTCACGCGAACGGCATTTTGAATATTCTGTCAACGGCCTCCGGAACGGAACAGGGTATTTTTGATTTTGATGTTCCACGGGCTTCCTATACTATTTCGGTCAGTAACAGAATCTATGGGAGTCTGGAACTGCATTCTACAGCCCAGGGGTCAGCGGTCAACTACACCTGTACAGGGGCAAATTCATTACTGGTCCGCGGCAATTTGCGCATTGGCAACGCGGTAAGCGTGAGTATGAACCTGAGCGGAACGAATGGGAACATTCAGGTTGAAGGCGATTTTATACAGGAGGGTGGTCAGTTTAATCTGGCCAGTGGTACAAATTCCCAAACGGTATTCAGGGTAAGAGGAGATTTGTATCAGTCATCATCTGCCATCATTACGGAAACGAATAACGGAACACCTTTTATTGAACTGAATGGCAGCAGGATTCAGCAAACAGCAATGGGCGGCCAGATCATAAACCAGGTAGGTTTCAGAATAAACAATCCGGAGGGAACTGCTCTTCGTTTGCCCCTGACACTGCACTGGATGCTGGAACTCCGTAAAGGGCCCTTATTCAGTACGGGAGGCTCATTACTTACATTGGATACACGTTGCGATATAATGGTTGACAGTACCAATCAGACTTCGACTTTTGTACAGGGACCTTTATGTAAAACAGGTCTGGTTGGCAGCGACCATTTTATTTTTCCGGTTGGGAGCGCCGGCAATATCCGTTGGCTGGAGTTAAAAAATGCCACGGGTAGTTATACCGTTGAATATATTCGCGAAAATCCTTCTTCCCTGGGTTCGACTGCCACGACTCCACTGGATCATATTTCAAAAATAGAATACTGGACGGTTCTTGCCCGGGGCGCGACAGGAAATACTGCAAAAATTGAATTGTCCTTCAGTTCGGCACTAAGCGGAGGCGTAACGGATCCTGCTTTTCTCCATGTGGCAAAATTTCAATCAGGAGAGTGGCAGGACGGCGGCCATAGCGGAGTAACCGGAAATTATCTGGCAGGTTCGGTCCTTAGCGGCGGTACCGATTTTACTGCCAGTCAGTATACATTGGCAAGCACAGCGAATCTGGAGAACCCTCTTCCACTAACTCTTATCGATCTGCGGATAAAGGAAATATCCGGTTCCACGCTTTTTTTCTGGACTGTCACAGGCAATGAAGCCCCCGATCATTTCGACTTATTCGAAATTGCAGATGGGACTGAATTACCCATTCAGAAAGTAAAGGCGGATCATTTGAAAAAAGATTATTCCTGGTCAGAAAACCAATCCCTGCGACCGGGGAAACATTTTTTCAAAATCCGAATGACAGATACGAACGGTCAGGATTATGATGGAAAAATAGTTGAGTATACCAAAGTGGAAGAGAAAAAAAAGGGAGGGATTGTGGTCTTTAATGCGGGGGGAAATGAACGGATATTTATTCAGACTGCGCAAACCGGCCCATGCAGTTATGAAGTTTATGCCATGGATGGCAGGCTAATCCAAAAGGGGTTTATGGAGATGTTAAGCGGAATAAACCCTGTTTCTTGGAAAACGGCCTATCTGCCATGCGGCTTTTATGTACTTCGTCTGGTGAATGATAATGGTCAAATACAGTCCATACAGTTTAAATACTGATGAGTCAACCCAGATTCCATTCCTGTATCAGCGATGATGCATTCTGCCTGTAGGTATTAAAAAGAAGTTCCTGATTTTTAATAAAACTATTGTCGTCCAGTTTGCCAACCACCTGATCCATTTCCGCCTGGTTTTCATAGACCATTTTTCTGAAAGGATTCAGGTAGTCCTTTTCCCGGGAACTGAAAATTCCTTTGGTTATCCATTCAGCCGTGGAAACACTTTGGTTAATCAATTCTTTCAAATGACCCGGGCCCGTTTTTTTAACAGAGATATGGTGAACCTGCCACAATGCATCGAGTGCATGATGCAATTTGTCCATCGGGTAATCGGTCGATTGCTTCTGATAGACCTGATGAATTTCTTTCCAGCTGCCAATGCGGTCTGCATGGATATCGGCTATCATATTGTCGAGCGATGATTTTTTTATAAGTTGTCCGCCAACATTGATCCAGTCCTCCGGTTTTTTATTTTCAGGAAGAGACTTCTGAAAGGAACTGAGTTCTTTAAAACGGGCTGACTGAACGTGTTCCAGAATTTGTTCGATCGCGTAGTGCACGATCAGTTCTTTAAAGATCCGGTAACTCCGGGTCAGTTTCAGAACCCGAACTTTTCTGGAGGAATTTTCAAAGCCGTCGGCCAGAAAACTAATGGATTGAAGTGTTTCTGAATTTTCCTCCAGAAGACTTCTGCCTTGCTGAATCAGATCAACAGGTTCCCTGCCGGCCCAAAGGGTTTCAGTTCCTGAATCTGCGCGGCCCGACTCATGTCTCAGCCAGGATTTTGCGGTAATGAGTTCAAGCTGTTCAATTCCCGACATCAGTTCCTGTATGCTGTCCGGTGCCAGATAATTATATTCCAGCAACTGAATTTTTTCCAGTCTCTTGTCGCGATCGCCATATTTCCAGGCATTTCTTGCCAGAGCATACATGTTGTGTAAAAACCAGTATGCGGGCATAATGACCAGTTCATCGTTGCTGACGTCATTACTTACAAGTGAAAATGGAAGGGGTATGTTCAGTTCTGCCGGATAATCTCCTTTGGCCATGATAACAAAAGAAGCGAATCGGGAATTGTGTTTGACACTAACACACAGCCCCGGCCAGAATCCGCGGCCGGCTATTAGTTCGCCATCTGCCCCGCGGGAGTTGTGATTGGAACCTACTGTGGCACCTGCAGCCATATTCGTCTGACCCATCAGTAAAGACGCACATAAAAACGAATTGTTGTGATGTTGCTCATGAGCAGGGAAAATCAGGGAGTTAAGTACTTCGCAACATGAAATGGTGGAATTGTTTCCGAGATATGAGTTGATTAATCTTGCGCCATATTTCAGCTGCGAATTGGAAGCCAGAATAAACCGGACTGCTTTTACGCCATAAAAAATCCGGCATCCGTGGCCAACGATCCCATTTACCAATTCGCAGCCTTCACCGATTTGTGTTTTAGATTGTGCGGAAGAATTGATAGTAAGGTTTTTTAGTTTGTTGGCTCCTTTCAGATAGGCATCTGTTCCGATGTTTACATCTTTTACAATTTTACAGTTTTTGATCACCGTGCGATCACCGATTGTACCGTAAAAACCACGTCGTTTATCAAACTGTTTGTCACTGAAATCCTGCAGCCTGTTCTGGAAAGGCAAATCGTCGCGATGTCTGCTAAACAGCCACGCGTCGCCGGGTAACATACCGTCAAAAGGAATAATACTCCTGCCGCCGTTTTCGTTGCATACTTCCAGTTTGATTCGTATGGATTCCGGTTCTCCTTCTTTCAGGAATCCGTTTCCGAATTTGGCATGCTCGGTAGTTTCGATTTCACTTACGTTGATCAGTATCACATCGTTGCCAATGATGTAATGGGAGAGATAACTGACATTGTCTATGACCACATTGTCGCCGATATCGCAACTTATAATCGTACTGTTATATAGCCCCACGGGCCGGCGAAGATTGTGAAATTCGAGATAAAAAGGTTCCAGCACACCGATTCTTATCAAACCATAGAAATTACAGCGATGAATCAGTTCAGGCAGGAAAGGGTCTATGACCATCACTGCGCTCCAGTCGTCGGCATTGTTTCCATTTTTTTTTAATTCTTCCACTTCATCCAGTTTGAGATGGCGGTACCCCGGGCGCGGCTTATTCTGTTCGTTTCTTAAATAGTATTCATCCTTTCCATCCGGAAGGAATTCCGCAGGAATAAAGTCGTATCCCAGATTTCGAAGTGCTGTTTTAATAATCTGATTCATGAAAAACTATTCTACGGTTACACTTTTAGCCAGATTGCGTGGCTTATCGACGTCAAACCCTTTGGCCATTCCCAGGTAACAGGCAAAAAGCTGGAGAGGAATAACTGAAAGTAAAGGTGAAATGAGTTCATCAGTCAGCGGTATAATCATGATATCGTCGGCCATCTGCGAAATCTCTTCATCCCCCTCACTGATGACTGCGATAACCATGCCTTTCCGGGCTTTTATTTCCTGAATATTACTTACTAGTTTCTCGTGATACAGGCTTTTGGGTGCAGCGAAGACTACGGGAAGGTGTTTGTCAACAAGCGCAATCGGACCATGTTTCATTTCAGCGGCGGGGTAACCTTCTGCATGGATATATGAAATCTCTTTGAGTTTAAGGGCGCCCTCCAGTGCAATGGGGAAATTATTTCCGCGGCCAAGATATAGCGCATCAGCAACGTTTTTATATTTTTCTGCGAGCTTCTGAATATGTTCTGAGGATCTCAATAGTTCTTTTGCTTTTTCAGGAATGGCCTGCAGTTCGGCCAACAGGTTCATATACCTTTCTTCACTGATGGTTTGTTTTTCGAATGCTATTTTCAAGGCAATCATAATCAAAACTACCACCTGTGAGGTGAAAGCCTTTGTGCTGGCAACTCCGATTTCAGGGCCGGCGTGGGTATAGGCTCCCGCGTGGGAAATTCTTGCGATGGAAGAACCTACCACATTGACCACCCCGAAAATAAAAGCGCCCTGTTCCTTCGCTTTTTCAATAGCCACAATCGTATCGGCAGTTTCACCACTCTGAGAGATGGCAATGATGACGTCGCCAGGATGAATGACGGGATTTCTATACCTGAATTCGGAGGCGTATTCCACTTCAACAGGTATCCGGCAAATTTCCTCTATAATATATTCTGCAATAAGGCCCGCATGCCAGCTGGTTCCGCAAGCCACAATAATGATGCGTTTTGCCTGGCAGAGTTTTTCAATGTTATTCTGTACACCGGCCATGGTGATAGTGCCCTTGGCGGCATCCAGCCTTCCGCGCAGGCAATCGAAAATGGTATCCGGTTGTTCAAATATTTCTTTCAGCATGAAATGCTCATAACCTCCTTTCTCTATCGCGGTGAGTTCCAGATCGAGTTTCTGGACAAAGGGGGTTATCTTTTCGTTGCCCAGATTTTTAAGAATCAGTTCGTCACATTTTATGATGGCCAGTTCGTAGTCATTTACATAGACAACTTCCTTGGTATATTCGATAATGGGAGAGGCATCCGACGCCAGAAAATGTTCACCCTTTCCAATGCCGATAACGAGGGGACTTCCTTTACGGGCGGCAATGATCGTGTCTGGCGTTTCGCTGTCCAGCAGTACGATAACGTAGGCGCCCGTGACCCGCTTTAATGCGATGCGCATGGCTTCTTCGAGGCCGCACTGATTATTTTCCTGAATGTCTTCAATAAAATTCAGCAATACTTCGGTGTCCGTATCGCTTTTAAAGTGATATCCCTTTTTAGTTAATTCGGTTTTTAACTGGGCATAATTCTCGATGATTCCGTTATGGATCATAGCGAGCCGGCCGCTTGCTGACAGATGGGGGTGGGCATTGCGGTCGCTGGGTTCTCCGTGCGTTGCCCAGCGGGTGTGGCCTATTCCGGCGTGGGCATGCAGATCTTTTCCGATGATACTTTCTTCCAGGGCAGCTACACGGCCCTGCTTTTTATACACCCGCAGGTTATTCCCGTCCAGTAAAGCAACCCCGGCGCTGTCGTATCCACGATACTCCAGGCGTTTCAGTCCTTTCATGATAACCGGGTAAGCTTCTCTGGGTCCGATATAAGCGACTATTCCACACATATTGAATTTTTAAAGGGATGGGTTGCCAGCTGTTTTATTAAAATAAAATATTTCTCATAAAAACAGAAGCGACAGTAAAATAAATAATCAGTCCGGTTACATCTACCAAAGTAGCCACAAAGGGAGCAGAAGAAGAGGCGGGATCGGCTCCCAGTTTTTTTAAAATGATCGGAAGCATACTTCCTGTAAGTGTTCCCCAGAGTACAACGCCTACAAGGGAAAAGCTAACCGACAGACCGATCGCATCCCAGTGTGTTTTATAAATATCCTTAAATACGCCACGAACCATCAGCAGATGCCATACAAAGATCCGGATAAATCCAATCAATCCGAGTATAGCTCCCAGCATAAAACCGGACAGGATTTCCCGGCGCATGACTCTCCACCAGTCCCGAATCGTCACTTCGCCCAGTGCCATAGCCTGTATAATCAGTGTGGAAGCCTGAGATCCGCTGTTTCCGCCACTGGACATGATCAGAGGGATGAAATTAGTCAGGATCAGCCATCTGCCCAGCTCATCGTTGTAATAGGCCATAGCCGTAGCGGTCAGCATTTCGCTGAGGAATAAAATAATCAGCCAGCCCACTCTTTTCCTGATCAGCTGGAAAAACGGAGTTTCCAGGTAAGGATGATCCAGAGCTTCGGTACCCCCGATCTTCTGGATATCTTCGGTAAATTCCTCCTGGGCCACCCAGAGAATATCATCGATGGTTACTATTCCCAGAAGAACTTTGTTGTTGTCGAGTACGGGGAGTGCCATTCGGTTATTCATTTTGAAAGCCTCGCTGGCTGCCTCCTGATCGTCCGTTACATTCAGAAAAATATAGCGGTTGTCAATAACGTCTTCTATTTTTTTGTCCGGATCGGCCAAAATAATCTCCCTGATTTTGATGTCATCTATAAAAACCCCTTTATCATCCACTACATAAATAACATCAATGGTTTCGCTGTCTTTCCCCACGTCGCGGATATGTCTTATTACCTGTCGGATCGTCCAGTCTTTCTGAACAGCGATATAGTCCGGAGTCATTAACCGGCCTACACTGCTTTCGGGATAGCCCAGCAGGGCCAGGGTAATTTTCCGTTCATCGGGATCCAGCATTTTGATCAGCTCCTTAACCACCTCGCTGGGAAGGTCTTCCAGAAAGGAAGTACGGTCATCGGCAGGCAGTCCGTTAAGCAGTTCAGCCGTTTTTGAAGGGGAGAGTTCCTGCGTAATTCTTTTCTGCGTCTGAAACTCGAGAATTTTAAACGTACTGATGGCGCGGTGAATACTGAGATTTCCCAGTATTTCACTTTCATGTTCCGGAAACTCATTGATCAGTTCAGCGACATCGCTGATATTCTGTTTGTCGAGGAACGCATGCAGTGCCTGCAGGTCGCCGGAGTCAAGGGTTTCTATTAACTGATCTTTCAGCGAAGTATTTTCAATTTCCGGGATCATTTGTCAAATTTACAGCCTAGCCTTGATAAATTGCGATGATAGGAAAGCCTTAACCGGATGATTATCTTTAAATAAACCTATGATTTTACAAAGCCTGTATATCGATTTTTCGCCTGGCCGGGGCAGGGGCGTATTTACTTCCGAAAACCTGCCCGGTTCGACAATTATCGAAATATCTCCGGTTATTGTTTTAACAGCCGCGGGGAAATTGCTTTTGGATAAAACCCTGATGCATGATTATATTTTTTTCTGGGGTCAGGAGGATAGTCAGTGTTGTGTAGCCCTGGGTTACCTTTCGATGTATAATCACGACTACCAGTCCAACGCTGAATATGAAATGGATTTTGAGTCTGAAATAATCCGCGTCAGTACCGTGCGGGACATAAAAAAAGGAGAAGAGGTGTTCATTAATTACAATGGTAACTGGAATGATCCGAACCCCGTCTGGTTTCACAATGAAACTCCCCGGGGATAATGGCTATCTTTTTGACCTGCTCAGGACGGGAGAATAGCGGAAGGACAAAAGGAAACCATAACTGTTTATTTTAATGTTTTCCACTCCCATGCTTTTAAGTGGCAGTCTTAGGAAGGGCTCTGCCTGAAATGAAAAGCCCTTACCTATTTCCGTTTCCATGCCCATCGACAATGCCGCCACAGCAAGCCAGTAGTTCTGCTGCTGGTTATTCGTTGTTTTCCACGCCAGTGCCCGCATGCCATTGTGAAAGAAATAAATATAGGTCTGTTTGACCATGAAATAGGAGGAGAGGCCCGCATTCGCAAAAAACTTAGTCTTTTCTCCGCCCGCAAAATCATATCTGAGCGTCAGGGGAACCTCATACATATTGCACGAACCATTTACATATTCCACGGGAGGAGGTGCCGCATAGTAATTCACTCCCGTCGACAAAGCAGGAACGGGCGTCGCCTGCGGATGACTTGATTTTCCCGGCGACCAGTAAAACTTGTTTGAATAGAAAACACCGGTGTTTAAAGAAAGCCGGCCGGTCAGATAGTAACCTATGGTGAGACCTATATTATTACTGATCTGATTGTTTGCAATGCCACCCGCGTTTGAATAGTCAGGACCGAAGGCAAATCCAATATTCAGTGAACGGTTGATATGCATGGATTTCACGGGATGGACTGATTCCGAACTCCTGTTCAACAGGGAATCATTCCCCTTTATCTGACCAGGAGAAGTTCCGGAACGGATAAGCGAAGGCAGGCCCAGGCCGGAGCGGTCTCTTCCTTTTGGTCCCCCAGCATTCCCCTCAGCCGGGTCGTTTATTCCGGTAGTTTCTCCGGAACCCACCAATACAACAGTAGCCAGATCCGATTTGGCGACGTAGATGCCGGCTGACTTGTTCCTATTGCCTTTTTTTCCGTTTCCGGTGTTCTTTGAGTACCCGGAGGCAAATCCACTCCCCGCTTTACCGCCGTCCGACAACAACGACCCGTCTGCTGAAAGAGATTCACCGGACTTGGCGATTGTCAACTCATGACCGGTTTTGTCCATACCTGAAGAACTGCCGGGTTGCATGGCCAATGTTTTCCTGATTGTATTTCCTTCTTTTGGATCGGCTTCCGGCTTTGCTTTTTCATTTGCTTTTTCAACCGAAAGATCCGGAATGTCAGCAGCCGTTTTTACGGATTCAGAGGAACTCTTTTGTTTTGATACCTGATTTGTTCGTGTAGAAGATGGGCTATAAATATTGTTTTTGATAAGAAAAAATGAAATGCCTGCTATCAGAACGGCGGCCGGTCCCCATATATACGGGTTTATCCGTCCCAGACGGAAACCATCTGGCGGCCGCCCGGGCATCTGCTCAGTGAGCTTCTGCTCGAGCCTGCTCCAGGAAAGGGAAGAATCGTCGGGTTCATAGGAATCCGCCGCCTCCCTGCTGAGCCGGTCAATTTCTTTATCTGATAGGTTCGACATATGTTTTCACAGCTTCTTTTTTTGTCAGTATTTTACGCAGGTTTTCCCGTGCTTTTGATAAATTCGATTTTGAGGCACCGACAGAAATACCCAACTGCCTTCCTATTTCTTCGTGCGACAAGCCTTCTATCACGAACAGATTAAACACCGTTCTGTAAGCCGGTGACAGAAGCCGGATCGCTTCAATGATCTCTTTATACGACAGTTTATCAAGACCGGTTTCCCCGTGATCCGCAATTTTTTCAGTTTCTTCCGAAAGCATCTGGCCACTCAGGTAGGAGGAATTTTTTCGATAATAATCTATGCAGGTATTGACCAGAATGCGCTTGAACCACCCTTTCAGGGCCATGGAAATTTCCAGGTGGCGATTCTCATCGAACTGATGGATGTTCTTAAAAAATTTTGTGAAACCTTCGTTCACAATTTCTTCCACCTGGTATTGATTATGCTGGTAACGATAGCATATTTTCATGGCGTATCCCTTCAGGAATTCATATAATTCCTTCTGGCTGGCGCGGTCGTTTTGCCTGCACCCGGCGATTAATGCGCTAATGTGGTGGTTACCGTTTATCAAATGATTTTAAGGCCTTTTGCGAAGGTGAAGTTAAAAGCGCAACCACTTCATCCTTATTTATTTACGTAAATCTTATGTTAAAGGTTGCCAGCCATCAGTTTTAATTCGCCTGATATATATACCTGCATCTGGATGCTTTCGCTGGTCACGAGCATGCCGGTAATTCTGGCTTCCCGGAGTGTACCTGAAGAAAAGACTCCCGGAATGATTTCCCTGTTCAATTGCTGATCGATGGTTTGCTTATTGGTATTGAGCAGGGCGGCAACGTCAAGAAAGGATTTTCCCTGTATGGATTTGCGAATTTTATTTTTAAAAAGACTTTTAGCAATTTTCAATGCCAGATCTTCTCCTTCCATCGAATATTGAATATCCGGCAATCCCAGTGTTTGCTTTGCGGTATCCAAAACAGGGGTTCCGCGCAAATAAATACTTCCGTGATTACTACCTGCGAAGTCTATCCGAAGTTCCACCTGCTGGTTGCCGATACCTTTGATACTCGCATCCTTTACAACGATCGTTCGTCCTTTTACTTCAAAAATTTTGTTATGTAAACTGTCACTTAACAGTTTTGTGAGAAATTCATAGTCGTAATTCATATTCATGTAAAGCTTCAGGCCATTCCGGTTTTCTGTCTGCAGCAACGCCGGAAGACGGCCCGGAATAGATAAATGGTTTACGGGATCAGAACTGAGTAAAGGTCTGCAGGATAAGCCTAATGAGATGGCAAAACTGTCCTTTTGGTAGATCAATTGTCCGATTCGAAAGGCGGTTGGATTGAGCAGAAAATATCCATAACGGCCGATCGCTATTTTGCGATAACTACTGTCTTTTATCTGGTTGACAAATTTATCGAAATTGAGTCCCGCAATAGTCTGATCCATGGCCCCGGCAAAGGATACCAGGGATGAACGGATGCTGTCCATAACGAGTTGCGTAATATCATTGGAAAAAATGGACACCGAACACTTGTCGACCGGCTGCACCTGAATGATGCTGGTGATGGTTCGAACCTGGAAATTCGGAAGAAACTGCAAACCCGTGGTGAGGGCCATGTTCACTTTTCTCAGAGGCTGCGGAGCGAATCCGCAGGCACCGGAGATCCACGGTGTTACGGGAATACCGGCGGTGCATAAACATTTACTGCCGCTAACCTGGTAATTTCCTCCGAATCGAATTCCTATCACATTATTGGTACATGAAATCTGCAGTGGCGTACGCACGAAGCGGTACTTATACCTGAAATCGCAGGAGGGTTGCATATACTGGGGCCAGCCATCGGATGTAAATTCAGCTGGTACAAGGCTTTCTGCTTTTGCAAAAACCGCTGCGGCTGCAAGTTTTACCGGTATGTCCAGCTCAGACACGGGAAGTTCAGGCAATGCCAGATGGTCTTCTTTGGAAGCCGCCGTTTTTTTAGAGGAAGAACAGGCCAGGAAAAAAAACATCAGGAGCAAAAATGCCCCGTTTTTCAATGGTATCGATTTCATACAGGAACGAATATAATATTCCCTATGAAACGAAGGAAGTTTTTCCTCCGGAAAAACACACAAAACGGGTTAAGGTATGTTCAGAAGATTAAAGCTGAAGGACTTGTTCACAGAAACGATACGGGCCAGCAGCATCTGCCTGCTTTTCGATTCCGGAAGGTTGAGGGTGTATCTGGTTTGTCCGGCCAGTGCAGTCATATAGATCAGCTGACCCTGCAGGGTATAGATACTGAGCGTTAAGGATTCAGTTGTATTGGTCCGTACGAAAAAATGACCATTGTTTACCGGGTTTGGAAAAACGGATACCTCCTGTTCGTTTGCGTTTTGAACGGATACCACCGGCGAGTAACGAATGTTGCCATCGGGACCTGTCAGGCTGATCCGGTATTCATTTTCGCCCGCCTGCGGAGAAGCGTCCGTAAAAGAATAATATGCGTCGATATCATCGGCTTCAATCGTCGTGAGCGGAGTGAAATGTATACCATCGGTGCTGCGTTCCACTTTAAAATAATTGCTGCCGGAAAGACCGGAAGCAGCCCACCTGAGTTTTATTTCACCGGCATCCAGGGAGGCCCTGAAATCCGTTATTGAAACGGCCAGAGTGGTACAGGTTACAGGGCCTGAACTGCTAAAGCTGGCACATCCATAAAATAGCTGGGCGCTGCATGAATTTTGACCTGAGCCGCCACAATTCTTATTATTACCGGCGGTAGCATAGGATTTTGAATTGCTCTGCGAATTGTAGCTGCTCCAGTTGGCATAATAGTTATTTACGTTCGCGGCATACAAAGCGGATGCAGCGTCTACGAGATTTAAAGTAGGTCCGTTTAGTAATATATACGCTTTACTGCTTGAGGTTCCGTCTCCTGCTACAATTTGTGTACTGCTATTGAGATTAACCGGACCCGCAGTGGCATTAAAAAAGGAGTTGCCGTAGAAATAACTGCCGCTGAAATTGAAAGTGGATCCCGAAATGGAAAGAGAACCGGTTGGTAAAAAAGTGCTGGCACCGGTGGCATTCACCGTACTGTTTGAAAAACTGGTGCCATTATTCTGAAGATTGGCCGTAAAACCGCCCAGATTCATCGTAAGATTATTGAACGATGAAGCCTGGAAAGTAAAATCAGAAGTCATTGTTATCGTGCCGGGACCGTTAAATATACAGGTGGCGCAGGTTGCATTTGTATTGAGTGTGAGGGTAACGCCCGAGGAAATATTGAATGTGCATGAAGCACAATTGTAAGGGTAATTACCGTTCCAGGAAGTATTGGCAGTTACATTGTATGTCGTTCCCGCACGAAGCTGAAAGGAAAATATTAAGATCAATGCCGCAGTAGTTAGTGTTTTCATAGAATAATCTCCAGACCCCAGGATTGCCAACGATATGCCAATCAGCAAACAGGTGAATGTCAGCTGTTCATGTATTTAAAATGAAATGATTTTTCCCAATTCCGGAATGATTTTCCAGTTTAATGGCTAGTCATCGATCATCTTTAAGTTCGTGATTATGAACGGAGGACCTGTCCCCCTTAGTATACGGACTAATTAAATACCCTTATGGAAGCGCGAGTGGCCTGGATTTAAACCGATAATGTCTGCAAAGAAATACGGAGAATTTTCGTTCCACTTTACCGTTTTTTTCAATCAGTATGGGATCAAGGGATATGATCTGGTCGAAATACAGAAAATAGGATTTAGGGATTTGGTTTTCACTTTTCAGATCGGAGAAACGGGGGTTGGAATCAATAAATATAGCATCCCGGCCATCCAGCTCATTCAGGCGTGTTCCGATAAAATCAAATTGCAAGGCTCTTTCACCCACTACATTTTTTGAATACACCATTTCACTGAGAAAGAAATTTAGAACAGCCGCCGTTTTATAATCATCGGAGGAGAAAATAAAAGCGTCCGGATATTCCTTTCTTCTGAATGCGACCTGGTTTGCAAATTCTTTCCACCCGTACCAGGTATCATCAGAACGAACGGGGACAATGTAGAATATTACTTCCAGCAATAAGGCAACATGAACCAGCAGTGAAACCCATAGTTGAACCTTCAGCCATTTTTTTGACCAGTATCTGGCAACCCAGATAATGCCGGTGATATAAGAAGGCATCATCCAGTTCAGTTTAACCCAGTATACAAAGGACAGCGAAAAAAATCCCAGGAAGAGGGGAATAAAAAAACTGAGCAGGAACAGCTGATCTTCCGGGATACGTCCAAACCGGATACCATATTTTTTCAGTGCACGGTAAATAAAATAGAGGAGTGATACAAAAAGGATCGGCAGAAGAATGGCTGACTGATGGCCGATGACGCCCAGAAAGCCGGCTGGATCAACCTGAAGTCCTTCCTTAACTCTTCCTTCTGACTGGAATTTAAATGAGGCAAAGCCGTTCCTTACGTTCCATATGACTACTGGCAGAATAGTGAGGAAAAATAAAAAAAGGTATAAGAGAAACCAGGGCGATATTAGTTTTTTCCTGAAAGATTTGGCGATCAGCAGAAACCCGACCAGGCCAATAAGCAGGAATACTGCCGTGTACTTGGAATCGAAACTGAGTCCTGTCAGCAGTCCCGACCAGATCCAGCAAATATTTTTATCGTTGAAAATGGCTTCATACAAAAAAAGCAGAGTCAGTGTCCAGCAAAGCATCAGGGGCACATCCGGAGTGGAAATCAGCGAAAGAATACTCAGCATAAATGCAGAATAGAACAAAGCCGTGGCCACCCATACGCGGGATGAGCTCAGGAATCTTTTTGCCAGGTGAAAGAAACCCAGCACGGTTAATAAAGTGACCGTGGTATCGGCGAGTTTTAGTGCAAAGACTTTCTTTCCGAATACAGTGGTAAAAAGCCTCAGTAAATAGGCGATCATCGGCGGATGATCATAGTAGGAGAGATCCAGATGCTGGGCGTAGAAATCGTAGTATGCGTCCTGTGGCATGATGCCCATTATCCAAACCGAAGTGAAACGGATTCCTGCGATCAGACAGCAGATCAGCGCCAGGGACCTCCATTCGGAATTGACCGGACGTTTAATGAACAAAGCGTTGGCGTTTGCCATGCTTATTTTGCAAATTCAGCGCGGATAACATTTAAAGCGCCACCTGCCCTGAACCATTCGATCTGTGATTCATTATAGGTATGATTGACGGAAATTTCGTCCGATCCGCCCGCGATATGGTGCAGGACTATCGTCAGCGGCTGTCCCGGCGTAAAATGGGTCAGACCATCAATATCAATGATATCGTCTTCAAGAATTTTATCATAGTCCGCCTTATTTGCGAACGTGAGTGCCAGCATTCCCTGTTTTTTCAGATTGGTTTCGTGAATGCGCGCGAAGGAACGAACCAGTATGGCCCTGACACCCAGGTGACGGGGTTCCATGGCTGCGTGTTCGCGGGAGGATCCTTCACCATAGTTTTCGTCGCCGACCACTATACTTCCGATTCCCGCTGCTTTATATGCACGGGCGGTGGCAGGAACCGGACCATATTCCCCTGTGAGCTGATTTTTAACAGAGTCAGTTTTTTCATTAAAATAATTGACAGCTCCGATCAGCATATTATTTGAGATATTATCCAGGTGTCCGCGGAATTTTAACCAGGGACCAGCCATAGAAATATGATCTGTTGTACATTTCCCTTTAGCTTTAATCAGCAGCCTGAGACCCTTCAGGTCAATGCCCTCCCAGGGTTTAAAGGGTTCCAGCAACTGGAGTCTCTGTGAGTCAGCTTTGACAATCACTTTCAGTTTACTGCCATCTTCTGCTGGCGGCAGATAACCCGGATCATCCACAGAAAACCCGCGCGGAGGCAATTCGAAACCGGTAGGTTCATCCAGTTTCACTTCCTCTCCAAAACGATTGGTTAATTTATCTTTTAAAGGATTGAAGGCAAGGCTTCCGGCAATAGCAAAAGCAGTGACAATTTCAGGGGAGGCCACGAAAGCATGAGTGGAAGAAAGGCCATCATTGCGGCGGGCAAAATTTCTGTTAAACGAAGTAATGATGGAATTCTTTCTGTTGGGATCGTCGATGTGACGGGCCCACTGACCGATGCAGGGCCCGCAGGCATTGGCGAGTACCACACCTCCGATTTTTTCAAAAGTGTCCAGAAATCCATCTTTTTCTATGGTAAAACGAACCAGTTCACTGCCCGGCGTGATCGTAAACTCAGCTTTGGTTTCAAGATTTTTTTCAATCGCCTGTTTAGCGATTGAGGCAGAGCGACTGATGTCTTCGTAGGAAGAATTGGTACAGGAACCGATCAGAGCCACTTCCAGTTTTTCGGGCCATTCATTATTTCTTACGGCTTCTGCAAATTTTGATATAGGCCAGGCCAGATCCGGCGTGAAAGGTCCGTTTACATGGGGTTCGAGCTCGTCCAGATTAATTTCAATCAGCTGATCATAATAGGCCGCAGGATCTGCGTATACTTCAGGATCAGGACGCAGACATTCTTTTACCTGATCAGCCAGTTTGGCCACTTCAGCTCTCTCCGTTGCTTTAAGATACGCAGCCATTTTTTCATCATAAGTAAAAAGAGAGCAGGTGGCTCCGATTTCGGCTCCCATATTACAGATTGTCGCTTTACCCGTCGCGCTCAGATTATCTGCACCTTCGCCGAAATATTCAACGATTGCACCGGTACCTCCTTTTACAGTAAGAATACCTGCCACTTTTAAAATAACATCCTTTGGTGATGCCCATCCGTTTAAACGACCGGTAAGTTTTATGCCAATCAGTTTGGGCATTTTGAGTTCCCAGGCCAGGCCTGCCATAACATCCACGGCATCTGCGCCGCCTACTCCGATGGCAATCATACCGAGGCCTCCGGCGTTGGGGGTATGAGAGTCTGTTCCTATCATCATGCCACCGGGGAAAGCATAATTTTCCAGTACCACCTGATGAATAATTCCTGCTCCGGGTTTCCAGAATCCAATGCCATATTTATTGGAAATAGAAGATAGAAAGTCATATACCTCCTTATTGACATCGAGAGCTGTTGTCAGATCACTTTTTGCTCCGGTCTTAGCCTGAATCAGATGATCGCAATGAACGGTGGAAGGAACTGCAACCCGTTCCCTGCCGCAGGTACTGAACTGCAACAGCGCCATCTGCGCAGTGGCATCCTGCATGGCCACACGGTCAGGTGCGAAATCAACATAGTCTTTGCCCCTTGTATAATCGCGAATAGTTGTAGAATAAAGGTGAGTATAAAGGATTTTTTCAGATAAAGTGAGGGCTTTGCCTGTAACTTTTTTCGCTGCTGCGATTTTGGAAGGCATTTCATTGTAGACTTTCTTAATTAAATCCAGGTCGAAAACCATGATCGTCGAATTTTAGTTATTGGGGTGGGAAGAAACGCTTTCAGACAACAAATTTACCAAAAAAATGCGTGAATGCCTAAGACAGAACTTGCAGTTTTAGCCTATTTTTTTTAAATTGCGTGTATGAACAGGATGAAGGAATTCATTGAGTGGCAGGTGTTCGGTGTGTGCGCTGCTATCGGCAATCGTTTGGGAATAGCAACATCCCGTATCCGGACCTGGTTTATTTATATCTCCTTTCTGACCATGGGATCTCCCCTGATTGTTTACTTTATTCTCGCTTTCTGGATGAATATCAAACGATACATCATGCTTGCCAAGAGAAATCCTTTTAAAGCCTAAAGCCTAAAGCCCAAAACTTAAAACTGTTTTTATTTTCAGGTCCGATACTTCACACAACGGCTTTTCTTAATCTCAGCAGTCTGGTTAACAGATCTTCCAGCAGATCCAGTTTCAGCATGGTGGCGCCATCACTGAGTGCATGTGCCGGATCAGGATGTGTTTCAATAAATAAACCATCAGCCCCTGCTGCGATGGCGCTCATAGCGATAGTACCGATTAGTTTTGGGTTTCCGCCTGTTACCCCCGCCGTCTGATTGGGTTGCTGAAGGGCGTGGGTACAATCCATTACAACCGGAGCGCCAAGTTCCTGCATCCAGGGGATATTCCGGTAGTCGACCACCAGATCCTGATAGCCGAAGGTGGTGCCTCTTTCTGTAAGGATAATTTTATCGTTACCGGCCTTTCTTATTTTATCTGCCGCAAATTTCATAGCGGGACCACTCAGAAACTGTCCTTTTTTAACGTTGATTACTTTCCCCGTTTCAGCAGCAGCGATCAGCAGATCTGTCTGCCGGCAAAGAAAAGCCGGGATCTGCAGAATATCCACAAAAGCCGCTGCCGGCGCTGCTTCATCGTGTGCATGAATATCTGATGTGGTGGGCAACTGATATTTCTGGCCGGTTTTTTGAACAAGATGCAGGGCATTTTGGTCGCCGATTCCCGTAAAAGAACTTCCGCTTGTGCGGTTGGCTTTGCGGTATGAAGCTTTGAAGATATAGGGAATACCCATTTTTTTGCAAATGGCTACTACTTTTGATGCCACGGTTTCCAATAATTCTTCTGATTCAACCACGCAGGGGCCGGCAATCAGAAAAAAGTTTTTTTCGTCATAGTCCTGACTTTTAAAGAGTTCTTTTAGAAATGGCTGCATATATGTTTTATAAGAAACTATGAAAGTAGGGTGAATTTCTTTTCATTGATTAAACTATTTTTGTAAAATATAGTCAACCTATTCAATCGATCTAAAACCATCAATATGAAAATTGCCTTCTTAGCTGTATTTGCCATTGTGACTTTTTCAGGTTGTACCAAGACGACAGTCAATCAGGTTAACCAGGTCTTTTCCGCTCTTTATACAGTGCAGCCAAGCCAGTGGGTGGCGATGCAAGATCCTGACGGAACAAAATTCTTTCAAACCACATTAACGGTACCCGAAATCGATCAGACCCTTGACCTGAATGGAGGAGTAGCTGTTTATCTTTCATTTGATAATTCTACCAGTACCAGTCCCGTATATGAAGCACTGCCTGAGGTGATCAACGGAGTAGCTTATGGGGCAATACATACGGTGGGATCCGTCACCGTCGACCTGCGTGCGGCAGATGGTTCTGACCTGACCAATTCCATCACAGCTCCTGTTTTGCTTAAAGTGGTTTTGATGGATGCGAAACCGCTGGATTAATTTATCCGGCATATTCACCAAATACCTCCCGCAGGGTGTCGGCAATTTCACCCAGTGTACAATTGGCTTCTACGGCTTCAATAACCGTTGGCATCAGGTTTTCACCCGAAGAAGCCTGATCGTTCAATAGCTGAAGGATGTGGTCGCATCTTGCGGGATCTCTTTCTCTCCGGAGCAGGATCAGTTTTTCGGTTTGTATTTTTCTGATGGAATCGTCGATCCTGAGAATCCGGGTATTGTCTTTTTCGGAAGATTCGAAAGCATTTACGCCGACAATAATTTTTTCTTTGGATTCCACCTTACGCTGATGGGCATAGGCACTTTTGGCAATCTCATTCTGGATATAACCTTTTTCTATGGCAGAAACACTGCCGCCCATTTCATCAATTTTCCGGATGAAATCCCAGGCCGCTGTTTCTATTGAATGGGTCAGAGATTCTACAAAATAGCTGCCACCCATCGGATCAACGGTAGCCGTTACGCCGCTTTCAAAGCCAATTATCTGCTGTGTACGAAGCGCAATGCCTGCTGCATTCTCTGTAGGAAGTCCAAGCGCTTCGTCGTAACCATTGGTATGCAGTGACTGGGTGCCACCCAGAATGGCGGCGAGAGCCTGAACAGTAACCCGGGTTATGTTATTTATGGGCTGCTGGGCGGTAAGCGTACTGCCTCCCGTCTGAGCATGGAAACGAAGCATACAGGCACCAGGATCGGTCGCCCCGAGTTCTTTCATGATCTGCGCCCACATACGCCGAGCAGCTCTGAATTTGGCCACTTCTTCAAACAAATCATTGTGCGCGTTGAAAAAGAAGGAAAGTCTCTTCCCGAATACATTGATGTCGAGTCCTTTCTCCAGGGCAGCTTTCACGTAGGCCTTACCGTTAGCCAGCGTAAAAGCAATTTCCTGCACGGCAGTAGACCCGGCTTCGCGTATATGATAACCCGAGATGGAAATGGTGTTCCATTTTGGCAGTTCTTTGCCGCACCATTCAAATATATCGGTTACGATACGCATAGAGGGGCGGGGAGGATAGATATAGGTTCCCCGGGCTTCATATTCTTTTAAAATATCATTTTGGATGGTGCCGGATATTTTTTTAAGATCTGCACCCTGTTTTTTTGCCAGCGCAACATAAAAGGCGAGCAGGATAAAACCCGTTGCGTTAATGGTCATGGAGGTCGTGATCTTTTCCAGCGTTATGCCTGCAAATAATTCCTCCATATCCCGGATTGAATCGATGGCAACACCTACTTTCCCCACTTCTCCTTCTGCGAGTTCGTGATCACTGTCGTATCCGATCTGGGTTGGAAGATCAAAAGCAATACTGAGCCCGGATACGCCCTGCCCCAACAGGTAGTGATATCTTTTATTGCTTTCAGCTGCTGTGCTGAATCCGGCATACTGACGCATGGTCCAGAGTTTCGACCTGTACATATCGGACCGTATTCCACGGGTAAAAGGGAACTCACCCGGATTTCCGGGAAGGTTGCCGGCATCTGCGGATGAGTAAAACGGATTTATTTCGATTCCGGAATCTGTATAGATTTTTTTCTCCATGAAAGGCTTTCAATTCCGGCAAAGTACCCGATTTTTTGTTTCTATGAAACACAATTATTTAAAGAGATGGAAATATTGCATTGCGTATTTTCGTTAACCATTAAATATCTTAAGATGCTTAGTTCTACTGAAATGACGATTTCCATTATCATAGCTGTTGTTCTTGCAGGTGCCTTAGCCTATGTTTTCTGGATTCAAAGAAAACAGGCAAAACTGGGACAACTGAATCCCAAAGCCGAAGGATCGGTTTCCACGACCCCCCTGAAATTGCAGGCTTATGAAAGACTTATTCTGCTGGCAGACCGCATTTCCCTTCCCAATCTGATCAGTCGCAGTAATCAGCCGGGTTTGAATATCCGGGAAATGCAGAACCTCCTGGTTCAGACGATCCGTCAGGAATTCGATCACAATATTACCCAGCAAATCTATGTCAGCCCGGAAGCCTGGGATGCCATTCGTAATCTCAAAGAACAGAATCTGCTGATCATCAATCAGGTCGCTTCCTATTTGCCGGCCTCTGCCAGCGGGCAGGACCTGAACAAGAGTCTGCTCGAAATGGTCATGCAGAATCCGAAAGCCTCCCTTCACCATGTCGTTTCTGATGCGCTGAGTTTCGAGGCTAAAAAAGTGCTGGCCTGAGTTTTATACTGAACCCCGGATGCTATTTTCAAAATGCGTAAATTTGCGGGATAAATATGAGTATGGAAACAATGGTGGAATCTCCTTTACAGTTCAGCCCGCAGGCCGTTCAGGAGATCAGACGCTTGATGAATGAACCGGGTTTTGACAAGGCCGCCTTTCTTCGCATCGGGGTAAAAGGCGGTGGCTGCTCGGGCCTTTCCTACATACTGGGTTTCGATAAAAAAGAAGATACCGATCAGGAATTTGAATCGGGTGATCTTAATTATATTATGAATCCATCCCACAGCATTTATCTCACGGGAATGCAAATCCACTGGGAAGACGGACTTAATGCCCGCGGTTTCAGTTTCAACAATCCCAATGCTTCCAAAACCTGCGGATGCGGGACGTCTTTCGCGGTGTGAGTATAGGCCATTTCCCTGCAGATCCGATTGGATTTTTTACTGCCATGGCAGGGCTTTATAATGCTTACCCTCAGATTTTTGGTTTTGTTGTTTCATCCGATTCGCCCTGATGTTTGGTATCCACTTTCCTGTAAGAAAGGAAGAAAACTACGGGGAAAATCAGGAGTGAAAATATGGTGGCGCAGATGAGGCCTCCGATGACCACACGGGCCAGGGGTCTGGAACTTTCTGAACCGATTCCGGTTGACATGGCAGCAGGCAATAAACCAATGGTAGCCATAAACGCCGTCATTAATACGGGACGTATAAGGGAATTGACCCCTCTTTTTACTGCTGTATACAACGGGTTGTCGCCGCGCAGTCTTTCCAGGTTTTGTTTAAAGGCAGTAGTCAGCAGAACACCTTCCAGAATACATATGCCAAACAGTGCAATGAATCCAATACCCGCAGAAATACTGAAGTTGGTCCCTGTAACCAGAAGGGCTATAATTCCTCCAACGACTGCAAAGGGTACGTTCAGGAAAACCAGGCCGGCATCTTTCAGATTACCGAACATGATAAACAATAACAGAAAGATGAGCAAGAGACTAATCGGAACCACTTCAACGAGACGTTTGGAGGCTCTCTGCTGATTTTCGAAATCGCCCTGCCAGACCATACTGTATCCTTTCTTGAGATTTACTTTGTCACTTACTTTTTCCTGTGCCTCTTTAATAGCAGAACCCATATCCCTTCCTTCAATAGAAAATTTAATGGCAGAGTACCTTTCATTATCATCACGAAAAATCAGGCAGGGTCCGGTTTTCTGAGTGATCGTCGCAATCTGTTTTACAGGAACCTTGGAGCCCGAAGAGGTAGGAACCTGTAAATTCCCGATATCTTCATCGGAGGATCTGAATACTTCCGGGAAGCGTATACGGATATCGAAATGTCTTACCCCCTCATATAACTGGGTTACCGCTTTTCCGCCGATTGCCATTTCAATAACGGCATTGGCATCGGCCGTTGATACTCCATAGAGTGCCATACGACTCTGATCCAGGTCGATATCCAGTTCAGGCTGACCGATATTCCGGATCACACCCAGATCCGTAATTCCTTTCACGGTTTTCAGGATGTTGTTCACTTCATCGGATTTTTCTTCCATATAATTCAGCGAGTCACCGAATATTTTTACACAAATCGATCCTTTCACGCCTGAAACGGCTTCTTCCACATTATCCATGATGGGCTGCGAAAAATTGAGTTCAGCGCCCGGTATAACGGAAAGCGCTTTGCGCATTTTTTCTATGAATTCATCTTTTGACATTTTTGGGTCCCATTCTTCCTGGGGGTAAAGAGCCACATCGAATTCATTGTTATAGAATCCTGCCACGTCCGTGCCGTCGTCGGGGCGGCCGGTTTGCGACACAACTTTTCGAACCTGAGGGAACTGCATCATGATGCCGCGCATCTGATTGGCTACCTGAACAGATTTGTCCAGTGATATGCTGTAAGGCATGGTCGCCCTGACCCATATCGATCCTTCATTCAGTTCTGGCAGAAATTCCGTGCCCAGGAATTTGAACGCGTAAAATCCAATCACTACGAATACAATGGACACTCCAAGTGCCAGTCGTTTATTCCGGAACACAAATCGAAAACCGTTCATGATCCAACCCGTCATCAGGTGCGTAAAAGGATTGTGTTTTTCCTTTACATTCTTATTCAGCAGGGCATTGACCAGTACCGGCACAAGCGTGAGCGTAAATATCAATGCACCCAGCAACGCAAAACCCAATGTATAAGCAAGTGGTGAAAATAGTTTGCCCTCTACTTTCTGAAAGGAAAAAATGGGCAATAAAGCCGTGATGATAATAATCTTGGAAAAGAAAATGGATTTAGCCAGTTCGCTGCCCTTCTTTTTGATCATGCCCATTTTGGCCAGCTTGTTGAATTTGTCCATGCTGTACAGCTTGGCCTGATGATCCAGCATAACAAATAATCCTTCGACCATCACTACGGCACCATCAATAATAATTCCGAAGTCAATAGCTCCCAGAGAAAGCAGGTTGGCCGACATGCCCATAAAATGGAGACATATAAAGGCAAAAAGGAGTGCCAGCGGAATAATGATGGACACGATGAGCGTGGTACGCCAGTTGAACATAAATAGAGAAACGATCAGGGTCACCAGCAGTATACCCTCAATCAGGTTATGCATCACGGTATGCGTGGCATAATGAATAAGTTCTTCCCGGTTATAGAATGGAACGATTTTAACATCGGGCGGCAAAACGCGGTCATTGAGTTTGGCGATTTTGAGTTTCAGCGCCTTGATCACTTTGTCCGGATTCTCTCCTTTGCGCATCAGCACAATGGCTTCAACCGCGTCGTTATCGTCTACTATTCTGCGTGTCCTGGCGCTGTCTATGGCGTCTGAACGGCCCACTTCTCCCAGCCTAGGAAGGCCGGCAATTTCCACATCGGCAATATCTTTTACCAGTACAGGCAGGCCGTTGATATTGGTGACAAAAATATTTTTAATCTCGTTGATGTCATTCAGTAACCCGATACCCCGTACGATATAGGCCTGATTGTTTTTCTTGATAACATCTCCTCCTATATTGATATTGCTTTTGTTCACTGCCGTATACACATCAAGCGGCGTGATGCCAAGCCCTGATAATTTTTGGGGGTTGACCTGAATTTCGTACGACTTCACAGTGCCGCCGAAGCTGACAATATCTGCGATGCCCGGAACTGAACGTAACTCCCGGTCTACGGTCCAGTCCTGAATGGTTTTCAATTCCCTTGGATCCCTGAATGAACTACGGAGTGTGTAGCGGAATATTTCTCCGGTAGGACCGGTGGGAGGTTGTACCTGTGGATTGATGTTATCCGGCAGCTGCACGCTTTGTACCAGGGTATTCACCTGAGTACGTGCATAGGCATCCTGTACATCGTCTTCGAAAATAAGTTTGACTACCGACAGGCCGAATATGCTGGTGGACCGGAGACTGGTTTTCCTGTTTACAGGATTCAGGCCTATTTCTATGGGAATCGTAACAAACTTTTCTACTTCTTCAGCACTGCGTCCGGGCCATTGGGTAATAACCGTGATTTCGGTATTGGTTACATCAGGGAACGCCTCGATGGGCATATTGATAAACGTGATCACTCCATAGATCACCATAATGATCGTGGCGAAATAAATGAAGTATTTATTTTTAAGCGAAAAAGCCAGAATATTTTTTAGCGTTTTGTTCATCAGTCAGATTTATACTAGCTGTTCAGTTCCTGGTAAATGAGTAATGCCTGTGTTCCGATCAGGTGTTCCCCTTCGGATAATCCTTCAGAAATAAAAGAACGTTCACCAACGGTGTTGAGAACCTGAACGGGGCGGATGGTAATGTCTGAAGGAGATTTATATACCAGTACATAATACTGACTATGATCGAAGATGAGCGCGCGTGAAGGAATACTGATCATCTTTTTATTTTCGGTGGTATTTACGACCACACTGGCAAACATTTCCGGTTTGAGAAGGTAGCCCGGATTAGCCAGTACGATCCTCAGTTTCATGACTTTATTGGAGGGATCCAGCACGTTCATAATCCGGTCTATACGGCCACGAAACACTTTGCCCGGGTAGGAGAGTGTGGTAATATTGACGCTGTCACCCATTTTTACATAGGAGATATTGGATTCATATACATTGGCCATGACCCACACATTTTTTAAATCAGAAATAGTGAACAGGCCTGTTGCATTATCCGATCTGATCATCATGTTATTATTTACCTGCCGGTCAACGACAAATCCATTGATGGGCGATTTTACCACGTATTCGCCGGTAAGACTTCCGCCATTCAGATTCAGTACTCTTTTTGATTTTTCGAATGCGGAAAGTGCCTGATTGTAATTTTCCTGAGCCGTCAGCAAATCTCTTTGCGAGGCCAGTCCGCTCTTATACATATCGTTCGTTGCATCCAGAGATTTTTTTGCGATTTCTACATTGGATTTGGCGGTTTCGAAGTCGTTACTGTAACCGGCCATATCCGAACTGCGCATGACGGCGAGCACCTGACCCTGCTTTACATAGTCGCCTGTCATGATTTTGATATCAGAAACCTGGCCACTGATGGTCGGAAAAATTTTGATCACGTTGTCTTCGTTAAAGTCCACTTTACCGGTCAGCGTCAGCGTATTGAATATCCGGGAATTGGTGACCGTATCAATCTCAATGGTTTTCAGAAGAGAATCGGGCATTACATAGCCCTTCTTTTCCTCTTCAGCTTCTGGTTTATCCTTGCAGGACGTAAAACCCAGTACACTCACAGAAAGTGTAATAAAAAGAATGGCTTTATATGGAACTTGCATATGCATGGGACGGGTGTTAAGGTTGAAAGAATTCGGTTCCGGTGTAATAGTTAATGTCTTCGAACGCACTGAGCCGGTCGAATTGTATATTGTTTGATGAAAGAATATTGTCTTTATAGGATTCGTAAAAATCCAGGAAGTCCAGCAACGTCAGATTCCTTTTTTCATAATTGGTCAGCACCTCATGCAGCATATGGTCAAAGTCACTGTAAAACTTCGGATCAATTGTCCTGTACATCTTGTCGTTGGCAAAGGCTTTTTCCAATGCCCTGGAAACACTTTCCTGTACTGTAGCTTCTGTGCTGTTTTGCAATGCCAGGCTGGCTGCTGTCGTTATTTTAGCCGTCTGGATATTGCCCTTATTTCTGTTGAAAAACGGAAGATCAATGGCTGCGCCCAGGCTGGTCAGATTGTTGATATAACTGCCTTGCTGATCATATGCCAGTGCGAGGGTCAGGTTTGGAACGGCCAATGCTTTCTGGTAGTTGTAGTTGAGCTTACTGGCTTCCACTGTTGTTCTGGCAATCTGAAGGTCGGACCTGTTTTTATATGCAGAGTCCAACAGGGTGGTCAACGGGTATCTGGAAGGACTCAAAGAATCGAGTTTCGAAGAATCCAGTACGGGATAGACAAAAGAGCCTTTAATCTGCAGTACCAGTCTCAGTTCACTTTCCTGATCGTTAATCTGGTTGATCAGGCCATGATATTCTCCCAGCAGGGTATAGAGTTGTGCCTTTACCCGGATCACCTCTTTTTCGGCGATATACCCTTTTCCTTCCTGTTCTTCAAACGCTTTAACGACCTGTTGAAGTGATTTTATTTCTTCGTCGTAGACTGAGGCGGAGTGAAGCAGGAAAAAGATGTTGTAAAAATCGGTTCGAAGGGTATATTTCAAGGTCCTGATCAGATCAAAAAACTGAAATTCTGCCAGCCGGGTATTGGCTTCCGCAATTTTTACCTGTTTATTTCGCTGTCCGGCCAGATAGATCAGTTGTGAAAGTTGTGCGGACAGTTCACCACCTCCCGTGCCGGATCCTGTGGGGAAGAATTTTTTTGTCTGGGAATTATACAGGCTGTAAAAAACAGACAGATTCGGATTGGGGTAGAGTCTTGCCTGAATTTCCTGCGCTTTTTGCGCCTGAATATTATATTTCTGGGCCAGCAGGGTAAAATTGCCTGCAAGGAATAAGCGTTCCGCACTGTCCAGACTAATATGCAGGGTGTCCGTATTTACCTGAGCGGCAGCGCCCCGGATGGAAAAAACGAATAGTAGGAGTACGATCTGTTTAAATGACATATGTTTTTTATGATATAGGACGGATAGCTGGTCAGTTAATGGACGGTTGCGTTTAAACGGAAACCCATTCCGTGTATTGTCTCAATATGTACAGAAGTATCGGTTTTAAAATATTTCCTCAGTTTGGTAATAAATACATCCATACTTCTTCCTAAAAAGTAATCGTCTTTGCCCCAGACATTGAGCAGCACTTCTTCTCTTTTAAGGATGCGATTGGGGTGTTCGCACAGGAACAAAAGAAGTTCTGCTTCTTTTTGTGTCATATTGAAAGCCGTTGTCCCCATATTTAATTTCAGGTCGTTGAAAGAGAACATCATTTTTCCAATCTGAAAATTCTGTGTTTTTTCGGAATGCATTTTTTTAGTTCTTCTTAAAAACACTTCGATACGGAGAAGCAATTCCTGCATGCTGAAAGGCTTAATAATATAATCATCTGCGCCACATTCAAACCCGTGTATTCTGTCTTCTTCGAGCGATTTGGCTGTTATGAGCAGGATAGGTACCTGATCGGTGTGCTGCCGTATTTTTTTAGCTACTGCGAAGCCGTCTTTATTTGGCATCATGACGTCGAGCAGGCAGATATCGAAGGTTTCTTTACTGAACTTATCAATGGCTGCCTGTCCGTCGGCACACAGAACCACGTCATATCCGGCATCTGCCAGGTTATCTTTGATCACATAACCCAGTGACAGATCGTCTTCAGCCAACAGAACTTTTGATTTTGTATTCATGGTAATTAATTCCCGTTTAAGTGTTTTTAAAATGGAATGAGTAAGCGGAACTCGGTTCCTATGCCCGGTAAGCTGTTTACCCGAATCTTGCCATCATGCCCGTCGATGATGCGTTTTACAAAATTCAATCCAAGTCCGAATCCTTTCACATCATGCACATTGCCTGTCGGTACCCGGTAGAATTTTTTAAATATTTCCTTGATGTATTTTTTTTCGATTCCGATCCCATTGTCTTTCACGGAAATAAAATAGTCGGATTCCTCTTTTCCGGTTTCTACAATAATATGCGGGGAACTGGAATACTTCAAAGCGTTTTCAAGAATATTGATAATCGCCAGTTCCAAATGTCCTTCATCCGCGTGAATATTGGTTTCGTAATTGTCCACCTTCAATTCAACGAGTGCCTGTTTTTGTTCTATTAAGGGCTGCAGCTTATTTAATGCCTGTTCGATCAGTTTTGCAGGTTGAACGGATTCTTTGTCGATCGGGAATTTTTTATTTTCAGCGGACGCCGATTTCAACAGTTTTTCCACCTGATTCTGCAAATGCGTAGTCTGGTTCTGAATTATGGATGCATATCTTTTGAAGCGGTCGGGTTTCTGTATGATATCATTTTGGGCCAGTACATCAGAGGCTATCCGTATTACGGCCAGGGGCGTTTTAAACTCATGGGTGAAATTATTGACAAAGTCTTTCTGAACTTCTGCAAGGAATTTCTGACGATAAAAATAAAACAAGCTGATAGCCAGCCCGATGAGTGCCAGGAAAAGCGCCACGCTGCTGATGATCCAGAAATTCATTTCGCCGAGTATATACTGATAACGGTGTGGGAAATAAAGCAGAATGTGGTCGTAATCCTGATTGAAGACCGGCAGTCCGAGCGCAGGGGTAATATGAAAGCCGGAAGCGGCCGTCGGTATGTAATTCTCATACAGGTATTTTTTCTTGCTGCTGCTGTATGCCCCTAGTTTTACATCGGTCAGCACGTCAAAATCGCTGAATTCCTTCCGTATATAGTGCGTCAGGGAATCCTGTTCCGGGATGGTATCTGCTTTAAAAATATAGTAGTCGTCGGCAGGCGTATGAATTAGCTGTTGAAGGCTTTGGGTAGGGTTATCATTCATCTCCAGATCCTCGAAAACACCCCGGAGACTTTTTACCACATTGTTATTAAACTGCTTCTGTTCAAAGGAATAGACCTTGGTCAGCCAGTAAAGCTGCACAATGACGATCAATCCGATCAAGACAGTTGCTGAGAGAACCAGCCATTTCAACATTGAGGACCTCATGGTTGGAAAAATTGAAAACGCAAAATTGAGATAGTTTGTGGCCTATAAAATGACAAAATTGGTTAAGCAGCAGTTAAAGAGTTGAGATTCAAGCTCAAATGCCCAATACGGGATAAGTTGTTTTTGCATATTCCTGAGTGTTTTTTTAAATTAGCCGAACAAAAATTGTCGTTATGAAAAAAATGTTCCTCGCTTTTATTCTCCTTCTGAGTTTCAGTGCTTATTCTCATGCCCAGGCAACTCCCAAAGCTAAGAAACCTGCGGCAACTGCAACGCCGGCTAAACCGGCAACAACAGCCAGCCCAACCAAGAAGGATGGCAGTCCCGATATGCGTTATAAATCTAACAAGGATGCCGCAAAAACGGCTCCTGCCGCGACTGTGCATACCAAAAAAGACGGAACTCCTGACAAGCGTTACAAAGAAAATAAAAAGTAAAATCAGTTCCTGCATTTAACAGGTGGGCCACCGCAAGCGTCGCCTGTGGGTTTCCTGGAGGAAACCACTTGTTTTGATTGGAATAGATTTGGTGCAAACTTAAAAACCCTCTCAGTTCGACTGAGAGGGTTTTTCATATACGTATACGATGTTTTTTATTTAGCGGCCACTACCTGTTTTCTGATCACCGGTTTAACCGATTCTGCATCTGCGGCTCCCAGGGGCCTTTTCCTGGCCATATCAATTAATATAGGTGCAGCTACGAAAATGGATGAATAGGTTCCTGTAATGACACCAATCAGCATCGCAAAAGCAAAGCCCTTGGTGACTTCACCTCCAACCAGGAAGAGGATCAGGATTGTCAGGAACACGGTTAACGATGTCATGACGGTTCTGCTCAGCGTTTCATTCACCGCCTTGTTAATAATTTCTGCTTTCGTTTTTCCTCTCAGAATACGGCTGTCCTCACGTATTCTGTCAAACACAATAACAGTATCATTCATTGAAAATCCGATGACCGTCAGGATTGCTGCGATAAAATGCTGATCGATTTCCAAAGGGAAAGGCACGATGGCAGGCAAAAAAGAATAAACTGCCAGTACAACCAGTACATCATGAAGTAATGCAATGATGGTACCCAGGGAATATCTCCAGTCGCGGAAACGTATAAAAATGTAAACAAAAATAAAAATAAGTGCAAAAACGGTAGCCTTGACAGCACCTGCTTTCAGATCATCAGAAATAGATGCACCCACTTTCTTTGACTGCTGAATGAATTTTGTTGTCTGCGTAAATTCCTGCGCGGTTGTTCCGGCCGGCAGAAAGGATTGCAGCCCCGCAAACATTTTATTTGCCACAATAGAGTCCGCGCCAGAGCCTTCTCTGTTAACCAGGTAGTCGGTTGTTATTTCAAACTGCTGGTTGGAACCGTAGGTTTTTACTTCTGGATATTTCCCCCATTGTTTGTTGAGTGCATCCTTTACTTCCTGTTCATTTAAAGGTTTGTGGAAATTAACGATATAACTTCTTCCCCCCGAAAACTCCACACCCTTCTGAAAGCCGTGGAAATAAGCAGCAATGCCAAGCACCAGAACGACAGCAGAGATCGTATAAGTTACTTTGCGGTATTCGATGAATTTGAAATTGGCGTGCTTGAATACTTTTTGGGAAATGCCTGTAAAATATTTGAAATGCCTGTTTTTGTTTGTATAGAAATCAGTTACCAGACGGGATACCAGGATACCGCAAAACAGCGACAGGGCGATACCCAGCATCTGTGTGGTGGCGAAACCAAGAACCGGTCCTAATCCAAAGTAAGCCAATATAGCGGCAGTCAGGAAGGTGGTGACGTGGGCGTCCAGTACGGGTGCCAGGGAGCGCCGGTAGCCGTCGTTTACCGCCAGCTGATAACTTTTCCCCCGGGTTAGTTCTTCCTTTATTCTTTCAAATATGATCACGTTGGTATCCACCGCCATACCAATCGTAAGGACCAGACCTGCAATACCCGGAGCCGTAAGCGTGGCATGCATGGCGCTCAGGATACCGATGGTAAACAGAAGGTTTAAAATCAGTGCGATATTTGCCACCCAGCCGGCTGTATTATAATACACCAGCATCAGGGTAAAGATTACCAGGAACGAAATGCCAAATGCCAGTGCTCCGCCTTTTACGGCTGCTTTTCCGAGGGTGGGTCCCACCACCTGCTCCTGAACTATGCGGGCAGGTGCATTCAGTTTTCCGCTTTTTAAAATATTTGACAGATCGGTCGCTTCGTCCACCGCCTGGGAAGAACTTTTATTTCCCATGGAGATCTGCGAATTGCCTCCTGTGATCGGTCCATTTACATAGGGCGCAGAATACACCACATCATCCAGGGCAATGGCCAATGGAAGTCCGACATTGTCAGTCGTCATTTTGGCCCATACGTCAGCTCCGTGTTTGTTCATGCTCATTTCCACAACTACGCCTCCGGTTACAGGATCGTAGTCCTGGCGGGCGTCTGTAATAACTTCACCTTCCAGCTTTGCTTTGTCGGATCCGGGAACCGTTTTAATCGCATATAGTTCAAGGTAGGGATAGGCTTTTCCGTTTTCGTCTGTTTGCTGTTTGCCCCACATGAACTTCATGTTGTTCGGAAACTGGTTGCGTACAGCAGCCACAGCGAGGTAAGTATTGATCGCTGAAGTATCTTTCAAAAGCGGCGTGCCGATTGCGGTTGCATACCGTACCTGGCCTTTCGCGTCCTGCGTGGGCTGGATGATCCGAATGATACGCAACAGCGGATTCTTGTTCAAAACACTCGCAGAACTGTCTGCAGTGGAATCCTGGACGGCCAGTGAGGCGGAGTCATGTACACCATTCAGATATTTCTGCAGGATTTTATCCGCATTCTGAAGTGGATTTGAAATTTCTGAAACGTTATAGAGTTCCCAAAACTGCAGATTGGCCGAGGACTGGAGATACTTTCTCACCCTGTCCGGATCGGTTGCTCCCGCCAGTTCTACCGTAATAATCCCTTTATTTTCATCCAGTTGAATATTTGGTTGGGAAACCCCGAATTTGTCAATACGCTTGGTTAGGACCTGATAGGTTTGTTTCATTCCAGCGGAAGCCTGATCGTGCAGATAACGGATGACTTCTCCGTCGGAGGACTCGTATTTGAGTTTATTCCTGTTTGAATTGGCAAACAGTGGCGCGAGTTTTACACCCGGGTTTACTTCTCCAAATGCCTGTGAAAACAGGTCGATATAGTTGGCTCCTCCGTTGGTTAATTTTTTCTGATCCGCCAGTTGAATAGCTTTCACCAGACTGGCATCCCTTGGATTGTTCGCGAGACCTTTTATCAGACCTTCCAGTTCGATATCCAAAGTCACATTAATCCCACCCTGAAGGTCAAGACCCAGCAGCAATTCGCTTTCCTTTGCTTTCTGATAGGTGCTTCCCCACCAGGTAATTTTTGTGTCTTTAGTAGAATCCAGCAAGTGCTGTGTGCGTTCACGAACCAGCAGACTCAGGCTGTCGTTATATAAAACCTGTGCATCTTTATCGCCGGGATATTTTGTGGCAGCGGCCGGGAAGTTATTTTTAACAAATCTTTCCGCCTTCTGCGTCATGGCCGATTCGTGCTTGTTAACGAACCAGGTAAACGACAGTTGATAAAGGGATATGGCAATCAGTAAACCAGCAAATATGCTAACCAGCGCTCTCATTGATTTTTAGGTTTTTTTTAAGAGCGGCAAAGATAGGTTTTCCAATTGATAACTAAAATGTTAAGACGATTGCCGGGAAGCCTTGTTTTGTTACTTTCACGCTCAGAAAAGCTAAAATCTATATAATCGACGCGAATTCATGATTTTGAACAAGTTTAGTCCTTTTTCCTTTGCCCGTATGAGGTCCCTGGCTTTTCAGCTTTTAGCGCTTAGCCTTTTTTCCTGCAATAAAACCGCCAATATCAACGCCAATAAGTCGTACCTGAGCCTCACGCATCTTGCATACGGGGTTGGGCCGGTAACTCTTGAGCTGGACAATAAATCGGTTTTTGCTTCCCCGATTTTGTTTGGTGAAACAACAGGCGATACGCTCCTGGGTCCTTACGATACAGTCAATACCGGGGTCCGTTATTTGACATTGTTTCAATCGGCGGACAGTTTGTTCACAGGTTTTTTCCCATTTCAACTGGGAGTTCATTACAGCATGTTTTTTTATGATTCCCTGGACCAGCGTTCCGCGAAACTGCTGGTGGTTCAGAGTAATCCGTCGGTACGTACCGATACGTTTACCAATGTCCGGTATTTCAATTTCACACCGGGTACCTATCTGGGACTAAAGTTTGTGAATACCAGAACCGATACGACTTATATTCCGCGTTATATAGCCGACACCGTATTATTTGCATTTCAACCCTTTGTCGGATACAATGTCAATCCCGGGTATTATCAATTTAACCTGTTAAGAATAGGGACTTATCATGTATACGCTTTTGCCGACAGTGTAAATCCCAGAATAGACCTGGTCAATCCTCAGTTTGACAGCGCCAATTTTAAGAATCTCGGTCAGTTTGATATTGACAGTACGATCAATTATGATATTTTTCTCCAGGGATTTGCCGGACAGGACAGTGGTCTGAACAAGTTCCAGCTCAGATATACAAAACTGAATTAGATCGTTCGAACGCCATCTGAAGATTCTGCATGAAGCTTTTGACATTGATTTTTAAAAAAATCAATAACTTCGCGGCCGCAAATAACACTATGCAATTATCCTCCATTTTATCCCGATTCAGCGAACCAGAAACACTAAAAATGGCCAAACTGGGCCGTGAGTTGCGTTCCCAGGGCATTGATATTATTGACCTCAGTTTGGGAGAGCCCGATTTTGACACCCCACAGCATATAAAAGATGCAGGTAAAAAGGCCATCGACGATAACTGGAGTCACTATACTCCTGTTCCGGGTTACCTGGATCTGCGTCAGGCCATATGTGATAAACTGAAAAGAGACAATAACCTGGATTATAAGCCGGAAGAAATCGTGGCATCTACAGGCGCAAAACAAAGTCTCGCCAATACGCTGCTGGCATTGGTGGATGATGGAGAAGAAGTCATTATTCCAACACCATACTGGGTAACCTATTCGGAGCTGGTAAAAATTGCGCGGGGTAAAGTAGTGGAAGTGCATACCAGTCTGGAATCCGGTTTTAAAATTACTCCGGAACAGCTTGAAGCCGCCATTACGCCTAATACAAAAGTTTTTCTTTTCTCTTCTCCATGCAATCCTTCCGGAGCTGTTTACAGCAGAAAGGAACTGGAAGCGCTGGCCCTGGTTTTTAGAAAACATCCGCAAATTGCCATCATCTCAGACGAGATCTATGAGTACATCAACTATGTGGGTAAACACGAAAGTATAGCCCAGTTCAGCGACCTCAAAGACCGCATCGTTATTGTAAACGGACTGAGTAAGGGCTTCGCCATGACCGGCTGGAGACTGGGTTATATTGCGGCTCCGGTGGAAATTGCAAAAGCGACTGAAAAATTACAGGGGCAGTTTACGAGTGCTACCAGTTCAATCACTCAAAAGGCAGCGGTCATTGCACTGACTACCGATCTCAGGCCCAGTTATGAAATGGTGGAAGAGTTTACCCGCAGAAGGGAGAAAACAATGGAACTGGTTGGTCAGATTCCAGGAATAAAGACGTTTAAACCGGAAGGTGCTTTTTATATTTTCCCTGATATATCTTCTTATTTTGGAAAATCAGATGGAGTAAACAAAATCAACAATTCCAACGACCTCTGTATGTATTTGCTGAATACGGCTCATGTTTCCTCCGTCATGGGGGATGCATTCGGAGAACCAAAATGTATCCGTTTTTCTTTTGCGAACAGTATGCCTAATATTGAGAAAGCATGGAAAAGGATATCAGATGCGCTGGGGAAACTTAAGTAGTGTGGGAGTGTAGAAATATGAAAGTGCGGGGGTGTGATGGATTAGTTTACTTCCACACTTGCAAGCAGTTTTGCATGAATACTCAGCACCTGAGGAAGAAGCGCGTTTAGCCCGTCGTTGACGATCACAAAATCTGAACGTTTTATTTTTTCTTTTTCATCCAGTTGCTGCTGTATGCGCTGGAGTACATTTTGCTCTGTGGTATGGTCCCTTTCCATCACGCGCTGGATCCGGATATGTTCCGGTGCGGTGACGGCGATTACGTGGTCGAAATTTTTTTCAAGCCCCGTTTCGAAAATAATAGCCGCTTCCTTAATAGCATAAATCGTAGTCTGTCTGTTCATCCAGTCCTCGCTGTCTTTTATTGTCGCAGGATGTACGATCGAATTGAGCAGTTCCAGTTTATCAATGTCGTCGAAAACCATTTTACCCAGATATACCCGATCCAGTTTGCCTTCTTTGTAACTCTGATAACCAAAAGCCGAAAGGATTTTCTCCCTCAGATCAGGACTACTGTTCATCAGATCCCTGGCCGCCTGATCGGCATAATACACTGGAATTCCCAGGACCTCGAAGATCCCGGCGACCGTTGATTTGCCTGAGCCAATACCACCGGTTAATCCGATTTTAAGCATGTAGTAAGTTACTGAAAAAAAAGAACGCTTCCGGCGGCGGAAGCGTTGTGAAAAAAGGTGGAATTATTTTTTATCGGGGACAGCTATTGCGGCCTTATTTATATTTTGTGTCCATTCTATTGAAATGGCAGATTTTTCAATCTTCATATAGCTGCCGGGACTTGTTTCCAGCATAATGGTTCCATCCTCGTTGACCTTATTAACGGTGCCGTGTATACCGGCAATGGTCACGATTTTGTCGCCTTTGGCCATATTCGACTGAAATGCCTTAGCCTGTTTTGCTTTTTTTGCCTGCGGACGGATCATGAATAACCAGAACACCAGGATCATGCCTCCCAAAAGGAGCAACTGTAAACTGCCGCCACCTGGCGCTGACTGTAACAAAATAACTGAATGACTCATTGTATTGTTTTTATTTGAATATCTAAGCTTACCATTTTTTCTTCTCAACCTGTACACTAAACTGCACCTCATTACTCTGTGTACCGCGGGTATTGGCTATTACATACATCTTCTTATGATTGATGCCAGTCCGGCCTTCGCTGTTAAAGGAAGCTTTAATTACCCCTTCTTTTCCAGGCAGTACCGGTTCTTCCGGCTGCTCTGCAACCGTACATCCACAACTTGGCTGAACACGGGCAATGATCAGCGGTTTGGTGCCTGCATTCAGGAAACGAAAAGAAACTTCCAGTTTTTGCCCTTCCGGAATAGTTCCGAAATCTCTTTCAGTGGAATCCAGCCATTGAATATCTGTAAACAAACTGCTGTCCTTCGGTATCTGCATGGAGGTGGTTCCGTTTATTTTCGGGTCCATCAGCTTTGAATTATTCTGCCCGCAGGAGACTAATAAAAACCCTATCAGCATATTCGAAAACAGAGCGCGCATGGGGCCGTATTTTTTGCAAACCTATAGAAAAAAACTACCTCTTGTTCAGGAGGCTTTAAAATTCACTTTATGCATCTTATTTTCCGTGACCAGATCCTTATGAATATTATCCAGAATGCCGTTTACAAATTGACCACTGAGGGGGGTACTGTAGTCCTTAGCCAGATCAATGTACTCGTTGATGGTCACTTTGGGTGGTATGGTTTCAAAAAAACAAAAATTCACAAACTCCCATCTGCATAAATATCATGTCCAGCGTGGCAATTCTGTCCGCATCCCAGTTTTTTAATTTGGGACGAATGAGTTCCATGGTCACTTCTTTCTTCTCCATCACTGCGGCCAGCAGTTCACGTGCGAAAAGGGCTTTATCGGGACTGACGATCTCTTCAAAATTGAATGCAGAGGTTTTATTCAGGTAACCCGTTACCAGTTTCTGCATCATCTCGGCGTCGTCACCCCAGTTAGGGAATATTTCTTCCAGGTGAGATTCAAAGGATTCGTTGGCCAGCATAAAATCATTGAAAATATATTCCAGAATTTCTTTTTCCGGTTTTTTATCACGGCTGTTTTCGGATATATAGTTTTTGTAGTCTTCGGTTTCTTTGAGTTCGAGGTATAATTTCCTGACCATGTCAATATGGTCATTCAGTTCAGGCTTGTCTTTTTTAAGCATTTTCTGATAAGACTCCTGCTCAAGTATTTTCCAAAGAAGCTGGTTACCTGCCAATTTCGTATTTACATTCTTATCCAGTTCAGAAGGAAGGTGTTTTGAAGATCTGCGAAGTGAGTCCGTTTCTGCGTACCGGGCCAGTTCGGTCAGAAAATAAATCAGGTAAATCAGAAGTTGCCGGGAATGGTCGAAATGCTTTTGCAGAATTTTCTGTGCGTCTCCCGTTTTTTGATTTTCCTGTGCTTCCAGGGAGTACAGGGTTTGCATTATTTTCACCCTGATATTTCGTCTCGTAATCATGTGATAAGAGCTTTGCTTATTTGCGGGTGCGAAGATACGGAATCGCGAGTTTCTTTTTTAAAGTATTCCATACCGGCTTTACATCGGGCGACAAAGTAAAAAAAAGCGCCCCGCCGCCATAAAAGAGAAGGAAAAACAGGCTCCGGATGGTCATGGCAAAAAAACCGTGCATATGACTGAAGAGTAAATAACTAAGGTAATACCCGGTTACAGCGAGCGTAATAGTCAGAACGGTTTTAAAATTAAATGGCTGCATTTTAAATCTTCGCAGAAGAAATATATAACGAATCGCATTATATATAATATAAGACAGAAGGGTAGCAATTGCGGGACCCACAACGCCCATTTTTTTTGCCAGGATATAATTCAATGGAATCGTAATGGCCAGCAAGATGATACCTGTAATGAATTCGAAGCGCCACTGGGTGGACGTGCCTATTATCTGCGAATTTACCCCGGTCCCCATGTCTATGATACGCCACAAACCCAGAAATAAAAAAACAGGCTGCGCCTGAACATAGGCGGGCTGGAGATGGAAGTTTTTGACCGCATCTGTAAAATTTATCCAGATCAAAACAAAAATGCCGCATGCAAAAATGAGCTGATTAATGGACGACCGCTGATAAATCCGTTTTATTTTCTCAAAATCTTTTTCCTTCCATGCTCTGGACAGGTGGGCGATGGAGGCCGCCACTATTCCTCTCTGCGGGGCCTGTATCAGGCTGGCTATGTTCTGCGCGAGGGCAAAAATCCCTGCCCAGGCCAGTCCGTTGGGTAAAACAGCCGTTATGACAATCGTATCGAATACTATGGCGATATTTTGTATGAGGCTGCCACTCCATATGAATGAAGTGAGGACAACAATCTTGCTGAAGAATTTTTTTGTGACACGACTGATTCTCAGCGTCAGATGTATTTCACCTCCGCGGATAAGGATGATCAAAAGGATCAGCGCCAGCAGCACATAAATGAGTGCAAATAGTTTGATGAATAAATCAAAATCATGAATAACGTGAATGAAAAATAAAATAGCCAGAATAGATGTAATTCCTTTAAATAGCAATTCACGTAAAAAATTAGTCAGCACAGATTTCCGTAACTGCCACGCATAGGCCTCCAGAATCGAATACATCGTGAGGCCAAAACCCATGGGGAAAACCCAGGCATAATATTTTACAAAGTCCGGAGAATTTGCTGAATATTTCCTGATGACCAGGTCTCTGAAAATAAAACCGGCAGACAGGACCATAATAAAACCCAGCAGCGAGGTTACAAATGCCCAGCCCATCATATCATTATCCTTAACCTTCAGGTTATCCTGGTAATAAGGATAGAATTTATAGATATAAGCCTGCATGCCCAGATTAGCGAAAGAATTGATGATATTGGCTACCGCCATGAAAGTTCCGTACAGCCCGTATTCTGATTGAGTGAATCCTCCCTGTCTTGTAAAAAGATAGGTGTTTAAAAAACCCAGCGCAAAGCCGAGATAGATGATACCGGAAGAAAGAATGCTTTGCCGCCGAATGGTGCTCATGCAGAAAATGTTCGCTGCAAAGATGATGGTTTTGTATCAAATGTTCCCGTTAGGGATTAGAAGTTGTATTTCTTGACAACACATAAAAATTCCTGTCGACCTGCAATACCGGATTGGAGACATCGGGAAGCCGTTCTTTTTTCCATTCTGTCGTTGGCTTTAGCCATCGTTCGCCTCCCAGATCAACCCGGACCGGCATATTGAAATTCCGGTTACAGTTAGTCCAGCGATAGAGCATATTCTTTTCCTCGAACCGGTATTCCAGTATGGGAACATTTTTGGTTCGGAGATACTGATCAAAAACAGGCGTAAAATCGATGCCGGAAACTTTGTTGATATAATTTTGAATATCCAGTGCGGTTACCGTCTGGTGGTAAAAATTCTGATTCAAACCCCGCAAGACGTGACGGAACAGCTCATCATTATGTATGACCTGCCTGATGGTATGGATCATGTTGCCGCCCTTATAATATTCGTCGGTGCTTTCCGGACCTTGATTTACGCCATAGTAACGAATAATGGGAGATATATTCAAAATACTTTTCCGGGTTCCGATGCAATAGTCGTCGCCCGCATTTTTACCAAAGAAGAAGCCGGTGTACAGTGTTTCACTATAATTGGTAAATGACTCGTGTATCCATTCGTCCGCAATGTCCTTGCAGGTTATATTGTTTCCGAACCATTCGTGTCCACTTTCATGTACAATAATAAAATCCCATTTAAGGCCCCACCCGGTTTCCGACAGGTCTTTTCCAAGATAGCCCTGCATGAAATGATTTCCGTAGGCGATATTACTTTGATGCTCCATGCCGAGATAAGGTGCTTCAACGAGTTTATATCCATCTTCATAGAAAGGGTAGGGGCCGAACCAGTACTCAAAGCAACTCAGCATGGAGTCTACCCCGAGAAACTGCTTTCGTGCTTTTTTTAAATCGTAATCCAGAGCCCAGAAACTGCAGTTGAGGTTTCCTTTTTGACCGTAGTAGGTCTTTTGCCAGTTTACATATTTACCGATATAGGGAATCAGATTATAATTATTGATGGGGTTTGTAACTGCCCAGGTCCATGACGTCATTCCCTTACCACCGAAAGCTTTTCTGACCAGTCTTCCGTTGCCTACCGCCACCAGGCTGTCCGGCACGGTGATCGTCATCGAAGCGCCGCTGTCGGGTTCATCTCCCAGGTAGTCCTTGCAGGGATACCATACGCTGGCACCTGTGCCTTCGCAGGCCACACTCATCCAGGGCCTGCCCAGTGAATCCCTGTTAAAAAGGAATCCGCCGTCCCAGGGTGCGTGTACAGCAATCTGCGGATTCCCATGATAGTAAACACTCATTTTTTCCGTTTTTGGCGAAGTATATTTTTCCCTGGGTTCATTTTGTCTGATGAGCACGTGATATACATTTCCTTCCCTTCGGTAAGTCAGGTTTTTATTTTCCTGAATCACCGAGTCTATTTCCAGCGGAACCTGTAGATCAATCTGGATGGTATTCAGTCCGGGATCCAGATAAGTGATGATATTTTTCCCTTTGATGGATTTACTGTCAAAATCCGGACTAAAACTCAGGTCATAGCGCAGCACATTATAAGCTCTTTCGGGATTCATGGATCCCCGCAGGGTATCCGCATGAGTATACTGGAGTTTGTCTATTTGAGCACCGGCGAATCTGAAAAACAGAAGTCCGATAAGTAATAAGGAAAAGCTTTTCGCAGGTTGAATCATAATGGCGATTTTCGTAGCCGGATGAACAGGTACTATAAAAAAGGAAAGGTCATTATTTTTATTTTAATCGCCGGATTTTCATTGTCCGCCTGTCATTCGAATTCGACCAGTAATAAAAAAACATTCCGGTACAATGAGCCTACCGGTATCGCGAGTCTGGATCCCGCGTTCGCAAAAAACCAGTCGGTTATCTGGGCTGTACACCAATTATACAATACTCTTGTACAAACCGATGTTCACTTGAATGTTGTACCGTCGCTGGCTTCCTCATGGGAAATTTCCGAAGACAGAAAGACCTACCGGTTTCATCTCCGTCGGGATGTTTTTTTTCAGGATAATGATGCATTCGCTGACGGGCGGGGCCGGCCACTCGTTGCGGCTGACATGGTGTACAGTCTTTCCCGTTTGCTGGACAAAAAAACCGCCAGCAGCGGTGCGTGGATATTCAATGAGAGGGTTTCAGGTGCCAGTGCTTTCAGTGCACCTGATGATTCGACTTTTGAACTCCGTTTGCTGACCCCGTTTCATCCCATGCTGGGTCTTCTCAGTATGAAGTACTGTTCTGTTGTGCCTCATGAAGTAATTGAAAAGTATGGAAAAGACTTTCGAAATCATCCCTGCGGTACCGGACCCTTCCAATTAAAAAGCTGGGAGGAAGGCCAGGATCTGATCATGGTAAAGAATGAGCATTATTTTGAAAAAGACAGTGCGGGTGTGAGACTGCCTTATCTGGATGCGGTGAAGATCAGTTTTTTTGATAACCGGGCTACCGAGTTTTTATTATTGCAACAGGGGCGGCTGGATTTTATGAATGATATTGATCCCTCTTTCAAAGATGAAGTGCTGGATAAAAAAGGTGAACTCAAAAATGACTGGAAGGGAAGAATTCTCTTGTCAAAAAGCCCTTATCTGAATACGGAATATCTGGGTATATTAACTGATAGCAGCCTGCCCCGGGTAAAAGCTTCAGCTTTACGTTTGTTAAAAATCCGCCAGGCAATCAACTATGGGTTCGACCGGCGGAAAATGATGCTTTATCTGCGTAATTCGATCGGAACCCCTGCTGAGAGCGGATTTATTCCGCCCGGATTGCCATGTTTTGATTCGTCTATGGTTCATGGGTATCATTATGATCCGGCTAAGGCAAGGCAGCTTTTGCGTGAAGCCGGATATCCTGATGGCGCGGGTATTCCACCGATTACTCTTAAAACGATTGACATTTATGCAGACCTGGCGGGGTTCATTGCCCGACAACTGCAGGAAATTGGTTTAACCGTAAAGATTGACATCACGCAAAAGAGTTTATTACTGGAGGAAACGGCCAAATCACAGGTGCTCTTTTTCAGAGGCAGCTGGATCGCCGACTATCCGGACGCCGAAAATTATCTGAGCGTTTTTTATTCGGAGAATCCGGCACCCCCAAACTACACCCGGTATAAAAATCTCCGTTTTGATCAGATGTACCGGCAATCGCTTATTGAAAATAACGACAGTATTCGGTATGACCTGTATCGTAAGATGGATCAGCAGATGATCAATGACGCTCCCGTAGTTCCGCTCTGGTATGATCAGGTCATACATCTCGTGAGCCCGTCTGTGAGTGGCTTTGAAGCCAATGGTCTGAACCTGCTTGAACTTCGACGTACACGCATCCGATAATATACCGTTTTAGGGCCTGGCATCTTATCTTTGCGCGATCCGTTTTCGCGGATCATATACGGTAATTTATGACGGAAAGCCAGATCAGAAATCTTCAAAAGACAGCCGACTTTATTAAAAAATCTTACCCGCACCAACCTTCGGTCGGGATTGTGCTCGGAAGCGGTATCGGCAATTTGACCGGCGAAATAGATATCGAATACCAGCTGGATTACTCATCCATTCCTGATTTCCCGGTCTCTACGGTAAAAGGTCACAGCGGCAAACTGATTTTTGGAAAAATGGAAGGAAAGAGAATTGTGGCGATGGCCGGCCGCTTTCATTTCTATGAGGGTTATAGCGTGGATCAGGTGGTTTTCCCGGTACGTCTGATGCATTTTCTCGGAGTCAAAACACTGTTGCTCTCCAATGCCGCCGGAGGAATGAATGCTTCGTTTAAAGTAGGGGATCTGATGATCATAACAGACCATATCAGTTTTTTTACCGTGAACCCGCTGATAGGCCCAAATGATGAAAAAACGGGCCCCCGTTTTCCTGATATGAGCGAGCCCTACAGAAAGAGTCTGATAAAAAAAGCGAAAGCGATTGCGGCGGAGAAAAATATACGTATTCATCAGGGTGTATATGCCGGCGTAACCGGACCAACTTTTGAGACAAGAGCAGAATACAGGCTCCTTCATATTACCGGCGCAGACGCCGTGGGTATGAGTACGGTACAGGAAACCATTGCAGCCGTTCACCTCGGTATGGAGGTTTTTGCCATGAGTATCATAACGGATCTGGGCATTCGCGAAGAAGAAAACGCCATTACCCACGAAGAAGTACTGTATGAAGCAAAACTGGCGGAACCCAAACTCACAGCCATTTTCAAAGGTCTGGTGGCATCCATATGAATATTAACTTTTTATCCTCTTTCAGTCAGCATGGAATGGTTAATTTCCCGGCCCGTTCAGGGAATCATCGGACCTGCATGAAAGCATTCCTCTTTCTGATTTTTTTTACTTTAGGTTGCGGAGCAGCTTTCGCCCAGAGTAATCCTCTGTCGCGTTTCCATAATATGGGGGGAGGTGGGGGAAAAGATTCTCTGCAGCATCGAAAAGATGATACGATCAGTTTTAATTATCGTTTTCTGGATTCCAGCCGTTTCCAAAAAATAGATTCTTCGGTTTACAATTTCTACCTGCGCTATCCACTATCCCCTACCTATGTGGATTTTGGAAATCTGGGAACGGCTTCGCACGACCTGATTTTTAATCCTTTTATTAAACCGGGATGGGACGGGGGCTGGCATGCCTATGACCCTTTTGTTTTTACAGTGGCCGAGTCGAGGTTTTACAATACCACCAAGCCCTATTCAGAACTGGATTATTTAATTGGCGGGCATGTGGAGCAGATGATCAACCTGATCCACACGCAGAATATTACCCGGAACTGGAATGCCTCCTTTCAATACCGGCTGATCAACTCGCCGGGTACTTTTGGCAACCAGAGTACGAATCACAATAATTACCGGTTTACCTCCTGGTACCAGTCCAAAAGCAAACGATACCAGGCTTTTCTTTTATTATTGGGAAGTAAATTAACCTCAGGCGAAAGCGGGGGTATTCGGGATAACAAAGATTTGGATTCCAATGCCTTTGCCAACAGATTCAATATTCCCACCAATATTGGAATCGCTCAACTGGTTAATACCAATCCATTCGGGGGCGGTTCCGGGGTTAGCCCGGGGACTTTTTATACGACCGGCACTTTTATGCTCCGGCAGCAATATGACATCATCGGTATCAAGGATTCTATAGTAACAGACTCTTCAGTTATTCCTTTATTTTATCCGAAGTTCAGAGCTGAGGAAACCATCAATTATTCAACCTATCATGAACGGTTTGTTGACTGGAATCCGGATACCAGTTATTATGTAAAGAATCTGAATTTTATCACCACACCGGATACAGTAAAACTGGGCGATCTCTGGCATAACCTGAGTAACGATTTCTCACTCTATTCTTTTCCCGATTCGAAAAACCCGCAGCAATTTCTGAAAGCAGGCATCAGCTTTGAATCCATGAGTGGCACTTACAATGCCGGTGTTCGTTCTCTTTTTAATGTTTTTGTTCACGGGGAGTATAGAAATAAAACGAAAAATAAAAAATGGGATATCGAAGGTTTTGGTAATTTTTATATCAGCGGATATAATGCCGGGGACTACAACGCCTATATCAGCCTGAAAAGACAGATCAGCAAGAACCTCGGGTTTTTGCAACTGGGTTTTGAAAATGTGAACCGAACGGTTTCGATGGCATGGACAACCGAATCCAGTTTTGGTTTCGGTGTTCCGTCAAATAGTTTTTTTAACAAGGAAAATGTAATCCACTTGTTTGGATCCATCGATCAGCCCAAGCTGCAGCTTAATCTCACGGCGAACTACTACCTGATGACGAATTTTCCTTACTTCGAAAATTACTATATAGCTGCCCAGGAATCCAATCCTTTCAATGTATTAATTATTTCTGCCAATAAGAAAATTGCCCTTACCAGGCACCTGATTTTACGTGCTTTGGTTGTCGTTCAGAAAGTCGCCGGAGGATCACCCGTAAATATTCCGGTTTTTGTAACTCACGACCAGATCGGCTATGAAGGAAAACTGGGTCTGAAAAATCTTCTGATTGCATTCGGGCTGGAATTCCGCTATTTCACCCCTTACACTGCGGATGGGTATTCGCCCGTTATCGGGCAGTTTTTCAGTCAGAAACAGACCACCGTTGCGGAAAAATTACCGGATATCAATGCCTACGTAAATTTCAGGATCAGAAGTTTTGTTGCTTATTTCAGGACAGAAAACCTGAATACGGCTCAAATTTCTTCTGCCACCGGATTTGGTTTTACAAACAACAATTTTGTAGCTCCGTCTTATCCAAATGCGGGGTTAAAAATCCGTCTGGGTATCTATTGGAGTTTCGTAAACTAAGTTTAATAACTATTTTTACCATTCTATGGCAACCGTTCATTATATATTCAGGGCAATAGGGCAGGTCTTCAGGTCGTTATTTACAAAAAAAGATTGTTGCAAATGAACCGTATATTCATTTTACTGTTTTTATTGATTACCAGCTTAAATCTGTTTTCCCAAATGAGACCCGGAGAAAGCGCTGCCGATCTGTCTTTACCGGATATGAAAGGAAACCTGCAGTCATTGGCTGCACTAAAGGGGAAAGTTGTTATACTGGATTTCTGGGCAAGCTGGTGTGGCCCCTGTCGCCATAACAATCCCAGACTGGTAAAGCTGTATAACAAATATCATTCTAAAGGATTGGAGATCTATGCCGTTTCGCTGGATGAAGAAAACGATAACTGGACAAAAGCCGTTCTTCACGACAAACTCACCTGGGTGCAGGTTATCGATACGAAAGGCTGGGAGGCGCCCTCTGCTGCATTGTATGGCGTGGATGCTATTCCGGCTTCATTTCTCATCGACCGAAAGGGTGTTATCAGAACCATAAATGCCGAAGGCCCTGAGCTTGAGAATGCGGTTAAGGATTTATTGACGCAGTAACCAGGCGGTTTGGTTCGCAGGCCAGCGTTTCTGTTTCCGTTTCCAATGTAACATGCTGAATATTCTGGTGAAGCAGTTCGTGCTTTATCTCTTTTTTTATCTTTTCCTGCGCTTCCATCCCAATTTCCCTTTTTAATACTACATGACCTGTCAATGCATTTTCAGTGGTACTCAACGCCCAGATATGTATATGATGAAAATCCTGGACTCCGGCAATTTTTTCAACGGCTGACTGAACGGCCCGTAAATCAATGCCCCCGGGAACGGCATCCAATGATAGCCGCAGACTGTCACGCAGCAGGCTCCAGGTACTGAAAACGATAACGACTGCCACCAGAATTCCCAACAGCGGATCTACCCAATACCATTTTGTATAAATAATGATAATGCCTCCAAGGACTAAAGCCGCCGAAACGATGGCATCAGACATCAGATGCAAAAAGGCTCCTTTGATATTCAGATCGGACTCCTTATTGCGAAAAAAAAGCAGGGCAGTCACAGTATTGATTACGATTCCAATCGCTGCTACTATAGATATGGTTTTACCAGGCAGGGGTTCCGGCAGGATCAACCGGTGAATGGATTCATACAAAATGGCACCGATGGAAATCAGCAGTATCCCACCATTGAGCAGGGCAACCAGTACGGTTGTTTTTTTGTAACCGTAAGTATATTTCGTATTGGATTTTACCTTCATCATCCGGAATGCAAACAGGGAAAGACCCAGGCTCGCCACATCAGCCAGGTTATGCCCGGCGTCTGAAAGAAGAGAAAGAGAATGAATAAACAACCCGACTATAGCTTCAATAATCACAAAAGCCAGGTTTAAAATAATTCCGATAACAAACGCCGAATTGACGGATTTAAGAACGGCAACATGACCGTGTGAATGGCCATGGTGGCTGTGCGAATGTCCTGAATGACTATGTTCGTGTACGTGTTCCATAAAGCGATAAAGTTAGGAAATCGCTGCTTAACGGTAAAGAGGGATAAAACTAGTTGTACAAGGGACTGGCAGCCATCGCAGTCAGATCCATATCCCTATAATTTTTAATTTCCCTGTAAAGCGTGTCCCGTTCAACCGGTTCACGATTTACCTGTTTTATAAGGGCAACTAATTCTGTTGTGGAAAGGGATGGATGCTGTTCCTCGGATCCTGCCATAGAGTAAATTTTAGTTGAATCGTCAATGGTTCCGTCCAGGTCATTTACTCCAAATGAGAGGGTCAGCTGGGCGCTCTGACGACCCAGCATGGGCCAATACGCTTTGATATGCGGAAAATTATCCATGTAAATCCGGCTGACGGCATAAAGTTTCATGTCTTCAATCACAGAAGATTCGGGAACATGACTCATATCGTTCCCCTTATTCCGAAATTTCAGGGGAATAAAAGTGTTGAAACCGTGTGTATCATCCTGCAGTAATCTTAGCTTATCCATGTGGTCGATACGATGGGTGTAATTTTCAATATGACCATAGAGCATCGTTGCATTGGAGTGCATACCAAGCAGATGGGCCTGGCGGTGTATATGAAGCCATCCCTCGGCATTTACTTTGTCCTCGCTGATTTGCTTCCTTATTTCCCAGTCAAATATTTCTGCCCCGCCTCCCGGGAGTGAGTCCAGTCCTGCGTCATGTAAAATCTTCATACCTTCTTCCACGGAGACTTTTGCTTTACGGAACATATAATCCAGTTCTACTGCAGTAAAGCCTTTAATATGAAGGTCCGGGCGGTGTGCTTTTATTTTTTGTAGAAGCTCAACAAAAAAGTAAAGATTCATTTTCGGATGTACTCCCCCCACAATATGGACTTCTGTCACCGGCTTCCCGTCATATTTACAGACCAGTGCCATCATTTGATCAAGACTCAGTTCCCATCCTTCATCGCGGTGAGCATACAATCTGGAATAGGAGCAGAAGGCACAGGAGAACACGCATACGTTAGTGGGCTCGATATGGAAGTTTCTGTTGAAATATGTTTTATTACCATGCAAATCTTCGCGAATATAATTTGCCAGCTCACCGGCAAAGGAAAGGGAGGCTTTTTCAAAAAGCAAAACGCCTTCGTCAAAAAGAATTCTTTCCCGGGCAACTACTTTTTCACCGATGCGCCGAAGCGAGCTGTCGGACTGACTTTCGATAAGACGTTGAATCTGTTCTTTACTGCTATGCATAAGTTCCTTTTTCCTGATGCAAAATTACGAAGGAAAGCGTGCGGATCGCTGTTGTGACATTCATTTTATTCATTAATTCCATTAACTTCCGTTTACAAAACATCTCTATGCAAAGATTCCAGGGATTGGTGGGTGTTGTACTTATTCTGGGGCTTTCCCTGCTGGCCTCAAATAACCGGCGGCGCATTGATCTCCGTTTGGTAATCAGTGGTTTGTTGCTCCAGCTTACAATAGGAATTCTTGTTCTGAAAATAACACCCGTTATTCATTTTTTTCAGTTCCTGGGTCGCATCATGGGAAAAATTGAATTGTTCGCCTTTCAGGGTGCATCCTTCGTTTACGATGGCATTGCAGTACCTAACCGGTCCGGAGGATTTATGAATTATGCGCAGGGTGGATTTGTGTTTGCTTTTAATGTAACTGCCACCATTATTCTGGTTTGTGCATTAGTGGCGGTTTTTTACCATTTGGGCATCATGCAAAGACTGGTAGCCGTTATTGCGAGAGCGATGAATGTGGTGATGCGCGTGAGCGGCGCTGAAGCACTCAGTAATGTAGCCAGTGCTTTTGTGGGTCAGATAGAAGCGCAGGTGATGATTCAGCCTTATCTGCCGGGCATGACCAAAAGCGAGTTGCTGGCTAGTATGTCGGGCAGTCTGGCCTGTATTGCCGGCGGGATCCTGATTGTGTATGCCAATATGGGTGCGCAGGCGGGTCTCGATCTGGCACCCAAGCTTATCGCTGCCAGTCTGATGGCCGCACCTGGTGCACTGGTCATTTCCAAAATTGTCTGGCCGGAAACGGAAACTCCTGAGACTATGGGCCGTGTAAAGTTAAAGGTGACGAGCAGGTATGCGAACCTGGTGGACGCGATATCCCACGGTGCCGGAGAGGGTTTTAAGATTGCCATGAATGTTATTGCCATGCTGATCGGGTTTATTGCCGTTATCGCCCTGTTGGATTTTCTGCTTTTGAAGACTGGCCATCTGTTTAATCCTTCTTTCAATTTGAGTCTCAACTGGATCTTTTCAAAAATATTTTACCCTTTCGCGTGGTCCATGGGTATTCCTTCGGAGGATATAAAGAATGCAGCTACTCTGCTCGGACAGAAGCTTACCATTAACGAATTTGTTGCATTTAAAAGTCTGACCTCACATACCGTTCCCATCGTATCTCAAAAGGGTCTGCTGATAGTAAGTATCGCTATCTGCGGCTTTGCCAATTTCAGCAGCGTGGGAATGCAGATTGGAGGAATCGGGGCCATCGTGCCGGCGAGGAGGGCCGACCTTGCCCGCCTTGGTCTGAAAGCCCTGTTTTGCGGAACGCTGGCTTCCTATTTGTCGGCCACGATCGCCGGAATAATTATGTAGAATGTAATCTCTCCGTCTGACGCCTGCGAAAGTCACATCATTTCAGCCACTTTTTTCCCAATCTGCGGGGCCAGAGCAACACCCATGCCGCCCATGCGAACAGCGCAGAATACCCTGTCGCTGATTTTCCGGACGATTGGTTTTTTTTCTTTTCCGATGGCCATGGTCCCGCTCCACCGCATGGCAATCTGGAATGGAATTCCCGGTAAAATAATCTCTTTCAGAAATGATTCCAGCTCATGCTGAATGTTTTCCGAAATGTCTGTTGAAAATGTTTCCTCTTCAGAAAAATATTTATTCCTGGCGCCCCCGAGCAGAATACGGTTGTCCAGGTTTCGGAAATAGTAAAAACCTTCATCATAGTGAAATGCTCCCTTGCATTTCAAGCCATCGACAGGTTCCGTTAGTAAGATCTGACCTCTGGCGGGGGAAATATCCAGAGAAGGTAACAGCGATTTTGCAAATGCATTGGTACACACCAGAACCTGCCGGCCTTTCAGAGAAATGGGCAGATTGGTTTGCAGGATTACCGAATCTTGGGAATCTTCCATTTTTTTGACTTCCGTTCCGGTAAGAATGGATACGCCCATAGAACTGACGAGTTGTGTAAGACTCTCCAGAAGTTTTCCGGAATGCAGTTGTCCTTCCAGTTTATTTTCTATCAGATGATGGGAACCACCGAATCCAAATTGTTTTATTTTGGAATCGTTCAACTGAAAAGTTTTTTCCCTTCCGGTTATTTTTTTCAGGAGTCTGTTGATATCGTCGATTCCTGTTCTTAGCAGGTTTATATCCGGAAAGGTTTCCGGAGAGAGCAATTCATAGCCGCCCAGATTTTCATAACCGATTTGTTTCGGAGAGAATTTTTTACTTATTTTTTCAAGCCCTTTAAATCGCATTTCAACCAGTGACAGCATCTCGTTTTCTCCCTGACGAAGCAGATCAGACCTGAGTTCAGTATAACTCCCAAAACAGGCAAAACCTGCATTACGACTACTGGCGCCACTGGGTATCATTCCTCGTTCCAGAATGAGTACTGATTTATGCGGATACCGTTTTTTCAAATAATACGCTGACCATAACCCGGTAAAGCCGCTGCCGAGCAGGATAAAGTCTTTGGGAGAAAAGAAACTTTCAGATTCCCAGACAGAAACCGGCAGTATTGAATCCATTCTGCTTTTTATAAATGAATCGCTTCACCATAAGCCACTTCAATGCGTCTTTAACGCTTTCGCTGATGGTAGGATGGGGGTGAATACTATTGAGCACTTCATGATAAGTGGTTTCCAGTTTTCTTCCCACCACAGTTTCAATAATAATCTCGGTTACATTGTAACCAATCATATGAGTGCCCAGCCATTCGCCATATTTTGCGTCGAATATGACCTTGATGAAGCCTTCAGTATGACCGGCCGCAGACGCTTTGCCGGAAGCGCTCAGCGGAAACTTACCCACTTTGATTTCATAACCCGCATCTTTTGCCTGTTTTTCAGTAAAACCTACGGAAGCAATCTCCGGTGTACAATAAGTACAGCCCGGAACATTGTTGTAGTCGATGGGTTCGGGCGCGTGGGCATATTTCTTTTCAAGAAAGGCGATATTTTCCACACATATGATGGCTTCTTTGGAGGCTACATGCGCGAGTGCCTGTCCTGGTGCGCAATCACCAAACGAATAAAAGCCAGGTACAGTGGCGTTGTAAAATTTGTCTACCACAATCTTGCCTTTATCTGTTTTTACTCCCAGACTCTCCAGTCCGATTCCTTCAATATTCGCCGCAATTCCCACTGCACTCAGGAGGATATCGGCTTCCAGCACCTGTTCTCCGGAAGCCGTTTTAATTTTCGCTTTAACTCCGTTGCCGCTGGTGTCCACGCTGGTCACTTCACTGTTCACCATAATATCGATGCCGGACTTTTTGTACGATTTTTCCAGTTCTTTGGAAATATCCTCATCTTCCACGGGCACAATTCGCGGCAGGAATTCTACAATCGTCACTTTGGTCCCCATGCTGTGATAAAAATAAGCGAATTCCACACCGATGGCGCCGCTACCAACTACAATGATACTCTTAGGCTGAACGGGCAGGTTCATCGCTTCCCGATATCCGATAATTTTTTTCCCATCCTGCTTTAATGCGGGCAGTTCCCTGCTGCGGGCACCTGTTGCGATCAAAATATGGCGGCCTTCCACCAGCTGCGTTTTGCCGTCGGCACCTGTCACTTCAATCTGACCCTTGGCTTTTATTTTGCCAAAACCCATGACGACGTCTATCTTGTTTTTCTTCATCAGAAACTGAACTCCCCGGCTCATTTTATCTGCAACTCCCCGGCTCCTTTTTATGACGGCGGGAAAATCCGGCGTTCCACTGGCTTCAATACCGAAATCCCTGGCATGTTTGATATCTTCATATACCTGAGCGCTTTTCAAAAGTGCCTTTGTGGGAATACAGCCCCAGTTCAGGCAGATACCACCCAGACTTTCCTTTTCAATAATGGCTGTTTTAAAACCCAGCTGAGAAGCGCGAATGGCAGCAACATAACCACCCGGACCGCTGCCAAGTACAACTACATCATAGGCCATAGAAATAAATTTAGAATGAAGATGAATAGATATTTTCGGAGTGCAAAGTTATGTATAAATGGATAATGAAAGCCCGGGGTTTAGTCCTTAAAACTCTGGTTAACTTATTATAATTTGCGTCATGAAAAAAATTCATGTACTCGCCGTGGCGGTACACCCCGATGACGTGGAACTCTGTTGCGCAGGCACCCTCATGATGGAAAAGAAAAAAGGTAAAACCACCGGTGTTATTGACCTTACCCGTGGTGAACTGGGCACCCGGGGCACACCGGAACTGCGGATCCGTGAAGCAGAGGCGGCCGCTGGCATTATGGATCTCGACATCCGGGAAAACCTGGGTATGGCAGATGGTTTTTTTGAAAATAATGAAGAAAATCAGCGGAAACTGATCAGGGCTATCCGTAAATACCAGCCGGAAATAGTTCTCGCGAGTGCTCTGGCAGACAGACATCCCGACCATGGCCGGGCCGGAAAGCTGATTTCCGACAGCTGTTTCCTCAGTGGCCTTCGGAAGATATCTACCCAGGATGAGTCGGGAACCGAACAAGCCCACTGGCGGCCGAAATACGTTTTTCATTTCATCCAGGACCGGTTTTATACCCCCAGTTTTGTGTATGACATTTCGGAAGTATTTGCGCGAAAACTGGATGCCATAAGGGCTTACAGTTCACAGTTTTACTCCACGACCTATGAAAAAGAGGAGCCCCAGACCTATATTTCCGGGCCGGAATTTCTTGATTCCGTAATTGGAAGAGCCCAGATGTGCGGTAAGATGATCGGGGTGAAATATGCAGAAGGATTTATATCGGAAAAAATGATCGGGGTGAGCAGCCTGGACGCTTTTGAACAATTTGACACTTAGTGTGCATAAACTACTCAGGTTCATCGTTTATTTAACAGAGTTATCGCACCAAAATGATATAACTTTGCATCGATTTTACGTTAAAGAGTTTACCATGCAAATGCCCAAATTTTCTGCCAGTTCTCAAAGCTTTCATACAGATCTGAAAAAAAGAATAAACGCTTATTTTGATCAGACGGGGAAGTCGATGACCGGTAATTTCGGCTTGTACCTTAAGGCAGCAGTCCTGGGGTTAAGTTTTGTTGGCTTATACATTCATCTGGTTTTTTTCACTCCGCCTGTTGCCTGGGCTATTCTTGAATGCGTACTTTTTGGTTGTGTGATTTCGGCAATTGGTTTCAACGTCATGCATGATGGCGGTCACGGTAGCTTTAGTAAGAGTAAGCTGATCAATCAAATGGCAGCACTGTCCCTGAGTGTGCTCGGAGGCAATAGTTTTATCTGGCATAACAAACACAATATCATTCATCACTCTTATACGAATGTGGATGGCGTGGATGACGATATTGATATCCAGCCGTTTATGCGCATGAGCGAAAACCAGAAGAGATTAAAAATGCACAGGTATCAGCATATCTATTTCTGGGGCTTATATGCGATGCTATATATTTTATGGATATTTATTCTGGATTACAATAAATATTTCAGGAAGCGGGTAGGGGATGTGCCAATGAAGAAAATGTCATTTATGGATCATTTTAACTTCTGGGTTTTTAAAGTAATACACGCAGTTATTTTTATCGTACTTCCGATTTATGCTGTAGGTGTGGGTGCCTGGGCGATTGGTTTCCTGATTACCACAGTGGTCACCGGATTACTGATCAGTATCGTATTTCAGCTGGCGCATACGGTGGAGCATACCAGTTTTCCATTGGCAAACATTGAAACAAACAAAATTGAAAATGAGTGGGCGATCCATCAGGTTAATACGACAGCCAATTTCGCAACCCATAACCGGCTTGTCTCATGGCTTGTAGGCGGATTAAATTTTCAGATTGAGCACCATTTATTCCCTAAAATATCCCACGTACATTATCCTGCGGTCAGTAAAATTGTACGGCAGACCTGTGCCGACTACGGCATTAAATACATCGAATATCCGCGGGTACACAAGGCGATTGCCTCGCACGTTACTTTCCTGAAACACCTGGGAAGAGCTTCTTAAGAGAAGTATAAGAGTTAAGAGTTAAAAGTTACGGGTCGACAGTGGCTGATATGAGCAATTGACCCAAAACCTTATTTTTGCAAACTCAACTGTTTCCTGATATGGGTAAAGTTAAAGTGGGTATCGTTCAGATGTCATGCGGTAAAGACAAGTCGGCCAATCTGCAGAAAGGCATTGAAAAAATACGCGAGGCGGTCGCAAAAGGAGCACAGATTATTTGCCTGCAGGAGCTTTTTACTTCTCTCTATTTCTGCGATGTGGAGAGCTATGAAAATTTTGAACTTGCGGAACCTGTACCCGGCCCATCTACTGAAACCCTGCAATCCGTTGCCAGAGAGAACAAAGTGGTGATCATCGCTTCCCTCTTTGAAAAAAGGGCACAGGGTATTTACCACAACACGACCGCGGTGATTGATGCTGACGGCACTTTTCTGGGTAAATACCGGAAAATGCATATCCCCGATGATCCTTCTTTCTACGAAAAATTCTATTTTACTCCCGGCGACCTGGGATATAAAGTGTTTGAAACAAAGTATGCAAAAATTGGCGTGTTGATATGCTGGGATCAGTGGTATCCTGAAGCGGCGCGGATTACTTCGCTTATGGGTGCTGAAATTCTCTTTTATCCCACGGCCATCGGATGGTCCACTGCGCAGGATCTGCCAACCAATGAAGAGCAGTACAATGCCTGGGTGACCATCCAGCGCAGCCACGCGGTTGCCAACGGAGTGCATGTGGTCAGCGTAAACAGGGTAGGTTTTGAACAAAACGGCGCAATGAAATTTTGGGGCGGTTCTTTTTTCGCCAATCCTTTTGGCAGGATACTTTCTCAGGCCGGCCATGACCAGGAGGAAGTGATCGTTCAGGAACTGGATACAGATAAGACCGACAGCTACCGCACACACTGGCCTTTTATGCGCGACCGCCGGATAGATTCCTATCAACCCATTACAAAAAGATATATCGATGACCATTAACCGGCCCACGCCAAAGGACCTGGGTTATCGGTTTCCTGCGGAATTTGAATTGCACGCAGCAACCTGGCTGAGCTGGCCACATAAAGACGCGTCCTGGCCAGGAAAGATTCAATCGATTTATGAGCCTTACAGTCAATTCATAAAGGCGGTTTCTGAACATGAACCGGTTCATATCAATGTCATCAGTGAAGAAATGAAAGCTTTTGCGCAGGCGAAGCTTGAATCTGTTTCAACGAACATGGGAAAAGTGCGATTTTATACGCATCCTACAAATGATGCATGGTGCAGGGACCATGGTCCCGCTTTTCTTATCAATCCGGATGCGGCACAGCCAAAAATCATCGTTGACTGGAATTACAATGCCTGGGGTAACAAATATCCGCCTTACGATCTCGACGACCGGATTCCGACGCTTATTGCCGCTGCCTATGAGATCCCTGTATTATATCCGGAAATTGTAATGGAAGGTGGGTCGGTAGATTTCAATGGTAAGGGAACGCTGATCACTTCTGAATCCTGTTTGCTTAACCCCAACAGAAATCCTTTGCTGAGCAGGTCAGGAATTGAGGCCTATCTGGAAGCCTACTATGGCGTGGATCAGGTACTATGGGTAAAAGACGGAATTGTAGGCGACGACACGGATGGACATATTGATGATACCGTTCGTTTCTTTAATGAAGACAGCGTTTTGACGGTTGTGGAAGAAAATAAATCGGATGAAAACTATGAGATTCTGAGGCGCAACCTCTCAGATTTAAAAAGTATGCGGCTCCTTAATGGCAAACAGCTCAACGTGGTGGAACTGCCCATGCCTGACAAACTCACTTACGAAGATCAGCGTCTGCCGGCATCGTATGCCAATTTTTATATTGCCAATGGCCTTGTTGTGGTACCTACTTTCCGTTCTTCAAAAGATGAGCGGGCCCTGCGGATTATTCAGGAGGCTTTTCCTGATCGAACCGTTCGGGGTATTGACTCCACGGATATTATCTGGGGACTCGGGAGTTTTCATTGCCTGAGCCAGCAGGAGCCTGCTGTTTAAAAAGTAGTTTAAAAAGTTTACACGCCAAAGTAAAGCAATAATATCCCGATAACTCTTTGCATTAATAAGCTGTTTAAAAACTAATTTTTGCAGATTGCCCTTCAACTTCCTTTTCCTTTTTCATCATCCTTTTTAATAGAAATTACGTTAAGTCTTTTTGCATAAGTTTGTAAGACTTATTCACGCGTTTTAATATTCAATTATGAAGAAATGGATCCTGTCTGCCCTGCCCGTTTTTATTGCGCTGATTGTATTTGCGCAAAAAAATGAGCCTGTAATTTCTGTCATTCCTGAACCGGTCAGCCTGACGCGGGGCGTGGGTTTTTATACTTTGCCTTCTACCATTGGCATCAGCATTCCAAATACGCCGGAACTTAAAACGACTGCTGAATCAATAAAAAGAAAACTGGCCGCAACCGGGAAAAAACTTTCCGCAGGAGGACCCGTTTCCCCGATCCGGTTTATACTGAACAAAAATGCTGACAAAGAACTGGGAGACGAAGGCTATCATTTATCTGTGACTCCTAAAGGAATTGTCATTAGTGCAAATAAAGCAGCAGGCCTTTTTTATGGCGCCCAGACGCTTTGGCAATTACTGCCCCGCGAAATTGAAAGTAAGTCTGTTGTACCCGGCATAAAGTGGCAGCTGCCGCTGGTTGAAATAACCGACTATCCGCGATTTGCCTGGCGGGGACTGATGTTCGACGTCTCCCGGCATTTTTTTACAAAGAAGGAAGTGGAAGATTTCATTGATGAAATGGCTCAATATAAATTTAACCTGATTCATATGCACCTGACGGATGATGAAGGTTGGAGAATTGAGATCAAAAGCCTGCCGCGCCTGACAACAGCGGGGGCCTGGAATGTGAAAAGGGAAGGTTATTTTGGAACTTTTGCACCTGTTCCTCCCGATGAACCCAAAACATACGGCGGCTTTTACACACAGGATGATATACGCAGCCTGATTCAATTTGCGAAGGATCGTTTTGTAAATATTCTGCCTGAAGTGGATGTGCCTGGTCACAGTATGGCCGCTATTGTCTCTTACCCTGATCTTTCCTGCACACCAGGTGCGGAAACCTATCAGGTGCGGTCGGGTGAGAAATTTATGGAATGGCCCGGACCCGTTGCCCTCAAAGACAATACACTTTGTCCGGCGAATGAAAAAGTGTATGTTTTTCTTGACAAAGTTTTTACTGAAATCGCCGCCCTGTTTCCGTTTCCGTACATCCATGTCGGTGGCGATGAGTGCGCAAAAAATTATTGGGAAAAAAGCGATGAGATCAAGGCACTCATGCTGAAAGAAAATCTGAAAACGATGGAAGAAGTTCAGAGTTATTTCGAAAAACGGGTAGAAAAAATCGTTGAATCGAAAGGGAAAAAACTGATAGGGTGGGATGAAATTCTGGAAGGCGGATTGGCTCCTAATGCAGTTGTTATGAGCTGGAGAGGTATAAAGGGAGGAATTGCCGCCGCAAAACTGGGTCATCAGGTGGTGATGAGTCCGACTACTTTTGTTTATCTGGATTATATGCAGGGCGACGCCATCAGTGAGCCCCACGTGTACGCCACCCTGCGTTTGAATAAAACATATCAGTTTGAGCCGGTGCCGGACGGTGTGGAGTCCAGGTTTATTATGGGAGGGCAGGCGAATCTTTGGACGGAGCAGGTGTACAATACCCGGCATTTGCAGTATATGGTTTGGCCGCGGGGTCTTGCCGTGTCGGAATCTCTCTGGTCCCCAAAAGAAAAAAAGAACTGGAACCGGTTTGCTGCCAAAGTCGAAAACCATTTTGGACGTATGGATCTTCAGGAAGTAAAATATGCAAGAACCATGTTTGACCCCATTTTTGAAGTCGGTAAAGATGCCAGTGATTCCCTGCTGATCAAATTAAGCACTGAGGTGGAAGGGCTCGATATTCACTACAGCTTCGACAATTCCCATCCGGACAATTTCTATCCGGTGTATAAAGAACCCCTGCTGGTTCCCAAAGATGCGGTCATGCTGAAAGTCATCACTTACAGGGGAAATCAGGTGTTGGGCAAACAGATTGACATGCCCGTCACGGAGCTCAAAAACAGACTGACCAAGGCTAAAAATGACGATTAAAAGACTATCCACCACTTATTAACAGGAGGTTGATCCCACCAGCAATTTGATTAGGTTTGTCCTCTACCAACAAGTGATTCTGTGCGTTTAAAAAGTCTGGATATCAAGGGATTTAAAAGTTTTGCTGACCGAACCCAAATTCTTTTCAATGAAGGGGTTACCGGTATTATCGGACCCAACGGATGCGGCAAAAGCAATATAGTGGACAGCATCCGATGGGTAATCGGCGAGCAGAAAATAAGTCATCTGAGATCGGAGAATCTGGAGAGCCTGGTTTTCAACGGATCCAAAAACCGGTCTGCATCCGGACTGGCAGAAGTAAGTCTAACGTTTGAGAATACCCGAAATCTTCTGCCTACGGAATTTTCAACGGTTACGGTCACCCGTAAATTTTACAAAAGCGGAGAGAGTGAATATCGCCTGAATGATGTAAGCTGCAGACTTAAAGACATCCAGAATCTTTTTATGGATACGGGTATTTCCACCGACAGCTATGCGATTATTGAACTGGGTATGGTGGACGATATTATCCGGGATAAAGAAAACAGCCGGCGCCGGATGCTGGAACAGGCCGCGGGCATTTCAATTTATAAAACAAGGAAAAAAGAAGCGCGACAGAAACTGGATGCAACAGAACAGGATCTGGCACGTATTGAAGATTTGTTGTTTGAGATCAACAACCAGCTGAAATCACTTGAAAACCAGGCAAAAAAAGCGGAGAAATATTTTGAAATAAAAAAAGAATACCGGGAAATCAGCATTGAACTGGCTAAGGCTTCTCTCGAAGGATTCAACAGCAGCTATAAAAGTCTACAGTCGCAATCGGAAACTGAGACGGATAAAAAGTTTCAGCTGGAGGCAACAATTGCGGGGGAGGAAGCGGCACTCGAACAGGACAAACTCGCTTTTATTGAAAAAGAAAGACAGTTACAGACGCTTCAGCACACATTCAACGAACTGGTTCAACAGTTAAGAAATAAAGAAGGAGAGAAAAACCTGGTCAGTCAGCGAGTGAATTTCCTGCAGGAAAAAGAATCCAACCTGCAGGATTTTCTTTCCAAAGGGACAGGCCAGGTAAAGGGTCTGGAAGAAAGCGTCCAATTTACAGACAACCAGATGGGGGAAGAGGTGATCAAACTGGATCAACTGAAAGAGAGTCTCGAGGTTTTACGTGAAAAAACAGATTTGGCCAGGACCTCATTCGGTAGTATGAAAGTATTACTGGATCAGTTAAGAAGTGAGCATGCGAATTCCCAGCGACGCCAGTTCGACTCAGAAAAAAATATCGCTGTTGCGGACACCTCAATTCAGAATGTAGAAAGGGCCCTCAGACAACTCGAAGAAGAAATTGCGACGCGTGCCCAACAGATTAAACAGCTGGGTTTTGACAATGAATTAACAACGGACAATCTCGAAACACGGAGAACGGACCTGAGGCAATTACAGGAGCATCAGGAAAGAACGCGCGAACAGATTCTCCAAACGCAGGAGAAACTCGAAACACTTCGCCAGGAACTGGCAGAAGAAAACCGGAAATACGACGCCAAGAAAAATGAGCATGATCTGCTCAAAAGCCTGATAGATTCAATGGAGGGCTATCCCGAAAGTGTGAAATTCCTTCACAAAAATCCCAATTGGAATCACACAGCCCCGGTTCTGTCTGACATCATCTATGTGAAGGAAGAATTTCGTACGGCTGTGGAAAATGTACTGGAACCTTATCTCAATTATTATGTGGTCAATGATCTGGAAGAAGGTCTGAAGGCTGTTCATCTGCTGGATGACAATAAAAAGGGAAAGGCAAATTTTTTCCTTCTCAACAAGTTCCCGGCTGATCTGGCAGAAACCCATCTTCAACCCGCGGATACTGTGGCTGCCCTTAGTGTGATTGAAGTAGACGCTAAATATCAGCCACTGGCAAAATATTTATTGCAACATGTGTTTATTGCGGAAAACGAACCCTCGATCGAATGGTTCAACAGTGAATCCAACGGTTCGGTAATTCTTGAAAAACATGGGAAATATGTAAAGGGTAAATATTCTCTTACTGGTGGATCTGTCGGATTGTTCGAAGGAAAAAAAATCGGTCGTGCGAAAAACCTGGAGAAAATGTCGCAGGACGTGCTGGCGCGCGAATTAGTCGTGAATCAGCTGAAATCGGAAATTCAGGCCCGTCATAATGAAGTGATAGCTTACAATGAACAATTGAAGGAGCAGGCAATCAAGCAGGTGCAGGAGGAAATCAACAGATTAAGTAATCAGCTTTTCTCCATCCAGAACAAAACGGAAAATCTAAACAGTTCTCAGGAAGCTGCCATACGACGAACCGGTGATCTGCAACAGCAATTGCAGCAGACACAGGAATCAATTGCAGGCACAAGAAACGATGCTCATCGTTTGATGGAAGAAGTGAATGAACTGCGTGAAAAAATTATCCGGGGTCAGGAGCAATTCAGTATAGCTGAAACGGCATTTAACGCCGCACTCGCCAGTTTCAATGAAGTGAATCTTCATCAGATACAGCAGCAAAATCGTATTGCTGCACTGAAGCAGGAACGTGATTTTCGCAATAAGCAGCTTGGAGATCTGAAAATACAGATTGAAAATAACCAGCAGCAACTCGAACAGACGCATCAGCAGATTGCTGAAAGCAAGGAATCTCTGCATACGCTGGAGACTGCATTGACAGATATGCTCCGGAATAAAGAAGCTGAAGAAAGGAAACTGAACGATGCGGATCAGGCATATTATATCGAAAGGAATAGTCTTAGTGAAAAAGAAACAGCGCTTCGCCAATTAATCCGGCAGAAGGAAAATGCCGAACATATATTGGGGGAGATTAAGGATCGTTTGAATGATCTGAAATTACAGCTGGCAGGTATGAAAGAAAGGCTGAATGTCGAATTCCGGATAAATCTCGATGACATTATTGACGAAGCGAGGAACGGCGATCTGGCTGCAGAAGAGTTACAGGAAAAAGCAGACCGGATGAAAAAGAGACTGGAAAATCTGGGTGAAGTGAATCCAACGGCGGTTGAAGCTTTCCAGGAAATGAAAAGACGTTACGATTTTATCGTAGAACAGAAGAACGACCTGGTAAATGCGAAAGATACCCTGATGCAAACGATTCAGGAAGTGGAAACCACTGCCAATCAACAATTCCTTGAAACATTTGGAAAGGTTCGCGAAAATTTTCAGAAAGTCTTTAAAGCATTATTTACCGAAGAAGATACCGCTGATCTGGTGCTTGAAAATCCCGATAATCTGGCCGAAACAGGTATTGACATTGTCGCCAAGCCCAAGGGTAAACGGCCGTCTTCCATTCAGCAACTGAGCGGAGGAGAAAAAACACTTACCGCAACTGCTTTGTTATTTGCTATCTATCTGATAAAACCGGCTCCTTTTTGTATTCTGGATGAAGTAGACGCGCCGCTCGATGATGCCAATGTAGGCAAGTTCACAAATATGATCCGGCAGTTTAGTGACAACTCACAGTTTATCATTGTTACCCATAACAAAATGACGATGAGCAGTGTAGATGTCATATACGGGGTTACCATGCAGGAAGCCGGAGTGAGTAAACTGGTGCCCGTTGATTTCCGGTCACTGAGCACTCAGGCCAGTTGACAATAGTCAGGAAATCACTTCGTATATCTGTACGGGTTGTGTTTTGTGTTTCAATTGCACTTCCTTCAGTTTATTGCATTGAAAGGATTGTTTGACCTGTTCATAAGACGATTCAGCAATGATGATCTGACCGTTTTCGGCGACAGAGTGTAAACGCTCTGCTGTATTGACAACATCCCCGATTACCGTATAGTCCAGACGCCTCAGGCTGGCCGAACCTATATTGCCACATATCATTTCTCCGGAGTGAATGCCGATGGAGACCTTGGGTCTGAATCCCATCCCATTGGGGTCCGGAATTAATTTTTCTATCTGGCTGCGTACAGCGAGGCATGCGTCTATTGCCCGGTCCAGATGATATTCATTGCGGAATATGGCCAATACCGCATCGCCTATGAATTTGTCAACATACCCATTTTGTGCTATGATTTCTTTTACGATGACATCAAAATAGCTATTCAGCATATTCACCACTACATTGGGCTGTTCCGTTTCGGTAATTGCCGTAAATCCGCAGATATCGATGAACGCCACAGTCGCCTGGATGGTCTCATTTTTCATCAGAACCGATTCGAATTCCGGGCGATTCATAAAATTGAGCACCGTTTCATCCACGTACATCCGCAGAATATTATTTTCTCTGATAGCTTTTAGTGTTTGGCGGGTTTGGGTTACGTGCCTGATCGTTTTTATGATCGTCAGGTCAAGATCTTCAAAATTGACCGGTTTTGTAATGAAATCAAAAGCTCCGCGATTCATAGCCACCCGGATATTGTCCATATCTCCATAGGCTGAAACTATAACTGCTTTTAAGATAGGATTCACTGCGCCAATTTTATCCAGCAGGGTCAGGCCATCCATTTCAGGCATATTGATGTCGCTTAAAACAATATCCAGATCTTCAAATTCCCGGATCCGGTCAAGTGCATCTGAACCATTGATGGCAAAAAAGAATTCATATTGCTTGTCCCGGATCTGTTTCCTGAAACGCTGTTTGATCAGGACCTCTAAATCCGGTTCATCATCTACGACAAGAATTTTCGTCATTATTCCAGTGCTTTAAGTTTTGTTTTTAAAAGATTGAAATCCAGCGGTTTTGTAAGAAAATCATCTGCACCGAGTTCGATCGATCTTTTGTGTTTGTCATCATCCCCATAGGCTGTTATCATCATTACAATAGGAGGGGGAGCGGTGAATTTTTTTTTGATTTCGCTTAGCAGTTCAAAACCACTCATGCCAGGCATATTGATATCAGACAGGATTAAAACCACTTCATGTCGCATCTGATTAAGATAGTCGATGGCATCAGGGGCTGAAAAAGTAAACACAAAATTAAACTCGCCATTTTTTATCTCCTTTCGAAATCGCTGTTCAAACAGCTGCTTGATATCCTGTTCGTCATCCACAACCAGTATTTTCATTTCAATGATTTATAATTTCCAGATATTTTGCATTTAATAGGACGAACTACACAGGTAGTTCGATTATGAATTCAGTATATTCATTCTCTTTTGTCGAGACATCAATTTTGCCATTGTGTTCTTTTGTGATAATATCGTAGCTCAGTGAAAGACCCAGGCCGGTGCCCTGCCCCGCGGGTTTGGTTGTAAAGAATGGCTGGTATATTTTGTCAATTACTTTTCGGGGAATTCCCTGACCATTGTCACGTATCCTGATTTCCACACTAGTCATTTTCTTTCTGGTGGCAACAGTTACGGTAGGCTGATATCCTTCAGTGAGTTGTTTCTTTTTTTCCGTTACTGAATAAAAAGCATTGTTAAAAAGATTCAGCAATACACGTCCAATATCCTGTTGGACGAGCATGACAGGTTCCAGCGTTTTATCAAGATCAAGATTGAAACTTGCATTGAACGATTTATCTTTCGCGCGCAGGCCATGATAGCTGAGGCGCAAATATTCATCAGCCAGTGCATTCAGGTCTGTTGGGATTTTCTGTCCGCTGCTGGCTCTCGAATGAAGAAGCATTCCTTTCACTATGGCATCGGCGCGTTTGCCATGGAAAGTTATTTTACCCATATTCATTTCCACATCTTTTAAGATCTCCTTTACTTCCGGCAAATCTCCTTCATCCAGGGCTTTATTCACTTCTTCGATCAGCTCCGTATTTACTTCTGAAAAATTATTTACAAAGTTGAGCGGGTTCTGAATCTCATGCGCAATTCCGGCTGTGAGTTCTCCCAGAGAAGCCATTTTCTCTGCCTGTATAAGCTGCCCTTGTGTTTGTCGCAGATTTTCCAGTGAGTTGCTGAGTTCTGTGGTTCTATCTGCAACCTTCTTTTCCAGCAGCGCATTTTCTTTCAGCAGACGGCGCGAGCGGTAAGTGACCCAAAGTCGGATCAGACCCGCGAAGAGTAGCAAATAAATCAATTCCGCCCACCAGGATTTCCACCAGGGAGGTCGAATGCGGATGTGATATACAGAAGGTTCAGTCCATGACCCCATTCCTTTTTTTGCGGAAACCCGGAACGTATAGTAACCCGGCGAGATATTATTGTAGTTTTCAGACAAAGGCTGCTCCGTAACGCTACTCCATTTCTCATCTACTCCATCCAGAATGTACCGATATTTGTAATTTCCTTCATCCTGTGGAAGCGCGCTCGAAAAATGAAATCTCAGATAATTCCGATCCGGCGGCAAAGAAAGATTTTCCGGAACATAGATGGAAGAGAGACTGTCCCATTCAATTCCAATGGCTCTGTCTGAATTCAATTTCCCATAAGTACCGGCCAGATAAAAACTGTCCTTATTTTCGGTCCATATCGTATCCACATTTCGAATGGTGACCGGATCAATAAAATATTGGGACCGGCCAAGTATATCAAGCCCGGTTACTGTTACCGGATTTTTTATTGAATCCATATTCAGAATCGATTCGTCCAGTGTCGTAACGCCCTGAATAATTCCCCACCAGAATGTTTTTCCTTTGGTATAGACTACTGTATTGCCATTGAAATCAAGAAACTGAAAGCCCTGTGGCTTTCCGTATGTCTGGAACATCCAGGGAGGATCATTGCTCCCCGCAGCTGTGGAATCCTTTTCTTTTATGACCGACAAACCTTTGCCCGTGCCGGCATAGATTTTACCATCGTGTTCAATCAGGCTGTAAACCCCGTTTGCCGGCATTCCACTGGAAAGGGTGAAGATGGTGTTGGTTTGTTTCGACAGGTCCAGCAGATTTAAACCTCTTTCAGTAGAAACCCAGATCCTGTTTTTTTTATCTTCAATAACGGCGGATAGCTGGTCGTTACTCAGACCTTCTTTTGTACTGTAACTCTGAATGGTATGGTTCAGCGTATCCAGCAGATTCATACCCCCGCCGGTGCCGATCCAGAATTTGCCCGAAGGGTCTTCCAGCACTGCAGGAACACGATTGCTGTTTAATCCTGAAAGCTGATTGAGATACCGGATGGTTCTTTTTTTCGGATCAAAAACCATAAGGCCTGCATCCACGGTTCCGAGCCATAGATTTCCGCCTTTATCCTGATACATACAAAAAATACTGTTGGAGGTCAGTCCCTCTTTTACGCCCAGTCTCTCCACCGTATGTTTTGCCTCATCAATGAGCAGGAGGCCACTGCCGAAGCCGGTGACGGCGTACTGGTCAGGACCGGTTTGCAGAAAAACTTCTGTACGGTTATTTCCACCGGGATTGGCAAGGAATTCAGCTATCGTATGGTCGGGCTTCAAAATGTTTACTCCCTGATAGGTGCCCAGCCAGAGTCGGTTTTTATTGTCTTGGAACATGCCCCAGACCTCATTATCTATCAGTCCCTCTTTTTTGGTCAGATGGTGCGCAATCTGGTCGGCGGGCGGAAAAACGCTAAACCCACCGGCATTGGTCGAAACGATCATCTGGTTTCTCTGATCAAGGCAGAGACTCAATACCTGATCGTCAGCCAGCCCATCTTCAGATTGAATATGGGTAAGAGAATCCAGCGTTTTGCTGATGATAAATACTCCGTTCTGCCCGGTAGATCCCCATAAGCGACCTTCAGCGTCAGTCTTTAGACTAAATACGCTGTTTTTTTTCAAGCCCTGTGCACTGTCGATACGTTTCCAGGTGGATTGGCTGATATTAATAACATCCACGCCACTTTCAAATCCGGAAAAAAACACATCCCCATTTTTACTATCGGCGGTGGTGAATATGAATGGATTATTTAAGCCCTGTGCCTTACCAATTTTTTTAAGTTTTTTTGATGCCGGATCCAGAATATCAATACCTGTTTCCACATTGGTAATCCAGATCCTGCCCGCATTGTCTTCAAGGGTGGATGAAATGCGGTCACCATCCAGACCATTCCCTTTGGTCAGATGCTTAAATGTTTTCTGATCGGGACTAATAACATACACTCCATGCGCATTAGTGCAAATCCAAACCGAACCTTTTTTATCTATCCGCATCTGGGTGCCGAATGGAACAGCCATTTGTTTTTGAATCCCTCCTTTTCGGTCGATCACAAAAATGCCAAACTCCCGGCTTCTGACCCAAACCTGACCCAGGGCATCTTCTGCCATATTATAGACCGTTCCATAGTTAAAAGGAAGGATATCCAGGGATTCTCCGTTCATGATGCATAATTCAGCGCTCGTTGAAATCCAGTACAACCCATCCCTTGTCTGAAGAACGCATTGTGAAGAAGTCCCCGGCAAACCCTGTTCACTTCCATACTGAAAGGAGGTGAAATAAGATTCAGCATGAATCTTCGGAGCGGTCATCGTTCCCTTTTTCAGGGTACCCAGCATCGATGTCTTGAATACAAGTGGTTCAGAGACGATTTTGTCCAGGTCAAAAGCAGTATCAGGAAGGGAGTTGTAGTCAAAAGTCTTTTGTGTAACCGGTTTCTGAAAAGGAGTCATCTCGCCTGGATGAAAAGGCCTGGTTGGTAATTTTGAAATATCAAAGGTTGACATATGTCCCGGATGAATACTGTCCGCAGGAACCACATTCCACTTGAATTTTTTGGATTCCGAATATTTAATTGGTTTTACTGCCGGTTTTGAATATTCGCTTTCGTTGACGGGCATGGGCAGCGGTTTGTTGGATAACCAGCATCCCGAGAATAGTGTAATTGCCGAAAGAATGAATAAAGGTTTTAGGGTCATGGCCTGTTGTTATGGCATGAATAAATTATAAAAACAGAATCAGATCATTTGATACTTCTTAGTGAATATGTCTCCTTTTCATCACGCCCCCTGATGCCTCTTTAATCGTGTGTGCGAACACAAAAGCCTGTGGATCAATTTCACTAACCAGGTTTTTTAATTTACGCAATTCAAGCCGGGTTATAACAGTGAAAATAATGTCTACGTCTGAATGTAAATGAAATTTACCCGGTAAAAATCCTCTTTCTCCTTTATAAATGGTAATACCCCGGCCAAGTTCGTTTACAAGCCGGTGTTTTACGAGTTCGCTTTTACCGGAAATAATGGTCACGCCGGTATAAGCTTCAATTCCTTCCACAACATAGTCAATGGTCTTGGTGGCTGTAAAGTAAGTGAGCATGGAATAGAGAGCCGTCTGAATGCCAAAACGGAAAGCGGCAATACTGAAGATGAGAACATTCAGGGCAAGGATAATTTCGCTGATGGTAAAGCTTGTACGGCGCCAGGTATAAAGTGCCAGCACTTCGATCCCGTCAACGGCACAGCCGGCCCGCATGGTCAGTCCAATGCCGATGCCGAGGAAAAACCCTCCGAATATGGAAACCAGTAATTTATCAGAAGTGATTACAGGATAAGGAAAATAGTGCAGGCAAACACCCAGTAGGATTATGCAAAGAAGCGTTTTCCAGGCAAAATGGGTATTAATCGTGTACCAGCCCATGATGACGAAAGGAAGATTAACAATAACAATAACATAGGCAAGATTCAAATGATAGATCTCATGAATCAGCAGGGATATGCCTGTCATGCCTCCATCAAAAAAGTTGTTGGGAACCAAAAATCCTTTCAGTGCGAATGCAGCCATGATAACACCGACTACGATATAGACCAGATCGGACCAGTAAAAACTGCTATGGCCCGTGACCGAATGGGCAGTTTCAATTTCAGACCTGATCAAAATCAGATTCTGGCGCTGACCCTCTGCAAGCTTTTCAATGGCAGACCCGGTAAAGTAAGTATGTTCTTCAAGGAATTTAATTTGTTTGTCATTCCATTCATTTCTTCCTTTTATCAGGGACGCCGTTTGCAATTCCAGATACAGATCCTCCGCATTTTCTTTATAATCGTTAGTTCCCAGATAATAAAGATCTGCATCGCACAGAATTCTTCCCTTGATTTCCGATGGATGCTGGGGGATCTTTGTTCCCATGATCAGCTGACAAACCTGGCGGATATTTTCAGCGTTGTAGTCGAACTGAGGAAGTAAGGAGGCAGCCAGTTCGCAGGAAATTTCTTCATGTCCCTCGTAAACCTTCAGGAAGCCCGAATCATGGAACAGTGCGGCGGTTTTGAGAATCGTTAGCTCTTCCCCGGTGACGTTTTCCAGCGCGGCCAAATCTTCACTGGCAGATAAAACGCCCAGCGTGTGCTTCAGATTGTGATAGTTGAGTTCGGGCGGCAGTTCTTTTTCCAGTTTGGTAAGCAGAAAAACACGCGCATCTTCAAATCTCATGTGTATCAGGGGTATTTGTAGGTTCTTGTAAATGTAATTCAAATTGTGTCACCGGGTACCCGCCTGAGGAACGAAATCAATGTAATCAAAAACTTAATCGGGCTATTGAGCTTTTTGGTCCGGCAAGAAAAACAGATTTGCCCTTTTTTGCTTTACGGCAAACGTGGAAACCCCGAACTGAAATCGAATTCCAGTTCATTCCTCCATCATCAGAATAGTCAACTCCGCTGATCCCGCAGCAAATGAGATTTCTGTTATCCAGGTATGCCACACAGCTTCGGTACCCATGAGGAGGGGTGGACGGTGAGGTCTGAAGAAAAGGATTCAATTGAACGGAGAGACCATTTCTATAACGGGATGTATCATGCGAAAAGTCCCCGCCAACGATATATGCCTGATTGATATTGTCGGGATTTACAGCAATTGAATTGGCTCCGGTTGTTTCCTGCCCCTGAATCAAGACGAGCGGCTGATAACCTTTTCCGTAAAGAAGGCCCGACTTTTTGCCTCCGGTAACCAACAATAAGTGATCACCGGCCCATACCAGATTGGTTCCGCTGGCGGCAAAAAAAGCTTCCCCTTCCTCAAAAACATGAAGCGATGGAAAAGGAGTTTTCCTCCAGCTTTTTCCTTTGTCGGCAGATGAAACCATATAAAGCCTGCCTTTGATGGGATCGCCGATAGCAAGGGCTGAATCGCCCCTGAAGTCCATAGCGTCCAGAAAAGCGGTTTTTGAACTGTCTTCAAAAACCGGATTCCAGTTTTTACCTCCGTCGGTTGTTCTGAGTATAACGGCCGGTTGGGTAATCCCCATGATAACGGCTTCCTGATCACTAAATGCTTCAATGTCCCGGAAATCCGATTTTTCATAATTCTTCACCTGCAGCCAGTTCCAGCTTTTTCCTGAATCAGTAGAAAGACCCACTGAACCCATAGATCCGCTTACCCAGATAATCCGGTCTGTGACCACACTGAGCCCTCTCAGCGAAACCTTCCCCCCGTCGTTTAATAACTTAATCTGTTGAGACTGAATATGCGCTGAATAAACCACGCATAGGAGACCGATGATTAGCCTTTTTATCATATCAGGAATGAAGATCCGTCATTTCCCGCGAAAAATCATAGCCTGCCCGGCACGAAACCTGCCTGGTTAATCCGCAAAGATGAGCTGCTCATCTCTTTCCTCAACGGGAATTTTTACAATAAAACCATCGTAGTCGACGTCGTCATGATTGCTGAATGCGCCATAGGCATCCACGCTGTATCCCAGGGTGCCGTCATTACCTTCCATAACATACAATATGGAGGAGTCCGAAGGGTCTGATTCACCTTCAAAACGAAATGTCTTAATGATTTTGAGATCCTGGGCCTGGTAAAACTTACCGTTTCCGATAGTGAACCCTTCGGGTGTCAGGATAAACTCGTTATCCTGACGTTTTACCCTGAGCTTCTCAATCACCTGGCTTAAGGTGGTCATTTCGGCTGGCTTGATCATATGCATGTTTTTAGTTGTTAATAGAATTCCAAATGCCGTACCAGTTATTGGCAAGAGAATTGACTTCTAGTTACAATTGAAGTGTATGAAATTGAGAAAACAAACAAAAGTATTGATTGTGGATGATGAACCGGATATCTGTTTCCTGTTGGGTAGGATACTCAGGAAAAGAAACCTGCTTTCTGATTCCGCCAATAACCTGGCCCAGGCAGCGGAAGCGATTAAAACCGGCCCTCCATCGCTTATTTTCCTGGATAACAGCCTTCCGGACGGCCAGGGGATTGATTTTATCCCGTATCTGAAGGCACATTTTCCAGAGATCCGGGTGGTGATGGTTACAGCCAATGACACGGAAGTGGATAAGAAAAAGGCTTTTCAGCGAGGTGCTGATGACTTTCTGGGTAAACCCCTGAGCCTGGAATTGATTAACCGCACGCTGGACCAGATGACTAAATTGAACACCGCGGTCTGAAACTTTCCCCGGATTGTGGACTTATTTCCTCCATAGTTCGGTTAACCAGGCCGTCTGACCAGTTTTAAAGTTATTTCGTCTGATGCCTATATCAAAATGTATGTGGCAATATTTTGTATATGCTGAAGTATCCTGAAACAATCACTCACTTAATTTATTTAAATCAATCTTTATGGGTAACCTTCTGTACGTCATTGCAGTCATTCTGGTCATTGCCTGGGCTATCGGGTTCCTTGGATACCACGCAGGGGGTGTGATCCATATTCTGCTGGTTATTGCCATTGTAGCTGTTCTGCTAAAAGTAATCAGGGGATCAGCTGATTAACCGGAATCTCTGACAAATGAGAGACTATCGCCATCAGGGCCGGCAGTTATTCTTTTGCTAATGCATTCATAATTAGTTAACTTGGTATAAGTGTTGTTCCATTATCTAAAATCCTATTTATGATTGCTGCCATTGCCCACAAAACCCCCGGAATCATTCTGGACAAGCTGACCAGATTATTAAACTCACTTCAGGAAGTAAAAAATTATTATGAAGAAGCGGCCAAACGAATACAGAATCAACAGCTAAAATTATCGATACTCGGATTTGCCCAGGAAAGCAAGCAGTATGCAAATGAACTGATTGCTCATATAGAGACCCTTGGAGGTGTGCTTCAGGATCAGGTTAAAATGGATTGTAACAAGGTATCGGATTCCTCGAATTTACCTTTGGGAGCTGGCAGTGCTGAAGACTTTATCGGTTTGAAATTGGGTGAACAGGAAGTTATGAAAACATACAGAGATGTATTGAATGAACCTTTTTTATATGATACCATTCGACAGATGGTCCGCTATCAGCAAAATGGATTGTTGCACTGTTTCTCGCAAATCAGAATGCTGTATGCGACCCTTCTTAAAACAGCAGGATAAACTTTATTCATATTTTATTATTTTTTTTATGGATTATGACAAATCTGGCATTGATTTTATATATAATAGTCAGAGTTGAATAATAACTTTAAAATTAAAAACATGAGTGCTACCAAAACATTATTGGGTTTTATAGCCGGCGCTGCCGTAGGAGCTGCGTTAGGTATTTTGTTTGCTCCTGATAAAGGAACAGAGACCAGGCGGAAAATATCTGAACAGGGAAATGATCTTGCAGATAATCTGAAAGGTAAATTCACTGATCTGGTAGATGGAGTAAAAGACAAATTTTCAAATCTCAAAGGAGAAGCCGAAGATGTTGCAGAAAAGGGTTATACCGCTTATAACCGAACAAAGGCGGAGTTTAAGTCTTAATATGTTTTAATTTCCGGGTAAGTGCCCTTTATAAATTAATGGACGGTCAAAAAGAGGCAGATGGAAGTTTCCAACTGCCTCTTTCATTTGATGCTGTCAGAGTATCCTGCCAAAAAATGTTTAATATCTGGTTAATTCAGGTTGAACCTGATCTATATAAGCCAGAATGCCGCCTTTAAGATTGTAGAGATTTGTATACCCGAACTGATCTTCCAGTTCCCGGATCGCTTTCAGACTGCGTACACCTGCCTTGCAATGGATAACGACATCTATGTCTTTCGGAATCTTACCTGCCTGCTCAGAAACGGTAGACAAAGGAATCAGATCTCCTCCTATCTGTACAATTTTATACTCTGAAGGTTCCCTGACATCAATCAGCTTGAATTTTTTCCCGGTCACCTGCCAGTTATAAAGTTCGCCGGCAGTGATTTCCCTGACCGGTTTTTCCTCTACTGCCCGCATTCCGCAAAATTGTTCATAATCGATCAGCTCATGAATAGTAGGATTCTTGCCATTTACCGGATTATTGTCCCGACGCTTAATATTAAACGTTCTGCTTTCGAAATTTAAGGCGTCGAAAGTAAAAAAACGTCCGGAAAGAGGATCACCGATTCCGGTTATGACTTTGATCACTTCCAGCGCCTGAAGACTGCCGATAATACCTGGAAGTACGCCGAGCACACCTCCTTCCGCACAACTGGGTACAAGGCCCGGCGGTGGAGGGGTGGGATACAGGTCGCGATAATTCGGACCACGTTCTCCCTTGCTGTTAACATAGTTAAAAACCGAGACCTGACCTTCAAATTGGAAAATAGAACCATAAACATTAGGTTTATCCAGCAGAAGAGTGGCGTCGTTTACCAGATAGCGCGTTGGAAAATTATCCGTTCCGTCAGCTACCACATCATAGTCTTTTATGATTTCCAGGGCATTTCCAGAATTGATATGCGTGTTATGAAGGATAAACTGGACATGAGGATTCAATGCCTCCAGTCTTCTTTTTGCCGCTTCTACTTTGGGGTGGCCAATCTCATGGATATCGAAGAGAACCTGACGCTGCAGATTACTATCGTCCACCACATCAAAATCAACTATGCCAATAGTTCCTACACCGGCCGCCGTCAGATAGAGTAAAGCGGGGCTTCCCAGGCCGCCGCTGCCAATGATAAGAACTTTTGCAGCTTTTAATTTTAACTGGGATTCCTCGCCAAATTCCGGAATGATAATATGCCGGTTGTACCGCGCAAGTTCCTCTTTTGAAAACTGTATATCCTTTGTCATATGATTATTTTATTTGGAGCCACCGGCAATCGCAGGTACGATGCTGATGACGGAGGAAGAATTTACGACTGTGTTTTCTGCCTGCAGATCCCGGATATCCTCATCGCCGGAAAAAATATTTATGAAAGAACGGATGGATCCTCCGGGCTCTAAAATGTGTTTTTTTAATTCGGGAAAATCGCTGGTTATCTGTTTGATAATTTCACCCACCGTTCCGGCTTCGACCTGAAGTTTAGCCGTCTGGTTGGTAAATTTGCGAAGAGGTGTCGGGATAATTACTGTTGCCATTAGATGGATTGATTTATATGAACGGTTGAAAATATTTCTTCTTCAAATTGAAATTCATCGTTGAGCCGCCAGCTGCGAATATGATCTGCTTTTCCCTGCATCACGGATACGATTACGTAAGAGAAAAAGGGCTGTGCTGCCAACCGGTCATGCTCTGAGGGAATGGCTGGATGGTTCGGATGTGAATGATAAATGCCGAGTAATAACAACTCATTTTCCAGTGCAAAATTTTCAGCCTGCATATAATCCTTTCCACTTATTTCAAAACGTCTTCTTTTATCACCCTCCTTTATATTGATCACCTCCTTTACTTTCGTGATATGGCGGGTTCCGTCTTTTTCTTCAGAACCAAATAAAAATCCACAGCATTCATCGGGAAAGATGAGGGTGGCCTGATGTTGTATTTCAACCAGCGGAAAAGAGTGCACGACAATCATTTGAATAATTTTTTGATGACCTCACTATATTTATCTGCGTTGTCTGGCAAAAGGGTTACAATAACCGCTTTTTCTAATTGACCAGCCACCCGAAAAGCGCCCACCAGATTGGCGGCGGACGAGGGACTGAGCAGCAATCCTTCTTTGTCTTTTACATCCCGTATCATCTGATACGCCTCTTCAGTTGAAATTTCCAAATTTTCATCTGCAACAAATGGATCATATATTTCAGGTACCACGGCTGTTTCCATATGCTTCCAGCCTTCCATACCATGCAATGCTGAGTCCGGTTCCAGCGAAATCAGACGAACTGATTTTTTTTCTTTTCTGAGTCTTCTTCCGGTTCCGATAAAACTACCCGTTGTTCCGAGTCCTGTTACAAAATGGGTGACCTCCGGTAAGTCGGTTAAGATTTCCATGGCCGTGCCTTCATAATGAGCTTTCCAGTTATTATCGTTTTTATACTGATCCGCATAAAAATAATTGTCCGGGGAGGCGTTTGCCATGCCAAGAGCTACTTCCTGCGCCCCGTCCGTACCTTCAAAACGGGAGGTCAGAATTAATTCTGCGCCCAGGGACCGGAGAATTTCCTTTCTTTCCAAAGAAGCATTTTCGGGCAAACAGAGCGTTACGCCGATACCCAGCATTTTTCCAATATGGGCATACGCAATTCCCGTATTGCCGCTGGTTGCATCCAGTAGTATTTTGCCTTTGTGCAGTTGTTCTTTTTCAATGGCATCACGGAAAATAAAATAGGCTGCCCTTGCTTTTACACTTCCGGAAAGCTGCTCCCATTCTTTTTTGGCATATACTTCAACCTGATCTTTCTGAAAAATATTCGGAAAGCGAATCATCGCAGTATGACCGATCTGGGCACTCAATTCTTTGAGCCTGTCCTTTAAACCCGGCGATGCGATCATGGTATTTTTAAGCATATAAAATAAAAAAGGCCCCACACGAGTGGAGCCTTGTATAGAGTTTGATTTATTTCTTCCTATATAACAATATTCCCCACCCGGTTTATCCGGTATGCCTCACAACAACAACAACAAATCGGGAATATTCTGTTTTTCATTTCTTTCACTTATCCTATAACGTAAAGATAATTGAAAAGTTCAAAATCTGTACGCTATTCCGATAATCATTGGCATTTGTTGCAAATCCGGGTTAACCCGTTATTGAAGCAATCCGTCCACGGTAACTGCAACGTAATAGATCGCTCCCAGAGTGGGGCCCCCGGCATATTGTATATACCGGTGATTCAGCAGGTTAGCTCCGCCGAGTTTTACAGTTGCATGCTGCCTGATAAAATGATAGTTTACCTGCGCATCCATGCTGCTGAAGGCCGGAACGTTACCATTGACAAGCGGACTCTGCCAAAGGAAGGAGTCCTGCCATCTCCAGGTAATATTGAAACCGGTATTTTTAGCAACCTGAGGGTTCCCAAAGGAAAGAGCGGTATTCCATTGGGGAGTGTTAAATCCTGTTACGAACACATCATTTGGATTGCTCGCTTTCATATTATTGAAATTGATGTTTCCATTCACCGTATACCTTTTATAGAAATTATAGGTGAGGGCGAGAGCCGACCCCCAGTTATAGTAGGTACTGATTGCATTAGTATAAACCCGGTACCTGCTTTGACCCTGGCTGGCTGCATTCCCGCCGGAAGCCGTGGTCGGATCCCGGTTTCGGTCGAGCATGGCAAGGACTCCGGCATCTGTATTTACATCCACTCCATTGGGTACATAAACCTGAACCTGTCCCAGAAAACCCTTGTACTGGTTTACGTAAGCGTCCAGATCTATGACCAGGGTGTTATCCAGTAAAACGGATTTATATCCAAATTCAAACGAAGTGATTTTTTCAGGCGTTGCATCCGGCAGATTGGCAACCTGCAGAAGATTTTTGTTTGCCAGAGCTGCAGCATCCGAGTTTCCCTGAGCGCTAACGGCAGCGTTGAAATTCACAACGGACTGTTGGGTATAACTGTTCTGTAAATAACCCAGGCCGTCATTGATAAAGGGAAGGCTGCCCACCCGTCTTACCCTGCCATTATTGACGAAAGAAAGGGCTTCAAACAGGGCTGGAAAGCGATATCCTTCCTGGAACGTGAACCGGAAATTATGTTTTTCCTTAAAGGTATATACCGCTGCCAGCCGGGGTGTCCAAATGGGTTTATAATATGGATTGTAATCGATTCGAAGAGATCCCCATAACTTAAGTTTTTCTTCAAAGAGCGTTTTAGTCACCTGAAAAAAACCGCCGATGTTTTTATAGGAAACCAGACTTCCGAAAGTTCCATTGGGCAAGGCTTTATTCCGATCAGCCAGCGGTCTTGAAAAATCGACAAAGTTGTTGCCATCGGGTATGATATCGTAAAGCCGCGCATTTCCACCAATCAGTAAATTAAAGGATTTGGTGTATTGCGACAGGTCCCACTGGCCATCCACATTGTATAGGCGGCTTCTCTGCCAGAGTGCGGCGCCACCCGTAACGGGTGCATCCGGTGTGGTTCCCGATTTGATATCCCAGTTGTTCAAATTAATAATGGTATCCATCAGAGATTTGAAGGCTGCCGTTCCTGGTTGTACACGGCTTGCATCCGCCTGCTCCCTGGAATATTGGTTGGCAGCTGCCAGGTTATCTGAGGTCAACGTTCCACCGTGCGTGGTAGCATACTGATTGAGAGCGTTTTTATATTTTGTTCCCCAGCTCGTTGGCGTTTTTGTATCTGAAGCTCCGCCGGTATGGAGATCCATATTATCTGCCAGCGGCTTGATATTGTAAGAATGGCCTGTATTTTCAATGGACATGTACGCACTGATCGTATAATTGCTGCCGGTTAACTGAACGTGATGATTCTGAACCGACGATCCGTTAAGCCGGATTTTATTTCCTCTCTGAAATGTTCCATCCATGGTGCCATAACGGTAACCATAGGAAAGTTCTGCATTGTCTGATATGCGCCAGTTCAGTTGTCCGTCAAATTTTAAGTTGCTGACTTTGGGATCGGCCAGATCTGTTTCCCAGTAACCGGTTCTGGCGATTCTGAGCGTCTGGTTGGGCTTTCCATCTATGTTCAGTCCGCTCAGGGAAACCAGATTACTTCCGGCCAGTGCATCGTCTCCATATTTGTTCCATCCGTCGAAAGCCGGATTATTCTGCGGCCCGTTGAGCGCCGGGAAACCGGGATTTGCACTTTTCAGATTGTTCGGATTCTGATCAAGTCTTGTATTCGATCTCCAGTCAACTCCCTGCATGTAACCGAAATTCACTTTGAATGCAAACTTGTTATTAAATGCTTTGGCATAGCGGATGGCCGATTCTGTCAAAATACTGGGTGCGTCATCGATGCCGTCCACGTGGTTCACCCCGGTGTTTTGATATACACTCAGTCCCTGATATGTAAAAGGACTCTTGGTTATCAGATTGGCCATTCCATTAATGGCATTCATGCCGTAAAGGGCAGAAGCCGCACCGGGAGTAATTTCTACACTTGCAATATCCAGTTCTGTGGGGCCGATCGCATTCCCGAGCGGCACACCCAGCGTGGCTGACTGCATATCCACACCATCTACCAGCTGCACAAAACGAAAATTATTGGGAATATTAAATCCCCGGGTATTGGGAATTTTGAATGTGAGACTGGATGTTGTCATCTGAACGCCTTTCACGTTTTGAAGAGCATCATAAAAATTAGGTGACGCAGTTTCCCGGATCGCCCGAATATCCAGTTTCTCAATGGCCACAGGCGATTTCAACCGGCTTTCCGAAACCCTGGATGCCGTAACAACCACTTCCTTGCCCAGGGCCGTTTGTGTTTCCAGAGCAACATATAGCCTGGATTCAATTCCCTTCACTTCATATTCCTGCGGCGTGAAGCCGACCGAGGTAAATACCAGCGTAAGGGGGAATTTGTATTTTGTTCTGATAGTGAAACTTCCTGAGTCACTGGTAATGGTTCCGGCAATGGTGCCCTTGATTCCCACGCTGACACCTGAAAGAGGCTTGCCGGTTTCTTTGTCAGCCACCTTACCTGATATGTAGATTAGATTGTTCCCCTGTGACCAGCTTGTTGCACTGATAAAGAGGAATACAAGGGAAAGAAAGAAGTAATGAATTGTTTTTTTCTGGTTTGATTTTTCCTGATGGTTGAGACGCATGTTAAAAGCAGTTTGTTGGTTGATTGAAGTAAATGGTGAATGATTATTTTGGCTTCACCTTCTACATCGTTCAGTTCGTTTCAGATTCATTTGTTTTTCAGTTTTAAAGTCTATTGTTTATGTAGACTAAATGTTCACAATAAATATAGAGGTCGGCATTAGTTTCAGTTGAAACTTATACCGAAGGGTTAAAAAAATACATTGGAAATGCCTTTAATTAAAGTAAGAACACTGGTAATGATAACCAGCGAACCGACAGCGATAAACATCGCTTTCATCGGTATTTTGCCTACCAGGCGGGCCGCAATGGGAGCGGCAATCAAACCACCGACAATCAGGCCGGCCACGTCAAAAAGAAAGAATGTTTTCAGATAAAAAAAGAAGGCGATGGAACTGGACAGTACAACAAAAAATTCCGCCAGACAAACGGATCCGATGACGTAGCGGGGATTTCTTCTTTTTGATATGAGTGTGCCCGTAACAAGCGATCCCCATCCGCCACCTGCAAAGGCATCCATAAACCCGCCAATGGAAGCGAGCCATCCTGCAGATTTGATTTTATATTGCTGGGTTTTTTTACGGAATGCTTTATTTACAATAAAATATCCCAGGTAGAGAGTGTAGAATGAGAGCGGAATGCGCACGTACACTGAATATTTTTGTCCATAAAAAGCCAGGGAAGCTCCCAGCACGGCACCTATGGCCCCCGGGATAACGAGTGTTTTAAATAGTTTCTTGTTGATGTTGCCGAAGCGGTGATGGCTATATCCCGATACCCCGCTGGAAAAAACCCGCGCGGTATGAACACGACTGCTGACAATCGCGGGATTGACGCCGTTCGCCAGTAAGAAAGTGGTGGATATGGTGCCATATCCCATACCCATGGATCCGTCAACCATTTGGGCCAGAAATCCGGTCAGCAGCATCATGAGAAAAGAGGGTACGTTGACAAATTCCGGAATTCTTTTTAAACCGTCGCGGATCTCATGAAGAGGCAGGTAAGATAGAATGGCATGTCCCAGCACCATGAAAAGAAAGGCCAGCAGACAAAACACCACTATCCTCGTCCAGTTCCTTCCGGGTGGTTTATTGACTTCTTCCAGCTTTTCCTGTTTTGCGCTAAGCAACTTGGTCAGGTCGTCCAGCTGTCGTACTTTTTCTGCAAAATCCCCCTTCAGATCCTGGCGGATGGTATGCATATTCTGAATCACTCCTTCAATTTCATCAGGTATCAGTTCGTTTAACTGTTCCCGCATTCTCTTGGCAATAGTCGGCGATTTGCCATTTGTGGAGATGGCTATTTTTAAGTTGCCCTTATTGACTATTGAACCCAGATAAAAATCACAAAGCTCCGGTGTGTCCGCAACATTTACCAGCAATTTTCTTTGCTTGGCCAATACGCGGATATAGTTACTTGTCTCTTTATCATTAACAGCCACAACCACTATTTCTTTGTCGTCAAGATCCGGGGACTCAAATGGCCGGTCGATGAGTTTGATACCGGAGTAAGAAGATGCGAATGCTCTGACTTCTTCAGATATTTCAGTCGCTACCACCGTAACCGAAGTCGCCGGCGCATTAAGAACAATGGCTGTCAGTTTCTCCAGACCTACTTTTCCCGCACCGACCAGCAAAACCTCCAGTTCCTCCATTTTCAGGAATACGGGAAACAACCGGTTTTTTTCAGTCCGATTAATGCGTATTTGTGATATGTCAGAATTGTTTAGATCCATTTTTAACCGGCAGTTAACTCCGGAGATTGGCAAATGTAATTAAATCTCTATTAAATTAGTAGACTTATTCTTCTGTTTTTGAGATTTTAAATAGCCGGCCGGTAAATTATACCAATTGAATCCTGACGGCGAAATCGCCGAAGGATTCCCGGGGATTTCTTTCTTTGGCGAAACGTGCGAATAAATGGTCCAGTTCCGAAAGAATGGCCGCTTCATCGAGACTTTCCTTATACACTTTATTCAAACGCATTCCGGCATGGTCTCCCCCCAACTGAAGATTGTATTTGCCCGCTGCAGTGCCTATAAATCCAATCTCGGCGATATAAGATCTTGCACAGCCGTTCGGACAACCGGTCATGCGTAAGACGATATCTTCTTTCTGAAGTTCATTTTTTGCGAGCAGCGGCTCGATTTTGGAAATCAGAGAGGGCAGATAGCGCTGTGCTTCGGCAAAAGCCAGGGGGCAGGTTGGCAGTGCAACACAGGCCATGGAATTTCTTCTTAATGCGGTAACAGAGTCAGTATACTCTTCAATTTTGTATTTGCGTAGAATGGTTTGAATGGCTGCTTTGTCTTTATCAAGGATATCTGCAAGGATCACATTCTGATTGGCAGTAAATCGAAAATTGAGTTTGCCTGTCTCCGCCACCTCATAGAGTGCCGTGCGGAGAGATACTTTTTCATCATCCACCACGCGACCGCTTTCAATAAAAGGAGTATAGTACCAGAGTTTATCGTTGTTTTGAAACCATCCGTAATAATCCTTTCGTTCTGAAAACAGGTAAGGTTTTTCTTTTTCAAGAGGCAAACCCGTACGTCTGGTGATTTCAGTCTTAAAGAATTCAATGCCCATTTTGTCGACGGTATATTTCAACCTCGCCAGTGACCGGTCGCTCCGGTTTCCATAATCTCTTTGAATGGCAACGATTTCATAAATTGTTTTGAGAATATTTTCTTCCCCGCTTACGAAACCAATAACGGTTCCCAGCCTGGGGTAAGTGGCCGGATTTCCATGAGTAGAAGATAACCCTCCGCCAATGGAAATATTATAACCGGTCAGCTTATTGTTTTTAATAATGGCAATCAGCCCCAGGTCATTTCCAAAAACATCTACATCGTTATTGGGTGGAATAGCAATAGCGATTTTAAATTTGCGCGGCAGATACCGGTCCTGATACAATGGATCTTCCTCTTCTTTTTTATCTGCAATTTTTTCGTCGCCCAGCCAGATTTCATAATATGCTTTGGTTTTTGGCAGGAGCAGTTTGTCTATCTTAAATGAGAGATCGTGAATTTCTTTGTGAATGGGCGATTGCGTAGGGTGCGAAGCAGCGATCACGTTCCTGTTTATATCGCCGCAGGTGGCAATCGAATGCAGGCTGGATTCATTAAACGCCTGTATGGTTGGTTTGAGATGGGATTTATACAATCCATGCAATTGAATAGTCTGACGGGTCGTGATTTTTATCACGCCGGTGGCGTGTTCCCCGGCGATGTTTTGTGTCGCCAGCCACTGTTCCGCCGACAATAAGCCACCCGGTAATCTCAGGCGGATCATGAATGAATACAAACGTTCCAGTTTCTTTTCGGCCCGTTCTTCCCTACGGTCGCGGTCGTCCTGAATATACATTCCATGGAATTTCACCAATGCCTTGTCATCTTCATTGATCGAACCGGTAATTTCATTCGCCAGGCTTTCTTCTATGGTACCACGAAGGGAATCACTGGCCTGTTTTACTTTTTCAATTCCTGATAAATTCTGGTCACTCATACTGATAAATTCAATAAACGTCTTTCAGATATCTTCCTGCTGATTTCAATTCTGCCAGGTAGGATTCGGCTTCTTCCGCCTTGCCGGATTGCTGTATCAGTTCCAATATGGTTTTTTCCACGTCCTCACTCATCTTTTTAGCGCCGCATACGTACAGGGAAGCACCGTTCTCCAGCCATTTAAAAAACTCATCTGCTTTATTTCTGATTTTGTCCTGTACATAAATTTTCTCTTTCTGATCGCGGGAAAAAGCCACATCCAGCGCATGGAGCACACCGGTTTCCATCCATTGCTGCAATTCGGTCTGGTATAAAAAATCGGAGTTGAAATGCTGGTCGCCATAGAACAGCCAGTTTTTTCCACTTGCGCCGGCTGATTCCCGTTCACTCAAAAATGCCCGGAATGGTGCGATACCGGTACCGGGTCCAATCATAATAATGTCCCTGTCATCTTCCGGCAGTCTGAACTGATCATTGTGATGAATATAAAACTCTATTTTATCGCCGGCTTTAAGACTGCACAGATGATCGGAACACAATCCGTATTTCAATTCCTCGGCCAGTGAAAATGCGTCTCTGGCTACAGTCAGGTGAACTTCCCCATCTACTGTTTCGAGTGAGGAAGAAATGGAATACAGACGTGGGGTAGTGGGTTCCAGCTGCTGTAAAAACATTTCAAAATGCCCGGCATCTGTCACCGGATAATTTTTAATCAGATCGAGCAGGCTGGTTCTGACCACCGGGATATCCCTTCCGACATGCGTCGCATATTTGGCCACAACCCGTTCCGGCAGGTATACTATATTCAGCTTCTTGTGTAGTAATTCGTACACGGAATAAGTATCATTCCTGTGCACAAAAGTTCTTTCCGCATCGATTCCCGTAATGGAAATAATGGCTTCAACCAGGGTCAGGGGATTCTGCGGTACGATGCCCAGTGAATCGCCGGGCCTATAATAGACCTCTTCGCTGGCAATCTCGATATGATGGGTTTGTTTGGAGGAACCCCGGTCATTCAAATTGATATTACTCAGAATTTCTCCCTGGTATATTTTCTTACCGGCCGGCTTGGCGGCTGATTTGGCTTTGTCGGGTACCGCAGTCTGAGCACCACTTAATTTCTGAATCACGTCGTGCATCCAGTTTGCTGCGTCCACTTCATAGTCAACATCACATCTTTGTATGTCGATGATGCGTTCCCCGCCGAGATGACCCAGCTGTTGATCCACATCTTCGCCGGCTTTACAGAACATGGGGTATGAAGTGTCACCCAGCGCAAGGACACCATATTTTAATTTGGGCAGCTTGAATCCATTCTGATGAATGTGATCATAGAATTTTTTCGCTGAGGCCGGAGGCTCGCCTTCACCCTGCGTACTGATGACAGTCAGGAAATATTCTTCTTTTGAAAGATCGGCCATCCGGTACTGATCCAGGCTGACCACCTTGGTATGAAGGCCTTCTTTTTTTGCGCGGGTGGCAAATACACTGGCTATTTTTTTTGAGTTGCCCGATTCCGTACCATAGGCAATAGTAATTTTTTTGCTTTCAACAGCAGGTTTGCCGGAAACAGGATCAGGCGACACCGTTCCGTTCAGTACAGCGTCCAGGTATCCGCTGGTCCAGATCTGGTCCTGCTTTTCGAGAGAATCAATGAATTCCCTGATTTGTTTCTTTTTTTCCGGGCTCATGCTCTAACCTCCTGTTCCTTATTTTTCGTAACGGGTTTAAAATATAATTGACTTTCTTTTTCTGTTTCCGGCAACCACCTGAATTCCTGATGAAGGCCGGCTACTTTTCCAACAATAATCAGCGTGGGCGAAACATAGTTCCTGTTTCCGAATTCTCTTTCATAATGATGAATGCGGGTATTGAATACTTTCTGCAAAGGTGTAGTTGCCTGTTCAATCACTGCGATATAAGTCTCCGGATCAATATCCTGAAGAACTAATTGTTTCACCAATTCGTCTGTCGTGTAACCCGACATATAAAAAACGAGGGTATCTTCTGATTTTGCCAGTTCTTTCCAGTAGGAAGGAGGTATCATTTCATTTTTGTGCAGGGTAAGAAAACGTACAGCCTGTGCATAATTTCGGGCCGTTAATGGAATGCCAGAATAGGCTGCTGCCCCGCAGGCCGCCGTGATTCCCGGTATAATTTCATAGGGAATTCCGTATTTATTGAGCGCCTGTAATTCATCCAGAAGATTTGAAAAAACGGACACATCGCCGCCTTTGAGCCGCAGAACTTTTTTGCCCTGCAACGCATAGTCCACCAGCAGTTCGTTAATTATATGCTGTGGTGTGGAACCTTCTCTTTTTCTCTGTTTTCCGGCATGCAGAACCAGCGCGCCCGGCCGCACATAGGCTTCGAGGATTGCGTCACTGACGAGTCGGTCCGTAATGATCACTTCAGCCTCACTTAACTGCCTGGCCGTTTTTACAGTGATCAGTTCCGGATCACCGGGTCCTGCTCCGGCAATAATTACTTTTTGAATGGGTTTGTTCTGGTTCATTGATGGTCAGTCTTTTTATGATGATTGCTGAATCATACAGGCCCCCACGGTTACGTTACTCGTTTCATCGATCAGTATCAACCCTCCGTTAACACGTAATTCTTTATAAATATCGTAGGCTAGTGGTGAAGCGGTCCTGATTTTAGCGCGGACTATTTCGTTGAGCCCTACCGTATCCACGCCCTGTACTTTTTCGAGCGAATTGACATCCAGACGATATTCGATTTCTTTCACGACCGACTTCACAATACGGCTATTATGCTGCAGCAGATATTTATTTCCGGCTTTAAGCGGCTTGCTGTCCATCCAGCAGAGCAGAACCTCCAGGTCCTGTCCCAGCAGGGGCTGATCTTCTTTTTTTACGAATACATCTCCGCGACTGACATCAATATCGTCTTCCAGGTGAAGAATCACGGCTTGTCCGGCAATGGCTTCATCCACATCTTTCAAATTGGTTTCAATACGGCTCAGCCTGCTGCTTAATCCCGCGGGCAAAACCAGTATTTCGTCTCCAACCCGGTATATACCGCTGATAATTTTACCCGCATATCCGCGATAGTCATGCAGTTCTTCGGTTTGTGGCCTGATCACATACTGAACGGGCATGCGGGCATGCGTCAGATTCGTTTCCGAATCAATGGACACTTTCTCCAGGAAATCCAGGAGACAGGGCCCCTCATACCAGTCCATGCTGGCAGATTTGTCTACAATGTTGTCACCATTCAGTGCGCTGATGGGAATGAAACTAATATTTTTAAGACCCAGGGACTTCGCAACGGCAGCATACTCAATCACGATATTGTTGTACACATCCTGGGAGTATTCTATGAGATCCATTTTGTTGATGGCAACCACCACAAAGGGCATATTCAGCAGAGAGGCAATGATGGTATGGCGGCGGGTTTGCTCAATGATCCCGTTTCTCGCATCAATGAGAATAATCATGAGCTGCGCATTGGATGCACCTGTAACCATGTTTCTGGTATATTGTATATGCCCGGGCGCATCTGCTATAATGAATTTTCTCCTGGGTGTGGAGAAATATTTATACGCTACATCGATCGTAATACCCTGTTCCCTTTCGGCACGGAGACCATCAGTCAGCAGGGCCAGATCGATAGAGCCTTCTTCTTTATTCCTGCTTTGTTTTTCCAGCGCTTCCAGCTGATCGCTGAGAATACTTTTGCTGTCATACAGTAATCGCCCGATCAGGGTGCTTTTCCCGTCGTCCACACTGCCTGCCGTTATAAATCGTAAAAGGTCCATCCGAAAAAATAATTTGATTAAAAATACCCGTTCTTTTTTCTGTCTTCCATGGCAGCTTCAGAAAGTTTATCATCTATGCGCGTTTCACCGCGTTCACTGGTGCGCGTGAGTATGATCTCCTGAATGATATCATCGATTGTGCTGGCTGTAGATTCAACCGCTGCAGTACAGGTCATGTCCCCTACGGTTCGGTATCTTACCGTTTTCCGCATCACTTTGTCCGTTGCTTCCAGTTGAATAAAACCGGATACAGCAACCAGTTGCCCTTCGTGTGAAATCACTTCACGGTCATGAGAAAAATAGATGCTGGGCAATTCAATTTTTTCACGCCGGATATAATTCCAGATATCCAGTTCGGTCCAATTGCTGATCGGAAAGGCTCTCACGTTTTCTCCCTTCTGAATTTTACCATTATAAATGTTCCAGAGTTCAGGTCTTTGCCTTTTAGGATCCCATTGACCGAATTCGTCCCGGACAGAAAAAATCCTTTCCTTGGCGCGGGCTTTTTCTTCATCACGTCTTGCTCCGCCAATACAGGCGTCAAACCCAAACTCTTCAATCGTGTCGAGCAGGGTATAGGTCTGAAGGGCATTCCGGCTGGCGAATTTCCCTACGGGTTCTTTCAGCGATTTGGTCCGGATCGTATCTTCCACCTTTCGTACGATCAGTTTTTCACCGATTTCCACAGCGAGACGATCACGATAGTCAAGCGCTTCCTGAAAATTGTGTCCCGTGTCAATATGCACCAGTGGAAATGGAAATCTTCCGGGACGGAACGCTTTTAATGCCAGGTGCACCAGGGTTATAGAATCCTTTCCACCACTGAAAAGCAACGCCGGTTTTTCAAACTGACCAGCTACTTCACGGAGTATATAAATCGCTTCGCTTTCCAGTTCGTCTAAATAATCCATACTATCACAGTTTCACGTTTTGTGTAATTGAATGTTCGTGCAGCCCGCACTCTTTCCTGTCCGCATCTTCCCACCACCATCTTCCGGCTCTGAATTCCTCACCCGGTTTAATGGCCCGGGTGCAGGGCTGACATCCGATGCTGACAAACCCCCGGTCATGTAAAATATTATAGGGTACATTGTTTTCTGAAATATACCGGTTCACTTCTTCCTTTGTCCAGTGAAGGAGCGGATTGTATTTATTGAGTTGATTGCCTTCATCCCATTCCAGCAAATGCAATTGGCTCCGGTCACCCGAGTGCTCTGCACGAATACCGGTAATCCAGATTTTCTGTCCGTTCAGTGCCCTTTTTAAAGGTTCCACTTTCCGGATAAAACAGCAGGCTTTCCGGCTTTCGACTGACTCATAAAAAGCGTTTGGGCCTTTTGTATTGACATAAGATTCCAGCTGCCGGGCATCCGGTATATAGGCCTGAATGGGAATTCCGTATTTTTCTCTGGTAGTTGTCCAGACAGAATAGGTTTCACTGAATAATCTGCCCGTGTCCAGAGTGAAAACATGCACCGGCAATTTTTCTGCGGCAATATGATGAAGAATAACCTGATCCTCCACGCTGAAACTGGTAGAAAAACAAACCTGTCCCGGAAATAGCTCGGTAAACAGGTGAAGTACATCCCTGATGGAAAGGCCGCGAATCTGGCTGCTTAAATTTGAATTGAGTATGTCTGCTGCTGTGTCCATGTATCAAAAAACCTGTTTAGAAAAGGAAAAAAGAGAGGGCGGCTGAGGATATGGTCTCAACAACAGGTTCCCTTGCAACAGGGTGAACAAATACATACGAAGATGACAGTCAGGTGCATGGCAGGAGTCTACAAACTTGATGGACAAAGATAGTCCAAGGAATTGAATTAAAAAAATAACCGGGATTGCTTATTTTTAAGGCTAATGACCAAGATTCAGTCCTTAACCCTTCGCAACGCCAATCAATGGTTTTTGATCGGCTCCGGCCTCTTAAATGCCATTGCTTTTACTTTTATCGTTCTGTCCCTCACTTTCATCAGTGGTTATCCTCTGGCGCCCTGGCATTTCCCCCTGGGTCTCCTTTTATCCTTATTCGTAAATTACTTTGCGGCACGGCATTTTGATGCGTCGGGATATAAACCCCTCTTTCTGAGAACTACGATGGTGATTTTGTTTATCATCCTCTTTTCCATTCTGATCGCCGGCCTTTTTTACGATATTTCTTTCGACGGCCAGATGTATCATCTGGAATCTTCGCTGCAAATGAAGGCCGGATGGAATCCCTTCAAAAAGGAACTGCCCCCCGGTTTAAATCAGGCCATCTGGCTGAATCATTATGGTAAAGGAGTAGAAGCACCTCAGGCCGCGATTTATGCACTCACAAACCGGATCGAAACCACCAAGGCAACCAATTTTATCATTCTGGCTGCGTCTTTTTGCCTTTCTCTTGGTTTTTTTATACGACTTGACTATTTCAGTTTTAAAAAAAACCTGCTGTTCAGCACACTGCTGGCTTTCAACCCTGTTTCTTTTTACCAGTTACTCAGTACCTATGTGGACGGCCAGTTATGTTCCTACCTGCTTTGTCTGATGGCGGTTGCCTGTTTTTTGTGGTTTGATATGAGCAGGTATTACGGGATGCTTCTGGCGTCCATTCTTGTTGTCGTGATCAATATCAAATTCACGGCAATCGTTTTTGCTGCGGTGTTTGTGTTTGGCCTCCTGTTCATTTTCCTGCTTTTCAAAAGCAGAAAGACTTTTTTTCAGTTAGCGATGGTCTGTGCCCTGGCTGCTGTTTTTGCCGTTGTCGTAGTTGGCTATTTTCCTTATGTAATCAATACGGTGGAGTATCATGATCCGATGTATCCCGGGATGAAAATGCTCCAGTCAGAAGCGGCAAAGCAGACACCGGACTCATTCCTGCACCGCAATCGCTTCAGTAAATTTGTCATCTCTTTTTTCTCCCATACCGACGATCTGCATTTATATCAGGACAAAAATCCCGTCATACCTGCAAAAATTCCTTTTACTTTTAATAAAACAGATATACGTAACGCGGCCAAACCTTATGTGGTGCATATGTCAGGATTTGGTCCTTTTTTCAGCGGCATCTGTATTGCCGCCATTGTCATCTTCGCCGTTTTTTTTGCGGGTCTGAAACAACGGAAGGAGTGGATTCCGGTCCTCTTGCTCCTCGGCACAATCATAGTTTCCGTATTTGTCATTTCCGAAGCCTGGTTTGCCCGTTATGTACCGCAACTCTGGTTTGTGCCGGTTATTTTGCTGATTGCTTCCGAAGCAGACCAGCGGAAAAAGTTATCCCGCTGGCGAAACCTTATTTATTTGATTGCTTTGGTGAATATTTCTTTTTGCCTGGTTTCCTTTCCCTATACCTACTACCGTTCAGAGCTGATCAGGTACGAACTCCGTCAGCTGAAAGCCAGCGGACAAACAATACCCGTTCAGTTTACCTATTATACTTCGAATCGTGCAAGATTCATTGAAAATGGAATTCCGTTCAGTGAAACCCAGCTGGCCGACAGCAGCTCCCGGTTTATGGTGAATTCTTCCACCAAATACCTGTCACCGGATCCGCTGCCCGACCCGCCCAGACCATGGATATTACAACTGACCGATCGTTTTTCCCATAGCACGCGGAAGTAACCCGGCATTTTTTGAATTACTTATATTTACTGCATGAAGATTGCGATTATCAATGGCCCCAACCTCAATCTGCTGGGAACAAGGGAACCCGGTATTTATGGCAGGCAGACTTTCGAAGACTTTCTCCATTCCCTGAAGGAAAAATTTACTTCTGTGCAGATCGATTATTTTCAGAGCAATGTGGAAGGGGAACTGATCAATGAATTGCAACGGGTGGGACAGGGCTACGACGGGGTGCTGTTGAATGCTGCAGCCTATACGCATACTTCTATTGCCATCGGTGACGCCATTGCAGCCATAAAAACGCCGGTCATTGAAATTCATATCAGCAATGTAGCTGCACGGGAAGATTATCGTCTTCGTTCTTTTATTGCAGCCAAATGCGTGGGTACGATTACCGGTCTGGGACTTAAAGGATATGAGCTGGGCCTGATGTATTTCCTATAAGAATATGCGCATCATCAGCGCTACGCCATTGTCCTGTCTGGGGACTTCCGTAAGTTTAATGATATGTACACCATTGGCCGACCAAACCATAAATACATCCCCTTTCTTTGACTTACTGAGCTGTTTATCAATGGCCGGCAGTATACTTCCCTTAGCTACCCATCCCAGATCTCCTTTGGTCGCGCTCTCACCCCCCATGGAATAGGTCTGCGCCAGGTGTTCAAAGCTATCCTGATGGTTTTTTACCTTATTCACAATGGAATTGCCCAGCGAATCCGCAATCCTGTACCTGAAAATAGTGGTGTCTATAAAAATCTGACTTATTCTGTAAAAAGTATTCGGCAGGCGGGCCAGTATCTGCACCAGAAATTTCTGCCCCTGCATATTAAAGGGGCCATATACTTTTTTAAGTATTCCGCGGTAAGCCAGACTATCCGCGAGACTGTTGAAATGAGTGGTTCGCGTGACCATCACTGTATCCAGCTTAAATTTTTTCTTCAGTATATCCTTTACATAAAGCGGGGGATTTGTCGATTTTTCGATTTCTGCTTTGATCTGAGTTATGGTTTTAGGCTGCCCAAACCCGTGTAAACAATTGATTATCAAAAGAAAGGATACAATACTTTTCAGCATAACAACTTGTTAAGGTTGCAAATATAGTCAGCCGGCGCCTGCAACAATTGACCGGCCGGATCGTTTTTTGATACAAGTGTTTCTTATGAAGCAAATATTGTTTTTTCTTATGGTCACCTGCTCCTTTAAAGGCCTCGCTCAGGCAGGCAGCTTTGTCATTGGCGTCAAGGGTGATACCCTCGATAAAGTGGATGCAAAAAACCTGCGTCAGGGCAAGTGGGTTATCCGTACCGACGAAGTACGCGGGGAACCGGGCTTTGAAGAAGAAGGGGAGTATAAGAATAATCGCAAAGAGGGCACCTGGCGGATTTATAGCCTCGACGGTGACCTGACCGGACTGGAGTTCTACCGCTGGGGGAATAAGGATGGAAACTGTCAATATTTTACCCGCTCGGGAGCACTGGTCAGGGAAGAATCCTGGAGAGCTTTAAATCCCGACAAACTCTATGATACCCTGGAAATAGAGGATATTGATCACCTGAATGAATATAAAACGGTGATTGTGAAAAATGAAGGGGTGGCGATACGGCACGGCCAGTGGAAATTTTATAACCCGTCCACCGGAATGATAGACAAAACGCAGACTTACACGATGGGTAAACTGGAAACGGCAAAATCCGATTCAGGTTCTGACTCCACTAAACTGGCTGCAAAAACCATGGTAAAGCCAAAAGTGGTTCAGGATTTCGAGAAGAAAAATGCAGGTAAGAAAAAAGTAAAATATGTAGACGGGTCTACGAATTAGTCTGGTTTTACGGAATCCTGTTTTTCAATGACGAGGACTTTATCAATACGCTGCGCATCCATATCAATAATTTCAAACTTAAAGTCTTTCCATTCCATTTTTTCGCCCGTTCGGGGAATATGTTCCAGCTGATGCAAAATAAATCCGGCCAGGGTATCAAATTCGTGCTCTCCCTCATTCATCCATTCGGTTTTATCGAAATGATCCAGGAAATCATAAAAAGGAATCTGCGCGTCAACGAGAAAGGAGCCGTCTTCTCTTTTTACAATCTCATAGTCCACCATATCCGGCTGCGGTATGTCGCCTATCAGGGCTTCAAGAATATCATTTAGCGTAATCAATCCGAGCATGCTTCCATATTCATCCACAATACAGCAGCTATGCGTTTTTGTCTCTTTGAATTTTTCCAGAATCTGATAGGCTGTATTGTTTTCAGGAACGAAAAGCGCCTGGGTCATCATATCCTTAAAGGGTGTTGAATCGTCAGCCACATACATATCCTTGATCGTTACCATCCCTTTGATATTGTCAATTTCACCATCGCAGACGGGGTACACGGAATGCGGCTCTCTCAATATCTTTTCCTTGATCATTTCTTCCGTTTCATTCAGATCGAACCAGATGATATCGCTGCGGTGCGTCATCAAAGACGTGATGTTCCGGTCTCCCAGGTGAAACACGCGTTCAATGATTTCCTGTTCCGCTTCCTGAATGGTTCCCTGTTCGGTTCCTTCATTGATAATGGCTTTGATTTCGTCTTCTGTTACATTGCCTTCGGGAGAAGGTTTTATGGCAAACAAAACGAAGAACAGTCCACTCAGCCAGTTCAGCAGAGCCACAATGGGATATCCGATTTGTGAAAACACTTTCATCGGACCGGCCACTATACGTGCAATACGTTCCGCTTTCAGCAAGCCGATTCTTTTGGGAATCAGTTCCCCGAATAAAATGGAAAGAAAAGTAACCAGGATAACAATAATCCCCGTGGATATACTCTTTGAATAGGGTTGGAGATAATGTATTTTCTCTATGGTGGGCTGAAGATATTCGCTGAATTTTTCACCCGAATAATACCCCGTCAGGATGGCAATCAGGGTTATTCCGATTTGTGCTGTGGAAAGAAACAGCTCCGGATTTTCGGTCAGCCGGAGAGCCGCTTTGGCTTTCACATCTCCCTTTGAAGACATGTCCTCGAGTTTGGATTTCCTCGCAGAAACCAGGGCAATCTCGGCCATCACAAACAAACCGTTTATAAGAATCAGGCAGAAAAGAATAAAAAGAGAAGCCATGCTTGTTCTACTTTAATGAAAGGGTTCCAAACTTTTTCGTGAAAAATATACTCATGCCATATCCAATTGCACTACCCATCACCGCGCCACCGAGTATATCGAGCGGAAATGAACCCCAACGTAAACCTGGGCATAACTAATAACAAATGCCCAAAGGAACAACAACCAACGCCAGGAACCGGTTTGATTTAAAGTTATAAAAATAAACCAAGCGGCCGCGAAATGATTGCAGGCATGGGAACTGGTGAAACTGGAGCTTTGGGGGCAATAATTTACCAGTACCCGAACCTGATCGGCCAGATCCGGATCCCGGCAGGGCCGGGAATCGGAAAATGATCATTTTTATCAGCGAACTGCTGAACAGATCGCTGATGACGGCGGTCATGATCAACCCGATGGCCCACCAGCATCCCCTGATGCCGAAATTGTATAATCCGAACACCAGCAGGAAAAGATAAAAGAAGTACCAGAATTCCTGTTGCCTCGCAAAAGGCAGGATTAAATCAAAAAAAGGATTTATCCAAACCTGGTTTATTTTATGGAAAAGCCAGTGATCAAATTGCAGTACCGGCCCGGGAACCAGAGTATTAAAACCTCCAAGGAGTAAAATCATGATTGCAGAATAATTGCTCTAATTTTAATCCCCATATTCAAGATTATGTATACAGGGCTAAAGATACCTAAATTGATTCGTTGGATTTTGGCTGTGGGTATTATTTTTTTACTATGGATGGGCATCCTGCGACTGGTTTTTTATTTTGTTTTCAATCATGCCGGAAACCCATTGTCAACACTGGGAAGTACTTTTCTTCTAGGGTTCAGGTTTGACCTTAAAATGGTATGTATTTTACTCGAAGCCATGCTGGTTTTTGGCATGTTCAATTTTTCTGATCCTTTTCGGTCGCGCCGGGCAAAATCCGTTTTTTTTATTTTGCTGGGCATCGCGTGTTTCGCAACGGCTTTTATTTACACCGTTGATTTTGCTCATTACGGATACCTCAATCTGCGGCTGAGTGCCAGTGTGCTTAATTATCTGCAGGATGCAGGAATTTCCCTTACACTGGTCTGGCAGAACTACCCCGTCATCCGGATGATTCTTGCCATTCTGATCATCAGCTGGCTGGTATACTGGCTTCTGATTCGTTCATACAATAGCATTTCCGCTTCGCGGGAAGATAGCAAGCCAAAAAAGAAATGGCTCTGGGTGCTGGTCAGTTTCATTTTGCTGGGCCTGGGAATTTTTGGGAATATCGGACAGTATAACCTGAGATGGAGCAATGCCTTCAGTCTGGGTAACGATTACCGCGCCAATCTTGCGCTCAATCCTTACCAGTCTTTTTTCAGCAGTCTCAAATTCAGGAGCGCCGTATACAACCTGGAATCCGTAAAAAAAGCCTACCCCGTTCTCAAACCTTATTTCGGTTTTCCCGCGACTCTTCCGATCTCAATTATACACGGGTAGTGAACCGGACCCCGCCCGCAGTGAAACCCAATGTGGTGGTAGTGATCTGTGAATCATTCAGCGCCTATAAAAGTTCCATGTGGGGAAACCCGCTGAATACAACGCCATTTTTCAAAACCCTTTGCGATCAGGGTGTTTTTTTTGATCAGTGTTTCACGCCTTCCTATGGAACAGCGCGCGGTGTCTGGGCCGTGCTCACCGGAATCCCCGACGTCGGAGACAATAGTACCACCAGCCGCAATCCCGGAGCAGTGGATCAGCATTCCATCATCAACGATTTTCAGGGTTACGACAAATTTTATTTTATAGGTGGTTCTGCCAGCTGGGCAAATATCCAGGGTCTGCTGAAAAATAATATTACCGGTCTGCATCTCTATGAACAGGAGGACTATAAGGCATCAAAGATTGACGTATGGGGAATAAGTGATAAAAACCTTTTCCTCGAAGCCAATCAGGTGCTGAAAAAGCAGTCATCTCCTTTTTTTGCCGTAATACAAACAGCCGATAACCATCGTCCCTACACGATTCCTGAGGAGGATCTGAATGAGTTCCATAAACGACAGGTGCCCACCGATTCCCTGAAGGCTTATGGATTTGAATCCAATGAGGAAATGAATGCCTTCCGGTTTACGGATTTCAGTTTTTCAAAATTCATCGAAGCAGCCAGAAAGGAAAATTATTTTTCCAATACCATTTTCGTTTTTGTAGGAGACCATGGCATTGCCGGTGATGCCGGTGCGATGTTCCCACGGGCATGGACAAACGAAAGACTGGACAATATGCATGTGCCCATGCTTTTCTATTCACCTTCCCGTATACAGCCCGCCAGAAAACATCAGCTGGTATCCCAGCTGGATCTGCTGCCCACGGCCGCGGGACTCGCAGGTATCAGTTACCGGAATACAACCCTGGGTCGCGATCTCCTGGATTCGGCTTATGACAGCAACAAGGCTTTTTCTTTTTTATATGATCCGGACCAGGGATATATCGACCTGCTGCTGGGATCTTATCTCTATCGCGCGAACCTGCATACCAGACAGGAGGATATGTATTCCCTGACCGGAAACGATCCGGTAAACAAAAATGATCAGCCCGACAGCCTCCATAAATTATCGGTGCTCGCCAGATCTTTTTATGAAACCTCCCGCTATATGCTGCTGAATAATAAAAAGAAATAGTAAGGCATGCACAAAAGGATCGCGTGGTTCATTTTTATTCTTTCCCTGCTCACCGCATGTAACGAAAGATTCAAAACAAAATCATCGGATGCCGGTATCGTTCCACAGAAAATCAGACTGAGCCGCTCACAGGTCTTTGATCTCAGTGGTTATTCTTTTGGCGGTGGAGGTAATCCCTTTAATCTTTTTGATGAAAATGCATTCGTGGATCCACGAAATGAAAAGCCGGGTGAGGGAATTATTCCGGTAACCAATTGTCAGCCGACCATTCATCCCTCTATTTACTTTCACGGATCCACGGGTAACCGGATCGTTGCGGATCTGCAAATTCCCTGGCGGGTGAGTGAGATTTATATCTGTGACCGCTCACATACGGCCGATAGTCTGTGGATCTACACGGGCAACCTTAAAAAATGGAATAAGGTCTTTTCTTATCAGACGGTTTCCGGTTCAGGGTCATGGGGCTGGAAGAAAATTATAGTCGGCGAAGAAAGCCGTTTTTTAATGATTCGTTTCAGCAGTTACGAATCGGCGATAACGGAAATGGTCATCTATGGAACACCCACAAAAGAAGTTCAGCCGTCGGAGGACTTCAGCAGACACAAGGGTTTTACGCAAACGAGACTGGATCATTTTCTCGGAGTGAATTATATCATGGAAAAAGAGCCCCGCTGGCTCAGGCCCTTTCACTACAGCCGGTTGTATAATTTCGCCTTGGACTTCGACAATCAGGCGGTCTCGGATACCTCAGATCTAAAATTCAACATGCTGCACTACGGTTATTATAACCGGGAGCAGCAGAAATATATTTTCGACATCGATACACTGCAACATGTCAATGACGGTAATATCTGGTTCAGTATACGCGGTGTATCTGCATGGATGAACAAGCTGGGCTTTACCGACAAAGATCGTCCGCTCAACCGGCCGGGAATGAATACAGAAGATCCCGCCAGTTATTCCAGGCATGGACAGATGATGTGGAATATGGCCGCATTCTTCGGATATGAAAAGCTCGACAGCAATCTGCTGCTGATTTCCAATAAGCCGAGAACCTCCGGTCGTCGTTCTTTTTCCCTTTTTGAAAATGGCAATGAAGAAGATGCCACCTGGGTCGGAAACCGGTACTGCAGCCCGGTTGAATATTATGCCCAAAGTACAACCGACTGGGACGGGGACGAGGGGAGAGCGGGGCAGCATACAGGTATTCACGCAGCCGATTCTTCTTCGCGGCTGATGATGAGTGGCCTGATCGGTCTCGACACAAACCGGGTCAAAACCTATCGGTTACTTTCCGAAAACCTGCGAAACGACCAGCAGTTTATCTGGAAAGGAGGCATTCAATATCACTATTACGCCGGGAACGGTAAAAAAGGTATTTCGCCCGAAGCTGACTCCATGCGTCAGAAACTGACTAAAGTGGCCGACTGCAGCTTCCGTATCGCTCCCGAGGTGAAATGCTTCCTCGGCGAAAACGGATACGATAAATCAGCGGCTTCCTGGCAGTCCACACCGGAGATTCCCGGCCAGTCAACTGCCCAGAGTCAGGCCATCATGCTTCTCCGTTCTATCAATGCGACGTTCTTTTCAGGCTTCGATGCGTATATACTGTACTGGCTGAGAGATGCTGACCCGCCGGATGATCCGCGCGTTTACCTGACCAGTGGCATTTTACGAACTTTGCCCGACGGTCAAACCCATGCCTATCCAGGCTGGTATTATATCAGCACCCTGGTTAACCGGCTGGGGGCTTACCGGCCCGATAAAATTATCCGGGAGGATGGGGACGTTTGGGTGTATCGCTATCGAAACATTGAAAATCCCGATTCAGTGGCCTGCTTTATTTACAAACCGACTACAAATGGCAGCCGGATCCAATCCTGGACGCTCGAAACCGGCGACATTTCTGCCCAATCCGTGCACCAGATCCGTTTCATGGATGATTCAGAGTCAGGAAAAGACAGAATCCTCCCCGTCATCCACGGTAAAATCAGCCTGGCAGTGGAAGAAAAACCTCAGATAATATTATACAAAGAACTGCCTTCAGGTAAATAATTTTTCCCCTTTAATTATTACCTTCAACGATATCAGGTTATAAAAAATAATCATATATCCCTGATTCTTATTTAGTCCTAAACCCGAATCCTTACTATGCGCAGAAGTTATCTGGAAGATTTTTTCGATGGGATGAACGACAAGCTTTTTTTTGTGCTGGTCCTTTTTGTTCAGATCATTTTTATCTTTCAGGGACTTGATTTTGCTGACTCCGGCTTTGATGCCGATTTCTATTCCAGAATATTCAGCGATCCCGGCACCGTTCAATATAATTTCCCTTACTGGTTCACCGGAATTATCGGTGGTGTCTGGCTGAAGTTTTTTCCGGGACTGGGTCTGCTCGGCCTTCGGCTGGCAGGTGTTCTTTTTACCACTATTACATTCTGGATCAGCTATGATATGCTGAAGAAATACCTGCACACAGGCCCCCTGCGGTTATCGCTTTTTCTTATACTCCTTTTTCTGACCACGGCGGTTAAAGAAATCAATTATGGAGATGTAACCGCTCTTTTTTTTATATGTGCTGCCTGGTTTATGTTTTCCGGCCTGACGAAAGAAAAACCTTCCCTCCTGATTGTTTCGGGCATTTTTATTTCTCTGAATACTTTTTCCCGTTTACCCAACATACTGGGGTTGACACTCCTGCTGGCGATCTGGTTTTCCGGTTATCTCAACAGAAATAACCTTCGCCAGGTGATCGGTCAGTCCGTCCTCTTCCTTCTCGGATTTGCCTTTATGTCGGTCGTTCTCTTGATGATAATGAAATCAATGCATCACGACGTCATTTTTCTGAATAGCCTGGAACAGGCCCGGCATGCCGTAGGTGGCAAGGAAAATCCTCACGGTCCCTATGCCATGATCAGGCAGTACCTGCTTCATTACGGCGAAGCCATTTCCATTTCCATGGGATTCATTGTGGCGCTATGGAGTTCTGCCGCAGCCTGGAGAAGACTAAAAAAGGACATTCCGTCGATCATTCCTTTTCTGAAGATTTTGAAATATAGTATTCTGATTATACTTACGGCGATCTGTATTTACCTGGCAAAAAAAGATCCGGATTTCTGGTTCTACCTGTTTCTGTTTTACGCCGGCACCAGCCTGCTTGTCGGATTTCTGATCATCACCGGTCGTCAGCCCAAGAATCTCCGGATTCTCGCGGCCATCGGATCGGTGATGCTGCTGGTGATGCCCATAGGAAACAGTTTTGTACTGATGACCCTGGGTAAATATGCGGTCTGGATTATCGTACCGATTACAGTGGATTTTCTGCTCAATATCCGCGCATTGAGCAGCCGCGTCATCGTAAGCGAAAACAGCCAGCATTCCTATGAACAGGTGATTGATGTAAAACAGATGACCGGATTACGGAACGCCTGCATATACCTTACCCTGATTTATATACTGAGCATCACTTATTTTTATCCTTACTTCGACCGCGCCAATCGTTCCGCCATGCGTTTCCAGATAAACAATCCGCATATGCATGGTATTTATACCACGGAGAAAAGGGCCAGGGTAATCAATGAACTGCTCGCAGAAAGTGCTTTGTTTGTAAAGCCGGAAGATTATGTGCTGGCTTACGATTGTATCCCGATGTATTATTACCTGACGGATACCAAACCCTATATGCATAACTCATGGGTCTGGCTGTATGATGACGGGATGTTCAAACAGCAGTTGTACAAATCCCTTTACGAAACCCATATCTGTCCGGTGGTGATTATGCAAAAAAGAAGCACCATCGGTACTAACTGGCCCGACAACGCCTCGGAAGAATATGAATTCCGCCCGGAAGCAACCGCTTATTTAAATGATTTTCTAAAAACCTACCAGTACCGTCAGGTCTGGGAAAACGATTTTTTCAAAATCTATGTGCCTGCTGAAAAAACGCCGGCCTATGTGGAAAATTTCGTTCAATGATCCGGTTCATTTAATTCTTATTTTACAGCATGCAAAAACCGTCCATTCCGCTGAATGAAAAAGAGCGCCTGGCTGCCCTGAAGGAATACCATATACTGGATTCGGATTTGGGAAATGAATTTGATGACATCACCCACCTGGCCTCCGAAATCTGTCAGACACCGATATCCCTGATCACACTGATAGACGAACAACGGCAGCTGTTCAAGGCCGGTACGGTTCTGTCCGGCACGGATATCGCACGCGACCTCGCTTTCTGTTCTCATGCCATCAATCACCCCCTGGATCCTTTTGTAATCGAAGACATGCGCGAGGATCTGCGGTTCAGCGACCATCCCCTGGTTCAGGGCGAACCCCATGTGGTTTTTTACACGGGTATTCCATTGATCAATCCCGAGGGACTGGCCCTGGGCACTCTTTGTGTGCTGGATAAAAAACCGAAAAAACTCAGTGAAAGTCAGATACAGTCCCTGAGAATACTGGCCAGGCAGGTCGTTCAGCTTTTTGAACTCAGAAAGGCCAATTTTCACCTCCGGGAAATGAAGGAAAATCTCGAATCGAGAAACGAGGAGCTCCAGCAGTTTGCTTATGTGGTTTCACACGATATTAAATCCCCGTTGGCCAGCATTGTATTAACCAGTGAGATGCTGCGTGAAAATTTTGGCGGGTCGATAGATGAAGGAAACGACCAGCTCCTGGGAGTACTTAACCGGGCTTCTTTCAAAATCAGAAACCTGGTCGATGGCATCCTCGCTTATTACCGGGCAGAGAAAGCGCTGAGCGAAACGGCAGAGGACTTTCTGCTGCACCCTTTTTTGGAATCTATCATTGAAATGCTCAGGGTAAATGCGGATACGGAAATTGTTCTGCCGGAAAAAGACGCCCGTTTATATGTGAATAAAACAGCCCTCGAACAGATTCTCGTGAACCTTCTTCAGAATGCACTGAAATATACCGACAAGGAAAAAGCCAGTATTCAGATTGATTTTTCACAGGATGCGCTGAACTATTACTTTACGGTAAAGGATAATGGCAAAGGCATTTCATCCGAACAGCAGGAAAAAATATTCGAATTGTTTACCACACTCGGTACCCGCGATAAATTCGGAATCCATGGCACTGGTATCGGGCTTTCCACAGTAAAGAAACTGGTCGAAAAAATGTCCGGCAAAATCGATGTGAAGTCTGCACCCGGGATGGGATCTTCTTTTTCTTTTTTTATCGGAAAGGTTCAGCAGCCGGTGGCAGCACCAGCCCCGCACTGAATGTTATCGAAAAGTTATTCCGCAAAGATCTAATAAACTTTTCGAAGTTTTTTTCGTCTATTATAGAAAAGGAAAACTATGGAAACGAAGAGGAGTGATTTTTCGAGAAACAAACGCCGTTTTTTAGGCAGGGGAATGTTAATGATTGTATTTTCTTTAGGAATTACAGCGGGCGTGATGGCCCAGCACGGGCATGTGGGATATTCGGCCATCAGGGTCTATCCAAGGGCTTATGTGGGAGTTGGTTTCGGTTACGGCCCTTATCTCCCTTACTACGGTTTTTATAATCCCTGGGGATACCCGTATCCGCCATACTATTACGGACACGGCGCCATGCCATCCAGACTTTCCCTCCAGATCGATGAAATCAAAAACGACTATGAAGCACGTATTCAGGATGTGAAAGCCGATACCTCTTTAAGCAGAAAGGACAGGAGGCAGAAAATCAATCAGCTGAAACACGACAGGGATGCGGCCATTATACAGGCTAAAAGGGACTTTTATTATAATTCCCACAGAAATTATAATAGTCCCCAGCAACCCGACGGAAACGGTCAGCAGCCGGCGCCACAAAACAATAATCAAAAGCCTTCCAAAGAGAACAATGATCCGCAGTCCGAAAAGTCCGGCAGCGACTCCGGTAACAACGGTGCGTCAGATCAGACCTATGGAGGAAATGGCTCTGACTAACCCGCCGGCCTACATAGCGGTAAGCACGAAATTAAATTTCATAAAAATCCGGCTGACGGAAAAAATCTTCCCGTGTGCGAGAATTTTTTCTCCTGCCGGCACATAATTGATTTCAAATACGATCAGGGGATCTGTTTCCGGATTAATCATCAGCAAAAATTTAATCATGGGAGCAGCTGAAATACTAAAGGGCCGGCCCTTGTGGCTGCCCAGTATTTCTGTCACCATTTCCATCATGCAAACCCCGGGTAAAACGGGATGCCCCGGAAAATGACCTTTGAAAATACAGTGACTGGCAACCAGTTCCACATCTGCGCGAAGGGAATGTTCTGATTCATTCAGTGAACGGATAAAATAAAGATCATTTAACAGCAAGTCAGGAAGTTTTTTTTAAGGTAATTGTAAAATCAAAATTAAGATGGCGGATCGATATACTGTCCGGCGAATCACCCGCTGAGCCTCCAAATAGCACCGCTTCCATAACCGGTTTTTTCTTCGATGCCCTTTGCATTTTAATCAGTCTCCCGCAGGCAGAATCGGTAACATAATAGTTTACTCCTTTTACCTGGGGATAAGCATGATAGATCAGGCCGCTGTCCGCCAGCGCATAACCAGAACTTTTTTCCATTGTTCTGAGCATCACCAGCTCAAAGTCCTTACGCAAGGTTTTAATCAGTGGCTGCTTGTTCATTTGCGGAATGATCTGGTAAACAGTAAAACTGTCTTTTGCCAGAAAACCGAAATCGAAATATTTAAACCCGAACGCATTCGAAAAAACAATCCGCGTACTGCTGTCCGGCATCAGCTTAATCAGCAGCAATCCGCTGATATGTTTTCCAATCACATCCACGGAGGTCTTATAAACCACATGGGTAAAATCCGGTTTCAGTTTGCTCAAACAGGATTCGTCTGTATGAATCTTCTTCATATGCCGGTACCTGCTGCAGGACATACCGCCGGTGCAGCAGCTAAGGAATAGTAAAAACGGAAGCAGGGATCGGCGCATTTAATTTTTTATTCTGAAAATGGATCTTCGTGTCATCGCCTGTCAGCTCAACCATCGACAGCGACTGTACGGAATAATCTTTCCTGTCAAGAACAATATTAATGTTTTTATACAGGTCTTTCAGGTTCTTTGTCGTCGGAATTAATTCTATGAGATAAAAACTGCTGTTTTCAAATACGCGTGACTGGAAGTCGGGGTTATTGAGCATATTTCCGCCTACGCAATCGAGTAATATTCTGTTAACCTGTTGAAAAACTTTGTTAGAGCCTGCACTCAGCCTGTTCTCTTTCTGCCCGTCTTTGATATAAATCTTTCCGGCATTCAGAATCATGATATAAGCATAGGGATGAATATATTCCATCCTCAGCTTGTCTTTTTTCTGAAACCAGAATTTACCTGCAGAACTGATTTTTTCCGATAACATGGAAAGGTTTTTTTCCTGAATAAAATCGGCCTGTACAGATTCGGTAAGTGCAGTCTGCCGGGCAAATACCTCTTTGAACGTCTCGGGGTGAACAATCGGAATATAACCCGGATATTGAGCCTCGCAGCTGTAAAAACAGCCGAGCAGACAAACCAGGCCAATGATTTTATGCATAGGGACTGAGGTTTAACATTTTATCCAGCCGCTGAATACGGTATCCTTTTTCACGAATCCCTTTAATCAGATCCGGAAGCACGCTCACGGTGATATCCTGACTGTCATGCAACAGAAGAATGGCTCCCGGCCTGAGCGCAGACAGTATCTTGTGAATCAGGTGCGACTCGTTTTTAATAACGGTATCCAGAGAACGGATGGACCACCCAATGGATATCATGCCGGATTGTATAACGGCTTTTTTCAGGTTCGGGTTAGTTACTCCGTAGGGTGGCCTGAAAAAGCGGGGCTGGAATCCGGTTATTTTTTTACACAACAGATTCATCTCCTGCAAATCTTTTCTCATCCGGCCTGGACTAAACAGATCAAAGAAAAGATGGTGGGAAAAACTGTGGTTGCCAAGGATATGTCCTTCCGTTGTAATCCTTTTAAGAATATCTTCTTTGCCGTTTATGTTTTTGCCGATGCAAAAGAAAGCCGCTTCAGTTTTACTGGCCTGAAGGATATCCAGAATGGCATTTGTTTTATCCGCCGCGGGTCCGTCATCAAAACTGATCGCGATCACCTTCTCCCGTGTATCAGCCGAACAGATGGATTTCATAAAAAACCCGAGCCGGATAAAATAACTTCCGCAAAACAACACGCTCACGTAAATCAGTAGCAGCCATCCGTATGCCGCGGTACCCATATTCATATAGCGGTCCGCCCAGATCCAGCTAAGGATCAGCAGGATATAAAATATATTGAATCCCCGGCTGTTCAAAGGGCGCTGATTAAGAAAAAACTATGATGACTTTTTCCACTCCGGTGCTGAATTAAAATTTTGTTTAGTGGAAAGCGGAGATCCGCCATCCAGGAAGGCGATTGCTGTTTGCTGAGCAGGAGGGAGGCGAACCAGAGCGCAAAGCCCGAAGAAGTGGGATAGTCGCCACACAACGATTTAAACGGAAAACAGGTTTTGTTTCTGAACAAACTTTTTGAAAGTATTTCATCAGCCCGGTCCATTTCTGCATTACCGGTTTGAGAACTAAGTACCAGTCCAATCTCGTCCATTGCGGTTCCGTTTTCGTTCAAAAAATTCCCAATGGCATGTTCCACTGCTTCGGTGGATTCCGGATGGTAAAACGTTTGCACGTCTTCAAGTATCGCCAGCGCACCTGAACCCGGTTCTTTGTCCAGCAGAAAAAATGCAGCGCCTTCACCGGCCACATTCCCGGCGCCGTTCTCCGTTTTTTTATAAAGACCGAATC
>CBDCCE010000026.1:0-110476 GCA_965214575.1 Puia sp.
AGAAGTTTGAATTTTATAAAGCTTGTTAAACGATGGCGAAAGTCCAAATTTAATCCGAGACCTGGCGCGAAAGACCGCCAACCGCCAACCGTCAACCATTATGCACTAACTTTAGATTAATAAAAAATCAACCCCATGCCAGTCATTCTTCCCGTAAAAGGCGTTTCGCCAGGATTTGGAAAAAACGTATTTATTGCACCCCAATGCCACGATCGTAGGGGATGTAGTAATGGGTGACGACTGCAGTGTTTGGTTTAACGCGGTGGTTCGGGGCGATGTAAATTCCATCCGGATCGGAAGTAAAGTAAACATTCAGGACGGAGTGATCATCCATTGCACTTATCAAAAAGCCAAGACCGTAATCGGAAACAATGTTTCGCTGGGGCATAATGCAATCATTCATGGCTGTACCATTCAGGATAATGTACTGATCGGCATGGGTTCCATCATCATGGACGGCGCGGAAATAGGCAGTAATTCCATCATTGCCGCCGGGGCCGTTGTTCTGGAAAACACGAAAGTGGAACAGGGTGCCATCTACGCAGGCGTACCCGCCAGAAAGCTTAAGGATATACCCCAGGAACTCATCCACGGGGAAATTGACCGCATTGCCAACAATTACATTCAATATGCGGATTGGTTTAGAGAGCCTAAAGCCTAAAGCCTTTTTAAGCCCAAAGCTTAAAGCCTAAAGCCTAAAACTCTGGTGTTTATTGATTATTAACACATTAGGAGAAACCATCTCCCGACGACACAATAATTAATAATCCATAATCAATAATTAATAATCCGGGATAGTCGTTATATATCCGGCTGTTCATCGAAGGTTTTGTTCTCTTCATCGAGTTTCAGTACCCTTCTTTGCAAATGCCGGTTCTATTTTGTAGGTTTAAACAGTCAAACAGTATCCAGTGAAAAAAACCCGAAACTTCCTCTTTTTGGCCCTGCTATGCACCGCATACAGCAGCCTCAGTTCCTGCAAAGCGCAGTATGGTTGTCCTTCCAACGGTAAAAATGTGGGAGCGGAAAGGATATTGAGCGGCGAAAAAGTTCCCAAAGCACCCAAATTCAAAGCATAAATCCTATAATCCAATATCCCTATGTACTCCGTTAACCATTTAAATCCCACCACTATGAGCCTGACATTACGTACCGACTTCGGTTGCACCGAAGCAGTTATCGACGACGATTGCGGCCTTAAACGCTTTTATGAAGTCGCCAATATTTTATCTGACGACCTCGATGTGAATTTCAACCACAAAACAGACGATTTCGATTCGCTGATGTGGGACTTTTCTTTCAAAGGCCATGTACTCACCCTGCACTACAATATCTATACGGGCATTTCGATTTATCCAAGGAAATTTCGCGAAGCGCCAAGAAAAGATAATGAAGCCGTTGTGGAAGTAGCCCATTTTCTCGAAGGAAAACTATTGATTCATACGGCCAACCGTCTTGCCTCCTAATAGCTTTTCGCTTCTATTGAATCGAGCATCATACAATAGCTGACGTAGCGATCTAACGATAACTTGCCCTCATTGAGGGCTTTTTTTATGGCACAGCCCGGCTCATTCACATGCAGGCAGTTGTTAAACTGACAGTCGTTCAGTCTCGCCCGCATCTCCGGAAAATAGTGTGATAATTCCTGTTTCGGAATATCCACCAATCCAAACTCCCGAATCCCCGGCGTATCAATAATATGGGCATTCAGCAGGGGCAGATCATACATTTCGGCAAACGTGGTCGTATGCGTGCCTTTACCGCTCCACCCACTCACATCCTGTGTTTTCAATACCATACCCGGCACGATATGGTTGATAAATGAAGACTTTCCGACACCCGAATGCCCGCTCAGGAGGGTCGTTTTATTCCGGAGAATATTTTCCATCTCCTCCATCCCCGTTTTATTTTCCAGGCTGATCAGGATTACTTTATATCCGGCCGTTTCATACATCGCCTTTCTTTCTTCAAAAACAACCATCTCTTTCTGACGGTAGATATCTGCTTTATTAAAAACAATAACTGAAGGAATATGAAATGCCTCTCCCGCCACCAGAAAACGGTCAATAAAGCCCTGTGAGGTTTTAGGATCTTTTAGTGTGGCCAGCAACAGGCTCTGATCCAGATTCGAAGCAATAATATGGTGCTGATGCTTGTTGGCTGGCGACTGCCTGTTGATATAGTTATTCCGGTTATCGATCTCCGTGATCATCATGCCTTCTTCTTCCCCGCCGGCTTCAGATTCGAGGTTTACCCAGTCGCCAACAGCGATGGGATTGGTAGAAGTAATGCCGTCAATTTTAAAAATCCCCTTGATCCGCGCTTTGCAAAACGCTCCCTCATCGGTTTTCACCGTGTACCAGCTGCCCGTGGATTTATAAACCCTTGCGTGCATGTCAGGGAAATTTTCTAAAAAGCGTGAAACGTAATATCCATTCAAGTACCAGAAACATAATTGCGGAAAGCACAAAAGGGAGAAATTTCTCTGTATAGTGCGTAAAGCTGGTGACTTCATATTTGGACTTCTCAAGCCGGTCGATTTCTTTATAGATCGCACCCAGGCTTTCATTGTCCGTGGCCCGGAAATATTTTCCGCCTGTTTCATTGGCAATCTGCGTCAATAATTTTTCATCAATACTCACTTTCTCTCTTTGCATGATTACTCCGCTGCTGGTCTGGACCGGCACAGGAGCAAAACCCTCTGTTCCCACACCTACGGTATAAACGCGAACGCCGTACGACTTGGCAATTTCCTTTGCTGTATTCGGATCCAGCCGGCCTCCGTTGTCCTCTCCGTCTGTAAGAAGAATAATCACTTTACTTTTTGAAACGGACGAACGAAGACGCTCTACTCCGGTTGCCAGTCCACTCCCGATGGCCGTACCATCTTCCAGCAGACCGCTCTGCACATTATAAAGCTGGGATTTAAGAACGGCATGGTCTGTTGTGAGGGGACACATCGTGAAACTCTCACCGGCAAAAATCACCAGTCCCATGCGATCCGTGGGTCTTCGGTCAATAAAATCAGAAGCCACCTGTTTCGCTGCTTCCATCCGGCTGGGCGTAAAATCCTGCGCCAGCATGGACCCGCTGATATCGAGACAGAAAACAATATCAATACCCTCCCCGGTGGTGAGTTGCTGCTCACTGCCGGTCTGTGGCCGCGCCAGCGCAATGATGATACAGGAAATGGCCAGCATGCGAAGAACAAAAAGAATATGGCGAAGCATGGTTTTCCAGGAGCTTCCGCTTCCAAAAGCTTTAATTCCGGAGACGAGCATCGTTCCCTGAGTTCGGATCACCGGACGTAAATAGAAAAAAATCAACACCGGAAGCCCTGCAAAGAGGGCAAAAAACCAGGGTTTGGCAAAATGAATATTTGAAAACCAGTCTATCAGCACTTTTTCTTTATTTCGTTATTTTCCTAAATTATTTGTTGGCGGTTGGCGGTTGACCGATATCCGATGACCGGTCAACTTTCCTCATTAATCGAAACCAGCGCGGCACGTATCACTTCCCAGTTTGTATCATTTTCATTTGGCCCCGGCACATACTTCGCAAACTTTACAAAATCTCCCATGCGCAATGCCGCACTGAGTTTTGTAAAGGCTTCTCTCTCCAGTTTGAGATTACTCAAGGCCAGGATAAGTTCCTCACTGGTCTTCTCCATGGTAACCAAGCCGAGCTTTCGGTTAAGGAATATGCGCAGGGCATCATTCATGCCTGAATAATATTTTTTTACAGAAGAAGGATCTTGTTGAATCATCTTCTTCAGCTCGTTCATGGAATGGAGGGCGTCGTCGAGGGCGGTGTTGCCTGTTTGATCAGCTTCTCTGGTAACAGGTTGGCGGTTGACGGTCGGTGGTTGACGGAAGAGCCAGACGAACAATACCAGCGCGATCAGGGTGACTGCTCCGACGATCCAGGGAATGTATTTCGCACCGGGGTTCTCGATGTCAATAATTCCCTTAATATCATGATAGTCCTTTGATGTGTCCACATTCCCATAACCTACTTCAACGGCCAGTGAATCCGTTCTGTAAATCATTTTACCCACCACGATCGCAAAGGAAGGAATTACCCTTGTGCCCGAATCAAAACTGGTGAGTTTCCATTCCAGGTGATAACTGGTACCCGTAGCCGAAATCAGCGAGTCGCGGTTTTCCTTTTCGATCAGTTCAAAATGGGGAATACTGTCAAACTGCGGCAGCTGGTTACCCGAAACCATGGGCGAATGCACATCAATACTGAACCGGATAGGTTCGCCGATCAGGATCTGGTTTTTATCGATAGAAGCTTTAACAACCGGAGTTTCCTGTGCAGAAAGATCCGTACTGCACAAAAGCAGGCAAATAGCCAAAACGATATAGGAAAGGGATTTGGGCATCGGCTAAGAAGGTCTGTTTCTACCCACAAAAAACTTCTGCAGAATTTTTACATAATCCTCATCCGTGCGCATATGGAGCAGGTCTGAGCCTGATTTTAAAAAGAGGGATTTGCTGAGTTCAGTCATTTTAAAAAAAGATTGCTGGTAATAACTCCGCAGGGTATAATCAGATGTGTCGATCCACATCATCTTTCCGGTTTCGGCGTCTTCCACTTCGATCAGTCCGGCATCAGGTAATTCCATATCCATTTTATCGTACACTTTCACACCGATCAGATCGTGTTTTTTCCCCGCCACCCGAAGGGCTTCCTCATAATTTTCGTCAAGAAAATCACTGAGCAAAAAAGTGATGGTTTTTTGTCTCAGGGTATTATTAAGAAATTTCAATGCCCTGGAAATATCCGTTTTACGATGCGCCGGTTCGGTCGTCAGGAGATCGCGTACCATATGCAGCAAATGGTCGCGCCCCTTTTTTGGCGGGATATACTTTTCGATTTTATCGCTGAAGAAGATCAGTCCTACCTTATCATTATTGTTTACAGCGGAAAAAGCCAGTACGGCACAGATTTCGGTAATCAGATCCTTTTTTCTTCCCTTTACCGTTCCGAATAAAGAACTGCCACTCACGTCCACCATCAGCATGACGGTCAGTTCCCTTTCTTCTTCGAATAATTTGCTAAAAGGATGATTAAACCTCGCCGATACGTTCCAATCGATAAAACGCACGTCATCTCCCGGATAATATTCGCGCACTTCCCGGAAAGCCATACCCCTGCCTTTAAACGCAGAGTGGTACTCACCCGTGAACAGATGCCGGGTGAGACGCTTGCTTTTGATTTCCAGTTCGCGGACTTTTTTTAATATTTCCTGTGAACTTAGCATGGTTGGCGGTTGGCGGTTGGCGGTTGGCGGTTCATGTTCTGTTCTAAATAATTTATAAATCCATTGATGACTCTTATATTTCTATTGATGATTTCATTCATTTTTACAAATGTCTGTTCTTCCAGAATACTTATCTCGTTTGCGATAGTCAGCAGTGTTTCCAACTCGTAAGCTGATCCACGCGATATATAAAAGAATTGAATTGAATCTTTTTGATGATTTCGTCCCAATCCTTCAGCAATATTTGCCGGAATCGACACAGCCGCTCTATTCGTCTGACTAATCAATCCGAATCTTTCTTCTCCAGGATAAAAACGTGTCAGTTTATAAACTTCTTTAACTGTTTCCATGGAATATTTCCAAACATCCAATTTTTTATAATTTGACATAGCATAAATTTTATGCTACTATCGTCAGTATTAACCGAAATTTGTTAACCCACTAATCACCGCCAACCGCCAACCGCCAACCGCCAACCGCCAACCGCCAACCGCCAACCCCTACGGCACCTGTATCGCCCTCAAAACCTCATCAATAATATAATCTGCATTCACATTTTCGGCTTCCGCCTCGTAGGTGAGGCCGATGCGGTGGCGCAGCACATCCTTGGAAATTGAACGCACATCCTCAGGTATCACATATCCTCTTTTATTCAGAAACGCGTTGGCCTTGGCTGCCAGCGCCAGGTTGATGCTCGCACGGGGTGAACCTCCGTAGGAGATCATGGGTTTCAGTTTGTCGAGACGGTAGTTCCCGGGGTTTCTCGTGGCGAATACAATATCGAGAATATAATTCTCGAGCTTTTCGTCCATATATATTTTACGCGTCAGGTCGCGGGCCTCTAAAACCTCCTGCATACTCACCACCTGCTTCAGCTCGGGTTGTTTGATGCCCGCCATATGATTTCGGATGATCAGTTGTTCTTCCTGTTTTGAAGGATAAGTCACGATCACTTTCATCAGAAAACGATCCTGTTGTGCCTCCGGCAGCGGATAAGTGCCCTCCTGCTCGAGGGGGTTCTGTGTGGCCAGTACGAGAAAGGGCTCCTCAAGTATATAACTCTGATCCCCGATGGTTACCTGCCGCTCCTGCATGGCTTCCAGCAGGGCGCTTTGCACTTTGGCGGGGGCACGGTTGATCTCATCGGTCAGCAGAAAGTTGGCGAAAATCGGACCTTTACGCACCACAAATTCATGTTTCTGCTGATTGAATATCATGGTGCCGATCACGTCGGCAGGCAACAGATCGGGTGTAAACTGAATGCGGCTGAATTTACCGCGGATGGTCTGTGCAAGTGATTTAATGGTCAGCGTCTTGGCGAGACCGGGTACCCCTTCCAGCAGAATATGGCCGTTGGTAAGCAGCCCCATCAGCAGACGGTCGAGCATATACTGCTGACCCACTATCACGCGACCAATTTCAGCCCGCAGCTTGTCCACAAACTGACCCTGCACCTGTATTTTTTCATTTAAAACCCTGATGTCTTCCGCCGTATACATGGTATAAAGAAATTAAAATGTAAATGAGCCAATGGCTACCCCTGCAAAACAGGTTGCCACTGAATATGATTGGGCAAATTATTGAAAGTGGGAATATTTAAACGGAAAAATTATTTGGCCAAAATTAGTGATTTAAAGCCGCCGGGGATTAGAAATCAGACCCTTTTGCGGTCAAACCACCAGACTCCGGACAGAGATGAATAATTTCACATTATATTTAATGTTTTCATACAATAAAAAAGCAGATAGGGAGTTACCCCTATTCAATCAACCCGGAGATTTATGCGGAAAATCCTTTTAGCCTTTTCAGCAATCGTTTCGTTTATGGCCTTCTATGCCTGCAAGAAAAGTGACAATTCCGTTTCAAACGCCAGGACCGTGCAGAATTTCTCGGCCTCTTATAATTTAACTGCCCTCACAGCCAACGTGGCCGGAGTCAATGTGAATGTATATGACACGCTTCAGGCTTGCGTGAGGGACAATGTCATCCAGCTGAATTCTAACGGGATTGCGAATTTTATTGACGCCGGAACTCCCTGCGTGCCGCCAGCCGATTCCACGGGAACCTGGAGCCTTTCGCCCAACACGGACACTTTATATGTAGCCGGCAGCGCTTCTTATATTAAATCCTGGGATGGAAAAACCCTGGTACTCACCAATTCAGAAACCGTCAGCGGATTTCCAGTGGTAGCGACTACTACATTGGTGAAGAAATAGACTAATCGTTTATGGTTAATCGTAAATCGACATCCGATTAACGATATACGGTGAACGAGATACGACCCCGGTTTTAGGCTTTAGGCTTTAAGCTTTAGGCTTTAAGCTTCAGGCCTCTTATGAAAGGTACTTCCCGACTATCGGCATTCTTCTTCCCACGCCAAAGGCTTTGCTGCTTACCCGAATAATGGGACAGAACTGATTGCGTTTGTATTCGCTTGTATTCACCAGTTTAAGCACCCGGCTCACGAGCGCTTCATCAACCCCCATGGCGATAATTTCCCGGGGGCCCTTTCTTCTTTCTATATAGAGATATAAAATCTTGTCGAGCAGATCGTATTCAGGCAGACTGTCACTGTCCTTCTGATCGGGACGTAACTCCGCAGACGGCGCTTTGTGAAGAATCGATTCGGGAATGATTTCTTCGTCTTTGTTGATATAATGCGCAAGGGCATAGACCTGCATTTTATAGAGATCGCCCAAAACACTCAGGCCGCCGGCCATATCTCCATAAAGCGTTCCGTATCCCGTGGCCAGCTCGCTTTTGTTGGAAGTATTCAGCAGGATGTATCCGAATTTATTGGACATGGCCATCAGCAGGTTGCCGCGCGTACGGCTCTGAATATTTTCTTCAGCCACGCTAAAGGGAAGATCGTGAAAATGAGGTTGAAGGGCAGTCAGGAAGCTTTCATATACCGGCTGAATCGGCAGTATATCAAAGGGATTATTGAGTTTGGCAGAAAGCGCCCGGGCGTCGTCTACCGAATGTCCGCTTGAATATCCTGAAGGCATGGAAACGGCGTGTACATTTTCGCTGCCCAGTGCACGACAGGCGAGAGCCAGCGTTACCGCGCTGTCAATACCCCCGCTGCTGCCCAGGATGGCTTTCTGAAATCCCATTTTTCCAAAATAATCCCGGATGCCCAGCAGCAGTCCGTCATGAATTTCACGGATATTGTTTTGACGCGTGAGATAAGGGATGATCTGATCGGGCGTAAGCACCGAAGCGGAGGTAAATACCGGCAGATGTTTGTTGATCGGCCGGTATTTTACTTCGGTATCTATAATCTGGAAATCTTCTTCAAACACTTTCAGGTGATGCGTGCAGGTTCCGTACGCATCGTATACTACGCTTCCTCCGTCGAATATAATTTCGGTTTGTGAACCCACCGCGTTACAATAGTACATGGGTATTTTATACTTCAGCACATTCTGCCTCACTACGGCCCGCCGGTCTTCTTCATGATCGTAGTCAAATGGTGAAGCAGAAATGTTGATCATCAGATCCGGCTGCTGCAGCATCAGATGATCCATCGGACAAGCGCGGTACAATGGGTTTTCTCCCAGGTTCCAGATATCCTCGCAAATCGTAACCGCAAGCTTTTTCCCCTGGAACTCGATCACATGCCATTCACCCCCCACTTCAAAATAACGGTCCTCATCAAATATATCATAGGTGGGTAAACAGGTTTTGTGTACCACAGATTTCACTTCTTTTTCGTGAAGAAACCAGGCCGCATTAAAAAGATCCTTACCGTTGGGATCGGGATTGGGAGCAGGACATCCAACAATAACCCCGATGCCTGCCGTGTGCTCTTTAATCTGTTCGATCGCATGATAGCAGCGCTGAATAAAATCTTCGAACTCGAGGAAGTCGCGCGGAGGATATCCGCAAACGCAGAGTTCAGAAAATACGGCCAGATCGGCTCCACCCTCTTTCGCCATCTCAATACCCTGAATGATCTTCTGGGTATTCAACTCAAAATTTCCAATATGATAATTTTGCTGAACGAGGGCGATCTTCATGAAACAAATTTACTGCTATGGTCCGGAATACTATCTTGCAGGCACGAACGTTTTTATCCGGATGAAAAAAATTCTTATCCCCCTTACCATTTTGTTTTTTGCCGGTTGCAAATCCGGTAAAAAAGCACCGGATGTTTCCCATATTCCTGTGCAGGTCCACATCGAACGCTTTGATCAGGCATTTTTTTCTATGGACACTAACCAGGTGGCTGCGGGATTACTCAGCCTTGGCCGGCAATATCCTTATTTTATCAATGATTTTGCCGTTAATATTTTGGGAACGGGCCCTCTTTCCGATACCAGTGAACAGGCTTTTTTCGCCTGCCGTCGTTTCATCAGCAGCTATATGCCCGTGAAAGACTCGCTGGACCTGAAATTCAGCAATGCCTCCGGCAGAATAAAAAACATCGAAGAGGGGCTGCGTAAGGGATTTCAATATGTCAAATACTACTTCCCGAAATACAATCTGCCTCCCAAAGTGGTCACTTATATCGGCCCTTTTGATGCGCCCGGAGTTGCCATGACCCGCTATACCCTGGCCATCGGATTACAATTATATGCCGGAAAACAATTTCCCTTCTACCTGAGCAGCCAGGGTCAGGAACTCTTCCCCCTTTATATTTCACGCCGTTTTGAACCGGAATATATCGTACCGAACGGGATTAAGGCCATTGTGGAGGATCTGTATCCGGATCAGACCCAGGGCAAGGCCCTGATCGAACAGATAGTGGAAAAAGGAAAGAACTGGTGGCTAATCGATCAGTTGCTGCCGGAAACGCCGGACAGTCTCAAAACGGGCTTCACTGAAAAACAGCTCCGCTGGTGCGAATCCAACGAGGGCCAGATCTGGAATATCCTCCTGGATCAAAACCTTTTTTCACCCGACCCCGACCTGATCAAAAACTTTATTGGCGACGCCCCCAATACCCAGGGCATGCCCGAAGTGTCACCCGGTAATATCGGACAGTGGGTGGGCTGGCGGATCGTACAGAAATATAGTGCCATGCACAGTGAATTAACCCCCGAACAAGTGATGAATACAGCAGCCAGGGTAATTTTTGATGAAACGAAGTATAAGCCGAGGTAAGGGTAGTTGGCGGTTGGCGGTTGGCGGAAAAATATTGGACTCAGCCAAACTCCTATTCACTTTATTTCAAAATCTTTTCAGACCATCAACCGCCAACCGCCAACCGCCAACCAATAGCATTCAACTAAGAAAAAATCAGTAAATTCGCACACTCAAAACAGTGACTATGTCCAAGCCGAACAGCTTCAGGTGGAGTATGGAAAGTGAGCCGCACAAGCCCAGAACCAAGGAGATCATTTATAAGCATCCCGAGATCAGAACCCTGATCGGACGCAATCCCTGGACCTTTGGCGTAATCCTGCTTTGCGTTGGATTCCAGATCCTGCTTTCCTATTTTCTGCGGGACGCGTCCTGGTGGGTCATCTTTCTTGTTGCCTACCTGGGAGGAGCTTTTGCCAGTCACACTTTATATGTTTGTATTCACGAAGCAGCACATAACCTGATTTTTAAGAAAGCAGCCATGAACCGGGTTTCGGCAATTACCGCCAATCTTCCCCTGGTTTTTCCGAGCGCAATCTCCTTTCAGAAATATCATCTCAAACATCATTCTTACCAGGGTGTGGAAGAACTGGATGCCGATATGCCTTATCGCTGGGAAGCAAAGCTGATCAATAATTCAGGTTTTGGAAAAGCACTCTGGCTCCTGTTCTATCCGGTATTTCAGATGATCCGTCCGGGAAGAATTAAAGAAGTGACGCTGATGGACCGGTGGACCTGGATCAATATTATCGTGCAGGTTGCCTTTATGAGTCTGTTCATTTATTTCCTGGGATGGAAGGCTGCGGCTTATCTCACGGCCAGTTTCTTTTTTTCTGTGGGACTACATCCACTCGGCGCCCGATGGGTGCAGGAGCATTTCCTTACGCACGGCGACCAGGAAACAAAAAGTTATTATGGAAGCATGAATACGGTAAATCTCAATGTGGGTTTTCACAATGAGCACCATGATTTTCCTTCCGTACCCTGGAATAAATTACCCAAGGTTAAAGAATTTGCCGGCAGTTATTACGATTCGCTCGGTCACCATACTTCTTACACGATCCTTCTCTTTAAATTTTTATTCGATAGAAATTTATCTGTGTATTCACGCATGGCGCGCGACAACAGGGGCGGAAAACTGAAGAATGCAAAAGCAGAAAAGACCGTTCAGGGTGATGTGGCGAATGTGTAATGAATTTTTAATTATCCGTATTCCCATATGTGCCACCAGGTCTCCGTCTTTATTAGCTCCGCCGCGCTTTTAATTCAGGAAATGAAATCAGAAACCAGGAGGTATATTTCCCGGGACGCTGCACCAGATCGTCTTCTATCTCCTCCATGGACCGGTAACAGTAGTCATGCACTTCCTGTTTGTCGGGCTCAAGAGAACCGGAATAGGTTCCTGTATACACATGATCGAATTCATATTCCGTAAGACCGTTGTCGAATTCTGTCCGGTAAATAAAATCAAAAAGCTTTTGTAGGTCCGTTTCAATTCCCATTTCCTCCTTCAGTCGTCTTGAAGCTGCCTCTGCGACCGACTCACCCGGACGCGGATGGGAACAGCAGGTGTTGGTCCACAAGCCCGGACTATGATACTTTCCCAAAGCGCGCTGCTGTAAAAGCATTTCGCCCTTTTCGTTAAATATAAAAACACTGAAAGCCCTGTGTAATAGGGCTTTCCTGTGTGCTTCCATTTTTTCTATCGTGCCCGTCTGCTCGTCCTGTTCATTTACCAGGATCACCTCTTCATTTAGCATGTTGTGGTATTAAAACCGGTTTTAGCCCAAAGCCTTTTTAAGCCTAAAGCTGTAAGCCTAAAACTTTTGATGACTAATGGAATTTGGATCTAGTTAAAATGCCTTTTGGTTTTAGGCTTTAGGCTTTAAGCTTCCAGCTTTAGGCTTTAAAACTGCGCTATTTGTGATTTAAGCAATTTACGCGCAAAGTGAATACGGCTTTTGATTGTACCCAACGGTTCCTGAAGCATATCTGCAATTTCATGGTATTTGTATCCATCGAAATAGAGCAGAAAGGGATTCCGGAAAATTTCGGGAAGGCCGTGAATGGCTCCCTGTATATCCCTTATCCTCAAATTGCTTTCTGCGTTGCCCGTAATTACGGCCGACTGGCTGTTATTTAAAATATAGTCGTTCGGAGAAGAATCAAATATCGTTTTCTGCTTCGCCCGTCGCCGGTAATTATTGATAAATATGTTCCGCATGATGGTATATAACCATGCTTTGATATTTGTTCCGACGTTGTATTTATCCTTATTGGCTATTGCCCGGTACAATGTTTCCTGAAAAAGATCTTTCGCTTCTTCGCTATCCCTCGTTAAAGTGATCGCAAACGGCTTCAAAAATTCAGCATTGGATACCAGAAGCTGGTTGAATTCAAGAGCACCCATGATGTCAATGATTTACTATATAAAGATAAAAATAATGCCAAGACGGAATGTCAGATATAGGACAAGCGGAGAAATCTTAACAGGAAGTTTATTTGACATTGAGTCATGACATTTCGGGTAAACCCTTTTAAGCCTAAAGCCTAAAGCTCAAAGCCCAAAACCCAAAGGCATTTATATAACATCGAAATTCCTTTAATCAGCAAAAGTTTTAGGCTTTAAACTTTAGGCTTTAGGCTTAAAAGGGCTTTAGGCTTATAATAGTGGATTAAGCAAAGCACCCGAATCGAGTAGTTTTTTAACTGTATTGGCAACCGTGGAAGAGGCACGCAGGATATTGATGTGCCTGATGTTGTGAAGGTCTGATCCTAAAAGACTTACGTATTTCTTTTTGATGAGATATTGCGCCAGTTCCTCCTGTTTTTTCCCATAATAACCGCAAAGGGAAAGGAGGTTCAGCTGAAATACGCAGTCCATATCGTGTAGTTCGTCGTAGACATTTTTATGTGCTCCAAAATAAAGGTAGCGCTCGGGATGGGCAATAATGGGCTGATAACCCTTAATCTGAAGCTGGAATAATTTCTCTTTTAAGTCCATGGGCTGACGGATGAAGGAAAATTCCACCAGCACCATATTTTTATAAATGGTAAGCAGGGGGATATTCTTTTCGAGCAGCTCGTCCACATGTTCATCCAAAAAATATTCTGCCGCTCCGCGGAATTCGACCTTCATTTCAGTCTGAGCCAAACGCTCGCGTACCATCCTTGCCCCGTTTTCAATGATCTCATGGGTATTTTTAAACATCTCCCACTGCACATGGGGTGTGGCAATGAATTTGCGGTAACCGAGTCCGTGCATTGCGCGAATCATCACAATGCTCGATTCCAGATCCGTCGCCCCGTCGTCAATTCCGGGAATCAGGTGGTTATGCATGTCCGCCAGCAGACCACTCAGGTCAGCAGGTTCGGTTTCTTTTTTCTTGAATAGTCCAAACATATTTTGTCGTTGACCGATGGCTGTTAATCATTAATCGTTTATCGCTAATGGTTTATCGTAAAATGAGAAAGAAAGTTAATCATATTCAATTAACGGTCAACACTACCCCATCCACGATAACCGATTAACGACTAACGGTCAGTGGCAACTGACCCATTCACATACTCCCGATACACCCGGCGAATGCCTTCTTCGAGACTGACCCGCGCCTGCCATCCCATGGCGGTCAGTTTGGAAACATCCATCAGCTTACGGGGTGATCCGTCGGGCTTGGAAATATCTTTATGAATGGCACCGGAATAACCAACAATACGGCCGATCAATTCCGCCAGTTCCAGAATACTCATATCGGTTCCCACACCCACGTTTACCAGGCCGGGTTCACTATAATTGTCCATGATAAAAACACAGGCATCTGCCAGATCATCCACATACAGAAATTCCCTTTTCGGTTCTCCCGTTCCCCAGATCGTAACAAAGGGTTGCTGATTTATTTTGGCTTCGTGAATCTTGCGGACCAGGGCAGGCAGTACATGCGAATTCTTCAAATCATAATTGTCATTGGGCCCGTACAGATTGGTAGGCATCACCGAGATGAAATTACATCCATACTGCGCACGAAATGCGTCGCACATTTTGATGCCTGCAATTTTTGCAATCGCATAAGGCTCGTTGGTATGTTCGAGCAGACCGGTCAGCAGATAGTCCTCTCTGAGTGGCTGTGGCGCCAGCTTGGGATAGATACAGGAAGAACCCAGAAACATCAGTTTTTTAACCGCCGATTTCCATGCAGCAAAGATGATATTACTCTCGATCATCAGATTTTCATAAATAAAATCCGCGCGAAACGTATCATTGGCCAGTATGCCTCCGACACGAGCTGCCGCCAGAAAAACATAGTCCGGTTTTTCAGCATCAAAAAATTCATTGACCGCCTGCTGATTCCGGAGATCCAGTTCTGCCGACGATTTATATATGAGGTTGCTGAATCCTTCTTTTTCCAGTTTCCGCCGCAGAGCAGAACCTACCATTCCCCGGTGACCGGCGATATATATTTTATCTTGCTTATTCATTTGCTTTTGTTGACCATTGACCATTGACCGTTGACCGTTGACGGTTGACGGTTGGCAGTTGGCAGTTGGCAGTTGGCAGTTGGCGGTTGATCTCGGCTGAGCCGGGAACGGTTGACCGCCTTTGGTTTTAGGCTTTAAGCTTTAGGCTTTAAGCTTTAGGTTTTTTTTACTCATGTTGATTCTTAATTTCAAAACCTGATTCCTTGAGCAGTTTCTCGCGGAGAAAGAGATCGACATCAGCCTTCACCATTTCCCGGATCAGGGCAGCGAGATCGTATTTCGGAACCCATCCGAGTTTCTCGCGGCTCTTCGTGGGATCTCCAATCAGTAATTCTACTTCCGTGGGACGGAAATATTTAGGATCCACCACCACCACTTTTTTCCCTTTTTGAATCTGATAGTCCGGATGACTACAACTCAACACTTCGGCATATTCTGCATCATCTGTTCCTTTAAAAGCAAGCTCCACGCCGATTTCAGCAAAAGACAGTTTCACAAAGTCGCGCACCGTAGTGGTCACCCCCGTAGCAATGACAAAATCTTCCGCCTCCTCCTGTTGCAGAATCAGCCACATGGCTTCCACATAGTCCTTCGCATGGCCCCAGTCGCGGCGCGCATTCAGGTTTCCCAGATAAAGTTTATCCTGCAATCCCAATCCGATCTTGGCAACGGCCCGGGTTATCTTCCGGGTCACAAAAGTTTCACCCCTGAGCGGAGACTCATGATTGAATAAAATTCCATTGGCCGCAAACATCTTGTACGCTTCGCGGTAATTTACAGTAATCCAGTAAGCATATAATTTCGCAACGGCATAAGGTGAGCGCGGATAAAACGGCGTGCTCTCCGACTGGGGGACCGCCTGAACCAATCCGTACAATTCGGATGTGGATGCCTGATAAATTTTTGTCTTTTTAGTCAACCCGAGCAACCTCACGGCCTCCAGTATACGCAGCGTACCGATGCCATCGGCATTGGCCGTATATTCAGGTGTTTCAAAACTTACGGCCACGTGACTCATCGCGCCGAGATTATAGATTTCATCCGGTTTGGTTTCCTGAATAATCCGGATCAGATTGGTACTGTCCGTCAGGTCGCCGTAGTGCAGTTTAAAATGAACATTTTTTTCGTGGGGATCCTGATAGAGGTGATCAATCCGGTCTGTATTGAACAGAGAACTTCTTCTCTTGATACCGTGCACTTCATATCCCTTCGCAAGCAATAATTCGCTGAGGTAAGCGCCGTCCTGGCCCGTAACGCCTGTAATCAATGCAACTTTCGACATGGTTATTTCTTTAAAAACTGCGTCAACTTCCGCAGGGGTTTCAAATATAATGTAAAAAAATAAGGCTTTAATTCGTTGATGCGCCAGGCCTGCCTGTCCTCCAGATTCGCAAGCAGCCGGTTTTTGACAGAGGCATTGCTCATACCGCCTGTTCGCATTTTTACAATCACCTGGGGTATATAGGCGGCGGGCATACGGTGCTTAACCAAAATGCGGAGCATCATTTCATAGTCGGCGGCGGAACGCAGACTCGTATCAAATAGTCCCACTTTTTCATAGACCGACTTACGCACAAAAAAAGTAGGATGAGGCGGCATCCATCCCCAGTAAAATGATCCGGAATGATAGTTTCCGCTTTTCCAGGTACGCGTAATTTTCTTCATACTCTGCCCATCTACATATTGCAGATCGGCATAGCAGGCCTGCACTTCCGGGTTTTCAAATACGCGAACCACTTTCGAAATCACTTCACTGTGCGCATAGATATCATCTGAGTTTAAAATTCCAATAATCTCTCCGTGCGCCGCACGAATACCTTTGTTCATCGCATCGTAAATGCCATCATCTTTCTCGGTGATCACAGCCGAGGTATGCGGATAACGCTGCACAATATTCAGTGTATTATCCTGCGAATGGCCATCCACTACGATATGCTCGATCCGGGCATAGTCCTGCTCCTCCACGGAACGCATGGTTTCTGCCACGGTTGCGGCGCTATTGTAAGTGGCGGTGATGATGGAAACCAACATGGTTGACGGTTGACGGTTGGCAGTTGGCGGTTGGCAGTTTTAGGCTTTAGGCTTTAGGCTTTATGCTTAAAACAGCTTTAGGCTTAAAAAGGCTTTGAGCTTTAGGCTCACCTCGTGATAACACAATTCTCCAGCACCAGCATATCCATGCTGGTTCTTAAAAAACATTCCAGCGCGTGTTCCGGAGAATTCACAATGGGTTCGTTTTCGTTGAATGAAGTATTGAGGAGAATGGGTATGCCGGTTTTCTGCCGGAAGGTTTCAATTAACCTGTAATAACGTGGGGCAGTTGTTTTATCTACCGATTGCAGACGTCCCGTACCGTCCACATGAGTAACCGCAGGTATGAGTGATTGCTTCTCCTTTCTTATCGGAAATACTTTTTCCATAAAAGGCACATCCTCATTCACTTCAAAATATTCATCCACGTATTCTTTCAGTATGGAAGGCGCAAAGGGCCTGAAACTTTCCCTTCTTTTTATTTTTGAATTCAGCAGTTCTTTGGCGTCTGAACGACGCGGATCCGCAATAATGGATCGTGCACCCAGTGCCCGCGGTCCGAATTCAGCGCGCCCGTTAAACCATCCCACTACACCGGAATGGATGAGCTTCTCCGTGATCACCTCATAGATCTCTTCTTCGGAATAACGCGTGTACTCAATCTTGCGAGATTTCAGGTATACTTCAATCTCTTCGTTGCTGAAACGGCTGCCGGTAAAGGCCGAATATACCGCAGCCTGTCGCGGCTGCTTTAATATCTGGTTGTAAACATAGAGCGCAGATCCCATCGAAATGCCGGCATCGTGACCTGCAGAAGGAATATAGATATTTTCAAAACCCGTGTTCCTCGTCAGCTTTCCGTTAGCAACAGAATTCTGTGCCACACCTCCCGCAATACAAACATTTTTCAGTCCCGTCTTTTTCTGCAGCGCATTGAGAACATGAAAAATCAACAGCTCCGTAATGCGCTGAACAGAGGCGCCCAGATCTTTATGATACTGACTGAGTGGCTCGTCCTTTTTTCTCTCCGCTCCGAATTGCTCCGTCATATAAGAAGAAAACAAAGGAGCCACCACAGGAATATGGTCTTCTCCATAAGAAATAATTCCACTCTTCGCAGAACGGAAATACTTTTCGTTGAGGTGAAATAATCCGTTTGTATCAAAAATCAGAACATCTTTTAGTTTATCCACGTATTTCGCTTCGCCATAGGGCGCGAGACCCATCACTTTGTATTCATCTCCGTAATGAGGAAAGCCCAAAAGCTGGGTAAATGCGGTATAAAACAATCCCACGCTGTGGGGGAAGTCCACCGAATCCAGCACTTCCATCTGATTTCCTTTTCCGGTGGCCGTCATGGTCGTGGAGAAATCTCCTGAACCGTCAATAGAAAGAATGGCCGATTCATCAAATGGCGAAGCAAAAAAAGCAGAGGCCAGATGACTGCGGTGATGTTCCACCTGGTGAATTTTTGACTTCAGTATTTTGGTATCAACCGAAGAATCAAGAATCCTGAATTCTTCTTCGAGTGAAGACACTTTGCGGGCATTCGACAACCGATCCTGCACCGCCCGAAATCCGCCACCCGGGTGTTTCAGCAAAAACAATAATTTTTTAAACAGTTTGGCCGACGGATCTCTGCCTATGGCAATATGATCTACTTCATTCAATGTAATACCTGCTTCTTTCAGGCAGAATTCAATGGCCATGGAAGGAAATCCCGCCCAGTGCTTCAGACGGCGAAACCGTTCTTCTTCCGTCGCTGCAATCAGCACACCGTCTTTAAATATGGCTGCGGAAGAATCCGCGTGATAGGCGTTGAGACCGAGAATGTACATAGGGTAATTTTAGGTGGGCGGATCTTCGTTGACCGGTTTTAGGCTTTAAGCTTTAGGCTTTAGGCTTAAAACGGTTTTAGGCTTTAAGCTTTAGGCTTTAGGCTTAAAACGGTTTTAGGCTTTAAGCTTTAGGCTTTAAGAAAACAATTTTATATAATCCGCTTTGATTTTCGCATTATTCATATGCTCTCCGGCAAAGTTTCGGCAGTTCCGGCACATGATGTCAAATCTCTCCTGATCAAAGGAAGCGGCTGCTTTGATCGCCTCAAGCCAGGGTGTTTCATCATCAATCGGAATATCCCAGCCCAGGCCCTTTTCATTAAGACCCAGCCAGGGCGTCCGGTCGCTGATTAAAACGGGCCGGCCGGCAGACAGGGACTCAAATATAGCGTGCCCGAAATTTTCTCCTTTGGTTGGCAAAACAAAAAGATGACTGGCTTCCATCGTCGTAATCACCTGAGCATGCGGCAGTGAACCATAATAAACCACATGAACATGGGCAGGCAGGGATTGAATCAGGGCCTGTGACTGCCGCCAGTATTCAGCATCTTCTATTTCACCATAAATGGAAAATTCAAGCTGAACCGATTCAGGAACTGCACGTAAAACTTCGAGGAAAAATTGTATATTTTTTATTCGCATGATGCGCGAAATAAAAACGCAGCGCAACTGATTTATTTTTTTTTCCAGAGAAACCAACTCTACGGGCAATCCCGCCGAAAAATTCGGAATCAATTTTACTTCCGAAGCCCGCGGAAAATAATGAAGAATATCTTTTCGCTCCTGTTCGTCCGTTGCGTGAAAGCTCAGCTTTTCCGGTATATGCAGCCTGTTAAGCAGGGATATAAACAGTTTTTTTCTTTTGGATTTGGTCTGAATCGCCGATTCCCTCAGCATGCCCCGGGGAGAAAGAATCACCCGCGCTTTTATTTTCTTACGCCATAACCACATCAGCGGCAAAATGCTGAAGCGGACAGAATACATGCTGTTGAGATAAATGAAGTCGGGGTCTTCCGATTCAATCAGCTCCCGGATCTTCGCACTGTTCAGTGTTTTACGGGAAGCATAATAGATGCGTATACCCGGCTGCCTGTCCATCCAGGTATTGGAGGGAATGCCTTCATAGGGCATGGCTTCACCCAGATCGGTGTCCGCAGTCAAAACAGAAATGGCATAATCTTCATGCAATGCAGATACAAAATTTTTTACCGACTGAATCGGGCCACCGGCTTTGTACCCGGGCTCGTACCAGTCAGCCAGCACAAGGATTTTTTTTCTCCGCTCTTTCTCCGGCTCCGCTGATTCCATAATTTGAGAATCACCCATCAGCTCACTCCGTTTTTTTCCATCCAGTAATTCAGTACCACAAACAACCACATTTCCTGCCAGCGGATATTTTTGTCTCCTTCGAGAAACTGCTTCCAGGTTTGTTTTAAAAAATTCCCCTGTATAAAATCCCTCTGTGCCATCTGTTGGATATGCCGGTCGCAAAATGAACGCAGCTCCTGATGGATCCATTGGTTCCAGGGAAAAAGAAAACCCTGTTTTTTACGATGTACAATCTCATCCGGCAGCATGGGCTTCAGGGATTCCACCAGTAAACTTTTTGGATATACCGGTACTTTAAAATGATCCGGCACAGCCATGATAAATTCTACCAGGTCCTGATCGAAAAAAGGCTCCCGGATTTCCAGGGAATGCGCCATACTCATCTGATCGGTATCTTTTAACAGCGTCTGTTGCGTATAACCCAGGTATTCGGCAGCGGTAACCTGGCTGAAAAAAGGCAGTTGATGTAAAACCTCTTTTTTCTGTATCAGCTGATCACTCAGTGTATCCGCAGCATTCGCCGGAAGCCGGGTCAGCCGCTGAAGCGCCGAGGGAGAAATAATCTGCCGCAGCACGTGATAACTGTTTTCAATGCCTGGTGACGAAAGCCCGATAAGCTGACGTATCCGGTCTTTCTGTTCCCCTTTTCCCAGCAAACTGCCTCCAAGCTTTCGCATGGAAGCAGGTAATTTCCATATCCAGTCTTTCTGCTGCAGATTAATAAAATGCTGAAAAATCGGATACCCGACAAACAGCTCGTCACCACCTACACCGGAAAGCGCTACGCGTATGCCTTCTTTATGAATGGCCTGTGACACAACATACGTATTAATGCCATCTCCCGTTGGCGTATCCATGGCATCCAGCGCGTTCGTGAGTTCATCGAGCATCACTTCGGGGCGCATATCAATCTGCACATGCCTTGTGTTGAATTTTTTTGCAACAGTCTGTGCGTATTTTGATTCGTCGTATGCGGAATCATCGAAAGATATATTAAAAGTATGCGGTGAAGGGTCGCCCGCTTCCACCATCAAACCCACCACGGCACTGGAATCAATGCCGCCCGATAAAAATGCACCTACCGGCACATCGCTCACCAGTCTTCTCTTCACGGACTGCAGCATCAGCTCTTTTACTTTTCCCTCTACCTGCTTTTTATCCGTGAATTCAAAATCGTAGTTTTTATCTGTCGCATCCCAATACCGGTGCACAATGATTTCTCCATTCTTCACGCGCATCCAGGTGCCCGCTTCCATTTGCCGGATGCTTTCTATGGGGGAGAAAGGGAAACCGACGGACTGGTACCTGAAGTATTCCGCAATAGCCGTGCGGTCTATTTTGCGATTCGTTTTTCCAATGGATAGAATGGCCCGCAGTTCGGAGGCAAAAACAAAGGACTGCTCATCATGATAAAAATAAAAGGGCTTCACGCCCAAGCGGTCGCGCGCAATAAACAGATCCCGCTCCTGCCGGTCCCAGATCACGATCGTATACATGCCCCTCAGATATCTCAGGCAATCCGCTCCCCACTGAATATATCCGGCCAGGATCACTTCCGTATCGCCCTGCGTACGAAACGGATATCCACTGAGCAGGGGCCTGATCTCCGCATAATTATAAATCTCGCCGTTAAACACAATCACATAACGACCCGACACATCTTCGAAGGGCTGGTTGGCCGCATCGGATAAATCAATGATGGAAAGCCGCCGGTGACCGAAGGCCAGCTCCTGATCTACAAAAAACCCCTCTGAGTCGGGGCCCCGGTGGCACATCGAATCGGTCATCCGTTTAATCTGATCGGGATGAACTGCTTCCTTCCTGTTCAATATGCCGGCAATGCCACACATCTTATCCTGCTTTGCGTTGAATGAGTTCCGTATACAAATCGGTATACTGCTTCGATATATTTTTCAGCTGAAAGCGTTCCACATTTTTAAATCCTTTCGCTACCAGTTCTTCCCTGTATTTTTTATCGCTGATGATTTTCAACAGCCCCTCGCGAATGGAAACGGACTGAAAGGGATCTACGAGACAGGCTGCTTCTCCGGCCACGGAAGTCATGGGCTCCAGCGCACTCGTCAGCACCGGCCGGCCTGTAGCCTGCGCCTCAATAATCGGCAATCCAAATCCTTCGTAGGTGGAAGGAAATAACATGATATCCGCTTCGGCATAAACTTCCCGCATGGCCCGGTCGGACAATTTATTCAACAGGCGATAGGCAATTTTTTTGCTTTCCAGATCGCCCCGCTGCTGATCAGTCAGGTAACCCACAATCAATAACAGCACAGGCATTCCTTCCAAAGCCTCAATGGTTCTTTCAAAATTCTTATTGGCTGCAGTTCCGATAAACAGCAGTCTCTGCTGCTCCGAACGAAACTCAGCAGCCACGGGCTTAAAAGACGGATCAATAAAATTAGGTATCACACGAATTCGCGCAGCCGGGCAATGCGTAAAATGAATCAGGTCCTTTTTTGTGTTTTCCGAGATAACGGTAATTACATCGGCTCTTTTCACAGGCAGGCGGTACCAGAGCCATTTGATGATCCAGTGTTTCGGATGCGTTTTGGGATAATGATAAAGTAATACGCAGTCATGCACCGTAAGCACATTAATATTCTTACGACTGCAACCCAGTATGGCATATTGTGCATCACCGGTAATATGGTTAATCTCCGACTGGTTCTTTCGGGTAAAAGCAATATTTTTTCTGATGGTTTTGAGACTGCTGGTAAAAGGCAGATTCAGTTCTTTTACAAAAAACATCCTGTCGCGCGAGCCGGCCATATCACCGGCCACCGCATGAAACAATTTTTCTATGCTGAAATAAATCGCGTGCGGATGACGGAAAAAATAAGTCAGGGTTTTCACTAGAGGTCGACCCGGAAGGCGATTTTATAAAACTGAAAGATGATCCAGGTAAACAGTATCCCCTTGAGGAGATAGCTCATCGTGGTGAGCAGGTCGGTTTCCACGGTAATGGAATAGTAAAACAGAAAGGGCAGCCATAATATAATGGTAGGCCTTTTCTCTGCAAATTTCAAAATCCTCGAGAGCATAAAATTGAAGAACAAACCATAGAAAAACATATAGATAATACCACCCGTGACATCAAAATTGGCATAGGCTTCGCCAAAAGGTCCGATATTCATGCTGAAGCCGACGAGGTTATAACCCCAGAACCGCTTCAGGTTGTCTTTACCGCCGGCATTGGGCTTTTCGGGCCAGACAAACCGGGGCAGAATGGCGGCGGCAACCGATTTCCAAATCGTTTCGCCATGGGCAAATTCAAATTTCTCCGGCACTTTATGCATGGTCATGGCCACCAGCCATCCCTGGTTGATACGTATGGCCATGAAAAATAATTTATTGGGTTCGAGCATAGTGCCGGGGTCAGCCACGCGATCACCTATAAGCTCTGCAAAATAAGCGGGATCAGCACCAGAACCTTCATACCAGGATTTTTGCCGATAATCCGCTTTAACAGACTGAAGTAATACAATAAGAACAATTCCGACCAAAGCAAATAACAATTTCCGGGCGAACGTCATCCTTTTTCCCAACAGAATGAGTACCAACGCACAGGCGGTCAGAAATATTAACTCCCCAAACATCCCGGTTGCGAGCGCCTGTACCACCATTAGCCCCATTACGGAAGGCACCACAATTTGTTTATGCTTACCCGGAGAATAGATCACATAGAATACGCCCACATAAGTCAGATGATCCAGCAGGTAAAATACCTGCGCCAGACTATTGGGTGCCAGGAAACTCACAAAGCCTGACAGAAGGCCGATACCGATCAGAGATAACCCCATCGGTGGTTTGTTCATCAGCACTTCCTTCATTTTATCCATGTACAATTTGGGCTGCTTGTTGACTATAGATTTTGACAGAGGAACCCGTAGACCGATGGCCAGAGATATAACCGCAGGAACCATGAAGCTAAAATAGTCGTCTGAAGAGACGGGCATATATTTTTTCCATAGTTGAGCGAGATAATTTTCTGTGGTATAAACATGATAAAAAATTACTGGCATCAAAAGGCAGGTGAGACCTGCCACTATATTGGTAAATTCAAGTATCACAATTTTCTTTCCCAGCTGCTCCAGGAAATCGAGAACGAAATAAATGAAAATACAGATCGCCAGATTCTCGAGCATGGTGAGACTATCCGTAATCCAGAGAAACAGAAAGAGTAAACCCGAAAAAATCAAAATCTTTTTTCTCAAGGATTTTTCTTTTTAGTCGCGAACAACATCTCAAAACCTCTTTTCAGAACACCCGGTACTTCCTGCATCTTTCCGGTTTTTCCGAAATGGTAAATGGAATATCCCAGGCTCTTCAGTAACTCCTGTGCCGCACCCACGGGCGTTCCGCCGGAAGCTTCCTCAGCCCAGTCCACAAATTCAAAAATAATATCCGGGGCATCAGCGCGGCCAAGCAATTCTGCAGCGCCTTTGAATGCATGGTATTCATATCCTTCCACATCAATCTTGATCATATCCACCCGATCTATCTTCAGATCCTTCAACAGACTGTCCACCTTAACGGTTTTTACTTCCACCATTTTGTCCGTAAATACCGGTGACAAAGACCCCTTGCCAAATTTATCGTCGGGGGAAAAGAAATTCAGCGTTTCATCATCGGTATAGTAAAGCGCTTTGTTGACCGTTATGATTTTCCCCGCCTGATTCAGTGTGAGATTTTTCTGCAGGTAACTAAAGATCCAGGGAGCCGCTTCCACACAAACGATCGTTACGTCTTTTCTTTTTTCATACACGGGAATGCTGATCGCACCGATATTGGCACCGAGATCGAGAAAAACGCCATTGCGGGGCAATTGCTGTGTGATGAAATCCGATGTGGCCTGCTCGTATATGCCATTGATAAAAAGCTCGAACCCTATATTCTCCACAACATTGGGTATCATATAAGTGCAGCCGTATTTCCCCCGGATCAGGAAATTCTTCCTTTCCTCAATACCCGCTCCGAGTAGCATTTTTGCCAGTCTTTCCTTTCCCCTGAATAAGGGCAGCTTCCTGAAAATTCCGTCTATAGTTCCCATGAATGAATTACGCTAAAGTAGGTCGTTTATTGTTTTTCCCTGAGATAAGAAATGACCGGACTGAATACGGCTGCAAAATTCAGCTTCTCCCTGAAATCTGTTTCTGCCGCCTGGCTAAGATCCCGATAATTCTCTTTGATATTTTGTAAAATAGACGACAATTCACCCGCAGACAACCGGGTCGGGAAACACCATGCGTATTTGCCGAGATGTTTGATGTAGTGTTCGTCCCCATAATACAGAACCGGCAAACCCGCAGCCGCATATTCATAAATCTTATTGGAGGCCAGGGCCGCGGTGCGGAACAGGATATTGATGGGTTCATGAATAGCCAGACCCACGTGGTGCGATCGCGTAATGACCGAGAGTTCCGAATAAGGCACAGCACCCAGCACTACTACGCGGTCCCCTACGCCCAGTTCTTTTACCTGGTTCCTGCGTGCGAGGATATAGTCTTCGTTACCCGGACCAACAATCGTGACACTGATCCCGGGTTCCGTTTGAACAAAGTCAATAATTTCTTGCAGCCCATGCCCTTCTCCCACATGTCCCTGGTATAAGAGTTTTAATCCGTTTTCGGGATTCCGCGCGGACGCGGAATCTATTTTCATTCTTCTGATGGAAGGATAATTTGGAACCACAATGATCTTCCCGCGCAATTCCTGCAGTGGAAAATATTTCAAGCGGTCTTCTGAAGGCAGTGTGAACAAATCGATATGTCCGAAAAATTTCTTCTCCGATTTTACGGCAAAATAACCGACAGAATATTTTCGCAATCCTTCCATTTCCACCACATCGTGGTTATGATACCACAGGCAAAACGGAAAACGAAGAAAGGGTCTGATCAGACGGAAAGAAAACAGGCTGATCGGATCATTACACATTACCCATCCGGGTTTCTCTTTCTGAAGAGTACGGCGCAAATCACGGGTGAACCGCACAAAGGATTTTACCTTCCAGGCCGTGGTTTGTTTTTCGGAATCCCGTATGGGTATGAACTCTCCACTGTTGACCATCTTCACCGCGTCTGGATATTCCCAGTGACTCTTTGTGAGATTGCGGGTGACCACGGTGATGCGGCTGAACAGATTCGCCAGCTCGTCAAGAGCATTCAGTACCGGGGGGAAAAGTTCCGGATGCGTATATATGGCCACCGTAATGGCGTTCTTATTCATTCCGCAGGGATACCTGTTTACGTATTTCTCCCAACGCCTTCCCTGCCAGTTCCTGATAGCTGTATCCGGATTCAAGCGAACGCTTTCTCGCATTCAGCCGGATTTCATCCGCTTCCGCTTTGGGCAAATGGAGAAGCTTCTCTGCATACATTGCACAATCCTCTGAACTTTCGAAAAGAAAGACTTCTTTCCCCGCTTCAAAAAACAGCCGGTGCTCGGCTGTGTCCGGCGCCAGCATAATTCCTCCCACGGCCGGCACTTCAAAACTTCTCATATTATGGGAATACTCATTGTGGGGACGCATCAGATTCAGCTGCACCCTGTACTTTCTCAATATTTTCCAGAACTCATTTCCATACACCGGCTGAAAAATCCGGATCCGCGGATGTTTAACAAAACGGCTCCAGCGATTTCCGTACACATCAATCTCCAGTCCGCGCGCCGCAAGATCCTCTATGAAAGCCGCCCGTTCCCTGTCCGGGTTGCCCGCAAAGCAAACCCGGATCAGTTCTTCCTGCGCAGCGCATTCCTCGTACAATGTGTCCGGCAGGTCAAAGCCAAAGGGCAGGTAGGCCGCCCTGAGATTTAATTCTTTTTCGAGTTTATCTTTTACTTTCTGATTGTAGGTGAAATGCAGATCGTAGAGCGGAATGGAATCCGTTACATTTTTATTTCCACTGCCGGCGCCGGAAAATATAAACGGGTTGTCCGGATTATAATTCGCCAAACGTATGTTTTTCTTTTTTGCCCAGTCCAGCGAAGCCGCCGTGATTTCCATTCCCTTAAAAAGCCAGATGATATCCGGTTTGAATTCTTCCACGGCCTGCCTGAATAACTTATTGATTTTAGGAATAATGCCCGACAAAGAAGCCCGGTACAATATTTTATTCAGAATGGATTTCTGATAGTAACCGTAAAAATAATTCTGTGCCGTAAAAAGGGAGATCTCCACGCCCTGCGCTTCAAGGTATTTTTTATAAAAGTTTTCTATCGCATACACTTTGTCAGACCCAACCATCATCAGCTTCATGTGCCGTATTTGAATTTTTTCCCAAAAGACACAAAGGGCGTCTCCAGTTTTTTATATACCAGCCAGGAAAAGATCAGCGAAATGACAAATGCCAGAATAGTCACCAGGCCACCTTTTATGGTTTCCAGGTTGTTGGACCCCGCACTACCGAAAATGACATTACACATGCCGAGGATGATATCGTGAAATAAATACAGTGAATACGATATCGTTCCGATCCAAACCAATTGCCTGTTTCGCAGAATGGCTCCGTACGCTGAATCCTTATACACAAGCGCGAAAACAAGCGCAATAGAAAAAATAATGGCAAACAGGGTATTCTTAAATACACCCAGATCTCCATATCGGGCGGACAGAAATCCGCAAATGAACACATCCAGCATCAGCAGGGCCAGCAGGGGCTTCCGGTATTTTTTAACCAGATCCGTAAGAGAATAATAATGATTGGCCCAGGCAATCAATACACCGAATGCCATGGAATCCATTCTGCAGGGCAGCAGAACATAGGGAGGTATCCAGCCGCTATACTGCATGCGGATCAGGGGAGCCAGCACGATGGCCAGACCAAGTAAAAAGGGCAACCATCTTTCTTTCAGTATAAAAATTAAAAAGGGAAACACGATATAGAACTGTTCTTCCACGCCGATCGACCAGGTGATGGAAAGAGACGTATTTCCAAAGTTCTGCAAATGCGCGATAAATATATTGTGTATCATGAGCAGGTAGGCCCAGATGGGAATCACCCGGTTGCCCGCAAGAAAATAATCGGAGGAAAAAAAAGGAATAGCGCCAATAATAAGAAATACAGCGATCAGTAAATAATAGTTAGGAATAATTCGAAGGAACCGACGGACGTAGAAAGTAGAGAAATAGTTTTTTGATCCTTTGTTCCGGATCAAAATAGTGCCAATAAGAAAGCCGGACAATATAAAAAACAAATCTACCCCGACCCATCCGAAAGATGTCAGTCTGTAAATGATCTTACCTATACGGGTTGAAGAATTGATGAGGTGATTGTTGATGTAATGAAAATATAAGACCATCAACACCGCAATGCCTCTTAATCCGTCAAGTTCAGGAATTCTTTTCTGCTGTGTCAGCGCAGTTGGCGTGTCCACCCCGATAATTTCATTCGGGTAGGCATCTGAACCGAGGGATAAACCGACATTCTGAAAAGAAGTTTTACTCAAGCCGATTTTCTCTTTGAGGTAACCACAATATGTTCTGTTGCTTCACAGAAGGATTCAAAGGAAAAAGATTGAATCTTTTTCGAAGAATGATGACCCATCTGGTTAAGACTTTCCCTGCCGGCATCGGTCATCTGAATCATCCTGGCAGACAGTCCCTCTGCATCACCTGCCCTGAATATATAGCCATTCAAACCTTCATCGATCAGATCCGGCGCCCCGCCGCAACGATCACTGGCCAGCACCACTTTGGAACAGGCCATCGCTTCATTGAGTGCGAGTCCCCAGGTTTCGCCCGGGCCTTTGGATGGAAGCACAAAGACATCTCCCATTCGGTAAACGGTGGGCATCAGGGACTGATTCTGAAAATCCATAAAATGAACGGATGGAAGTTCATTAAAAGAAGCTTTTAATTCGGCCTCCTGCGGTCCGTTGCCCACAATCAGCAGTTCTGCGCGATGGCCCAATCCCGATTGTTTAAATGCATTCAGGAGGGTCCGCACATCCTTTTTCTCTTCCAGTTTCCCGGCAAAAAGAAATACGATACGTTCGGCGTGTATTCCGAGTGACCGGCGCAGGACGGCTGCCTGCTCCGCCTTCTTTTCACCCTCTGCAGAAAATCTTTTATTGTCAATGGCATGGGGCGCCAGAACCAGCTGATTTTTTTTCAGCCCCATCTTCCTGAAATAGTAATAATTATTTCTTCCAACATCCAGCGCGTAGTCAATATGCCGGTACACCCATTTCAAAAATAGTTTGCGCAGGAGGGAACGGAAACCCGGCTGCTCATCGAGCAGGGTAGAGTCTCCGCGAAAAAGAATCATTTTCTTTTTACTATAGTGACGCAACAGTTTCAGATGACTCTGAAAGGACCATCCAAAAATCAGTAACGCATCCGGATTATACTTTTCTATCCGCTGAATGATCGTGGGATTTACAATGCCTTTAAAATGATGAGAGCCTTTGTCGGCAGCGCTGTTTTCCAGAAATTCATAGGCATATCCTTCCAGCAGGGGAATATCCCATTCCACCACTTTCCCGAATCCGGGGTCGAATTTATTTTCCATGGACGACTCACCCCAGGTATAAAATACCTTCAGATCCAGCCTTCCTCTTTCGGTCAGTAACCTGAACAAAGGGGCATTGTATTGAATCGGATGGGAACTGATGATGGCCAGCCTCGTCAGAGTGAATTGATTTTGGATGTTTTGATAAACCGTATCGCGGGATTGCCCGCATAGGTTCCGGGCTCAACTATATTTTTGGTTACCACGGCACCCGCACCGATCACGACATGATCGCAGATACTTACCGGAAGAATCGTCGCGTTTGATCCTATAGAAACATGATTGCCGATCTGCGTGGTTTTCCATTTGGAACGGTCGCCCCCGGCAGGACCGCCGTCTTCAAATAAATCGTTGATGAACATCACCCCGTGACCAACAACACAATCCTCCCCGATGGTTACGCCCTCACAGATAAAACTGTGTGACTGCACCCGGGTTCTGTTGCCGATCTGCACCCCTTTCTGAATTTCCGTAAAGGGCCCGACAAAACAATCGTCCCCGATCCGGCACCCATAGAGATTCACCGGCGTCACCAAAACCACGCCGGCGCCAAAAACCACGTCCTCGTGTATGTGACCGTTTAATATAGTGGGCTGCTGACTCATACTCTGCCGGCTGAGCGGTATATTTTTTCAATCATCTCCACGGTTTTCATTCCGTCTTCTGCATTCATATACAGGGGTTCTTTATTTTCGAGAAAACCCATCAGGTTTTCATATACTTTATCGTGATTGCTCATCGAACCCTGATACAATCCGTAATCATTGGCCCCGTTGCCCAAAGGCATATTTCCGATCCGGTAGTTTTTGATATCCTGGTATTCAATTTTATTAAGGTATTCACCTCCCACTTTCACGGTTCCCTTTTCTCCAAACACCGTAATGGATCCTTCCATATTTTTCTCAAAACTATTCACCGTATAGTTCAGTGTTCCGGTAACCCCGTTTTCAAATTCAAGCAGCACCATACCCGTATCTTCAAATTCAATCATTCCCTCGTGTGCGTAATTACTCAGTATGGCCTGCGCGCTTTTCAGATCGCCGATCAGCCAGTACAGGAGATCCACAAAATGACTGAACTGGGTAAACAGAGTACCTCCGTCTAGCGCAAGGGTTCCTCTCCAGGAGTCTTTATAATAATCCGCCTCACGGTTCCAGAAACCATTCACCTGTATGCTGTAAATCTTTCCGAGTCTGCCCTGCTCCAAACACTGTTTTAAAGCCTGCAGCGGCGGATTGAAACGGTTCTGTTTAACGATGAATAATTTGCGGTTGTTGGCTTTGGAAGCCGCGATCATGTTTTTGCAATCCGACAGCGAAATGGCCATCGGCTTCTCGCAAAGCACATGAATGCCTGCATTCAGCAGGGCAATCGTATGGACCGCGTGTAATCCGTTGGGTGTGCAGACTGCCGCCACGTCGGGTTTTTCTGCGGAGGTTATCAGATCCCGGATTTCATAAAATGCGCCTGTCTGATAACTGGCCGCCATCCGGTCGGCCCTCTCCGGAATATTGTCACATACCGACAACAGCCTTCCGCTTTTCTGCATCAGTGCAGCATGCCGCTCGCCGATCCGGCCACAACCTATCAGGGAGAAACTGGCCGGCAATTATTTATTCAGTATTTTTTTTACGGAAGAAGAAATATTCTTGAACCGGAGTGCATTTCTAAATCCGATCAACCGCGAAATCATCCGGAAGTTCTCCCCTCCGGTTTCCGGCATTCCTTTTATACCCAGGTTTTCTATTTCCGCTTTCGCGAGTTTTCCCAGATCTCTGTATTTGGAATACAAATAAATAAAACCCGCGTAATATTTTGCCATCAGATTCCTTACGGGTTCCGAATTCTCTTTTTCCAGCAGGTGCCTGCTGATCAGCTGGATGGAACGGAATGCGCCTTCCGCATGGCGGTGGCTGATCTGTTTAGAGAGACTGTTTGCGGACCGCGGCTGTTTCCGGTAATAGTTGATACCAGCCGGAGTAAAGTAAATATGTTCGGCGGCCAGCATGGCCCGGCAGAAATATTCACCATCTTCATCCGGTGATGGCGAAACAGAAGGATCGTAAACACCGGTCCGGTCAGCCAGCTCCCTGGTCATCAGAAACGCATTGGGCTGAATCATTCCGTTTTGGCCATTCAGTCCGTACAGGTGCAGCACAAATCCAAGCACATTATCGGTCGAGTATAAAAACTCCGTATCAATTTCTGTATTTGACGGATCGTTGATCGAGCGGGTAAAAGAAACCGTTCTGCAAACAGCCAGAGCAGCCGTTTCATTTTTCAGCACATCCACCTGTTCTTTTATTTTGTTGTTGCTGAGCAGATCATCCGCATCGAGGTATTGAATGAACGCTCCGCGCGAAGCGAGCAGTCCCGTATTTTTTGCTCCCGAACATCCGATATTGGATTGTGAAATATATTTCACCCGGGAGTCGGACAAAAACCCCTGAATGATTTCTCCTGTGCCATCCGTTGAGCCGTCGTTGACAATGATCAGCTCAAAATGACTATACTCCTGATCCAGCACATTCTGTATGGTTTCAGCAATATACTTTTCGGCGTTATATGCCGGTATGATCACCGAGACCAGTTTCTTATCCAATGAATTCACCGTGCGCAGGTTCATTTTAATGTTTCAATGGGTGAATCGGAAACCCGGGTTGAGGTTAAACGCAGTCCGGATCCGAACACCGCGTTCATCAGGTCGGTCCCGTTCAATGATAATTTTTTATAGAGAGAAACCGCGAGACCGGGTTTCTGATTCGCAATAGCCAGCTTAAGAATCTGCCGGGCAGAGAGCGTCCGGTAATATTTTATGATAGGCGCTTTTTCTTCGGATGAAAGAGGACATTCTTTTTTATTCAGCTCTTCGCGGATCATGGGCAGTTCGAGTTCGAGATATCCTGTTGAACTGGATCCCGCTACAATTTCCTGCCCCTCATGCTGCCTCCAGAATACCAGTCCCGGCTCTATACGCACGATTGGCCATCTTGCGGCCAGCCGCAGGTTGATTTCCGTATCCCCGATATATCGCTTGCCACTGAATCCGCCGATCTCCCGGAATCGGTCGGTTCGGAATATCAATCCCGAAGGTCCCGTATCCAATATTCCTTTCTGAAAAAAATGACAATGATAGGCTTCGGCGGGCGTCAGCTGAACCGGAGCCATTTTTTTTTCCTTCTCTTCCTTGCTCATAATGCCCACGGCTGCCTCCGGAAATTTCTCCATTGCTTCCACAAAAACGGAAAGGGAGGCCGTATAAATCATATCATCCGAGTCCACATATTTAAGATATTTTCCCTTTGCATAACCCGCCGCTTTATTCCGGTTGGGATAGTCCCCCAGATTTTTTTCATTCTGAAACACCTGCACGCGGGGGTCCATAGACTCATAATACCTCGCAATGGATACTGTGTTATCTGACGAACCATCATCCACCACGATCAGTTCCAGGTTCGTATAGTCAGAAGCCAGCACACTGTTGATTGCCTCCGCAATATATTTTTCCCTATTGTAGGCTGTCATTAAAACACTTACGAGAGATGAATTTCCGGTCAATTGACGAAATATCTTTTTAAATTATTAATTGGCCTCTCAAAAAAATACCAGGAAAGACTACTGATGATAACCAGGAGAGCGAGTTCCGCGAAAAAAGCATGAACCGGACTGTTTAACCAGGCCATATTAATTGACCTGATCGGTAAGGGATAGGTTATTTCCCTTCCTGTTAAACATCTTAAAATCCAGGGCATAAAATTGTGGTATATATATAGTCCGTAACTTATTTTTCCGAGATATTGCAGAAAACGATTATTCAATACGAGGCCGGGAATTCCCCGGTAGCTAATGGTCGCGTGAAAAATCAGAATGGCCGAAGTCAGTGAAACCACGGTGCCAAACAGAAAAGCCAGGCCTGCCCGGAATATCGCAAAACACGATACAATACCTATCAGCAACGCCCATCCACTGACCAGCCATTTAAATCTGCTGGTTTCCATTTCCTTTTTATAAAATGCCAGTAAAGCGCCGATTCCAAAGGCATCAAAACAGCTTATCGGCAAAATATCATAAAAGGTAAAAAAACTGCCGCTCAGTTTGAAAAAAAGGAATTTAAAGGCGACACTGGAGAGTACAAGAACCAAAAACAGGTATCTCAGCGAGCTCCAGGGGGAGAGTAATATAACGAAGGGCCATATCAGGTAAAACTGTTCTTCCACACCCAGCGACCAGAAATGGGATAACATTCCGGGCCAAAACCGGGTTTTAAAAATCAGAAGATTGGGAGTATAGGTCAGGTACCAGGTAAAATCACCCCGAAACATAGCCGGGCCAAAAAATAAAATCAGGAATATCACCAGAAAATATAATGGAAATATTCTCAGCGTTCTCCGGATATAAAATGTTTTTATGGATTGTCCGAATGTAATTTTTTCATCCGTCATTTTTCTTTTTGCAGCCAGGAGATTGGAAGAAATTAAAAATCCACTGAGTACAAAAAAAAAGGTCACGCCCAGAAATCCGTTTGGGAACAGATTTATTTTATTGTTTGGCAACCAATGAGAAATAATAACCAGGGATACGGCAAAAAACCGAAAACTGTCTAATTGGGGAAGATAAGACAAGCGAAAACTCTCTTTACTCAACAATTCTTATATTTAGAAACTACCAAAGGTTTTCTATGGCAAATCAATTTAAGGAGTTTAGATATTCAAACATTTGCTCCCCGATAATATTCCAGTCATATTGATTTTGAACAAATCTAAAAGCCTGGTCTGCTATTTCTTTTGCTTTTTCGGGCCGACTTAATATCTCCACAACCTGCTCTGCAAAATGAATCGCATCATCGGCTATTAAAATGTTCAACCCGTTAGTATATCGTATTCCTTCTGCCCCGGAACTAGTGGAAACTACAGGCACTCCCATCGCCATAGACTCAAGCAGCTTTAAACGGGTACCACTGCCGGATAATAAAGGCACGACGGCCATGGCGGACTGATGATAGTAGGTATCCACGCGGTCAACGCGACCGTAATTCACAATAGATGGATTAACCAGCAGACTGTTCAATTCTTCTCCGGGATCTCCTTTGCCGACCACCAGCAGTTTTGCCGCGGGCAGTTGCTGAATGATCTTCGGAAAAACTTCCTTACAAAACCACAACAATCCTTCCTGGTTGGGCAGATAATCCAGGGAACCGCAGAAGAGAATATGCTGCGAATCCGGACCACTTCCGCTTCCATTCAGCTTCTCCGGTATACCCACGCCATTGGGTATAACGGCGCCATCCAGTTTATCCTTATTCATTTTACGGAGCTGTTCCAGATCCTGCACACTGCAGGTGAAAATCCGGCTCACTTTTTTGTATAAGGTCAGCTCGCCATGCAAAATGTAATCATACTGTTTTTCATCGAGCAGTCCCTTTTCCACGGCGACAGCAGCCAGCGTTGAATTTACATTGTAGGCGTCATATATGATGGGAACGCCCGGCTGCAACCGCCGGATGAGTTTGCTAAGGGAAAGAATGGACATATCCTCCAGAATGATATAATCCACCGGATTCGATTTCAGAAATTCTTTCAGTTGCGGATAGAGCAAAAGGTAGCTACTTTCCGCAGGTTCCGTGAGCGAACGGTTCCAGACCCTGAACTTTACCGCATCGCGAAACTTTGCCGGAATCAGGGAAAACAGGCTGTGGGTATTTTTATTTTCCCGGGTGGTCAGGATCCGGCAGTTTTTTATAGCCGGAAATTCATCGGCTGCCTTCATGAAAGAGAGCCTGTCCTGCTTCATCAGTGCTGTGGTATCAAAGTGAATACATAACTGGTTGAGCAGGTTAAAACACCGCTGGGTACCTCCGTTCATAGGAGGATAAATCGGATCGAAGGGGATCACCATCAGTACTTTCTTCACGGGGTATTTTTCAATTCTTCATCCAGTAATTTATCGAGCAGGTCTTTATAGGTCATAGTATAATCCCAACCCAGCAATTCTTTCGCCTTTTCCGAATCTCCGTAAATATTTTCTATTTCCGCCGGGCGATACAATTCACTGCTGACTTCATACTGATTTTTGTTCAGGCCAAGTTTCATAAATATATACTCGATGATGGTTTGGAGTCTGACTGACTTGCCCGAACAAAGAATAAAATCTCCGGCATTCGGGGACTGCATCATGAGATACATTCCCTCCACATAGTGTGGCGCATAGCCAAAATCCCTGCTGATATCTATATTACCCACCTGCAACACCGCTTTTTGTTTCCTGCTGATCTGAATACTTTCGCTCATTATTTTTTTCATGAAGAAATTATTTTTACGCAGGTAAGACTCATGATTGAATAAAATACCACAGCTTATAAACATTCCATAGCTCTCGCGATAGTGGATGCAGCTCCAATGGGCTGCGGCTTTTGAGATGGCATACGGACTCACCGGATGCAACACACTGTTTTCCGTAATCGGCAGCTGACTGACTTTACCGTACATTTCACTGCTGCTTGCCTGATAAAATTTTATCTGTTTGTCCACCAGCTTGATGGCTTCCAGCAAATTAAATACAGAAATGGTATTAAAATGAAAAGTGCCAATGGGTTGCCTGAACGACAAAGAAACCGAGCTTTGTGCGGCCAGATTATATATTTCCGACGGGCGATATTGATATAAAATCTTTATTATCTGCGATATGTCCAGCAGATCACACTCTTCAATGATCATTTTATTCCTCACCTGTAAATACTCCAGGCCCTTCAAATCACTGGTTGCATTATTCCTTACCAATCCAATAACCTGATAGCCTTTTTTTATTAAGAGTGAGGACAAATAGGCTCCGTCCTGCCCGGAAATGCCCGTTATAATAGCCGTTTTAGAATTCATGCAGTTTTTAATGCGGCCAATAGTCTTTCCAATTCTTTTTTGTCGCCCCTATAAAACTTCTCATAGCTATCCAAATATATCCTGAAAACCTGAACAGGGGTTTTACTTACGTCGTATGTTTTTATTAGCGCAGACAATTTGGCCTCCAGGTCATTTTCATCCTGATATACCCTGAAACAATCGGGTAACAACCCAGGACCCATTGAAGCCGGGTTCTCGTTCAGTCGCCAGGCCATGGGCCATGAGCTGTCAGGTGTAAAAATGTAGGTGCCGCAGGCCAGACATTCTGATATGGGTAAGCCATAGGTTTCAGGGAAAGACAGAAAGAATACGGAAGCCTCAGAATAAATTTTTCGAATTGCTTCTATAGGATACCTGCCCTCCAAAACAACCGTCTTGATACCCAGTCTGTCAAGCACCAGTAACTGTTGATTTCTATAGGATTCAAAGCCGGTCTGAGGGAAGTCAACTACGGCAACAAATTCCTTCCTGACAGCAGGCATCAGGGCATTGCTGCAACTAATATTCACGCCTATTACCGCCTGATTAGGATGAATTGCAGTTTTAACTTCCATTAGTCCGGCAACAAATAAATTATAGTCATAAATGCTCTCATCATAGTCATCTGCATCCAGCTGTTTCGCTTTATTTACGGGAGCTGAATCCAGTGGACTTTCAGTATAGCTTATTAATACTCCGGAAAATTTCTTTTTTAATTCTTCAATGGCGAAATAATTTTTCCAAAAGGCATTTGGATAACATTCGGAAATGATAATCGCATCGAATTGATTAACCTCTTTTATTAGCTTCCTGTCACGGAAAAAATTACTCAGTTTATTTCGTACTCTGAACTGAAAGCTATTGTGCCATCTTTTTTGTTTTTTATGCAGGGGTAGCAGGCGCATAAGCATGGGGATGCTATCATAAAATATTTTGTTTTCTGCTCCTAATTCATCAAGCAGTTTCGACAGTCCAATAGAAATCACATTTGGGAAACAGGCACCGGGACGGGAGAAAATAGCAATCTTCAATTATTTGTATATTTTCCGTTATAGTTATCTAAAGCTCTTTTAAATGCTTCGAGATATTTGTGACCATATTTCTTGTCCGGTTCAAGATAATTACCTTCGGCCCATTCATTCCAGGACTTCAGAATGACTATTTTCTCTTCCGGAAGCTTGTTCTCTGTTTCCTTGAATGCCTTAAGGCATAAAGTTTCAAATAATTCAGGAGTGCTTCCTTCAAACAGCCACCCATCCAACCCGCTTCTAGGGGTATTATCCCAATCCGGATAGACCATAGGATATTCACCCGGAAGTGTCGGATGATCCGGGAACTGAGCCACATAATTCTTATAGGAATGAATAGAAGGAAGTTTTAATTTCTTTCGTTTTAGCTCGGGATAATCAACATTCAGGAATTTATGAAAAGACTTGTCGATTAGTGTAGGAGTCCTGAATTTATACAGGGCAGGTCCGATTTCTGTAATCGCCTGATAACCATATTTCTTATAATCCCAGTCATTCTTCATTTGCATACCTACGAAATGTATACCTTCCAGACCTTCTTTAACTGCCAGATCCTGCCAGATATCGGTAAGCATTTCAGGAAATGGCATTTCCATTGGACGATAAATAAAAATTAGTTTCTTCCCATCAATTGATATATATCTTTTATCTTTTAATGCATCCAATATGGAATAGAAATGGTTTATAAAGTCATCCTTTCCGGGATATGTTTGTTCTATCAGTACTTTACTGTTTGACAATCCGTGCCATGTTCCAGACCAGGTCTGATTGGCCCAGGCAATACAAAATGGAAAGTCCGGTTTTTTCTGGTTTACCATTTCATTAAACGGCCGTTCTATAATTCTTTTACCAGCAAACCAGTAATGCCAATAACAAAATCCATACACTCCATATTCAGCTGCCAGGTCAGCCTGAGCTTGTCTTGATTCAGCAACCCGTAAATCATAAAAACCTAAATCTGACGGAAGCCGCGGTTGCCAGTGACCTTTAAATAAAGGTTTGGCTTTAGTAACATTTGTCCATTCAGTAAAGCCCTTACCCCACCAGGTATTATTTTCAGGTATAGGGTGAAACTGTGGAAGATATAATGCAATGGGTTTAATCATTCAGGACTGATTTTACAGCTTTCAGATATTCAAGTCCCCATTTCTGGCAAGGCTCCAGATGATTTCCCTCCGCCCACTCATTCCATGCATTTATAAATATAAAATTCTCTTCTGCTGTATAAGGCTTAAAATCGTTCGTGATAAAACGTAGCCAGGATTTAAATAATGATGGAGTGGAATTCTTAAAGATAAGAGTTGGTGGGTTGGCTCTTCGGGGAGAATTGTCCCAACCTGGCACTAATGAGGGAAAAATCTTATCTTGAACGGTATCAAGAGAACTCGTGCTTAATGTATAAGTTTTATAATCGACAATGTTAAGAGTTTCTGCTTTTCTGTCTCGCTGAAATTTATCCCAGTAGACATATTTTATTTTATTAATTACTCTTACAGCAAAGGGCTTTTTTTGGGCAGCGATTGGGACCGATTTTGTATGTCTTATTCCAAAAGGCTCAAAATCGATCATGGCATCAAAACCAGGCGTTAGTGAAACAGTCTCCTGATAGCCAAAAACCATATGGCATAAATAAAGTTCAATTCCAAAACTCAAAGCTCTCTTGCGCCATCGCTCGGCGGTCGCCGCCGGATCGGGCATCAGGAATGTTTTATAAACAACCAGAACAGCTTTATTATCGACCCGAATATAACGATCGTCCTGAAAAAAAGGAATCAGGTAATCCAGATGGTCAATATCGTCCTGATCATTGTAATGCTGTTCCATCAGCACTTCTTTTTCCAAGCCGTCCCATCGCCTTGTCCAGTTCTCATTCGCCCAGCACATCATAAAAGGGAAGTCGGGCTTTCCGGATTTTAACATATTCTCAACCGGCGTTTCCAGTAAGAGTTTTCCATTGAACCAGTAATGATAAAAACAAAAACCATGTATCCCGTATTCGGAGGCCAGTCTTGCCTGTGCTTCGAGCGTTTCATCTAATCTCAGATCATAAAAACCCAAATCAGCAGGCAACTGGGGTTGATAATGCCCTTTGTACAGAGGCAATGCTTTGGTCACGTTTGTCCACTCGGTAAATCCTTTTCCCCACCAAAGATCATTTTCAGGTATTGGATGGAATTGCGGGAGATATATGGCAACGGGTCTTAATTTCACCTCAACCGTGTTTTAAAAGTCGTTTGAATGCCATTGCGGCCCTTGTTAACAGTCTGTTACCCTGTTCCGCATATTTTAACCGCAGTGCCTTTTTGCCAAAATAGCTTTCGATGTTTTCTTTAAAATCGTTTTCAAACTGAATGTCGTTTTCCACTGTAGCGGAAAGGCCACCGCCGCTATAGTCAGTGATCACGCGATCTAAAAATATAAACTTCGTCTTCTGCCAGCACCTCATATTAAAATCCCAGTCTGAACAAACTTTGTATTTTGTATTAAAGGAAAATATGTGCTTGTTGATAAATTCGGCACGATAAAAAATAGCCTGATGACAAATATTTTTATGTAATAGTTTTTTCAGGTTAAACTCGCCGTCATAGATCAGGCCGTCTTTTGCCCAACCTGTCTTACCTGTAATTTTCACATTACCATAAATTACCTGGCTCTGCCTCCCTGCCGATAAATCTGAGATATCTTTTAATACCTGTTCATCAAATATTCTGTCATCGCTTCCTAAAAAAAAGAGCCATTCGCCTGACGAATGGCCAATACCTTTATTCATAGCATCATAAACACCGGAATCTTTTTCTGAAAAGAGCCTGAATCTGGCATCACGTGTTATAAAAGTTTCCACTAACTCACAGGTTCTGTCTGCAGACCGGCCATCAACCACTATAACTTCAAAGTTTTTAAACTCCTGATTTTCAATAGAGGACAGACAGCCCGAAATTTGCGTGGCCGAATTAAATGTGGGTATTATAATAGAAAAAAATGGTGGCATACCTAGATAAACCAAAATTCATTCTTTACCAGAATTGAATTCAGATTGGTATTCGCGTATTCATAGTATCCCTGAGCAACTATATAGTCAATCAGGTCTGACTTTCTGGCTCCGGTGCCAATAGGAGAGTATTCGGCGGCCTCAATACAAATAACTTTCGGCCAGATCTTTTTAAAATGGATTGACTTAATTATTTCGGTGTCGAGACCTTCTACATCCAAAGACATAAAATCCGGAAAGATATTATTGTTATACTTAGATAAAATATCCCCTACAGTTTCAAGTATTATTTTTCTTGTTTCTATAATTCTGATCTTTCCGTCTATGGCCGTTTTTTTCGCTTCTTCCCCGGAAAAGGTACTCAGGCTTGGATCGCTTAAAATAAAAAAATCCATTTCACTTTTCACGGCACTTATACCGAGATTTAGATTAACATCTTCAGGTCTATGAAGGAAAAATTCGCCGATTAGATTAGGATTGGCCTCTATATTGATCCCCCTGCTTCCAGTTTCATAAAATAACGCCGTATTACTTAAATAAAAAGGATGATGGGCTCCAATATCCAGATAAGTTGGATTTTGAATACCTCTTAGTCTAAAAATATATTCAACAATGGAATCTTCCCCGCATTGCGAAAACGTCGTTTTAGCGTATGAAGACACAATTCTAGACGGAATTGGTTTTAAAATCTTATTAATTAACCGTCGAAACATTCAATGCGGTTTAATAGAGTCTTATAAAACTAACTTTTGGCGCAAAAAAACTATACACTTTGTACATATAAAAATAAGTCCTGTAACTTTTTCTTTTTGTCTCAATTGACAGAAACGACTGCATGTTCGCTTCAATTAAATAGAAAAACAACTTAAATTTTTCTAAGGGCGATAAATTAGACTGTTGTATAATTTTTATCGATCGTTTTAAGTATTCTTTATAACTATAAACTCCATTTTTTTTCACGGTGAAGGGCTTATTCTCATATTGTGCCCCACTAATCCCTGCTGTATATAAAAGCTTTTTTGAAAAAATAAACCCCTTTGCCAAAAGTATTGTTCTAAAAATTACATAACAGTCAAACCAGTCGAATATTTCACCTATATCCAGGAACCAATTAATATCTTCTTTTTTATAAATACTGTAAAACATACTAGGAACCCGCTCAATTAAAAAATTCCTCGCCTGTTGATATTTGGACGCACCCGATGCGGATTGAATAATAATAATATCTTCAGATGTTCCAGTTGAACGGTAAGAAACGGAGTAATTGCAAAAAGCGGCCGAGTGTGTTCCAATTATTGACATTAATTCTTCAATAAAACCAGGTTCCCAATCATCATCATCAGCTGCCCACATAAAAAAATCACCAGAAGCTTTCTTTAAAACAAACTTGAAATTATTACTTATACCTATATTAGACTGTTGTCTAAAAGACACAATCCTTGAATCCATTTTTTTAAATTCTTCAATGACTTCCTGGACCAAAGGATTTTCGGAGCAATTATCAGAAACGACAATTTCAATATTTTTAAATGTCTGGTTTGTGATTGCTCTCAAAGTATTTCTCAGGCCATCGGGCCTATTATAGGTTGGAATTCCGACAGAAACAAGAGTATGATTATTATTCATACTATTTAATTCTTTTTAAATATCCGTCCGGGGCCACGGAGATTAACAACTTACTATCAATCGATTTGTCGATTTCAAAATCCCCATTTTTTTTCAAAAAATCATAAACAGCCGATTTTGGATTATTCCCTTTGCCCCAGGGACGATCTTTAATGAGGTCTCCGGGCACATCTTCAACAATAGTGTCAAAAACAACTAGATACGACTGCACAGTAACAAATGGCGCATACAATTCTAATTCTCGAAAAACATGATCATGCGTATGATTAGAATCCAGGCAAACTATAATTGTTTTATTTCCCAGGGCAATCTTGCTTACCTGCTTAAGCACTTCATCGCTGACGGATGATCCCTCAATGAGTTTAATACGCTTAGACATAGGATGCTGTTCAATTTCCTTCCGGTTATGCGCCCGGATATCGATATCGATACCAACAATTTCGCCTTTGCCAATTAATTCTAAAAGAGATGCATAAAAAATTATAGATCCGCCATGAGCAACTCCTGTTTCTATAATCAGATCAGGTTTGAGCTTCCATATTAATTCCTGCATGGCAATCATATCCTGAGGATATTGAATAATGGGCCTGCCCATCCAGGAGAAATTATATGAATAAGCAGACTTAATACTTTCATTTATAAATTGATCAGCAGCTACTTTCAATTCTTTATTTTCTCCCTGACTATCAATTCTTTTATTCCTTTCATCTTCAAATTGCTTCACCTGGTCCATTTATCAAAAAAGTTAAAGGTTAAAAATGTTGATTTTACGAGTTCCAATTAATTCACATATTTCAGTCAAATAATTTTCGTTCATTACGAGTATATTCTCAGGCGGATCCTTTTCAATTACCAGTGGGGAATATATAGGATGCGCTGTACTAGCTATAAATTTGTTTTGCTTAGCGGGGTTGATATCAATTACATATTTTATTTGCTTTCGTCCCTTATCCAGCAAATTAAGAAAAGTAGATCCTTTTGCTCCGGCGCCCCAAATCGCCAATCCAGAATGTCGATTTATAAATTCCTGATAATAGTTAAGCTTGTCTTCAAAGACCAACTCTTTCTTTTTTGTATATTCAAAGTTGGCGGCAATTTCATTTTTTAATTTTGACAAATCCGCCCACAGATATATATATTGTCCGCCAAAAAAATGGCCGGTTAAAGGCTGGTGAAACATACAACCAAGGCTTTGCTCAGTAAAATAGTTGCAGTGTTCATAAAATATATCCCAAAAAGCGTTTTTTTGACTGATCCAGTCAAAAGTAGGAACTTCAACAAACAAATGGCCTTTATAGTTATTCGCCTTTGCAATAGTGTGAATAAAGGAAAACGGCTTAGGGATATGCTCCAACGTATGTCTCATAATAATTACATCCGCATTTATATCGCTATGTTTATCTGAAAAATACTCCTTCTTAATGCGTTCGTTAGAACCTTCATAAGTTGGATCAAATCCCCAGCAATCGATTTTTTCATCGAGCATCAATTGAAAAAAAACCCCCTTACCTGCGCCTACTTCAACAACTTTTTTATTTTCTAATCCAAATGATTTCAATAGTTCCAGTACTCTTTTCAAATGATCCTGAAAAACACCTGAATTGGCCTGTTCATTTTGATAGTTTTGGTCATAATGCATCAAAGCCGGATTAAAAAGCCTGTTATATATAAATCCGGAAACACTAGATTGAACCAGTTCCACTTCAGCTACAGGTGCTTGTTTTGCCTCATATTCACTTGCAAATACTTTATTTTGGAAAACTGGTACTTTGGATTGTCTGAATACCAATACCGCTTTTTCGTCTGTGACTGAAAAATTATCGTTAAATTTCATGACGCATTTAAAATTTTATCAAGCTTTGCACGATCACCCCAAAAAGACATAGGTTCATAATCCGTATATGGATAGAATCCCAAATTCAGTTTAATCGTACTATTTTTTTCCCTTTTTATATTTTCCACTAACTGCCGAACCGTGATTGGATTCCCACTGCAACAATTCACTATTCCTGTTACTTTGGATTGCATTGCCACACGGACTATATACTCGGCCATTTTTTCTACAGGAAGATAGTCGCGTATTTGTTCTCCGCCAGACATATTAAATTCAGGCTCTTTATTCTCTATTGCTTTTTCTAACAAGGGAATCAGAGATTTTGAATTCTGACCGTTACCATACATATAAAACAGTCTTACCCACTTGAAGTAAAAAGGATAGTCGCTTTTAAAACATTCAATCAGCTTGCGCAAACAATCCTTAGCAACCGAATAGGCATTGTCAGGCGCAACTGACAAATCTTCATTCAAAGACCCTTCCCGCATACCATATTCAAAACAGGTGCCGGTTATCGTCAGATCTTTCAAGCCGTGGCGAATGAGGTTTTTCAAAATGCATATTGCGGAAATAAATTGTCATCAATTTGCTTAGATGACTTATAGTTAGGTAAACCTCGCCACGCGAGATGAATTAAATTATCGGGTTTGTGAAAATATTTAAATAGGTCTGTTTCAGCCTGAAGCATGTCGATTTGATGGGGAATAAACTTCACTTTTTTATACCAAGATGCTTTTCGGGCTTTTGATTCGTTGGAGGAAGAAGCTATAATTTCAACATCATTCTTAAGCAGCTCTCGTATTATATAACCTCCCAAAAAACCAGTTGCTCCTGTGACCAGCGTTTTCATAAGACTTCTAACTTTGGTATGGCCGTCACAAAACTACCTTTCCAGTCACTAATGTATTTTAACTGATCTATTATTTCCTTTTTTATGTTCCAGGGAAATATAATAATATAATCAGGCTTTTCTTTTTTCAGGTCATTTTCAGAAACCACCGGAATATGACTTGCAGGCAAATACTTTCCCTGCTTATGCGGATTGGCATCGGCAACAAAAGCAATAAAATCATCTTTTATACCGCAGAAATTCAGCAGAGTATTCCCTTTGGCAGCTGCACCATAGGCACCTACTTTTTTTCCTTCTTTTTTGCCCTGATTAGAAAAGAAAGAAAGTCTACTTTAACAGTCTCCGCTTTTGCCTGAAAATACTGATAAGACTCAATATTTAAAAGTCCAAACTTCTTCTCTTTTGTCAGCATGTTCTTTACATTATCTGTAACGGTAAGCGCCGAATTTTCAGTATGTTTCGCAAAAATTCTCAAAGATCCGCCGTGGGTTGTTATTTCTTCCACGTCAAAAAGGCTCAGTCCCATTGACTCAAATATCTGCTGGACGGTATAAATGGACAGATATGAAAAGTGCTCATGGTAAATGGTGTCAAACTGGTTGTTTTCCATCAGCTGTAGGAGGTGCGGGAATTCCATGGTAATCACGCCCTCGGGCTTCAACAAAATCTTCATGCCTCCTACGAAATCCAGAATATCCGGCACATGGGCCAGTACATTATTTCCTAACAGAATGTCTGCTTTTTTTCCTTTTTCCACGAGTTTTTTGGCCAGACTGACACCAAAAAATTCAGTCACCGTTTCAATGCCTTTGGCCCTGGCCACATCAGCAGTATTGGAAGTGGGCTCAATACCCAGCACGGGTATTTTATTTTCCAGAAAATATTGGAGCAGGTAGCCATCGTTCGACGCAATTTCAACTGCCAGCGACTGCTCACCGAGACCAAACCGTTTCCGAACCATTTGAACATAGCCTTTGGCGTGAGCGAGCCAGCTTGTGGAATAGGACGAAAAATAAACATAACCGCTGTCAAAAATGGATTCTGAGGACTTGTATTCGTCCACCTGTACCAGAAAACATTTTTCACAGACAAACACCCGCAAAGGATAGAATATCTCGGGCTCGTTCAACTGGTCTTTGGTGAGAAATGAGTTTGAGGCCGGCGCATTTCCGAGATTGATGAATTCCTGATGTAAAATCGTTTTACAAAACCGGCATTGCATTGGCTATAATTTTATACCCTCAAATGTTTTGGTGAGCAATGCATGCTGCTGATCCCGAGACGACAGGTTCAGCGCTGCTAGGGGCCATTCAATATTTAACAGAGGATCGTTCCAGCGGACTCCTCCTTCAGATTCTTTTACATAATTGGCGCTATGATGATAGATTAATTCGCATTCGTCCGTCAATGTTTGAAAGCCATGCGCAAATCCCTCGGGAATATAAGCCATGCGTTTATTGTCGGCCGACAGCTCAATAGCTGTCCATTGCAGAAAACTCTCTGACCCGTGGCGCAGGTCAACCATCAGATCCCAGACCTTACCGCGAATGCACTTAACCATTTTTATTTCGGTGTAGGGCGGATACTGAAAATGCAGACCCCGCACAGTGCCTTTTTCTTTGCTGTAAGAATGATTCAGTTGCACCCAGGGTTTGTGATGTCCTATCTGCCGAAATTCCTCCGCCGAATAGAAACGGAAAAAGGATCCTCGTTCGTCTGCTAAAATATCCGGGTCTATTTGATAAGCGCCTTTGCACGCAAGGGGTGTAAATATCATTCCGTAACAGCGCCTGCGGCTGCCCCCTCATATAATTTAAGAAATTCGCCGATGTCTTTTTGCAGCAAATCGCGGGCATTGGTACCGTCAAAGGCTTTATACCAACTTATGGTTTTCACCATCGCCTCTCTTGCTGAATAAACAGGCCGCCAACCGAGATCATTTATAGCGCGGCCGATATCCAGTGTAAGCAGTCCGGCTTCGTGCGGCGCGTTTGTTTGATTCGAAATCTGATAAGATCCCGATTGCCATACTTCGATAGCCTGCCGAACCATTTCTTCTACCGGCAAACAGTCGGATGTTCTGGGACCGAAATTATATTCGTTGTGATACGAAGCAGGATCCGACGCCAATTTTTCCGCGAGAAGTATGTAGGCATGCAAAGGTTCCAGGACGTGTTGCCAGGGACGAACAGCTTCCGGATTACGCACTACAACAGGCTTGGCATTCTCCAGCGACCGGATAATATCGGGCACGATCCTATCCCTCGCCCAGTCGCCGCCGCCGATCACATTTCCCGCGCGTGCACTCACAATGAGTTTCTTATGTTCGGCATAATTTGCGCGATTGAAATAGGAATTCCTATAGGAATCAACAATCAGTTCTGCGCAAGCCTTGCTTGCACTATAGGGATCATAACCGCCGAGTCTGTCTTCTTCCCGGTAAGCATAAGAACGTTCCTGGTTATGATACACTTTGTCGGTGGTAACGATTAATGTAACACAGGGCTTTAAAAGTTTTCGAACTGCGTTCAGCACATTCGCCGTTCCTAAAGCATTTACCGAAAAAGTCTCCAGCGGATGATCATAAGAATATCGCACGATAGGCTGTGCCGCCAGATGAAAAATAAAATCAGGTTGAAAATCGGTTATGTTTTTTTCCAGCGCCGGATAATTCAGTATGTCCTGAAAAACGGACCGGCAAAGCGACTGCCCTGCGATGAAATCAAATAATTTATGCTCCGGTTTTGGCGCCAGAGAATATCCCATGACTTCGGCACCAGCTAACTTCAACCAGTATAAAAGCCAGCTTCCTTTGAAACCGGTGTGACCGGTCAGAAAAACTTTTTTTCCCTGATATGATTTCTTATCCGTCATCATTTACCAGACCTTCCATTTGGCTTTATCAGCAGACCATAAATTTTCCAGCTCTATTTTATCACGCATGGCATCCATACATTTCCAGAATCCGGAATGTTTATACGCCATCAGCTGGCCATTTTTACTTAATGATTCCAGTGGTCCATCTTCCCACATCGTTTCGTCTGCATTCGAATCCAGGTAATCAAAAACACCGGGCGACAAAACAAAGTAGCCGCCGTTTATCCACTGGCCATCACCTGCAGGTTTTTCTTTGAAAATATGCACTTCATTTCCTTTGCCCAGTTCCATACCTCCGAACCGCGCTTCGGGCTGTACCGCGCTAACAGTAGCGAGCTTACCATGAGACAGGTGAAACTTTAATAAGGCATTAATATCTATGTCGCAAAGCCCGTCACCGTAAGTCAGCATAAAAGGTTCGTTGCCCGTATATTGCTTTATGCGCTGCAAACGACCGGCCGTTTTTGTGTTAAGTCCGGTATCGACCAGAGTAACTTTGAAAGATTCTGTTTGTGTAAAATGGATGTTCACTTTATTACTTTCCAGTTCGATGGTCATATCCGAATTGTGGGTGTAATAATCCATAAAATACTCCTTGATAAAAAACCCCTTATATCCAAGGCAAATGACAAATTCGTTGAATCCGTGATGGGCATAGGTTTTCATGATATGCCACAGGATAGGCTTGCCGCCAATTTCAACCATAGGCTTGGGTCGAACATCGGTTTCTTCGGCCAGCCTTGTTCCAAGACCGCCTGCGAAAATGACTACTTTCATATCAGTTTATTTTCAGGGTTTCCCATTGAAATTTCGGTCTGATTACACCCGGCATGGCGCCACGATATTCGGTGTCCCTTAGATTCATGTCTTCGATCACATCGAAAATCAGGGCCTCAGGTGTAAAAAAATGCACGCGTTCCGGTATCATGGTAGAAGCAGCAATCCCTGCAATATATCTTCCATCATTCAGAAAATGAGCCGGAACCCTTACGGTTGTCTTATAGGTTCCTTTTTTATTTAGTGGTGCATTGACTGATTCCGTACTAATAAGTACGAGATCACCTTTCTGGTTATACAAATGCAAATTAGGAACAGGATAAAATCCTTCCTTTAAAACTTCATAAGTAAATTCCATGGCACTCGCTCTGTAAAAATCAACCGCGTCAATATTATTACCATCTTCGTCAATCAGCCTGGCCCCGATCAATCGTGCCACATCATCTCCCGGCATATCACCATTACTCCACGTATTTTTCGTAACAATTTCAGATCCTGAACTCAGATAAATGTTGATTATCTCAGCGGTTTGACCGCTTTGCTGGATTTTACCATTACGCATATAAATCGCCTTGTCACATAAAGAATTCATTGCGGTCATATTGTGGCTGACAAATAAAACAGTTCTCCCTTCTTTGTCGCTGACGTCCTTCATCTTACCCAGGCACTTTTTCTGAAACTCCGCATCACCTACCGCAAGTACTTCGTCAACTATTAATATTTCCGGTTCGAGATGGGCCGCGACTCCAAAAGCAAGCCTGACATACATGCCGCTGCTATACCGCTTAACCGGCGTATCTATATATCGCTCAACTCCCGCAAAATCAACAATTTCATCAAATTTCCTCCGGATCTCTTTTTTAGTCATTCCAAGGATAGCTCCATTCAGAAATATATTATCCCGACCGCTGAGCTCTGGGTGAAATCCAGTCCCAACTTCCAGGAGGCTGGCCACTCGACCTCTAATTTTTACCGAACCCGTAGTAGGTGTCGTGGTGCGACTTAGGATTTTGAGCAAAGTGCTCTTTCCAGCACCGTTTCGTCCGATGATGCCGAGTATTTCACCTTGTCTGACTTCAAAATTGACATCCTTTAACGCCCATACGTATTCACTTTCACCTTTTCTGGTCCGGTCATTGTCTTCGCCGATTTTCAAATAAGGATCTTCTTTGCCGCGGATACGATACCAGAAACGATTAACATCATGAGCAATAGAGCCCGTACTTACCTCCCCCAAACGATACTGTTTGGAAAGATCCTCCACTTTAATAACGATTGATGACATATTGGAAATAATTACCCTAAACTAAACGGTATCCATAAAACTTCTCTCTACTTTGGTAAAAATGAGAACCCCGATTAATAGGGAAATTGTCATAAATCCAAAACTATAGACCAGGCCATGCGAATCAAACGCCCCTTTTCCAAAAAGCACATATCGGAAAGACTCCACGATACCCGTCAACGGATTAAGTTCAATAATTTTTTTGTATTTGCTGTGTGCCAGAAAAGAGATGGAATAGCCAATGGGTGTCACATACATCAGCAACTGGACAACGAAAGTAATCAGTATACTAAAATCACGATACTTGGTTGTAAGGGAAGAAATGATAATTCCGAGACCCAACCCGATTCCCGCAATTAAGAGAACTAAAACCGGAATCCATAACCAGTAAAAAGTGATATGCAGCAGATAACCATTAAACTGATACCAGATCATTGCCACAAGCAATAGTCCAAACTGAATTCCCAGCCGTATGATATTGGACAAAACGATAGAGATAGGAATAACCAGACGAGGAAAATATACTTTCCCGAAAATGGCTGCATTGAGTACAAATGTATTTGAAGTACTGGTAAGACAAGCGGAAAAATAATTCCACAAAGTAATACCGCTCATATAAAACAGAACCGGCTTGATACCGTCTGTTGGGATATTGGCAATTTTACCAAATATCAAAAGGAAAATGGCTGTAGTTAGTATAGGCTGAACAATATGCCAAAGCGGTCCCAGCACAGTCTGCTTATACTGAGCTGAAAAATCTCTTTTAATAAAGAGAGCAATCAGATCCTTATATCGCCAAACTTCTTTTAATTGTAAATCAAACCAGGCACTACGCGATTTGATAACAAGATCCCAATCTTCTTCCTTTTTATGTATCACCATAGTCATCGCAAAATGTCTTTATTAACCAAACCATTTGCCCCACCACCTGCCTACCTGCTTGTGAATTGGCACCATTTTCTTCTTTGCTGGTTTTTCGAAATAGCCGGATTCAATTCCATATCCGTAACCTCCGTAGTAACCGTATCCGCCATAGTATCCACTATAATAACCACCTTCCAACTTAACATCATTCAAAACAATGGAGAGTCCGGGCAATTTTTTTTCTATATACAGATCTTCCACAAGCCGCAATATTTTCCTATAGGTATGACCCATTCTGACGACAAACATAGTGGCATCTGCATATTTTCCGAGCGTGACAGAATCACTAACCAGACCTACCGGAGCAGTGTCCATAATAATTACTTCAAAGTTTTCCCGAACCTCTCTCATCAAATCATCCAATTTTGGATCCAGTAACAATTCTGCAGGATTGGGTGGTATCGGCCCGCAGGCAATGACATACAGGCTTTCAAAGCCCGGGACCTGCATGACAATATCTTTAAATTGAGCGCGGCCAATTATATAGTTTGTAATTCCCATCTTTCGTTTCATTCCCAAACCTTCAAGCACTTTGGGTTTTCGAATATCGAATTCCATGATGACCGTTTTCTTACCGCTAAGGGCCAGGACTGAAGCCATATTGATACTGATAAACGACTTGCCTTCACCACTGAAAGAGGAAGTGACGAGTATGGAAAGGTTGTCTTTTTTAACCGTCATATACTTCAAATTGCTTCGAAGAATACGAAACTGTTCGGCCACAAACCGGCGGCTGTTTCTTAGCACAACCAATGTGGATTCATCGTCCGAATGACCTATTTCTCCCAAAATAGGTGTGTGCGTTCGCTTTTCAACATCTATTCGGTTATTGACCTTGTCTCTCAACAGTTCTCTTGCAGCCACTACGCTAACCGGGATGAGTAATCCAAAAATCAGGTAAGATGTGTATATTTTGTTTCTGTTGGGGCTGATGGATGTACTTGAAGCCAGTGCTGGTTCTACTACAGTGGAATTTGAAATAGTGGATGCGGAGGAAATTGAGGTTTCCAGTTTTTTTTGTAAAAGAAAGGAATAGAGCTCTTCCAGTATTTTTTGACGTCTGGCCACATTACCCAATTGCAAAGTTTTGCCAGGCATCGAACGCAGTTTACCAACGACATTATCGTTCTGCTGTACCATTTTGTTACGGGCAATCGAATACCCGTTCTTAACATTGTTCAATGCCTCCGACATATCCCGGCGCATTTTTTCGAGGGAAGCATCATACCCCTCAATAAGAGGATTATTAGACGTTGTTGTCTTCAGATTATTATCCCTCTCCAATTGCATTCTATTGTATTCACTGATCCGGTTGGCCAGTGCGGGCTCCTCGATACCCATGTTGATGGGAACTAGGTCGTGGGCTTTTCTTGGATCATTTATATACTGCTGCAGGGAATTTGCCACAGCCAGTTTTACATCCATGCCATCAATATCATTTTGCGCCTTTTCCACATTGCCCAGATACATTTTTGACTGGTCATCTACGTCAAATATTTCGTTAGTTACACGAAAGTTCCTGACCCGGCCTTCCAGGTCAACCAATTGCGCCTCCAGCGTGTCCAGATTCTCATTAATGAAACTCAGGCTGTTGATGGATATCTTATTTTTATCCTCAATATTTAAAGAATCATACACTGCCATTAAAGCATTCAGAAAATTTCGCCCCAACTCCTGATTTTCCGTTTGAAATGACAAATCCAGAATAGTGGACTGTTCATTGGATTGGGCAATTTTTACAGCGCCCAGATAAGCGTTGGCCACAGAGGCCGCAGATTGGTGGGTAACATAAAAAACTGGCGTCCCAAATGTTTTGAGATTGACACCCTGGTTACGTACAAGAACGACCTTATTTCCGGCGACATTTAACGTTTCTCCAAAAATATGCGGATTCGTTTCTTTCCCAATGATGAATTGCTGGTCGTTTAAAATCGTGACCTGTAATCCAATATTTTCATCCTTGGCAACCAATTCCATAATTTCCAGATTGAATGGTGTTTCAGGATATAATAAAGTAGTTCGTACTTTCCCGATATTATAATACCGCGTCGTAAGCTGAATATTTCTAACTACTCTTTGTAAAACAGGCCTTGAAGTTAAAATTCTGATCTCATTGCTTAGATTTTCTGAACCAGGAGACATCATGAGCGCGTCAAACCGGTCCCCCTTGATATTGGAATTTTGGTTGTTAATCAGCATGGATGACTGCACAACATAAATAGGTGTCGAATACCGGATTTTCAACCAGGCCAGTGTTATGGCAAGTACCCCGCAGACAATCACCCAGGGAATATACTTCAGATTTTTAAGGACAAAATCCCTGGGTCCCAGTTTCCAAGAAATGTCTTTGGAAGCTGTTTCCGAATGAGATAGTCCATTGGTAGATTCAGACATGGTTAGATAGGTTCGTCATTTGTGGAAAATACTATAAACAACCGCAATGGTCGCGACAACGGTCGAAGCGATGCTAATATTTCGGAGCGTTACGACATCAGTTGCGACAGATTTTTTCTTCGTGGGCTCAACAATTACAATATCATTTTGCTGAAGATAAAAATAGGGGGATGCCATGATTTCCGGTTTCGTCAGGTTTAACCAGGCAAATTCCCTTTTGTTATTGTTTTCCCTGATTACAAAAACACTGTCCCGGTTGGCGTAGGTTGTTAAATCACCTGAGAGGGCAATGGCTTCGAGTATGTTGATGCGTTCTCCCGGAATGGAAACTATACCCGGCCGGGTAACTTCGCCCATCATGGTGAATTTGTAATTCAAAAATCGTATGTTGTAATAGGGATGCAAAAGAAATGGCATCAACCTGGCATCCAAAGTATCCTTCAAAGAAGCTTTCGTTAGTCCTTCAACTTTAATTTTTCCCAGTCCCTGAAAAACAATATTCCCATCTCCATCCACCTGATAACCTCCCGCAGACGGAGCATTGCCGCCTATTGACTGTGTGACACCTGAAGAGGAGATTCCAGCTGATCCGGTGGCTATGAGTGACTGGTTATAAATTTTTGTTGCTTCCGGATTGTCGCTATATACGATAATGCTTAGAATATCTCCCTTTCTTATAATCGGCTCGACAGGGTTAATGACACTCAGTTTGGATGTATCAAACTTTCCATACACCAACATTAGCCCCTTTGTTGTGCCGCAGGAACTCATATTCAGCATGATCCATAACCCCGGGATCGCGATCAGCAAATTTTTCAACAAAAAGGAACGACGCATGATTAGTGTATAAGGGTTGACAAATTCTTTTTATCTACAGAAGCCATCAGGGTATAACCGATACTCTCGATAACCACTTTCACCCGGTTGCCTTCAATCTTCAAAATCTTCGCTTCATGATCCATAAATAGTCCCTGCCGGATAATCACTTTTCCGTTTTCTTTCAGCTGAATGGGTTCGGCCAGCACATTTTCATATTCGTTCATGAACTTCCGGATGGTTTCTATTTCCCTTGCCCGGATAATGGCAGGCTTTCCCTGCCAGTAAACGAAATTCATCACGCCCGGGGTCATGCGCACTTTGCTCTGTTCTTCTTCATTCACCCGTACAAATACATAAGACTTAAAAAGGGGTTCTTCAACCGTTTTAATACGGTCGCTCCATTTTTTACGGACTTTATTCAGAGGGCAGTAGGAATTCGATCTGCTTTTCAGCAAGTAGGGAATGCACTTTCTTCTCCCAGCGGGGTTTAGTATAAAGTGCATACCAGTGGGATGTTAACGCTGACAAGATAAATTCATTTTAAATAAAAGCCCAAAATGCAGGGTTTTGTGGAAAGCTTCGCCAGCTCAGTCACAGAATCAAATTGCAACTGATTAATTTTCAATACAATAAGTGCTTACGCCTCTTTATTACAAATCGCGTTCCCCCACTAAAAAGCCAAAGGGTGCAGGCAGCCAATATGTGTTGACTTTCTGCACCCTTCCAAATATGTTACCATTTCAAATAAAAAAATTGCCAGAATCTGAATCACAGGATTATTTGATTAACGCAAGCAAATTTTAATACGCTGAATTCCAAATTGTTAACCTAAAGTCCCAACCACATTCAGTGGAAATCGCCACGATTGCAAATATAGCTGATTTTCATACTACCAAATCTCAATTCATTCCTATTAAATCAACCATTTCTTTGGCAAATTTCAATTACAACGGGTTGTAAATCATTTGGGTTCCGGAAATGCCCGGTCCCAAGGCCTAAACTTAAAGCCATCTTACGCCTAAAGCTCAAAGTTTAAAGCCCTTTTAAGCCCTAAAGCTCAAAGCTTAAAGCTTAACGCCATTTGCCTGAAAGTCTTTATCAGCTTCATTTACAGGATGTAGAATAGCTGAAAAGGTCATTTATTATGGATTTTATATGGGTTAGTCCATAGTTAGTCCATAGTTAATCCATGTAATCCTATGCACTAACTATGGACTAACCATGGACTTTATCATAATGAAACAATAATGCATACTTAGTGAATATATGCTGATAATAGCAATGCTAAACGGTATGCGTAGTTTCACACTTCAGCTAATTAAATCGTTTTTTTGTTATATTTTACTGATTCTGAAGCTATTGCGGATATTCCCTTGTTCATATGAGTGATGGCTGCTGACCGTCGCTATCAAGTCGGTGCATTTGTTCGACAATAGACATAAAGCGCAGTTTTGGATTTGCGCACAAAACAGGCAGCTCAAAGCTGCCCAGGTTAAATCGTTTTCAGCAATACCAGACTGGAATTAACCTAAATCGATACCTTTATTTGTCATGGCTCAAATTCAGAACCATAGGGTAATTGCCCGCTTTAATTTGAGTCAAATCGGAGTATTTCTGAGTATATACTTTGGTTAATCCAGCCAGCCCGTGTTTTAGAGGATTGACACAAATTGTCATTAACTAAAAGGTAAGTCGTGCCTTTCGGGATGAAAAGTTTTATCGTTTTTTAAGGTGTGGTTTTAAAAAAGGGCGCCTGAAATGAAGCCTGGTACTAAATAAAAAAACCCCAATTAAGGGGCTTTCATTTATTTATAATTCCTACTAACCTATATCACAACTTCTAAGCCCTTTGTAATATTGCTAACATTTCCCAGATTCTCGTCCGTAAGGCCAATCATAGGGGTTGTTAAAATCAAATGACTCTTTAAATCTCTTTTTAGGGAATTTAAGGTTTTGTCATCGTCAATGACAACGAAGTCTTCATGCGTATTGTTCAATAGGAACCACCTTTCAATCTCACTCTTTCTATCTAAATTGTTTATGTTCTCGTCTAGTACCTGAATTTTTTCAACATTAATTCCTCTTTTTGCAAAAATGTCTTTCCATGTGCCGACATTGTAGTTTGACTTATGGGATGTTGTGAGCATAATAGTAGTGTCTTCAGAAATTAAACTCCGAAGTGCATTAATGGCTTTATTACTAAACGCAGCAAACCCATCACCCAATAAATCCGGTTTTTTCCAACCCTTGGCAGGAACCATTACACCATTTATATCTAAAAAGACTAACATGGCTACAAATTTACTCTATTATTTTCAGCATTTCTACGATTTCGTCTACTGTTATATGATTATACTCAGCATCCCGCATGTTTAATACTTCTATAAGCCCGGCTTTCATTTTTCTATATATCCTATCGATAATAGGAATACTTAGTATTCTGTGAGTCGAAGACAACTCGATATCATTATTAAATAAGACTTGAATAATTTCTAATGTAACGCGGTCCAATCTGTTTTCGCTTTTAAAGTCGGCAAAAATATTGAAATCGTTTTTAATTCGCTAAATGGTAATTCTGTCACTTACAAGTAGAAGTTGCCAACGGTTTAAATTATTCCGCTTATAAATTTACCGTATGAAACATTAACTAAAACCTACCAGAAAGTGGTATTTATTAGTGCATTAAAAATATTTCAAAACAAACTCCCCTGGGCGCCGGGTCTTTTAAATCCGCTGCAGTCGAGTTCCCAGCGTTCGGCATTGAGGCCGTAGATTTTCCCATATTTTTTGTACTGCTGATTCACGAGTTCTGCGATATTTCCTTCGCCGCGCATGCGCACGCCGAAACGCGAGTCGTTTACTTTGCCGTCGTGGGATCCTTCAATCATATGCCAGACCTTATCCGCGCGGTCGGGAAAGTTTTTATGCAGCCAGTCGTGGAAGAGCAGTTTGATGGCACCATTCAAGCGGATAAAGGTGTAGGCCGAAAATGTCGCGCCGTTGTCCGTTGCTTCTTTCATGATGCGTTGCATTTCGTGTTCATTCAGTCCCGGTATCATCGGTCCCAGCATCACGCCCGCGCGCACACCCGCCTGGCTTAATTCGCGTATCACCCGAAGGCGCTGTTTCGCTGTGGTGGTGCGCGGTTCCATTTTCTGTCGCAGATCTTCATCCAGAGACGTAATGGAAACCAGCACGGACACAAGTTTTCGTTTGGCCATCTCCTGCAGCAGATCTTTGTCACGCAGCATACCGGCGTTCTTCGTGATGAGCCCCGCAGGCTGGTTTGAATTCATTGCAGACTTCGAGCAGACCCCGCGTGAGTTTATATTTTTTTTCCGCCGGCTGGTAGCAGTCCGTGTTTCCACTCAGACTGATAGGCAGGCATTCCCATTTGGGATTCATCAGGAATTTCCGCAGCAGCTTCGGCGCATTTTTCTTTACGATGATTTTCGATTCAAAGTCAGTCCCCGCACTATAACCCCAATACTCATGCGTATTGCGCGCATAACAGTAAATGCATCCGTGTTCGCAGCCCGCATAAGGATTCATACTGTACCACATGCCCACATCGGGACTGTCCACCTTGTTCACGATCGACTTCGCCTCCTGTTCAATATACTGCGTTGGCGCATTGATCTCCGTCCAGTCGTCGACCGACTCCACATGTTCTCTCGTCTTTTCTTCACGCTGAAATTTATTGCGCGTATTGATCTGCGCGCCGCGGCCCTTCTTATACTCCATTGTTGCGTGTTTTCGTTAGGTTGACGGTTGACGGTTGGCGGTTGGCGGTTGGCGGGACTGAACTGCCAACTGCAAACCGTCAACCGAAAAGATCCCCCTGCTTCACGGCAACAGGTAAATTCTGAAATTCGAGACGCTCGAGAATCTGCCAGGCTTTTTCGCCGGCACGACGTTTCAGCAGCAGCATACCATCTGCAATAAAACGGCCGGTAAAATGACGATGGGAATATTCCAGCCATCCCTTCTCATATTGCCAGGGAGCCAGTTTGCTGCTGATCAGGATATGCGGATCCTCCGTGAAGTAGGGCTTGTGGTCATTATCCGGCTTCAGCAATCGCTGCGATTCTTTTATTTCGCGGATCAGGTCCTTGACCGGCTCGCGCGAAAGAATCTGGATGATGATGGAATGCGTGGGATAGGAGGCAAAATCTTTCAATTCAATTTTCAAGGGATAAAAACCCATCGCCGTGATCCGCATCCGCTGCAAAATTCTTTCTTCCATCATCTCCATCTGCGAAAACCGCGAGAGCAACATATGCGGCTTGCCCCACAGTGCCTGGGGACAGGCATATTTCTCCGCGAACTCTTTCTTCACCGTCAGAATGCGTTTGCGCAGCTCCTCATGCGGAGCAACCACCAGCATGTAATCGTTGAGATGATAACCGGGAAGATGATTGATTATCGATGGTTGATTATTGATTATTTCTTTGATGGACATATTCTACTCATTTTATTAGTATAAATATACTAAATTATTTAGTAATTCAATAATTAAAAAGGAGCTGTTTTTAGCAGGGGCAAGTCGCCGGATTCTTTGTAATTTACCGGCTGCTAACGCATTAGAAAGGAAATACACTTCAACAACCAATGAGATGAAGCAACCGGATCAGGTTTCGGATAAGAAGGTGAACGGGATTCTGCTTTTTTTCATGTTTGCTATTCTCTTTTATTATCTCTGGAACATCGGCTCGGGCCCTTATACCATTTTTCATTCCGATCCCTTAAACGGATTTCTGGCGCTCAAAAACTGGGAAGCGGGTGGACCGTTCAATTTTTTGGAGAGTGTTCGTGCCACCGATATCAGTCACACGAACCGCGAATTCCTCACCTGGTGGTCACCGGCGCAATACCTTATTCCATTTACGCTGAGGACTGTCCTGCATCTGAGCTTTATTCAGTCCGTCAAGGCCACCGTGATGCTCGGCCTCCTGATTTTTATTCCCGGCGTCATTTATCTTTTCCGCTATTTCGGATTCTCTCTGAAAATATCCCTGATCTGCATCCTGATTTTTCTGTTACAGAGAATGTTTTTCATCAACACCTGGGGTTATGATGGCGGCGACATTCTCTTTATTTCTTTTTTACCCTGGTATCTGTTCTGGCTGATGAAGGCACTGGAACTTAAAAATCCGTTCCTGCAATTTATCATCGTGTTGCTGCTGACGGTATTCAGCATCTTCCTCAAACTCACATTTATCGTTGTTGCGCTTTCTGTTCTCTTTTATTTACTGCTGAGCCTGTTTTCTTCAGAAAAAGCATTGGGAGGTCATTTCTCTTCTCTCTTTTCAAAAAACAGGATTGCTCCGGCATTTGGCATTGTATGCGCATTAGGACTGGTCTACCTCGTATTTCTTTCCCATGGCAGCAATCCCAATCATTTTAACGGCATGCACTTCCGGCTGAAGGATTCCATTGAACTATTTCTCATGCCCCTGTCCATCTTCAGTTTCACGGGACTCACCACTTTTCTTTTAGGAAAGTCCCTCCTGATGGCCATCACCTTTTATTTTATTTTATTCCTGGCCATCTTTCTCATCTGTAAAATGGTATTGGCTTCGCCAAATGAAAAATACAGAAGGCTGATCATTTCCTTTACGGTTGTTTTCTTCTTTTACTTTTTTTATTCATTCAATTTTGCCAACGTTTCCGGAGGCGACCGCCACGTGCGGCTGGTTTCATTTCTTTGCCTCCCGCTGATTATTCAGGCACTTGCTTCCCGGAGAAAAAATATTTCGTTTTACCTGATATCCGGCCTGCTTTTTATCGGCACGGCTTATTCCGTTTTTTCGGTATATAAATTCAAAAAGCAGACCGACGCTTCTCCAGTGGTAGGCCTGCGGGGTTTTGACTATCATACCCAGATAGGCGTTTCCCTGAACAGGGAAATGCTGGACACGCTGATTCACATCGATTCAGAAAATAAACATGCGATTTTCCTGACCGACAATTTTCACTGGGCGCTCGATATGCAGCACTCGCGCTATGGCATGCTGGGCACCGATTTTCTGGAGTTTGGTTTTTCTGTGCCGCCTCCTGCGGGATCCAATCTGTATATATTAATAAATGAATCGCTGTATAATGGCTCCGCTTTTTCCCGCGACAGCGGGAATCATTTCAGGAAACGTTTTGCTTCCGGAGACAATATTTTATTAGCCTGGGCGAAGGACTGAGACCGGCACGACAATAACCAACATGATGGAAATTCCTTCCTTACTGAATCAGAAAAAACTTCCTGCGCTCGACGGATTGCGTGGCGTTTCGATTGCCTTTGTGATTTTTTCTCATTTTATTTTCTTTACTCCATTCAATGAGGCCACCAATTTCGGCATGGTGGGCGTGGATATATTCTTTGTGATCAGCGGATTCCTGATCACCACCCTCTTGCTCAAAGAACGGATACAAAACGGAAGGATCAGTCTGAAGAAATTCTATATCCGCCGCGCCCTGCGTATCCTGCCGGTCGTGGTACTTTTTCTCGTTGTGCTGCTCTTGCTCAATAAGATTTTTTCTCTGGGAATTAATATGCGCTCCTTTCTCGCTTCGATTCTATTTGTAAGAAACTTACCGATTCCGAATTGCAACGACTGGCATACGGCGCATTTCTGGAGCCTCGGGGTAGAAGAACAATTTTATTTATTGTTTCCCTTTCTGCTTACACGACTGAGCATTCAGCAATACAAAAAACTGATTCTTGTTTTAATTTGCATTATCCCCTTCGTAAACTATGTGTTTTACAATAAAGTGGGTGTCTTCGAAACGAATAAAATCATCCATCTCGCCGCGCTGGTATTTGCCAATCTCATGGGTAAGGGAACGGCCCTGATACTGATCGGCTCGTATGTTTCTGTTTTGATGTTTACCAGATCAAAGGCGCTTGAATTCGTCAACCAAACCTGGTCCCCCGTTCTTTCCCTGATCCTTTTTATTTTCGCGCTCTTTCTGCGCTTTCCCGGATCTCCCCTATTTATTCAGTATTTCTCAGACATCGTCTTCGCCTTCCTCATTGGTATCGTGATCATCCTGAATTTGCGGGGTTCCTCTTTGATGGCCAGATTCCTCAATACGAAATGGCTGGCGCAGCTCGGCATTCTCTCCTATAGTTTATATATCTGGCAGCAGATCTTTACCCACGAGCAACCCTGGAGCAAATCATTCAAATATTCCGACTCGATTGTCTTTAATCTGGTTGCGCTGTTTATCGTTGGATTTGTTTCCTACTATTTTTATGAGCGCTGGTTTTTAACGCTGAAGGAAAGGTTTTTTAAAGCCTAAAGCTAAAAGCTTAAAGCTCTTCGGAGTCGATAACCAGGGAAACTGTATGTTTCAGTTCAGTTCCGTTTTTTGATATCGTACTTCTGAAGGAGCCGGACAGAGGTTGATTAATAGCTACTATATTTTAGATTTATATTTCAAGTCAAATGTCTGTGCCAAAAAATTTAATATGTTCTCTATGTTGGTAGTTTCTGCCGATTTTGTATTAATAGGTGAAGGGTAAATGTAAAGTCTATAACTCTTTCGCGTAGAAACCTCAATGGATAGGACATCGGGATCGTTTACGGAATAATAGTCCTTAATCTGTGTGTAATTGGGAAGAGTAAGAATATTATTTTTATATAAAGTATCTATCACACTTGTCCAGGGAATACCGGGAAAAAGATTTCTACTTTTTATTTCTAATACAGGATCGGATTTCCGGTCTTCCGAAAATAAAGGCCTGTAATCGTAAAATAGACCGCTCCAGTTATTGTCCTTATTTTTTATAACGAGCAATTGATCAGAACTTATGAAAGAATAGCTAAACCATAATCTGATTTCAATTGAATCAAAACCATTTTGAACGGTGTCCAACTTTAACATAGTTTCCGAACGTCTCAAACTGTACAAAAGCCTCTCCTTGTTGTTAGTCCCTTTGGCAATTTCTTTATAAAAGGCATAATTGGTTTCATTTTGACAATAGCACGTATTGCTTGTCAAATAAAATGCACTAATAAAAAATATCCAGGGTTTCTGCATTTTGCTGTTATTGTTACTCTAATTTATAATATTTTCCATTCCAGTCAATTTGAGAATACGAAGAACCCCGGAAGTTATAATCCAAAATGTAGTTGGTATCCTTCAGATATGTAAATAACTTATATCGAAAACGAGGCTGTTCCTGCTCAATAATTTTCTGACTTAAATCAGCATTTTCCAAATAAAAGACAACATCATAATTGCCAAATTTAGTTGACCTAAATTCAGGATGCCAATTTACAAAGCTGTCTAATAAAGATTTCATTAGAATTTTATCAATAGAAAATTGAGAAATTAAATAATAATCAGTCTTATTTATTTGCGTGTTACCCAATGATGTTGTAAAAGTATCTACTTCACTAAAAACCAGCTTAGGGCGGAAATAGGGTGTAGTATTTTGATTCTGACAAGAATAAAAGTTACTATTCGTTTCATTTTGACCAGTGCAAGTATTGCTTGTCAAATAAAATGCACAGATAAGAAATATCCAGGGTTTCTGCATTTTACGAAGATATAATTAAAAGGATATCAACTATTAGGTACTTCATTAAACACGCCGATCTAACCTAACGCTTCAAACATCTTATAATATTTTTTATCGTCAGACACATCCAGTCCCGTTTTAGGATCAATAACTAATAGTTTTTCCTGATAGCACCGAAGAATAAAATCAACCATGGCAGCGATCGATTTGAAAGAGGGCGCAAAAAAATCGTCGGCTGCAGGGCTTGAAAAATAGATCCGGCTACCCTGTTCGTTTTTCAACAAAAAAACATCATTCTGCCTTGATCCCATAAATGGAAGATAAAATTCCGGTTTGTCAATCATACCCCATTTGGTCATATCCTCTCGCACCTCTTTAACATAATCCAGGCTATAGGGTATGCCAAGAGGAATCAGCTCTATCAGCTCGGCCTTCGCTCCTTCTACTGGAAAATGAATACCATTATGCCACTGATAAAATGTAATAAACTCCTCGTTATGCACAAATCCTTCACTGTTTAAAAATTCCACAATAACCGATTTTTCAAGACCCGGGTTTAAATAATCACAAATTGGAGCACTATTCCCGATTAAAAATTTATCTAAGAGTTTTAAGTTGTTTTCTAAACTATTCATAGTCAAGCCATATATATCTCGAGAGCATTATTTGCATGGTATTTCGGTAAATTCAATGACTGAAGGCTATTTTCAGAGGATATTGTTCAATGGAAGTAGGTGCAATTTCAATTCGAGTCTTCATTTTTGTTTTATAAATAACTACCAACTTACTCCACAACATACCCAACTTCTTCAAGTCTAAAGCCTGTAATTTTCTCCTTTTCTAAAGCTACTTTCAAAGGTTCTCTAAAAAATCTGCCAAAGCCGTAAAAAATGCCTAAAAAAAATAAATCATTTTTAAGCCCTGATGTCATGACTGTTTGTTTCATTACGGCCATTTTTATTTCATTGTTATTCAGCTTACTCATATATTCATCATAACTTTTAAAATTCAGTAAAGATTTATCCAAAGATTCACCGCCGCTTAAGTAATCAAAAACCGAATTTTCAAAGTTTATATTGGAAATATCATTACCATAAAAATGCATGATAAAAATAATTTCTTTCTGTTTCTATTTCTTTTACCCTAAAAACGGTAATGGGAATCAATATATACTTTGGGATGGAAAAGCGCATTAATAAATGGGCCAATTTTTCAGAAACAATTGGAGATTGAGCGGTCATAAAGCTGCTTAGCGTATCAGTCAGTTTCACACTTTTTGAAATTATTACGCTAAAATCATTTTCAGCAAATTGAATAAATTTCTCTTCTTCATTTCTTTTATCATTTTCAATAAACAATTGCTTGCTGGCAGATCCTATTACTTGAGGATAAGAACGACCAATTATTTTAAAATCTAACTCTTCTTTACCTATAATATATCCTTTCCATTATACAAAGAGACTGGGGTGAAAAGTTCAGAAATCAAATTTGAGCTTAGTACTGAAATTAAGTAATTCAACTGGAGCAGCCGCATCCTATTGTTTTTTGGAACATACAGCACAAAACCCATTTTAAGCTTAGTGTTTAGGTTTGTGATACATTCCTGCATCGAAAACGTACACCACTTCTTTTGATTTTAAATTGTTGATTATTGATTATCAATTCATTGAATTTTGGAATTTTCTGGACGGCTATTTGATCTCTAATGGTACATTCTCCCGCCATGATCAAAAATTACTTTAAAGTCGCGCTGCGCAATCTCCGGAATAATAAAGCCTTTGCTTCGCTCAATATCGTGGGTTTGGCGATCGGCATGGCTACGGCCATCCTGATCGGTTTGTGGATCAACGACGAAACCCACTTCAACCAATATTATTCAAATCACAAACAGATCGGGCAGGTATTGATTACCCAGAGTCATCTGGACGAATCCGGGACGGGCACCACGGTGGCCATGCCGCTGGGTAAAGCGATCAGCAGCGGATATGAAGATCTGTTTAAGAAAACAGCCCGGGTTTCATTCCGGGATCTGCATGTGCTGGCATCTGCTGATAAAAAGATTTCGGCGCGAGGCCTTTGGGCGGAACCCTCTTTTCCATCGCTATTCGGAATAAAAATAATCGAAGGCAGTGACCAGTCGCTGAAGGATCCTTCTCAAATGATGATTGCGCGTTCGATCGCGGTATCACTCTTTGGAAATGCAAGTGCAATCGGTAAGCCGGTTCTGCTGGACAGCAAAGAACCGATGAAAGTGGGTGCCGTATATGAGGATCTGCCGGTCAATACCAACTTCTACGAAACGGTTTTATTCCTGCCTTGGTCGCATACACAGAACAGCTACCTGAATCAGAATACCAACTGGAGTGATCATAGCGGTCAGCTCTATGTGCAGCTGAACGACGGAGTCAGCGCGGCTCAGGCTACAGAGCGAATTAAAAATATTCCTACCCCATTTATCAAAGATGTAAACGAAACAGCGCTTGTATATCCGCTAGACAGGATGCACTTGTACGGCGAATTCAAAAACGGCAAACCGGCCGGCGGAAGAATTCAGTACGTGACGCTCATGGCCATCATCGGCGGCTTCGTGCTGTTGCTTGCCTGCATCAACTTCATGAACCTGTCGACCGCACGCAGCAGTAAAAGAGCCAAGGAAGTCGGCATTCGTAAAACCATTGGCTCTTTGCCGATTCATCTGATCGGACAATTCCTGATCGAATCTGTTTTACTCACGCTGTTTTCCTTTGTGCTGGCGCTTTTGCTCACCCAACTCTCACTGCCGTTTTTTAATACACTGGCCGGGAAACAAATGTCGTTGCCCTATGCAAGTCCGCTGTTCTGGCTGCTCTGCATCGGTTTTGCTTTGTTTACCGGTTTACTTTCGGGCAGTTATCCCGCTTTTTATTTATCCAGCTTCGACCCCATTAAAGTATTGAAAGGTGCATTTCAGGGAAGCCGTTACAACTCGATGCCCCGCCAGGTACTTATGGTATTGCAATTCACGGTATCGCTAAGCCTGATCATCGGAACGCTGATTGTGTACCGGCAGATTCGTTATGCCAAGGACCGCCCCACCGGGTACACCCGCGAAGGGCTGATTACACTACCGCTTACTTCCGAATTGTATGGAAAATATGATGTTTTACGAAGCGAACTGATTCGCACGGGCGCCGTTCTGGATGTAGCCGAATCCTCCCAGCCGGTTACGCTGTTCAATAACAATAACACGATGGACTGGCGGGGCAAGGATCCCAATAGGGTAGTCTATTTCCGGAATGTAAATGTGACGACTGATTTTGGAAATACGGTAGAATGGACGGTGACCGAGGGCCGCGATTTCTCCCGCGCGTTTGCGGATTCATCCTCCCTGATTCTGAGTGAAGCCGCAGTCAAACAGATTGGCATAGCCCATCCCGTGGGCGAAATCATGCAGTTCGGCGGAAAACCGCGCACCGTGATCGGGGTGGTGAAAGACCTGATGACGAATTCTCCCTATGAAGCCATAGAACCTGCGATATTCCTGGGCGACGGATACCTGAGTGTGGTGACGGTTCGGATGAAAGCCGGTCTCCCGGAAAAAAATGCCATGACCGGAATCGAAAAAGTATTTAAAAAATTCGATAAGGGAAGTCCCTTCGTGTTCCAGTATAACGATGAAGCCTATGCGCGTAAATTTGTCGCGGAGGAACGCATCAGTAACCTCTCTGCCGTCTTCGCCGGTCTCGCGATATTTATATCCTGTCTCGGATTATTCGGTCTCGCCTCCTTTGTGGCCGAGCAGCGCACCAAAGAAATCGGTGTACGAAAAGTGCTTGGCGCCAATATCATTTCGCTCTGGAGCATGCTCTCGCTGCAGTTCGTGCGACTGGTGCTAATCTCGCTTTGTCTCTCGATTCCCCTTTCTTATTTTGGAATGAACAAATGGCTGCAGAACTATGCCTACCACGAAAGCATTTCCTGGTGGATCTTCGCGATAGCGGGTCTGAGTATTTTAGCGATCACCCTGCTTACGGTAAGTTATCAGGCCATCAAAGCCGCGATGATGAATCCGGTTAAAAGCCTTAGGGCGGAGTAAGCCCCTTCAAGCCTAAAGCTGAAAGCCTAAAGCCTAAAACCTTTTCAAGCCTAAAGCTCAAAGATTAAAGCCTTTTCAAGCCCAAAGCCGAAAGCCTAAAGCCTAAAGCCTAAAACCTTTTCAAGCTTAAAGCCTAAAACTTTTTTTAATCCCCAATCAACATACTTCTGGGGCCCGAAAAATAACGAATTGAATAAGAGTGGAAAAACCCACCGCCTTCGAGTGATTTGACTATTTCAGTTATCGACCTCTAAATTAGTTTCGATCTGCCATGATCCGGAGCTTTTATTGAGGCGAGCGCGAAATAGTTGACAATGAATCTCGAGCATTATGCGATCATCGCTGATAATTCTCATTTAACATACGAATTTGATAGTATTGGTCCAAGAGGGATAATCAGAAAGTCAGTTCAATACACAAGGATAATAGGAAGAGCTAATAACCTATACAATTTATCCTTCGGCGATGTGAATGAGTTGACTGATACATTGTTTGTTGGCTCTACCAAGTCGAGAACCCGGTTATATCAAATGATGATCTCTCAGAATATACTAGCAATCCGAAAGTTGTGTGTGATTGAAGCTTATAAAGACGGATTGTGGACTGATTTTAGAAGCGGAATAAATTTTCATTCGGAGATTGGGACGAATTGTCTGGCGCATCTGATAGTGAAACGATTTCAAACAATGGCGATACGAATAAAGTGCTCATTACTGTAGCATTTACTGGTGTGCAATTTTTTGGGTTTTTCCCCGAAGCAGAAATTTTTTTTCTGGATCAACGGAATCAAGGACAAGACTATATCAACGAGTACTCGGCAGTAACATTTTGGAACTTAATAAACAATTTATCGTCAAGGGATTAATAAATGGTTACTGGGAGGAATTTAAAGTGGGAATAAATTATCAGGCATTTCTCGTTAAAAAGAAAATAAATTAATTGTAACTTTAATTTTAAAGTATTATGAAAAAAGAACTCAGAGAGTTAAGAGCTTTCAAAAAAAAATACGGGATAAAAATAACCGTTGATAAAAATATGCCTGACTACAGCAATGAACCTTTTTTTATTGCCAAAAATGAAAAAGCGGCTGAATTTTTAAAGAAACACCCAATTGAACGTTCTGAACAAATAGAGCAACCTGTTAAGCACAAAGCTTAAAGCCCAAAGCTCAAAACTACTTAGATTATAACACACGAACTAGCTTTAGGTGTAGAAGTTAAGAGTTGATCTGACAATTGGGATTAAATTTAAGTAACCACACTTATTTAAAAACCCAAAATGTCAGATCATGAACTCAGAAACTAAGTTAATCAAATCCCGCGTTGGCCTCCTCAATTTAGCTGAACAATTAAACAATGTGACCCGTGCCTGCAAACTCATGGGCACCAGCCGGGATAGCTTTTACCGCATTAAAGAGCTCTATAACACCGGTGGAGAGGATGCGCTGAGGGAAATCAGCCGTCGTAAACCCATTCCCAAAAACAGGGTTGAATCCGATGTCGAAGAGGCAGTCGTAAAGATGGCCTTTGAGTTTCCGGCCTACGGACAATCCCGCGCCTGTAACGAGCTTCGTAAGAAAGGTATTTTCATTTCAGCAGCTGGTGTTCGTTGTGTTTGGCAGCGCCACAATTTGGAAGTCTTTGAGAAGCGTTTAAAGGCTTTGGAAGAGCGTGTTGCCCAAGACGGCCTGATCCTCACCGAAGCCCAGATTATTGCGATGGAACGCAAGAGAGAAAAGCAGGAAGCCTTTGGGGAAATTGAAACGGAACATCCCGGCTACCTGGTAGCCCAGGATACATATTATGTCGGAACGATCAAAGGCGTGGGACGCATTTATCAGCAAACAGTTATCGATACGTATAGCCGCGTAGCCTTTGCAAAACTCTACACCAGCAAGCATGCTATTACTTCCGCAGATGTCCTCAACGACCGCGTAATACCTTTCTTTGATCAGTATGAAATACCTGTTTTAAGAATGCTTACCGACCGGGGAACAGAGTTCAATGGCAGACCAGAAAACCATGAATATGAACTGTATCTGCAACTCGAAGAAATCGACCACAGCAGGACGAAGGTGCGTCATCCCCAAAGCAACGGGATCTGCGAGCGATTGCACCGGACGATGCAAGATGAGTTTTACGCTGTTACGTTCCGCAGAAAGCTTTATCAAGACTTGGAATCTCTGCAATTAGATCTTGATGAATGGATGGTGCATTACAATCAGGAGCGCACTCACAGTGGGCGATATTGTTTTGGCAAAACCCCTTTCGAGACTTTTCTCGAATCTCTTACCTTAGCCAAAGACAAGCAGCTGAACCAAACCTCAACCGCCGCTTAACTATTTAATCCAAACCCTTTTGAAAATTGAAATAAAAAATCCTCAACTGTCGGATCAACTACTAACTATTACACTTTAGGCTCAGTTTAAAACGCTCTTCTCCTTAACGCTCTCCATTCCGTCAATCTTTTTAATTTCATCCCATCCACCGAGAATGTTATGGAGGTTGTGTATTCCCTGACGCTTGAAGAGGGATGTCGCGATGATACTACGATAGCCACCGGCGCAATGAATATAAATATTATCGGAATCGTTGAACTCGGCCATGGTGCCGGGATCGGTTAATGTTTCCAATGGAATATTTCGGGCGGCAGGCACATGTCCGTCAGCAAACTCTGTTTCGCGACGCACGTCTACTACTTTGAGTTTGGGATCGAAGGGCAGGTCCATTGCAAATTCATCGGCATCGATGTTCACGATCAGGTCAATAGGCTCGCCGGCATTTTTCCAGGTCTCATACCCGCCGTCGAGATAACCACACATTTGCGCAAAACCAACTCGTGCGAGACGAACCACACTTTCTTTTTCCTTGCCCGGTTCTGTAACGAGTACGATGGGTTTGTCGAAAGGCAGGAGACTGCCGGCCCATTCAGCAAAACGGCCATCGAGACCGATGCTTATGGATCCGGGCACGAAGCCTTCGGTGAATACAGTGGATACGCGGGTATCGAGACAAATCGTATGGTCGTCGTGAATGAGTTTTTTAAAATCATCCAGACTAAGTGGTTTCAATGCCGCTTCCATCACGCCATCCAGACTTTCATATCCTTCTTTATTGATGCGCGCATTGACGGCAAAATATTGGGGAGCGGTGGTGAGCCCTTCCGTCACTTCTTTGATAAATTCTTCTTTCGTAGCTGCGCGCAAAGCATAATTCGATTTTCTTTCTTCACCCAGCGTGCTGAATGTTTCGGGACCGAGATTTTTTCCACAACTGCTGCCTGCACCGTGTGCAGGATAAATGATGAGATGATCGGGCAGGGGGGCAATTTTTTTCTGCAGGGATTCGTAGAGCATGCCGGCCAGTTCTTCCTGACCCAGATTTCCACTGCTCAGATCGGGACGGCCCACATCACCGACAAACAGCGTATCTCCGGTGAAAATGGCGTGCGGTGTTCCATCCGCTTCTCGAAGCAGATAACAGGAAGACTCGACGGTATGTCCCGGTGTATGCAACACTTCAATGGTCAGCTTACCCAGTTTGAAAATCTCACCATCTTTTGCCTTGTAAATCGGGAAGGAGGTCTCAGTTTCCGGACCATACACGATCGGCGCCCCGGAAGCCTGTGCCAGGTCGAGGTGACCGCTCACAAAATCGGCGTGGAAATGGGTTTCGAAAATGTATTTAATGCCGGCGTTTCTTTCCTTGGCAAGCACGAGGTATTCTTCAATATCACGCAGCGGATCAATGATCGCCGCTTCGCCTTCACTTTCTATATAGTATGCGGCTTCACTTAAGCAGCCGGTATATAATTGCTTTATGAACATGGTACAAAATTAATCTTCTTTAATCTAAAGCACTTTAAGCCTAAAGCTCAAAGCTTAAAGCCTAAAACCTTTTTTAGGCCTAAAGCCTAAAGCCTAAAACCCTTTTTAGGCCAAAAGCTCAAAGCTTAAAGCCTAAAACCTTTTTTAGGCCAAAAGCTCAAAGCTTAAAGCCTAAAACTTATTAGGTTTGGATGCGAAATTAATACAATTGAAACTGTTGTGCTGACAACTGGCTTGTTTTGGGCCAGTTTTAGGCTTTGAGCTTTAGGCCTTAGGCTTAGAATGGGCTTTGGGCTTAGGGCTTTAAGCCTGTTGCTGACGTAATTAGGCCAAAGGCCTAATTACGTCAGCAACAGATGAACTGTTTTCATAATATCTCCGATCCTTTCGGGATTGATGGTATAATGAATGAATTTGCCGTCACGCTCGGTTTTGACTATACCCGCCCGGCGAAGGATGGCCAGATGCTGGGAGGCTACCGATTGCTCTAATCGGAGCTGTATATATAATTCCGTGACTGTCAGCTTTTTATGCTCGTCCAGAATGCGTACGATCTGCTGCCTGAGCTTGTGATTCAGGGCCCGCAAAATCATGGCGGCTTTTTTCAGGTTGATAAAATCTACTTTCACTGCAGCATCCTCCCCTGCCTGGGTATTAAGGATCATCCAATAATTACTGCTTGTACCGGTCATACAGTTCGTTCGGTTGAAGGTTTAGAAAAGATCATCTGTACAGGATACGGCAACCATTTATATAACAAGCAGAGAATCTAAAAAAATTGTAATATAGAATTTTTTTCAATAAGAGAAGAATTCTTTCAGATAAACCGGTTCAGAATATACCGGATCTGCCCATCGGCCAGCTGAGAAATCATGCCGGGCAAGCATCGCAAAAGCCTGTATGGTACTTTGTTGCGGTTCGAACAGGGCGTTTGAAGAATTAATGATTTCTTTCCATTTGGCTGCGCCAGAACCGAAAAAAAGGATCGGCTTTTCTGCCAACTGCCACTCAAATGCAGTTTTATCTAATATTAGAGCCTGGGGGTGAAGGATCTCGGTGAGGTTGGCGGTTTGCGGAGGGCGGTTGGCGGTTGGCGGAGGGCGGTTGGCGGTTGGCGGTTGGCGGTTGGCGGTTTCTAATGAATAAAGAGCCGTAAAGACTTCCTGACGGCGGGCATCGATCATGGGGCAGATCAGGGCGTTTTTTTTCTCGGCAATAGCGGTCATCGATTGGGCCATTACGACCAGCGAATTCTGGGTAATCAATGGAATTTTCAGCGCATAACAAAAACCCTTAGCCGCAGCCATACCCACCCGCAATCCGGTGTAAGATCCGGGTCCGGCAATTACGGCAACGGCTTCCAGATCCCGTACCGTAATCTGAGCAGCAGTCATCAATCGTCCAATGGCCATATGCAGCCATGACGCATGCTCTTTCTGGATCTTATTTTCTTCCTGAAACAAAACCTCGCCGTCTTTCGACAGGGCAGCGATTCCGGTTTCCTGGGCTGTATCTATTAGAAGAATCATTGTCGTTTATGGTGTATCGTTTATGGTGTATCGTTGAATGCGAATTACTATACTCCTGTACTTCTGTACTCCTGTACTCCTGTACTCCTGTACTCCTGTACTTCTGTACTCCTGTACTCCTGTACTCTCATACTTTCCCAAGGCTTTTCGCAATCTCATCCCGCTCTATACTCAGTCTTGTTAAAAGCCCGGCCACTTCTCCTACTCCAATCATCTCCGTCCACTCAAAGGGTCCGTAAGGATATCCCGTTCCGAGTTTCATCGCCAGATCAATATCTTTCTTTGACGCCGTTCCGGCCTCCCAGGTTAAAAAGGCTTCGTTGAGGATCATCGCTACGATGCGCGCGGACACAAAGCCGGGCAGATCTTTCACAAAGATCAGGTCCTCCCCAAAGAGGAGAGCTGCTTTTCTTTGTACTTCCGGCGAAGCCGAAGCCTCGAGTGTTTTTCCCTTCAGAAAACCCGGCCATGCATTGGTCCGGATAAATCCGGGATGAAGGGCATCGAGCGTGTTCGTTACCGAATGCACGATCACGGGTTTGGGCAGAAGCCGCGCGAGAAAACGGATTCGTTCTTCATCCGGTTCAAAAAGCAGATCCAGGTAAGAATCCGCGGCATGATGCGCCCAGAGAGAAACATTCTCCGAAAAAACCACTTCGTGTTTCTTAAAAAATGCAGACGCGGCGATTTCTTTTTTCTGCCCGTCGCTGGCGAGAACGGCAAGAATCATATTTCCGTTCTTTAGGTGGCTGTAACAAATTGTTTCAGGAAACGCATATCATTTTGCGAATAGAGACGCAGGTCGTTGATCCGGTATTTCAGCTGACAGATTCTTTCCACGCCCATGCCGAATGCGAAGCCCGTATATTTATTGGGATCAATACCGAAATTCTGCAGCATTTTCGGATGCACCATACCGCTGCCCAGGATCTCCACCCAGCCACTGTGTTTGCATACGTTACATCCGGTACCCCCGCAAATGAGACAGCTGATATCCATTTCAGCGCTGGGTTCGGTGAAAGGAAAATACGAGGGCCTGAAACGAATTTTCACTTTCTTACCGAACATCTCCTGCACAAAAAAATACAGGGTCTGTTTGAGGTCGGCGAAGGAAACATTTTCATCCACATACAATCCTTCGCACTGATGAAAGAAACAATGCGCACGGGCGCTGATGGTTTCGTTCCGGTATACGCGGCCCGGACAAATAATCCGGATCGGCGGTTTCTGCTTTTCCATTACACGGGCCTGCACACTGCTGGTATGCGTGCGCAGCAGCCAGTCCGGGTTCTTATGAATATAAAAGGTATCCTGCATATCGCGTGCGGGATGGTCCTCCGGCAGATTGAGTGCGGTAAAATTATGCCAGTCGTCTTCGATCTCGGGACCTTCGGCAACCGAAAATCCAAGTCTCCCGAAAATCTGAACGATGCGGTTCCTCACGAGACTGATCGGATGACGGGTGCCGACGGGGATGGGGTCGCCGGGCAGGGACCAGTCCATCTGGTTGACGGTTGACGGTTGGTGGTTGGCGGATTCCTTTACGCTGTCATATTTGGATTCGGCGAGCTGTTTGAATTCGTTGAGGATCTGGCCGAATTCCTTTTTCTTTTCAACGGGAACATTTTTCATTTCCTGGAAAAGATTTTTCACGATTCCCTTGGTTCCGAGAAAACGGATCCGGTAGGCTTCCGCAGCATCCGCGCCACTGAGTTCCGTGCCGATGATTTCCTTCCGGTAACTGTCCAGTTTTTCCAGTAATTCTTCCATGCCGCAAAGATAAAAGGAAAAACAAGTGTAAGTTTGTTTCAAATCGCGGTACATGATGTACAGTCTCCATATCCTGGATTACCTCGACCCGGTCAATATCCGGGAGATCTCCAACGACGACGAATATAAGGACGGGCAGGTAGGGAATCTGATCGAAATTTATGAGGAAGAATTCCCCGAACTGCTGCAGGCCGACCTGGTTCTGCTGGGCTGCCGCGAGGAAAGGGGTGCGCGCCGGGTGAGAAACAGTCTGAACGGTCCCGACACCATCCGCCGCCAGTTTTACCAGCTCTACCATTGGCACAGCGACCTGCGCATCGTGGACGTGGGCAATATCAAAACCGGCGCTACACTGGCCGATACCTATGCGGCGCTCAGAACCGTTTTGAATGAATTGATTTCCATCGGTAAAACGGTGATCATCCTGGGGGGTTCGCATGATCTCACGCTGGCCCAGTACCAGAGTTATGTGAGCCGCAAAAAGCTGATCGAAGTGACCTGCGTGGATGCGCTGATCGACATCAATATCGATTCCCCCCTCCGCAGTGAAAACTTCCTGATGGAGCTGCTGACCGACGAACCGAATTTTATTCATCACTATAATCATATCGGCTTCCAGAGTTATTATGTGCATCCGAAAATGCTGGAGACGATGGACAAACTCCGCTTCGACTGCTTCCGGGTAGGGAAAGTGAAGGAGATCATTGAAGAAATGGAGCCGGTGCTCCGCAATTCCAATATGCTGAGTTTTGATGTCTGTGCTATCGCCCATGCGTATGCGCCATCAAATCATTTATCACCCAACGGACTATCCGGCGAAGAAGCCTGCACGATCCTGCGTTTCGCGGGACTGAGTCCCAACATCAACAGTATTGGCATTTACGGATACACACCCGAGACCGACGACAAGGAACTCACGGCCAAACAGATCGCCCAGATGATCTGGTATGCGATCGATGGAAGAAATAAAGGCCAGCGCGAAGCGAACCTCAACGACAAGGAATATTTTGTGGAGTACCATACGGCTTTCGCCGAAGTGCAGACTATCTTTCTGCAAAGCAAAAAAACCAGCCGATGGTGGATGCAGCTGCCCGATCAGAAATATATCGCCTGCTCCTACCAGGATTACCTGCTGGCGAGCAGTAACGAAGTGCCGGAGCGATGGCTCAGAGCTCAGGAAAGATAGCTAAAGCGCAAGCGCTTAGCTATCTTTCCTGAGCTCTGAAGTATAGGAGTACAGGAGTACAGGAGGATAGAAGTACAGAAGTACAGGAGTACAGGAGTATGAGAGTGGGCACTTGTTCTCTATCACAATTAAACTCATAAAAATAATTTGCGTCCATTGTTTCAAAAAAAAGTTGAGCGGTTTTCCCCCTGCGTTTTCTTCGTTCTCCTGCTGCTCACTCATATTCAACCCGCGCAGGCCCAATGCTGCATTCCGGAAAATAATACCCTGAAACAATTGGTTCAAAGCAACGAACTGCAGTTCGCCCATGTGGGCGTTTACGTGTACGACGATTCCTCAAAAAAAGTCATTGCCGATTACCAGAGCGATAAATATTTTGTTCCCGCAAGCAATACCAAATTGTTTTCCCTGTATGCAGGCATGAAGTATCTGGGCGATTCATTGGTGGGTATAGCCTACTGGCCTTCTGATTCGGAGGTCCTTATCAAACCCATGGGGGATCCCAGTCTCCTTCATCCTGATTTTCAATCTCAGCCGGTGATCGATTTTCTCAAAAAAACTAAAAAGAAAATAGTTCTTCTTCCATGGGGTTGGCAGGAGAAACCCCTGGGACCCGGATGGGCGTGGGACGACTATAACGAAGACTATTCGGTTGAACGAAGTCCCTTACCTGTTTATGGAAATTTTATCCGCTGGTATCCTGAGAGGCAGAAATACAGGGGTGAATCGGGCTTTGGTGAAACAACTACAGTTTCAAGTTCGCCGGATATTCCATGGAAAGTCAATTTTGCGAAAGAGTCAAAAGAAAAGAATGTAATTGTCAAAAGAGCCCTGGACTCCAACCTGTTTACTGTTGAAATTCCATCCTTCACATCAGATCCCCTCCCTCTTTTTCAGGATGTTCCCTTTGTAACTAATGAAATGAATTCGGCTGCTGAACTTTTAAAAGATACGCTGGGAAAATCCGTTTCCGTTTATAATCAAAACGGGTTTACGGCTTTCCCGCCTGCAAAAGCATGGCCTGTTATATATTCGAGGCCCGTGGACTCCGTTTTTACACCCATGATGTATCGCAGCGACAACTTTTTTGCAGAACAAACTCTATTGATGAGTAGTCAGCTTCGCCTGGGTTATATGAAAGAGGAAACTATTATTGACAGTTTACTGACAGGACCGTTATCAGACCTTCCCCAGAAACCCAACTGGGTGGACGGCAGCGGTCTCAGCAGATACAACTTATTTACGCCTCAGGACTTTGTAAAGTTGCTGATTCATTTCAAAAATGAATTTGGCATGGACCGCATGAAAAGAATTTTACCGACAGGCGGAAGCGGAACAATTAAAAATTACTATAAAAACGACAGCGGTTCAGTGTATATGAAAACGGGCTCCATGACCGGCGTTCTTTGTATCAGCGGATATCTGTATACCAATAAAAAGCACCTGCTCGAGTTTTCGATCCTGGTCAATAACCACAATGGCGGCAGCTCAGCAATCCGGAGACAGGTTGAGACTTTTGTGGAGAGTATAAAACGCAATAATTAGAAGGGCAAAGGCATGTAACAAAATGTGATTAGGGGCTTTTTCGAAAATTAAAAACACGTTAAATTCAATATAACTATATACATCTGATCAAAATGATTTTTTAACTAGCTTTGTATTGTGAATTCAAAAATTATCGATATAAAGCCCAAAATAGGAGAAGGAATTTATCTAATAAAAGATATATCCAAAATACTTCACCTAGACCGCGAAAAGGTATACCGGTGGATAGTTGGCTATTGGCAGGGTGATTTAAACACAAACGTTAATTACACGTTCGGCGAATCTAATAATAGAGCCATCAATTTTTATAGTCTTATAGAATTTTATACTTTTTTCAAATTAAGAGAAAAAGGGTTAAGCACTATAAAGATAAAAGCATTGCATATTGAACTGTCAAAGCTTTTAAAAACACCCTATCCATTTGCCATTGCTCAAGACTATTTTATTGAAGACAGAAAGACAAAAAAGAGAAAAAAGAAATTTGTTTACTATAGTTACTTGGAAAGTCTAATTAAACTTAGCCCTAAAAAACAGTTTTCCTTTGACTTCATGGAAGCATTTCTAGATAAAATAGAATTTGACAATTCAAATTTGGCAGTTCGTTTTTATCCCCTGACCAATAGCAAAAACGTTGTAGTTGATCCAAAGCGTCAATTTGGACAACCTATTATAAGTGGCACCAACATTAAAACTGAAACGCTATTCAGTTTATTTCAAGGCGGAGAAACTTTAGAAAACATAAGCACACTATATAACATTTCTCTCGAAAAAGTTCAGGATGCCGTCAATTTCCAAAATGCAGCGTAATGCTTTTTATCTTTGACGAAAATTTTCCTCCGGAATTTGTTAAAGGCTTTTCAATACTGGAAAAGGCAAATCTGCGAACTCCAATACCCGTAGAAGTTATTCATTCCAACATTTTTATGGGCAAATCAGGATATTCAGATGAAGAAATAATTGAAAAAGCAGCAAAGTGTGACGCGGTAATAGTTACTCACGATAGCGATTTCAAAAGAATAAAACATTATAAGACCTTATTGTTTGAGCACAAAGTTGGTTATATCTATTTTAAGGCCCCGAAAGGTAAATATCAATACTGGGATATAGTGAAGGCATTCATAAATAAGTGGGAAGACTTAAAAATAGCTATTTCTTCTTCGCAAATTCCATTTGCATTTGAAATTAATAAACTCGGTGACATCCAAAATTTAGAGACCCTAAATAATTTTGTGTAAACGGTTTTTGTAATTGCATTAGAGTCGGCATCTGTTTTCAAAGATCGTTACAAATTGGTGCATGACCAGTCCCCAGTTATGCATGGCCATTGTCCATTTTTTTTCGATATTCATAATAGCCAGGTATACTGCCTTTTGGGCTGACATATCATCGGGGAACTGCACTTTGGTCTTGGTGTATTTTCTGATACCACGGTTCACGTTTTCGATTGCATTTGTCGTATAAATCATTTTGCGGATCTCAAGGGGGAAGTCAAAATAGCTGGTCAGTTGATCCCAGTTCGTACGCCAGGATTGAACGGCATGTTTGTATTTTGGTCCCCAGGTTTTGTCGAAGCGTTCCAGGGCGTGTTCTGCTGCCTCGCGGCTTGGCGCACCATATACTTCTTTTAAATCGACACAGAATGCTTTACGGTCTTTCCATACCACGTATTTGCAGCTGTTGCGGATCTGATGAACAATGCAAAGTTGTGTAACAGTTTTTGGAAAGACGCCTCTGATGGCATCCGTAAAACCTTTGAGATTATCGGTGCAGGCAATCAGGATATCTTCGACCCCTCTCGCTTTTAAATCTGTCAGCACACTCATCCAGAATGAGGCCGATTCTGTTTCAGCCATCCACATGCCCAGCACTTCTTTAAGACCGTCCTTTTTCAGACCAATGACCAGGTAAATACATTTATTGATGTATTTGCCATTGTGCTTGACTTTCAATACGATTCCATCCATCCAGACCGTAAAATAAACAGCTTCCAAAGGCCGGCTCTGCCATTCTTTGATGTGCTCTACGATCCGGTTGGTTACATTGGAAACGGTTCCTTCACTCACGTCCACACCATAGATCTGTTTTACCTGATCGGAGATATCGCTGGTCGTCATGCCCCGGCTATACATGCCGATAATGGCTTCCTCGAGTTTATCGCTCATGCGCGAACCCTTTGGTATCAGCTGCGGATCGAACTCGCTGTTTCGGTCGCGGGGAATGTTTAAAACCATGTCGCCCAGCGACTCGGTTTTAACTTTCTTACTGGAGAACCCATTGCGGCTGTTACCGGAATTGTTACCTTCTTTGCTATGTTTCTCATAGCCAAGGTGTTCGTCGAGTTCGCCCTTGAGCATCTCTTCAACACCTTCCTTAAACAGGCTATTGAAAAAAGTATGGAACTCCTCCTTGTTCTTAAACTGTTTGAAGAAATCCTTTGGGATCGGTAGTTTTTTCTCTTCCATAAAATTGTATTTCAAGTTAATAATTAAATGGCATTTGTGCCATCCGCCCAAGGCAGGCTCAGATCAGCTTCGATAACCGAGCTTCTTTTCGCCTGCCTGGGCTTAACTCTACATACAATTACATAACTTCATTTACACAAAGGATTTTAGACTCCCATAATTTACCATTTTGAGTTAAATTAATACCCTACTTTAGAACCAGTATGTTTTAATAGAAATCCGCATTCCCCTTTCTTAATTTGTACAATCAAAATCTCCGTTTTCTTTTTTGCCAATGTGATCAAGCCATGAATTTTCACCTAAATGCAAATACATAAAAATAAAAGAACTATTTCATATTTTGCTCCCTCAGATACCCTTTGAATACCTGAGAACTTTACGCATTCATCTTTGAAACAGTTTTAGGCTTTGAGCTTTAGGCTTTAGGCTTAAAACGCTTTACGTCCAAAAATCTTCTCCAAATAATCTTTTTTGAATTCCACAAAAACGGGTTTGCCATTGGGAGAAGTGTTAGGCTGGAGACAGCGGAAAAGATCTTCAACGAGAGAACGCATCTCTGTTTCCGTGAGCACGGCGCCGGCCTTAATGGCCTGCTGCCAGGCGAGGGAGCGGATCATTTTTTCGCGCAGTGAATCGGTTTTTTCATTGCCGGAATGTTTGCAGTGTTCGAGCAGATTTTCGATCACTTTTTTTGCGTTTGCATCGGCTTGTCCCGCGGGCACACCCTGCACGATAAAACTGTCCTTACCGAAAGGCTCGATCGCATAGCCGAGCAATTGCAACGCGGGCAAAAGTTCCTGCAGCATCACGGCATCGGATGTGGAGAGGGTGAGCGTGGAGGGAAATAAACCGGGCTGAGTGGCGAGCGGTTTTCCATTCAGCGCCAGCATCATTTTTTCATAGAGGACGCGTTCATGTGCAGCCTGCTGATGTATGAGCAGAAATCCGCCGTTGGTCTCGCACACGATATAGGTATTCTGCAACTGGTCGATCTTGTACAGTTCATTCTGAAAAAGAGGATCTCCGGCAAAGCGGGCGTATAAAGACTGGAATGAAGAATGATTTTCCGGCTCGCCGGTTTGTCTTACTTCATGCGGACTGCCGGCAGACAGAGATGCATTTTCATGATCAGGATCTGATAAGCGGGCGGAGGGCGCTGCAGAAAATTGACCTGCGGAAGAATCGAATTCAGCCGGAACAGAAGGCCGGCCGACAGACTGTGAAAAATTCTCATCCTCCATCTGCCGGTTTCTCCAGGGAAGCAAATCGCTATTGCCCGATGGTTCTATAAAATGAGCCTGGTTTTTTTGCGTAAATGTTCTGAACAGGCTGGAAGATTCCACATCGGCGCGATTTCCTTCGGAGACCGGCTTGCTGACCGCATCCAGCCGCTGTATGGCGGGATCGAGATCAAAATCGAGGCTCGGCGTGATGCTGAACTGCGCGAGTGCATGTTTAACCGCGGCCTGCACAAAAGCATAAACTATTTTTTCATCCTCGAATTTGATTTCCTGCTTGGTGGGATGCACATTGATATCCACGCGGGAAGGATCAATTTCAATAAACAGCACATAAAGCGGAAAACTATCGCCCGGTATCATTTGCTGAAAAGCCGTCATCACCGCGTGATTGAGATAAGCGCTGCGGATAAAACGGTTGTTCACAAAAAAATACTGATCGCCGCGGGTGCGTTTGGCCGTATCCGGCTTTCCCACAAACCCGAGGATATTGAGATAGTCGGTATCTTCCTGAACAGAAACCAGTCGCGCCGCATAAGGAGCCCCGAGGATCTGAACGATACGCTGTTTGAGCGAACCTTTTTCAAGATGAAACACTTCCTGTCCGTTACTGTTCAGAATAAAACGCACTTCGGGAAAAGACAAAGCCACCCGGATGAATTCATCCACGATATGCCGCATTTCCGCTGCGTTACTTTTCAGAAAATTTCTGCGTGCGGGCACATTGAAGAAAAGATTCTTCATGGCGATGCTCGTGCCGTTGGGAAAGGCGACGGGTTCCTGCTTGGTAACGAAACTGTTTTCAATTTCAATCAGCGTGCCGTTTTCGTCTGCCGGTCTCTTGGTTTTGAGTTCCACCTGGGCCACCGCGGCGATGGATGCGAGTGCTTCTCCACGGAATCCCATGGTGCGGATGCGAAACAGATCTTCGATATTCCGGATTTTGGAAGTGGCATGTCTTTCGAAAGCCATACGAGCATCCGTAACGCTCATGCCGCGCCCGTCGTCGATCACCTGCACCAGCGATTTTCCCGCGTCCTGAATGATCAGTTTTACCTGGGTGGCTCCTGCGTCAATGGCATTTTCCATCAGCTCCTTTACGGCACTGGCAGGCCGTTGGATCACTTCGCCTGCCGCGATCTGGTTGGCGATATTATCAGGAAGTAATTCGATCAGGTCATTCATCTTCAAGGCCCGTTGGGTGGGCAATTTAGTTTAAAATAAACATTTTTACTTTGTACCTTTTAAGCTTAAAGCCCAGTTTCAGCCTAAAGCCCAAAGCCAAAAGCCTAAAACCTTTTTAAGCCTAAAGCCCAAAGCTTAAAGCCTAAAACTAATTTTAGATTTACACCCGAATCAGTTTTAGGCTTTAAGCTTTGGGCTTTAGGCTCTAAAGATCTATTATGAAAAGAATTTTAACCCCCCTGTTGTTTTTATCACTTTCACTGAATGCGCAATACAACGTCAATATGCCCGCGAATCACTGGGTGGATTCTGTCTATAATACCCTGTCGGATACCCAGAAAATTGCACAATTAATTATTGTACGGCTTTCTTCCATTGATCAGTCGACCGGGAAAATAACTTTTTACGACTCCCAGGTCGTTTCGGATATCCGCCGATATAATATAGGTGGCATTTGCCTGTTCCAGGGAGGGCCGAAAAAACAGGCTGCTTTCATCAATTATTTTCAGCAGATAACCAAAACGCCGATCCTTTTTTCCATAGACGCAGAAAACGGACTGGGTATGCGGATGGATAGTGTGAGTCCGCTGCCCCGGCAAATGATGCTGGGCGCCGTACAGGATCCGCAGCTTATCTACAGCTATGGGAAAACCGTGGCCGAACAGTGTAAACGCATGGGTATACAGGTGGATTACGCCCCCGTAGTGGATGTGAACAACAACCCCGACAATCCGGTCATCAACGACCGTTCTTTCGGAGAAGATCCCAAACGGGTGGCAGATCTGGGCATTCAGTATATGAAAGGTTTGCAGGATAATGGCGTGCTGGCGACGGCCAAACATTTTCCGGGACATGGAGATGTATCCGTGGATTCCCATTACGATCTTCCGGTCATCAGAAAATCACGTCAGCAGCTGGATGAACTGGAACTCTATCCATTTAAAAAATTATTTGAAGCCGGCGTGGGTTCTGTGATGATCGGCCATCTTTTTGTACCCGTCATAGATAATCGCGAGAACCGCGCAAGTTCCATTTCGAACAATACCGTTACCAATCTCCTTCGAAAGCAAATGCATTTCACCGGTCTTAGTTTTACTGACGCACTCGAAATGAAGGGGGTAACAAAATATTTCCCCGACGGCAGCGCCTCTGTGGAATCACTGATTGCAGGTAATGATATGCTTTGTCTGCCGGGAGACGTAACCATGAGCATGACAAAAATTTTCCGGGCCATCAAAGAGAAAAAATTGAAATGGAAGGATCTGAATATGCGTGTGAAAAGAGTGCTGACTGCTAAATATCAGCTCGGTCTGGCTAACCTTACTTTGATAGACAGTACCCATCTGGTGGAAGACCTCAATAAGGATGTACCCGAACTTTACAGGACCATCGCCCGTCAGGCCCTCACGCTGGTGCGAAAAAACGACCGGCCATTTCCCGGCAGTTCCGTAAAAAAAGTGGCTTACATAGGATTTGGTCTTACGAACGACAATGTCTTTAGTAAACGCATGCGCGAAGATCTTCATGCCAACACATATTTTTTTGACTACGCGCTGGACAGCAACAAAGCCGCTGCCGCACTTGAGCTGCTCCGCAACCGTTACGATCTGATCGTGATCGGCCTGCATAATATCAACCGTTATCCCGCACATGATTTCGGCATCAGTACCGCAGCTCTGCAGCTGTTGAAAAATCTGAACCAGTTGCCCGGAGCGATCAGTTTTGTTTTTGGAAATCCTTATGCATTGAAATATGTCTGTGATGCACCCGTACTGCTGGCCTGTTATGATGACAACGAGATTACGCAGTCCGTCGCCGCGGACTGGCTCAACGGAAAATTTCTTGCGAAAGGACGGCTGCCAGTAACAGTCTGCGATAACCTGAAAGCCGGTTCCGGTATCGTTTATTCAAGAGGACCTATTCCCGATGCACCTCCCGAATCGGTGGGGTTCAGCGAATCCAAACTGCAGAAAATAGATTCGATCTGCAAAAGGGCGATCGCGCTGCAGGCTGCGCCGGGCTGCGTGGTGGTTGTCGTCAAAAACGGACAACTGGCTTATGAAAAAGCCTTCGGCACCATGGAATACAATAAGGCGGAACCGGTATATCCTGAAACGATTTATGATCTGGCCTCCGTGACCAAAGTCTGCGCCACCACCATCTCGGTGATGAAATTATATGATGAAGGAAAACTGGATCTGCATAAAACCCTGGGCGATTATCTGCCCTGGGTAAGAGGAACGGATAAAGACAGTCTCCGGATCTGGGATATCATGCTTCACCAGGCGGGACTAAAAGACTTTATTCCGTTCTATGCCGAAACCATTTCGAAAGACAAAGATGCGGCGCCGCTGCCATCGGTTTATTCTTCGCAGGCCGACAGTCTGCACTGCATTCGCGTAGCGGCCAATCTCTATATGCGCAGCGACTGGACCGACACCATGTATAAGCGGATCCTGACCAGCAAGCTCGGGCCCGGCGGAAAATATGTGTACAGCGACAATGATTTTATTTTCATGGGCAAAATTGTAGAAGCACTGAGCGGACAGACACTTGATCAATATACTGCTGATCATTTTTATACTCCGATGTCGCTGACAACAACGGGCTTTATGCCCTGGGCGCGGTTTCCGCTGAACCGCATTGCGCCCACTGAACAGGAAGTTCCCTTTCGGCGACAGCTTCTTCGGGGTGATGTGCATGATCCGGGAGCGGCCATGTTTGGTGAAGTGTCCGGCCACGCCGGCCTGTTCAGCGACGCGTACGACCTGGCAGTGATCATGCAGATGCTGATGAATGGAGGAACCATGGGCGGAAAACGTTACCTGAAAAAAGAAACCATAGATTACTTTACGGCCTATCACAGTGATATCAGCCGTCGCGGTATCGGCTTCGACAAACCGGAGAAAGATAACGCCACGAGAAAGGAACCCTATCCCTGTATTTCCGTTTCACCCCAGACATTCGGACATACGGGATTTACAGGGACCTGCGTATGGGCGGATGCCGCCAAGCAACTGGTATTTATCTTCTTATCCAACCGCGTAAATCCACAGGAAAGCAGCCGGCTTTCCTCATTGAATGTCCGCGGAAATATCATGGAGGATATTTATAAAGCGATTCAATAGAGATGATCGTCAAAATGTAAAAACAGATGGAAAAAGACACGGCCCGAATCGAAGCTTTCAGTGATGGAATTTTTGCCGTTGCCATAACGTTACTGGCGCTCGAAATCGGAGTGGACATCAAAGAAATCCAGATTCATCATTCACTGGAAACGACAATGAATAAAGAATTATTTGATGCTTTACTTGCGGAATGGCCGCCATTTTTTGCCTATTTCAATTCCTTTGCCTCTGTGCTGCTGATGTGGATGGCGCACCACCAGATTTTTAAATTTGTCAGAACCACCAATATCCAGCTTATTCTGGTCAATGGTTTATTGTTATTACTGGTTGCCCTGGTTCCGTTTCCAACTAAAACGCTGGGTGAATTTATTGGCAGCAGAGCCCAAAAAATGGCTATCCTTTTTTATACCTTAAATTCTGTTTTGATTTCCGCTGCCTTCGTTTTTTTTATGTACGCGGCAAAATCAAAAAATGGCGAGTTATTTGTGCCCCAGACTCCTCAGCTGGCAGTAGACCAGATTACCAGGGGATTGTGGATTGGTCTCCTTTTGAACCTGACCATCTTTGCCATCGCTTTTTTTATTCCGGTTCTCGCCCTTATTTTAAATTTTTGCATGTGGATTTTCTGGGCTGTATTGTCTTACAGTCGCACCGGTTCCCATCCGAAAGACTAAAGCCGTTTTAAGCCTAAAGCCTAAAGCTCAAAGCCTAAAACCTTTTTAAGCCTAAAGCCTAAAACTCAAAGCCTAATACCTTTTTAAGCCTAAAGCTCAAAGCCCAAAGCTCAAAACTGGTTTGGTGCAGCACCCAAAATAGTTTCAGGCTTTGGGCTTTGAGCTTTGGGCTTTTTGTACCTTTGCAGGCTATGTCTACCAAGCCTACAGAGACCGTTTTAAGAGATGTTGTGATCAAGTTTGCGGGAGATTCCGGAGATGGAATGCAGCTTACGGGCAGTCAGTTTACCAACAATACCGCCCTGCTGGGTATCGATCTGGCCACTTTTCCCGATTTTCCTGCAGAAATACGCGCCCCACAGGGTACACTTCCCGGCGTGAGCGGATTCCAGCTTCATTTTTCGAGTGACCATATTTTCACGCCTGGCGACGAATGCGACGTGCTCGTAGCAATGAACGCGGCTGCTCTGAAGGCCAATCTCAAAAGCATAAAAAAGGGCGGCCGTATTATCGCCAATATCGAAGGTTTCGACGCAAAGAATCTAAGACTGGCAAACTATCCTGAGGGGGTTAATCCGCTTGAAGATAATAGTCTCCATCATTTCGACCTGATCAAAGTGGACGTGACGAAACTCACGCGCGAAGCGCTGAAGGATTTTGCCATCGGCACAAAGGAAAGGGACCGCGCGAAAAATATGTTCGTGCTTGGATTTCTTTACTGGATGTACAACCGTACGCTGGAGAACACCATTCAGTTTCTGACAGAGAAATTCGGTAAGAAGCCCGATATTCTGCAAAGTAATATCAGTGCCTTAAAAGCAGGATACAACTACGGTGATACCACCGAAGCATTTACTACAACCTATACCGTTGCCAAAGCCAAACTGCAGCCGGGTACTTATCGCTCCATTATGGGCAACCAGGCCCTGGCCTACGGACTGATTGCCGCTTCCGAAAGAAGTGGCTTACCGATTTTCCTTGGCACTTATCCCATTACGCCGGCTTCCGATATTTTGCATGAGCTGAGCAGGCACAAGGCGTTTGGTGTACGCACTTTTCAGGCAGAAGATGAAATTGCCGGCATCACTGCGGCTATTGGTGCCAGTTATGGCGGCTCCCTGGGAGTGACCACTACATCCGGTCCCGGCATGGCACTGAAGTCTGAGGCCATGGGCCTCGCGATGATGCTTGAAATTCCGCTGCTGATCTGCGATATTCAGAGAGGCGGTCCTTCCACGGGACTTCCTACCAAAACAGAGCAGAGCGATCTGTTACAGGCTTACTATGGAAGAAACGGTGAAAGCCCCATACCGGTTATTTCGGCGTCCATGCCAAGCGATTGTTTTGACGTGGCTTATGAAGCAGTCAGAATCGCGGTTCAGCATATGACACCGGTGATTTTATTGAGTGACGGATATATTGCCAATGGATCCGAGCCCTGGAAATTTCCGGATGCGGAGCATCTGCATCCCATTGAAGTGAAATTCAAAACGGAACTGGGGCATGGAGAAGAAAAATTACAACCCTACCTGCGCGATGAAAAAGGCGTAAGGCCCTGGGCGATACCGGGCACACCTGGTCTGGAGCATCGCATCGGCGGACTGGAAAAACAACATATCACCGGCAATGTGAGTTATGATCCGGAAAATCATCAGCTGATGGTTAAACTCCGGCAGGAAAAAGTAGATAAGATAGCCGACTATATTCCGCATCAGAAACTGGACAGCGGTCCCGAGAAAGGCAAATTACTTGTGCTGGGCTGGGGATCCACTTACGGCTCGATCAAAACTGCCGTGGCAGAATTGCAGAAAGAAGGACTCGCGGTGTCGCATGCACATCTCCGTTATATCAGGCCCTTCCCGAAAAACCTGGGGCATATTATTGAGAGCTTCGATCAGGTGCTGATTCCCGAACTCAATAACGGGCAGCTGATAAAAATTATCCGCGATCAATTCTTTGTGGATGCCGTCGGGTACAACAAGATCATGGGCATTCCCTTTACACGTTCCGAACTGATTCAAAAAATGAGGGACATGATTGAGGAGAAAGATGTGGCGATACCTAATGTTTAATAAGCCTAAAGCGTTTTTCTGAGCCTAAAGCCCAAAGCTGAAAGCCTAAAACTAGTTCTGAGCCTAAAACTAGTTCTGAGCTTAAAGCTCAAAGCTCAAAGCCTAAAACTTTTTCTAAGCCTAAAGCTCAAAGCTTAAAGCCTAAAACTTTTTTTAAGATGTGACTTCTCGTTTTTTAGGATTACGGATAGACTGAATCAATCCGATTAGCATGGCTTTAATATTATTTATCTTCTTATATAATACCATATACTGATCTGAAGTGAGGTAGGCCAGATCCCTGCCGAGCAAACAGCAATATTCAACTTCAAGTATCGACCCCAGTGACATATCCAGGAAATGGGCGAAATCCTTTTCAGAATTCCTCCCGCTACCTTCCACAATATTAAGGGGAACCGAATAAGCCGCTCTTCTCAGTTGTCTTGACAATTCGTATTTTTCTATTTCAGGAAATAAAGGAATCGTTGTCTGATAAATGAATTGAACCAACTCATGAGCCTCTGCCCAGACTTTATATTTTCGGTAATTCCTCATTTTACAAATAGAAATATAAAATATCCGATGTCCAAGGGTATTTTATCGCCCCATGGCTCGTTAAAACACGGTAATGAAATTTTTATCTCAGAATTAATTTTAGGCTTTAAACTTTAGGCCTTAGGCTTAAAAAAGCTTTAAGCTTTAGGCTTAGAAAAAAGGTTTTAGGCCTTAAGCTTTGGGCTTTAGGCTTAGAAAAAGGCTTTAGGCTTTGAGCTTTTAGCTTTAGGCTTAGAAAAAAGGTTTTAGGCTTTAAGCTTTGGGCTTTAGGCTCAGAAAAAGGCTTTGAGCTTTTAGCTTTAGGCTCAGAAAAAAGGCTTTGGGCTTTAGGCTTAGAAAAAGGCTTTAGGCTTACTAAGAAAGCATTTTAAGAAGATCCTCGCTGATTTTCCAGATGAAATTAAACTGGTCATTAACCGACTTCACGATGGAGAGGCTGGTATGTAGCTGGGTTTGCATAATGCCCTGGCCGATTTCCCTCTTTCTTATTTCCACCATTTGGGCAATCCGGTCGTTCACTTTCGTCAGTTCGTTTGATGCCATAAGAGTTTCCGGGTCGTTTTCTTCCAAATGGGTTAAAGGCAGAGGGCGGGCAACAGGCGCTTCGATATTTTCCTGCATTTTTTCTGCGTAGAAATTCACCACGGATTGCTGACTGCCGCTGTCTTTTAATTGCGTCAGACCGCCTTCTTTTTCCAGAAGCACCAGGGTCTGGTCCATATTATGGAGAACCGCTTTGGCAACAGGAAGGTATTCCCTGTCCGGCGCCAGGGCGCTTTTCCCAATCACAAAAGTGGCTAGTGTGGCGATATGCGTGGAAAGCATGTAATTGAGCACTACCAGTTCATGATATGCAGACACATTTTTTTGTTTGCTTTTGGGTTCGGCAATCATCCGGTTCAGGGCATCCGAAATATTCGCCAAAGCCACATAAGCCTGCTTTCTGGATAGTTTATATTGATTCAGTGTTACCGGTTCACCGGCAAAAAAAGAAGTGACGTCGTTAAAATAATTTCTGTTGGCCACCAGCATCTGCTTCAGGTAATCGGCAAACTGGGTGTAAGTCCATTCGGGAGAAAATAACAGATTGGCAAGCAGAGCGATTACCGAACCAATTGCGGTATCCAGCACGCGGTCCATGACCAGATCCTTAAAATGCAGGGGATTTAAAATATACAGGAGAATCAGAACATAGGGAGTCATCAGCGTGACGAAGAGCATATATTTCGTTCGCATGAAACTGTAGGACAGAATCATAAGAACAATCATGATACCAATCATGAGCTGACGGTCCTTTACGAGAAATAATATGAGAATGCCAATGACCACGCCGGCAAGGGTTCCCAGTAAGCGGTCACGGTTACGGCTTTTCGTAATACTGTAAGCCGGTTTCAGAATAACAATGATCGTGAGCATGATCCAGTAGCTGTGACCGAAAGGGAAAAATTCGGATATAATAAATCCGACCGTGGTAGCCACAGAAACTCTCAACGCGTGACGAAAAGTGTTGGATTTCCAGTTGAAATTGTCCAGAAATACTTTGAAGTCAATATCCTGATGACTGACAAACTGATCATAGTTTTGTATACGCGCATCTTTTTGCACATCTTTCTGATCATATGCGGTATACTGCTGAATAGTATGAAGGCGTGAAACGAAATCCTGGCTCGCATTGATCAGGGCGCGCAACCCGATAAACCCTTCTACATTATCTGTTGTGATTTCTTTATTGCGGAAATGATCAAAATCATTTTTTAATTTACTCAATCTGAGATCCAGCCTGTTGTTCATCGGATAGGGTTTCCCGCTTTTCAAAACGATCCCTGTCTGGTTTAATTCTTCGGAAAGCTCCAGCAGAAAATTTTTGAATTCCGCGAGTATGCCTGTCTGATCAAAATACTCATGAAACTGTTTATGATGCAGCTGCAGACTCATCACTCTTTCGAAAAAATCATTGATATCAATAAAAATCAACAGCGTAATTCGACCGGTATTCGTGGATTCTTTTACAATATCGCGGCTCTTGTAGAGTAGTTCCCTTACGAGGTTTTGTTTGTCGTTTATTTCTGCCTGTTTGACCAGCAGGTTTGAATATATGCTGTCGTAGTCCGGATCCTTTGAATAAAACGCCGTTCGGTAAAGCATATATTCTCCGGTGGCCTGAATGAGATCTCCGAGAGCCTGCTGCGTTACTTTGTAGGGCCTGAAACTATATAGCGACAGGCTAAGCAACATATACCATATACCACCGCAGAGAATATAGGTTGCATTCAACAGGGCATCCTGTAAATCCACGCGATGGGTAAAATTCAAAACCATCACAAACAATCCGGCGAGCCCGATTGAACCTGCTCTTGCACCATACACGCCGATCATTGAAAATAGAAAACACAGAACGGCAATCAGCAGGCCTGTAGTGAGTGCGGAACCCACGGCCAGGCCTGTAAGGAGTGAAGCAATGAAAATGACTGCATTGCAAACCAGCATCGCGTTTTTCCGGTGAAGCACGGGTCCTGCGTTATCCACTATCGTAACACAAACCGCTCCGATCGAAATGGTGATGCCGATATGCTCCTGATTGAAATAAGTGCCGATAATAGTGGGCAGGGTTAGTCCCACGGTTATCCGGATACCTTCGCTGAGATAGTAGCTGTTAATGAAACTCCGGTATTGCGTTCTATAATCCATCAGATAAGCCTAAAGCCCAAAGCTTAAAGCCTAAAACTATTGTTTTTAAGTAAGGCAATTGCGACTTTTAATCAGATACAGTTATAGATTATGAGATTAAGACTTAAAAAGGTTTTAGGCTTTGAGCTTTAGGCTTTAGGCTTAAAAGGCTTTAGGCTTAAAAAGTATTTACAAACGGGCTTCAATCCGCAAAGATCACACTTGGGATTTCGCGCCACGCAAATATAACGGCCATGTAATATGAGCCAGTGATGAGCTTTGTGAACGAGTTCTTTTGGAATGAATTGGATCAGCTGTTTTTCCGCAGCGAGGGGAGTTTTCGCTTTAAGAGTTAAACCGATTCTTGCTGACACGCGGAACACGTGGGTATCCACTGCCATATTGGGTTGCTGATCGATTACCGACGTGATGACGTTAGCCGTCTTCCTGCCTACGCCCGGAAGACGCATCAGTTCTTCGACGGTGAGTGGCACTTCTCCTTTAAAGTCCTTTATCAGCATGGAAGCCATGCCGATCAGGTGTTTGGTTTTGTTATTGGGATATGAAATGCTGCGTATAAATGGAAATACCTCGTCAAAATGAGCTTTGGCCAGGGAACCCGGACCGGGAAAATGTGCAAAAAAAGCGGGTGTGGTCTGGTTGACCCTTTTATCGGTGCACTGGGCCGACAATATCACCGAAACCAGCAATTGATAGGGGTTGTCGAAAAGGAGTTCAGTTTCTGCGTCCGGGGCATGTTCACTAAACCAGGCTATAACAAAATCGAATCGCTGTTTCCGGGTCATTAATCAAAATGAGTCCGAAATTAAGCTAAATCTGAGGGAGATAAGATTAACCCTGTGATGACGTTTCGACAGCCGTATCGCGCGCATACTGGAGCACACGCATGACCACTTCCATCCGTGGCGCAAGCACTTGCTTATCTGTATCTAATTGATTAACAGATATTTGTAATTCTTGAAGTTCTTCCCGAAGCGTCCAGTTTTCTTTGAGTGCAACCTGGATGGCAGCTGTTAATTCGGGTGAAGACTCTTTATACAAATAGCATAAAAGATCCTCCGGTGTAAAGAGAGACATAGGCGAAACCATTTGAATGTCCAATAATCAGAAAGCAGTAAAATATAATCCGTCCGATAGTAAAAACGTCATTCGGTTTGCGTTATTGCGTACTTTTTCAAAAAAAGGCTTTCAAATAACTGATGGTCCTGAAAACCGGAATGACCTGCCCAGGAGTCCGCCAAATTAGCCTTAAAGCTTCAAAATGAACGCTTTAACAGGATGACAGTTTAGAGGGGAACGATCGCTTTGGAGACGGGATATGATTAAAATTAACAATATTCGCTTATACTTAGCAGTTAGATTTTAAGCCTAAAGCCCAAAGCTTAAAGCTTAAAGCTTAAAACGACTTTGAGTGTAGCACCTGAACTGGTTTTAGGCTTTGGGCTTTGAGCTTTGAGCTTTGAGCTTTAGGCTTAAAAAAAATCACCTCACTATAAAAAGATCTTCATTGTCCTTCTTCATCATATACTTCTCGCGGGCATATTTTTCCAGGGTAGCCGGGTTGGACTTCAGCTGGTCGAGTTCCTTGCGCACGGTAGTAATCTGATCCTCAAAATATACCTTCCTGGCCTCCAGCTTATGTAATTCTTTTACATGTCTGAAATGCGTCGTGATAAAATCCCGGTCATCAATAAATAAAATCCATACGGCAAAAAAGATAACCGAAAGGATATATTTATTTTTTAACCAGGAAGGTATTTTATCGAAATACTGTTTCATTCATTTTCCTTTTTCGGCCAACCGCCAACCATCAACCGCCAACCCTATTTACCAAATGTAATTTTTCCGTTTGGATAAATTGCGTTTTTACCGAGCTTTTCTTCGATGCGGATGAGCTGGTTATATTTGGCAATGCGGTCCGTACGACTGGCAGAACCCGTTTTTATTTGTCCGCAGTTGAGTGCAACAGCCAGATCAGCGATGGTTACGTCTTCTGTTTCACCGCTCCGATGACTCATTATCGTATTGTATCCGTTATGCTGTGCAAGGGTTACCGCATTGATGGTTTCTGTTAGTGTTCCGATCTGATTCACTTTTACGAGCAACGCATTGGCAGTTTTTGTATCAATTCCTTTTTGCAGTCTTTCCACATTAGTAACGAACAAATCATCTCCCACCAGTTGCACTTTTGAACCTACTGTATCGGTCAGGTTTTTCCATCCGGCCCAGTCGTCTTCAGCCATGCCGTCTTCAATGGAAATGATCGGATATTTTTTAACCCAGCTGGCCCAGAATTTCACCAGCTCATCACTGCTCAGTTCTTTGCCACTGCTCTTATGAAAGATGTATTTTTTCTTTTTACCATCCCAGAGTTCGCTGTTTGCTGCGTCCATGGCGATAGCAATCTGTGAACCGGTTTTATAACCCGCAGCAGAAATGGCTTCCAGCACAGTTTCTATGGCTTCTTCATTACTCTGGATATTTGGAGCGAACCCTCCTTCGTCACCTACATTCGTACTGAATCCTTTCTTTTTCAAAACACCCTTGAGCGTATGGAAAATATCCACACCCCAGCGCAGACCTTCGCTGAATGATTTTGCGCCAATGGGCATCACCATAAATTCCTGGAAGTCAATTTTATTATCTGCATGAGCGCCTCCGTTCAGGATATTCATCATGGGTATCGGAAGAGTACATGCATTAGTTCCTCCCACATAACGATAGAGGGGCAGCCCGGCTTCTTTTGCAGCTGCTTTTGCAGCGGCGAGACTTACGGCCAGCATGCCATTCGCTCCCAGTTTGGATTTATTGGCCGTTCCGTCTGCTGCGATAATAGCTGCGTCGAGTCCTGCCTGATCGGAAACCTCAAAGTCTTTCAGTTTTGCAGCGATTACGGTATTTACATTTTCCACTGCTTTGAGTACCCCTTTACCCTGGTATATTTTTTTATCTCCGTCGCGCAGTTCGACCGCTTCGTGAATACCTGTGCTGGCTCCACTGGGCACAGCTGCGCGGCCCATATAACCGGCTTCTGTGTGTATATCTACTTCTACCGTTGGGTTTCCGCGGCTGTCTAAAATTTGTCTGGCGAAGATTTTTTTAATACTACTCATGAGTTGTTGTTTTTGTAAGGCCTCTGAAGATATCTTCCAGGCTCCTGTTTTCAGATTGCAAAGAAACAATGTTCCAATTATTCTGCAATGAGAGTGAGAGCAATTGTTTTTTTAATAACTCCGGGTCAGCGGCTTCCAGCTCCCACTCAAAATCGCTGGACTTACGGACGGCCCTGAGCTGGTCCATGGAACGGAACTGAGCGGGATCTATACTTTCTTTCAAAACGACCTTGATGAATTTGCCCGTCTGGTCGCGGCGCAGGCTGGCGAGATCATTATCGGCTATGATTTTGCCCTGGTTGATAATGATTACCCGGTCGCAGATAGCTTCCACTTCCTGCAGAATATGGGTTGAAAAAAGGACGGTCCGGTTTTTCCCATAATTCCGGATCACGTCACGGATCTCTACGATCTGGTTAGGATCCAGGCCGGTGGTAGGTTCATCGAGTATCAATACCTCAGGAGAATGGATCAGCGCAGCTGCGAGGCCAACCCTTTGCTTATATCCTTTGGAAAGCTGTGAAATCTTTTTGCCGGCTTCGGGCCGGAGACCAACCTGGTCAATCGTTTCACTGACCTTGTTTTTTTTCCCGGTCAGATGATGAATATCTGCGATGAAGGACAGATACTCACGGATATACATATCACCGTATAATGGATTCGATTCGGGTAGATAGCCGATGATTTTTTTTGTCTGTACCGGTTCCCTGGTTACATCTATGCCATTGAGAAACGCCTGTCCCCTGCTCGGTGTTAAGCATCCGGTAAGAATTTTCATGGTCGTCGACTTCCCGGCTCCGTTCGGTCCGAGAAAACCTACAATTTCACCCCGACCCACAGAAAATGAAATCTGGTCGATTGCTTTCTGCTCTCCATAAATTCTGGTCAGATCCTTTACTTCAATGGACATTTGGGTGGCTTGGCGCTCTGCGAATCTACGAAACTTTAGAACAGTACAGAAGTACAGAAGTACAGGAGTACAGAGGTGAAAAGTAATCACTACTGTACTCTTGTACTCCTGTACTCCCATACTTATACAATCCCCAGCTCTTTCTGAATCTGCTCCAGCGTGCGTCCTTTGGTTTCGGGCATCACGCGCCAGATAAATATCAGAGAGATGAGCACCATGAGGCTGAAGAAAATAAAAGAATAGAATCCGCCATTAGGACTTCCGTTCACAATGATCGGAAAGGTCCATGCGATGATTGCCGCCATGATCCAGTGTGTAAAGCTCCCGAGAGAACTGCCCTGCGAGCGGACAGCATTGGGAAATATTTCTGAGATGAATACCCAGATGACCGCGCCCTGCGACATGGCGAAAAAGGCGATAAACCCGATAAGATAAACGATAACAAACTGGTTGGCTGAACCCGTGTTTTGAAAGGCATAGGCTGTGAGCGCAAGAAAAATAACCATTCCGATGGCGCCTGTTATCAACAGGGTTTTTCTTCCCACTTTATCGATGATGGACATACCCAGAAAAGTGAAGAGCAGGTTTGCACATCCGATATAGACCGGTTGAAGGAAAGAGGCTTTCTGACTGAATCCGGCCATTTCAAAAATGCGGGGTGCATAATACAAAATCGCATTGATTCCGGAAAGCTGATTGAACATCGCCAGTAACACGGCATATAAAATGGGTTTGCGGAATTTACCTGAAAATAAATTCTCTGTTACTGCCTGACCGCCGCGACCGGCAAGTAAATCATGTTCATCCTGAATAATTTTATTCGGGTCAGGTTCTCCTGTGCGTGCAAAAATGGCAGCTGCTTCCTCATCCCTGTTATTCAAAATGAGCCAGCGCGGGCTTTCAGGAATGATACGCAGGAGAACGGCAAAGAGTCCTGCCGGTATAACCATAACGCCCACCATCCAGCGCCATGAACCGGCTCCTATCTGGAGAAAAGCAAAGTTGGTCAGAAAGGCAATCAGAATACCGATAACAATATTCAACTGAAACATGCCGGTGAGTCTTCCCCTCACAGCAGCAGGAGAAATTTCCGAGATATACATGGGTCCGACAACTGAGGAAGCACCAACCGCAACACCTCCAATCATTCTAAACAGGATAAAGAGTATCCAGGTGGGCGTTAATGAACAACCGATAGCTGACAAAAGATACATTAAGGCAATAATCAGCAGCACTTTTTTTCGTCCGTACCGTTGCGCCGGTTTACCTGCAATCATAGACCCGATAACGGTGCCGATCAGGCTGGCTGCTACAGTAAATCCCAACCAGAAATCGCTGAGCGACCAGAGCGCCTGAATGGTTTTTTCAGCGCCCGAAATAACAGCCGTTTCAAATCCAAATAAAAAACCACCCAGAGCGGCAATCAGCGTACATCGGAGCAGGAAGGAGTTAATTTTCATTGAGCAATCGTTATAAGAGCATAAGGTATAAAAAAATACTCACTAAATTTATGCATCAAATGATTGCGGCTATGAGTTTTCCTTATCAGATCAGGAGTTTTGACGATTATCTGGAGCAGTATAAAAAAAGCATCGACGAACCGGAGGCATTCTGGGGAGCAGTGGCTGAACATTTTACCTGGAAGAAAAAATGGGATAAAGTACTGGACTGGAATTTTAAGGAACCAAGAATAAGCTGGTTTGGAGGAGCAAAACTAAATATCACCGAAAACTGTCTGGACCGGCACCTGGCCGACAAGGCAAATCAGCCGGCCATCATCTGGGAGCCCAACGATCCATCGCAGGCCGGCCGCGTGCTCAGTTACCAACAACTTTACCATGAGGTTTGCCGGTTTGCGCAGGTGCTCAAAAATAACGGCGTAAAAAAAGGAGATCGTGTTTGTATTTACATGCCCATGGTTCCCGAACTGGCCATAGCCACACTGGCCTGCGCGCGCATGGGCGCAATACATTCCGTTGTTTTTGGCGGATTTTCTGCACAGAGTATTGCAGACCGTATTGATGATGCCAAATGCCGCATCGTGATCACGTCGGATGGCGGGAACCGGGGATCGAAAGAAATTCAGCTCAAGGCCACGATCGACGAAGCCCTTCAGAAGACAGCGCATATTGAAAAAGTAATCGTTTATAAACATATTGGCAACGAAGTGAATATGGTGCCCGGCCGGGACCTGTGGTGGCAGGAAGAAATGAAAAAAATCACCGTGGATGAATTTCCTGCTGAATCCATGGATGCAGAAGATATGCTGTTTATCCTGTACACTTCCGGATCCACCGGCAAGCCCAAGGGCGTGGTGCACAGTTGCGCGGGATATATGATTTATACTACCTACAGCTTCGTGAATGTATTTCAGTACCGACCCGGTGAGATCTATTTTTGTACGGCCGATGTGGGATGGATCACGGGACATAGTTATATCGTTTACGGTCCTCTTTGCGCAGGCGCCACCAGCTTCATGTTTGAAGGCATACCCACTTATCCCGATGCAGGCCGCTTCTGGGATATTATTGACAAATACAAAGTGAATATTTTTTATACTGCGCCAACAGCTATCCGGAGCCTGATGGGTTTTGGGACTGACCCTTTAAAAAATAAAAGCCTGGCTTCCCTGAGGGTACTCGGAACCGTGGGTGAACCGATCAATGAGGAAGCCTGGCACTGGTATGATGATCATGTAGGAAAAAATAAATGTCCGATTGTAGATACCTGGTGGCAAACGGAAACCGGTGGTATTCTGATTTCAAATCTTGCGGGAATCAGTCAGGGCAAACCTTCTTACGCCACGTTGCCTCTTCCGGGTGTTTTTCCATTGCTTGTAGATGAAAAGGGAGCTCCGGTTCCCGGCTCAGATGCGGGCAGTGATGGTGTTTTTCATGCCGGTGTAAAGGGTGAAGTGGTAAGCGGCAATCTATGCATCCGGTTCCCCTGGCCATCCATTATCCGCACTACCTATGGTGATCATGAAAGATGTCGTGTAAATTATTTTGCCGCTTATCCCGATCTGTATTTTACCGGAGACGGGGCATTGCGGGATACGGAAGGTAACTACCGGATCACCGGCCGGGTGGATGATGTGTTAAATGTCAGTGGCCACCGCATCGGTACCGCAGAAGTGGAAAATGCGATCAATATGTATCCGGAAGTGGTGGAAAGTGCGGTGGTCGGTTATCCGCACGATATCAAGGGTCAGGGTATCTATGCTTTTGTTACACTGAAGGGAGAGCATCAGGCGACTGCGGAAGCCAGAACAGGGGTCACAAAAATGGTGAATACGGTTATCGGTGCGATTGCGAAACCGGACAAGATTCAGTTTGTCTCCGGCCTGCCGAAAACCCGCAGCGGAAAAATCATGCGCCGTATATTAAGAAAGATCGCGGAAGGTGAAATGGATAATCTGGGTGATATCAGTACCCTGCTGGACCCTTCCGTTGTAGAAGAAATCAAGGCAGGGCGATTATGAATTATTGATTATTAATTATTGAATGGTCGTTAAAATCAATAATCGATAATTAATAATCAATATTTATTCCGGTTTTTCCTGCTTCACAATCTCTACCGTAGTACCTAGCGGCAACATGTCGTAGAGTTCATCCACGTCTTCATTTTTCAGGGCGATACATCCGTTTGTCCAGTTCTGGAACAGGTCAACGGCCATATCATCGTGTGGCCAGGTGCCGTGAATGGCAATACCTCCGCCGATTTTTGCATTTCTGGGGATCAGCCCTTTGGCTTTTCTTTCATTAAATTTATCAATATCTGATTTTGTGGGGAAGTCGATCAGCATCATTTTATCCCATTTTTCATGGGGTCTTTTTGAAGCGATATGATAGGTTCCCTCCGGCGTACGGCGGTCTCCCTCCATCATTTTATCTTCCAGTGTTTTGCTTCCGAATACCACCGGATAGGTGCCGTACCAGCCGTCCTGATCATATACTTTTAATTCGTAGGTTGTTTTAACAATCAGGATCGACACCTGTCCGTTGAGCTGCCTGTGAAAAAAACGTTTGTATGAAGTTCTGTTATCTGTTTCACGGAAACCCAGCAAACTCACAGCGATCATTCCCGCCAGCAGCACTTTTTGAAAATTCATAAAGCGAATCTTTATATTTCCAACGCTGGTTGGTATTGTATTATTTTACCTGTTAATAATTTTATGATATTATTCCCTTTTTGGTGCGTTTCTCTACTGTGGAATAATCGTAAAAGCCTAAAGCTCAAAGCCCAAAGCCTAAAACTAGTTTTAGTGTAAAACCGAAACAGGTTTTAGGCTTTAAGCTTTAGGCTTTAGGCTTAGTTACTAAGTCGGATCCCAAAAGTATAAGGTGTTTGTACAAGACCCTGTCCAAACATACTTTTTGTAGCCAGTGATCCGTAGAGTTTTACGGGACCCAGCTGGGCTTCGGCGATCCATGATATTTTCCATGGATTCAGATCAAAATCATCAAAACTTTTCTTTTTCCCGAATTCCCCGCTGATCGTTTTCTGGCGGGAAGAATAGAGATAGCCTGCACTGACTCCTACGGATATGCCAAATCCATCCTTCAATCCCGGTGTAAAATTAAAATTGATCATCAGGGGAACGGTAACATAATCAGCAGCCAGTTTGTTTTTTGTATAGGAAATCGTATCCATGATTACCTGTGTGGGTATTCCGGAGCCTTCTATGAATTTGATATTATCCTGGTAGCGGTAATTATTCAGTTCAATACCCAGCCCGTATTTCAGATTCACCACATGTTTAATCATATTCAGGCGCTGCATAAAAAACCAGATATTCACGTCTACCGATTTATTATTCTTCAGCTTAAACCAGTCTTTGCTCCCGCCGGGTGCAAAGGACTGCGCTTCCGCACTGTTATAGTTGGTTTTATCCGTGTAATTCGTGAATCCGAGATCAACAATCAGCCAGTTGGTGCTCAGGTTGGAAGGCTTCACGTGATTATTTCCCCAGTGATGTGGCGGCATGGGCCAATGATGACCGTTCCAGTCTGCAGAATCCATTTTATGCGCTTCCATCATTCGCTCCCATTTATTTTTGTGATGGCTTACGCTGTCTTTTTTCTGCATGGTTGAATCCTGCTGACTGAACCCTTTCGCTGCAATGCACAGGAATGCCAGGACCGTTAAAATTCTCTTCATGATCATGTTTATTTTTTAGTAACTGAATTGAAATACACTTACCCTCAGTTTCCGCTCACTGGGATCCGGGGCTGCACGTCTGGTTAGTTTTTTGAAAAAACCGGTAATGGATTTATTCTTTTCGTTCAGCGCAATAACGCTGATCGCATTGTCGGTCTGGTTGTTTGACTCAGTCGTATTTAACGTTTTCGACGGAACGGCATTCGCTACGCTCCCGGTTCCCACTGCGGCCATGGTAAGCGTGGCGGGTTTGGCTTCCGCAGTCACAGGCGGTTCCTTCGTTGTATTCAGACTTTCTGCCGGCTGAATCGAAGTAACCGATTTCTTTTGCAAAAGCTCCTGGTCACCCTGGTTGTTTATTTCTGTTCCCTGCATGGCCGTTTCCTGTTTTGCATTCCTCTGATCCTGCTGATCATTCACTGAAGCCTGCAGATCATTTCCTGACGCCTTGCGGAATATTTTTGCTACAGGCAAAGGGCTGTCCTTTTTCGTTGTTTTTGAGCTTTCTGTTTTTGCAACAGGTTGTACTGACGGTATATTCACATTTGTACCCGCTATTTTACTGTCTTCCGTTTTCTTAACCTGCACGGAAGGAATTTCATTCCCCTCTGCCGCCTTTTTCACGGAAGAGCGGTTATTCATAACAAAAAGAACAAACCAGCTGCCGGCCAGAATCAGGGCAACAGCCGCAGCCACACGCATTCTGTAAAAAGGTACTACGCGAGGTTTTTCTTCCCGGCGATAGAGCAGCTCTTTGGGTTCGAACAGGATATCCGAAGCCGGAAGAATCGCTTGCTGAAGAGAAGTAAACTCCTTTTGAAGATCGGCATGTTCATTCAGGAATTCTTCCACTTCCCTGTTTTGGGAAGGAGAAAGCTCCCCGTCCAGGCAGAGTAGAAAAAATTCTTCGTAATTGTTTCTGTTGATATCCATTTGCTGATCTTTAAAGTACATGTTCCACACTCACCAGCCATTCTTTCAAAAGTAAACGGGCCCTGTGTAAAGTCACTTTCACCTGTGCGGCATTCAGTCCTGTTATTTCTCCGATTTCTTCATATGAATAGCCTTCATAATCCTTCAGTAATACCAGTGACCGCTGCTTTTCATTCAACCGCCCAAGTGCTTTTTCAAGCACTTCCTTTAGCCGGGGGGACTGACGGCTGGCCATTGCCTGTTCCGGCAATACTTCCCTATAGTCTATCCGGCTGTTTTTCCTGTTCAGGTCGATCATCTTATGATAAGCGATCGTGAACAGGTAGGACCTGGATTTGAGCATATTGACGTCGGCCCTGTATTCCCATAACTTTTCGAATGAGGACTGAACCAGGTCACGCGCATCTTCCACCTGACGGGTAGATTTCAGCATGAACCGGTAGAGTCCATCTGAATATAACTTCACACAGTCGTTGTAGTCCTCCGCCGTCATAAGCCCTTACCGGTTGTTTTCGTCAATTGTAATACGGTTGTCTCTCCAAAAAGTTACAAAGCTTACCTTTATCGGGATAAAAATATTCATATGCATGAGCTTTTTGTGAACCGGGTGGCCGGTCAGCTTCAGGAGATCAGCGAGGCGGGCCTGTTCAAAACGGAACGGGTGATCAGCAGCAGCCAGGGGGCCGAAATAGTCGTTAACGGCAGAAAGCTGCTCAATTTCTGTGCTAACAATTACCTGGGACTTTCCGGAAATCCGGAGGTTATCGAATCCGCTCACCGGGCACTCGATTACCGGGGTTACGGATTAAGCAGCGTGCGTTTTATATGCGGCACCCAGGATATTCACAAAGAACTGGAAGAAAAGATTTCTGCCTTTCTGGGCATGGAAGACAGCATATTATATGTGGCCGCTTTTGACGCGAACGGCGGGGTTTTCGAGCCGCTCTTCGGGGAAACGGATGCCATTATATCGGATGAATTGAATCATGCCTCTATTATAGATGGGGTTCGTTTATGCAAGGCCCGCAGGCTGCGGTACAAACACAATGATATGTCCGACCTCGAGGAGCAGTTAAAACTGGCTGCCGATTGTCGTGACCGTATCATTGTTACGGACGGCTCCTTCAGTATGGACGGAACCATTGCCCAGCTGGATAAAATATGCGATCTGGCGGATAAATACGGTGCCATCGTGATGAGCGATGAATCGCATTCGTCGGGGTTCCTGGGGAAAACAGGAAGGGGAACCCACGAGTACAGGAATGTGATGGGCCGCGTGGACATTATTACGGGAACTCTGGGCAAAGCCCTTGGAGGAGCCAATGGCGGATTTACCAGCGGCAGAAAGGAAATCATCGAAATGCTCCGGCAGAGGAGCCGGCCCTATTTATTTTCAAACAGTCTCGCCCCTTCCATTGTGGTCGCTTCCATTGCCATTCTGGAAATGCTGGAAAAGAACACCCTGCTTCGCGATAAACTGGAAGAGAATACCCGGTATTTCAGAAAAGGAATGACGGATGCCGGTTTTGATATCAAACCCGGTGAACATCCTATTGTACCCATCATGCTTTACGATGCTGTGATTGCACAGGAATTTGCCGCCCGTCTCCTGGAAGAAGGAATTTATGTCATTGGTTTTTTCTTTCCCGTTGTACCTAAAGGACTGGCCCGCATCCGGGTTCAGCTGAGTGCCGCACATTCAAGGGAGGATCTGGATCACTGCATCCGTGCTTTTATCAAAGTGCGTGACGGGATGAAATCATAGTACGGCGATCATACTGATTTCCACATTCACGTTTTTAGGAAGTCCCTTTACGGCTACCGTTTCACGCGCAGGAAAGTCGCCCGTGAAATATTTTGCATACACTTCATTTACCGAAGGAAAAAGAGACATGTCAGTCAGAAAGATGCTGGTCTTCACTACATTCTTAAAATCAATTCCGGCAGCCTGTAAAACAGCACGAAGATTATGCATCACCTGATGCGTTTCTTCAAAAATATCCCTGGCTTCGATCAGACCGTTTTTCGGATTGATGGCCACCTGCCCGGACATAAATAACATGTTACCCGCCTGAATAGCCTGATTATAAGGACCAATCGGCTCCGGCGCATTTGCAGTGATGATAACTCTTTTTTCCATCTCCAAAAATACCCCTTTTTAAGCCTAAAGCCTTTTTAAGCCTAAAGCTTAAAGCAGAAAGCCTAAAGCCTTTTTAAGCCTAAAGCTTAAAGCAGAAAGCCTAAAACCTTTTTAAGCTTAAAGCTCAAAGCAGAAAGCCTAAAACCTTTTTAAGCTTAAAGCTCAAAGCAGAAAGCCTAAAACTAATCCAGGAGTAAAACTAAAAGAAGTTTTAGGCTTTCTGCTTTATGCTTTAGGCTTTCGGCTTAATGTATATTTACAAAATGGAACAGGCGGTTTGTATTTGCGGCGCAGGTACGATGGGAAGAGGCATTGCACTCGCCCTGGCAATGAATAAAATTCCGACCCGGTTATATGATCTGAATGCGGCCATGATTCCGGTGGCACGGACACAGATTGAAAAAGAATTGAGGAATTCGGTTGAGAAAAAAAAGATCAGTTCCGGGGAAAGTGAAACCACGCTGAATCATATCTCCTTCACTACATCCCTGCAGGATTGCCGTGCGGAACTGATTATTGAAGCCGTCATAGAAAATAAAGAAACCAAGGCTGCGCTTTTTGTTTCGCTGGAAAAAATCAATTCATCAGAAACCATTTTCGCAACCAATACATCTTCTCTTTCGGTTACTGCCATTGCTGAGCTGACGTCCTTTCCGGAAAGAATCATCGGTCTGCATTTTTTTAATCCGGCGAACCGGATGAAACTGGTAGAGATTATTCAGACAAAATATAATCCGGATGGCATGGCCGGGCGCCTGATGGATTTTCTTTCGGCCATTGGAAAAACAGCGGTGATATGCAGGGATGCTCCCGGATTTATTGTTAACCATGTGGCAAGACCGTTTTATATTGAATCCCTGCGAATCGCAGAACAGGGCCACTGCGATTTTGAAACGATTGACCGGCTCATGGAATCTGCGGGCTTTAAAATGGGTCCATTTCATCTCATGGATTTGATTGGTAATGATATCAATTATGCGGTTAGCTGTTCCGTGTATGACGCGTTGGGAAATCCGGAGCGCCTGCGACCTTCTCACCTGCAGGAATCCATGGTAAAAAAAGCTGAACTCGGCAGGAAAAGCGGAAAGGGCTTTTTTGAATACACTAAATTGGCCGCCGAATGATTTTTGTAACCGGCGGCAGCGGATTTCTCGGATCCTATATTTTGCAGGAACTGGTATTACAGGGAAAGCCGGTGAGGGCATTAAAAAGAGGCAGGGGCCTGCCGCAGTATCTGTCACCGCAGCTTTCAGAAAAAATTTTATGGGTGGAAGGTGACATCCTCGATGTTCCCGGATTAGTGGAGCATATGGAAGGCTGCGATCAGATCATACATGCAGCGGGAATGGTGTCTTTTGTTCCTTCCGACAAAACAAAGCTTTATCAGGTTAATATAGAAGGAACCGCCAATATGGTCAATGCTGCCCTTGAAACCGGCATCCGTGACTTTGTGCATATCAGTTCCGTGGCCACTCTCGGCAAAGATGAACCGGGGAAAATCACAGACGAGGAAAAAAAATGGGAAAGCAATAAAGATCAGTCGAGTTACGGAGTCAGCAAATATTATGGAGAAATGGAAGTTTGGCGGGGCATGGGAGAAGGATTGAGTCCCCTGATCGTTAACCCGGCAACCCTGCTGGGTTATGGCAACTGGAATGAATCGAGCTGCGGATTGTTCAAAACGGCCTTTGAAGAGTTCCCCTGGTATACGGAAGGCTCAAGCGGGTTTGCGGATGTACAGGATACCGCAAAAGCGATTCTTGCACTGGCCAACAGCGGTATACGAAACGAACGGTTCATTGTCAGTTCAGAAAACAAAACTTATCGCGAAGTCTTGGGATATATGTCGGCCGGATTTGGAAAGATACCCGCGGCTAAAAAAGCAGGTCCGTTTTTGGCCGGTCTGGCCTGGAGAAAAGAAAAAATAAAATCCTTTTTTTCCGGATACAAACCCCTGATCACCCGTGAATCTATTGCTATTGCGTCGCATCAGAGTGGTTACAGCAATCGCAAACTCCTGAAAGTTCTACCTGATTTTCGTTTCCGTACCGTGGAAAATTCCATTGGGGAGGCGTGTTCGAAATATCTTGAAAGCCTTTTTAAGCCTAAAACTTAAAGTCTTTTGAAGCCTAAAGCTCAAAGCTTAAAGCCTAAAACCATTTTTGTAAGGGATTGAAAACAAAAATGGCAGCATACTTGCACAGAGTTTATATCGTTCTAAAAACGAACAAGTTTTAGGCTTTGAGCTTTAGGCTTAAAAAGGCTTTGGGCTTTAAAAAAAATACTGAAATGAAAAACGTCTTTATTCTCTTCTGCGCGATATTTTTATCCATATCCGGATTCTGTCAGGATAAAATGTTCTACATCCATGGAAAAGTCATTGACGTCAAATCGGGTTCTACCCTTTCGAATGCTTCCGTATTTTGTCAGAATACCACTACGGGCACCATATCCAACAGTGAGGGCCTTTTTGCCCTGCGTTTGAATAACGGGGGGTACGATCTCGTGGTCTCGTACACAGGATACGAAACACAGGTTATCCGGGTGAGCAATTCGACGAAGGATAAAGATTCTCTGGTTATACAAATGAAAGAAGCAGAAAAGTCGATGGCAGAAGTAGCTGTTACCGGATCGGCCATGGTGGCTGACGGATGGAACAAATACGGTCAGTTTTTCCTGGATAACTTCATCGGTACTACGGGCAACGCGGCCGATTGCAGCATTCAAAATAAGGAGGCGATCAGTTTTTATTTTTATAAAAAACGTAACAAACTCAAGGTAAAAGCCAAAGAGGAAATTGTTATCATCAATCAGGCACTGGGATATAAAATACGCTACCAGCTGGATTCCTTCGTGAATGATTATTCTACACATGTCAGCTCCTATACCGGCTATCCCTTATTTGAAACCCTCACGGGAACGGCCGAACAGCAGGAAACCTGGTCGAAGAACCGCTATCGCACGTATATCGGATCCCGGCTTCATTTTATGCGCAGCTGGTACGACAGTACCCTGAAGGAAGAAGGCTTTCAGGTGGAGACGCTGAACGGCCCGAACTCAGATAAAGGAACCGTTCTCGACAATCCCTATGATCCTGCGGTATATTCTGTAGACAGTGGAATTGTAGATATCAATATCAACGGAAGTATTCGGGTAACGTATAGCGGTCAGGTGCCGAATAAAAACTATCTGGTGCAGAATCACTTTCCCCTGAATGCCAAAACACAGGTATCTGCACTGGATATGCCTTCAGGATTTTCAATTGAAGAAAACGGGTATTTCTTTGAACAGTCAGAGATTACCAATATGGGATACTGGGCATGGAAGAAAGTAGCGGATTTAGTTCCGTATGATTACAATCCTTAAGCTTAAAGCCTAAAGCTTAAAGCCTAAAACTACTTTTGTTGTTGCACCTGAAATAGTTTTAGGCTTTAAGCTTTAGGCTTTGGGCTTTAGGCTTTATTGTCATAAACCTTTTTCCAAATTTCAGGAATGCGCTTGATCCAAACCAGTTCGCGCTTTTTAACGGAAGCGTCTTCGGCAGGAGAACCGAAATACACTTTGCCCGGTTCAATAGTTCCACCGACACCACTTTGAGCAAGTACGACTGCATTATCCCCGATCGAAAGCGTTTTGCTTACGCCCACCTGTCCCCATAAAATCACTCCGTCGCCAATTTCTACTGCACCGGCTATGCCGACCTGGGCGGCGATCAGACAATTCTTACCCAGTACCGTATCATGACCAATATGGATCATGTTATCCAGCCGCGATCCGCGACCGATGACAGTATCTCCGCTCACGCCCCTGTCGATGGTGCACCCGGCTCCGATCTCCACATCATCTTCGATAACCACGCGACCGCAGCTCAACATTTTCTTATACCATACCGCACGGTCCTTTTTCGTGTTATAATAAAACGCATCGGAACCTATCACCGTGCCTGCCTGAATCACCACGTCATTGCCGATGATGCAGTGATCCATGATGGTTACGTTTGGATGAATCAGGCATCGTTCCCCTACCTGAACATGATTGCCTATGAATACCCCCGGATAAATAAAAGATGTTTTGCCAATGCGGGCATCGGGACTAACTGCCTGCACGGCGGGTTCGAAGGGTCTGAAGTGTTTCACTATTTTCAGATAGGCTTCAAAGGGCTGGTCAACGATGAGCAGTGCTTTCCCTGGTGGACAGGTGACTGCCTGATTAATAATGATAAAAGAAGCAGGCGACTCCAGACATTTCTGATAGTACTTGGGATGATCAACAAAAACCAGGTCGCCCGGTTCTACTTTATGAATCTCGTTGATCCCCGTGGCAGAGGCATCCGTATTACCCAAAAGCTTTGCATCCAGAAATTCTGAAAGCCATTTTAACGAAACGGGTGAAGGAAACTTCATGGATCAAATTTTGCTCAAACCTACATTAAAGATGCTTTTCCACACCCTAAAAAAAATTGTGCATAAAATTTATTGGAAAATTTTTCCTGATAGAGAAAATTATTTCTAATATTGTGTAGGGATTTTTATGTCCCTGTACTTACTAACCCATCCAAATAGTAAAAGTCTCGCCGCCAGCGGGGCTTTTTATTTTCCGTACGTTTTTATGAATTCTTTTCAAACCCTTTATTCATATACGTTTCATTGATTTCCATTGAATAAATACTTCATCATTTATAAGCCTTTCCAGGTGCTTTCGCAGTTTACTCCGGAAAATGGCAAAGCCTGTCTCAAGGATTTTTTTGAAGTTCCGGTAGACGTTTATCCGGTTGGCCGGCTGGATTATGACAGCGAGGGGTTGCTTTTGTTAACAAATGACAAAACGCTCAATCACCGGCTCCTGCATCCCAGTTTTGCTCATGAACGCGAATACCGGGTTCAGGTGGAAGGGCTGATCACGAATGAAGCATTACAATTGCTGGCTTCCGGAATTACCATTAATGTAGACGGAAAACCCTTTCGCACGCAACCAGGGAAAGCCTCCAGGCTTCCTGAGCATGTGCTTATCCCTGAGAGAAAGCCACCCATTCGGTTTCGTCAGAATATTCCGACAAGCTGGATAAAGCTGATCATTACAGAAGGAAAGAACCGTCAGGTTCGAAAAATGACAGCAGTTACGGGATTCCCCACACTCAGACTTATACGTTATCGTCTGGCCGGTTTATCACTCGATCCAATGGTACCCGGCGACATGATTGACATGAGTCAAAACGAAGTCTACGGCAAGCTCGGACTGCTGACGCACATATAATTTATTAACTTACAGGCACAAACAGTATAACATGGTAAAATCGATGACGGGTTTTGGCAGGGCGGAGCAGACGGTAGGCGACAAAACCTTTCTTGTAGATGTTAAGTCTCTCAACGGAAAACAATTTGAGCTTCAGTTAAAACTTCCAGGCTTTCTCAAACCTTATGAATTTGAAATACGTAAACTTCTTTCTGAAAAGCTGGGTCGGGGTTCTCTCGATTGTACCATCAGTCTGAAACAGACCGGCAACGCAAAGCCCGTAAGCATCAATACAGATCTTGCCAAAGCTTATTACGAAACCCTGGCCGACTTGTCCCGTCAGCTGAACCAGGACCCTTCCAACATATTAAGCACCCTGCTGAAATTACCGGAAGTGATTACCCCAACCGGGGATACGCTCACCAAAGAAGAATGGCAGCAGTTCAGCAAAGTGATCGAAATGGCCATCGAGGATCTCAACGAACACCGCCTGAATGAAGGCGCTGTGCTGGAAAAAGATCTGATTTCCCGAATTGAAAACATCAGTATTCAGCAGGAGGAAATCATAAAATTACAGCCCCTTCGCCAAACCAAGATCCGTGAGGGACTGGAAAAATTACTCCACGATCATGTAGGCAAAGACAATTACGATTCCAACCGCCTGGAACAGGAAATGATCTACTATCTGGAAAAGATTGATATCAGCGAGGAAATGGTTCGGCTTAAAAACCATTGCTCCTATTTTAAAGACGTGCTGGCCGAATCTGAAGACAGCAAGGGTAAAAAACTTTCCTTTATACTCCAGGAAGTGGGCAGGGAAATTAATACTACGGGGTCCAAAGCTTATGATGTGAAAATTCAGAAGTGCGTTGTGCTGATGAAAGACGAGCTGGAAAAAGCAAAAGAACAGATTTTGAATGTACTTTAAAAGCCCAAAGCTTCAAGCCTAAAGCCTAAAGCCTAAAGCTTAAAGCTCAAAGCTTTTTCCAAGCCTACAGTTTCAAGCCTAAGCTTAACGATCTCGTTTAATTCGAATACTTCGCAGATGGGCAAGTCCTTACTACAGTTCAGCGGTTTTCTGATTAATATTGCAAAAATTCAGGGCGTGAAAAGATTTTTATTGTTTGTCAGCATCGGTTTAGGTTTTTCTGCATGCACCTGGACTACCGGCGTATTTGAAAAAAACCTTCGGTTTAACGATCATGAATGGCCAGCTGCAGTCAAACCCGATATTGCTTTCGATATTTCTGATACCGTTTCCTTATATAATATCTATATCGTTATCAGGCATACAGATGCCTACCACTTCAATAATATATACCTGCGCGCAACCGTAAAAGAGCCGGGCGATTCACAGGGCAGAACGGGCGATTATGATTTGCAACTTGCCACCAATGGAAAGGGATGGATCGGCACGGCAATGGACGATATTTACGATGCCCGACTGCTCATTCAGCCCAAAACCAGATTCAGAAAAGCGGGCAGCTATCATATCACGCTGGAACAACTGATGCGCGAAGATCCACTGAAGTATGTTTTGAGCGCGGGACTGAGGGTTGAGAAAGTTCAGTGAAAGTGTGGAAGTATGGAAGTGTGGGAGTGTGGGAGTGTGGGAGTGAAAAAACACTTTCTCATTTCAGTTTTGGGCCTTAGGCTTTGGGCTTTGGGCTTTAAGCCTATAAAAAATGGCAATTAACCTTCACAAAAACAAATGGGCGAACCGGGCAACGGTCATTTACTGGCTCCTGCTGATGTATGTACTGGCGGCGCTCGATCTGGTGGTTCATAGCACTCAATCTCCAGAACCGTAAAATGGCTGAATACAAAATGAGCCTGCTTAACTCACGACGATATTTCCTATCTGCAAAAAGTTGATACTATCTATAGCGAACGCGACCCGAAATGACCGGCGCAGTATGTGAGTGAGGGTATTGTGTTTTCCTGTCAGTAATCCTGGTGGGCGCCATTTTTCTGTACAGTGCCGATCATGCGTCAGATTCAGGATACAAAGACAGCAGCAGAATTTTATGATGGCTATTACCCACGAACTAAAAACACCGATTTCCATCGCAAGACTCAATATTGAAACCCTGCAAAAACATACGCTGGATGAACCCAGAAAAGAAAAGATTCTGCATTCTTCTTTGCAGGAACTCAACCGGCTGAACGCACTTACAGGGAATATTCTCGTTTCGGCTCAGCTCGAAGGAGGTTCCTATCTTTTTAACAAAGAAGAACTCCATTTTTCACAAATCGTTACCGACGCTGCCGAGGATTTTATCAATCGTTTTCCTAGTAAAAACTGGATATATAACATTGAACCCGGAATATTTGTGTCGGGTGATCCGCTGCTGATGCAGATTCTGGTGAACAATCTGATAGAAAATGCGGTTAAATATTCTCCGCCTCCACCGGCATTTCCGTGAGCCTGACAAGGGAAGGACAGAAGGGTGAGCTGCAGGTAAAAGACGAGGGAGCGGGCATTCTCAAAAAAGAACAAAAACGCATTTTTCAGAAATTCTACCGGGTGGGAAATGAAGACACAAGAACAACGCAGGGCACGGGACTGGGGCTCTATTTGTGCAAAAAAATCACGCAGGATCACAAAATGCGACTCCTCGTTACAGATAATCTGCCCAGGGGTTCCATCTTTACTGTCCGATTCAATGTATTAGAAGTATGACGGAAGCCGTTCGCAAATCCATTTTGCTCGTTGAAGACG
>CBDCCE010000027.1:0-81441 GCA_965214575.1 Puia sp.
TGCGCCCCAGACAACGAATGTCCAGTTGGCTCCATGCCAGAGTCCGCCCAGCAGCATAGTGATCATGAGGTTGATATAGGTTCTGAACTGCCCTTGCGGTTTCCGCCGAGCGGGATATAAAGATAATCGCGAAGCCAGGACGACAAAGTAATATGCCAGCGCCGCCAGAAATCGGTAAAGCCCACAGCCGCATAGGGAAAAAGAAAATTCTGTGGCAGAACGAAACCGAGACATAAAGCGGCGCCAATGGCGCAGGAAGAATATCCGGCAAAGTCGAAAAATATTTGTCCCGAGAAAGCCAGTACACCCATCCAGGCGTCCAGTGTTTTTAAAACATCAGGAGAAGAAAAAACTGTATTTGCTGGTTCGGATAACATTCCATCAGCAAGAAAGACTTTCATAAATAATCCGAGCGAAAGAAGAAAGAGCCCCTGCAGCAATTGCTGTTGGTTTGCTTTGCGCGGCGTGGCAAACTGAGGAACCAGTTGCGGTGGCCGAACAATCGGTCCGGCTACGAGGTGTGGGAAGAAAGTAACAAACAGGGAAAAATCCAGGATGGATTCCACGGGCTTGCTTTCTTTCTTATACATATCAATTGTATAACAAAGTGTGGTGAATGTATAAAAGGAAATACCTGCGGGCAGAATGATATTCGGCTTCGCCGGATGATAATGCATTCCCAGGGAATTGACGAGGTGCGTAAAGTTCTCCAGAATAAAACCCCCATACTTAAAAAAACAAAGCATGCCGAGATTCCCAATCAGACTGATCACCAGCAGCCATTTTTTCTTATGTTTATTTTCTTCCGTATACAGGGCCTTACCCACAAAATAATCGACGATGGTGGAGAGCCAGAGTAATAAGATAAACGGCGGATTCCATGCGGCATAAAATACATAACTCGCAATCAGGAGATTGATCTTTTTGGTCTTCCAGGAGAACGGAAGATTATGCAGAATCAATACGATGATAAAGAAAACGATAAACGTATAGGAGTTAAAAAGCATCTCGGAAGTATTAGGGGTTAAACGCTTTGATAAATGCCTGTCTTTACTGGCTGAGCCAGCCTTTTTCCTTCATCTCCGTGACGAGAGCCTTCGTATACACAACCGCGTCACCGGGTGTCAGATGTGACCATTCCGGGCAGGTCAATTTCGCTGTGGCCGGATAGTCTTCGAAATAAATACCCCTGCACCCGGTGGTGGACAGTAGCCTGTCCCAATAAGCTGCCCTTGGAAAACCATGCATTTCCGCCTGGCGGAAAAGCCCGCTGGAAGGCGTTCTGGTAAAAAGCACGTCACCTCCCCGATTCTTTATTTTATCGACGGCTGATTTGACAGACAGGAGAATATCGTCCAGTTTCTTTCCTGATGGAGGTGGTGAAGGATTCATTTTAGCCAGGAACATCCAGATCGCTTTTACCTGGTTTTGGAGATTGGTATCAGCCACGAATTCAGGCGTCATAAAAGACTGTCTGTTAAAACGCCGGTTATCAAACTGAAATGGAAATAAGGGAAATGAAAAAACATCGGGTCGCGGTGGAATCGGTAATTGATCCAGCATCGGATTCAGGGCAAAGAAATCCTGATCGAGAAAAACAAACCGGGATTCCAGCACGTGATCCACCTGGAAACTGAAACGCTGGGTTGGTGTAATTTTCTTTGCGTAAGCAATTTTTTTTGCGGTCTCTTCATCGTTTGGGCCGCCCAGTTCACTAAAAAAAAGTATTTCCGTTATATCAACAACCAGTTTACCCTTAAAATTCGGATCGTCTGCCAGATCATTCAGTACGGGCCTGGGATTACTTCCCACATTGGCCAGCTGAACAGCATGTTGGCCTGTCATTGCCTCCCAGGTAGGAATATCCAGGTCGTATTTTATACGCGAAGAACCGATGAATACCATAGAGCCATCGGAAGGTTCATATACCTGTTGCCTCTTGTTTGCCCACATCGCTTCATTGTCGTCGTAGCTGATCGGTACTTTGTGGTTACGCAGATGAACTTCCCAGGAGATGAGTGCGATAAGGGGAATGAATAACGCCAAAAGGCCGGCTTTCCTGAAGTTGGCTGATTGCATATATCGGGGTTAAAAAAGATTCTATCGGTTGGGAGCCTGAACGATTCTTTTCCTCTCCGGGTCTGGCTTTCAGGTGCGGGTATAAGTTAGGAATTTAATTGACAACCGAAAAAATCAGTTTGTAACTGGCAGGATTGGGGATGTGATTCACGTTGAAAATGTCTAAGCAGGCTATTAACCAGTCAGAATTATTCGGTCTCAGCTTCCAGTTTTCTTTGGAGATCCTCCAGTTCATTTCTGCGTCTTTTGTAAAAATCATGCTCCCGGTTGCCGGCAAAAAAAGCCAGCATGCCGATGCCAAAAATGAATCCATAGACCCAGGAGGATTTTCCGCTGGTCCATGTGGCCAGTAAAATAAGCAGTGCCACGGGCAGAATATTCCATCGCGAAATCAGCGAAAGACGGAACTGGTATTTCGCAACGGCAATGGCATGTTGCAGATCCCCGCGCAGGGAACGTTGGAAATCGTGATTCCCCCTGATTCTCCGAATGCGGTCTGCCAAAAGGTTGATGGCGGTCAGCAGCAGCCAGGCCACCAGTACATACATAAAGATATTTCCTTTCCTGTATGTGAAATTGATTACGAAAATGATAGCGGCAGAAACGAAATACGTAATGATCAGCAGGAGCTCGGACATCCTGGTTATTTTAAGGGAGCGAAGTTTTTTTGATTCCACATATTTTTTCAGTGCGATGTCATTGATAGAATAAAGGGGCCGGCTGTTTTGTGTTCTCCAGATTTCCTGCATTTCTTTAAATTCCATGATTTGTTTTTTTGGATCTGTTAATCAGTTCTTTTTTTATCCGATTGATTTTAACGCCTACGTGGGATTCCGAAATACCTAAAATGGACGCTATTTCCTTATAGCTGAAGTCCTCGAGCAGCAGGAGCGTAACCGAGCGGTCGATTTTATCCAGGGTTTGAATTTCTTTGTAGAGCCAGTCAAGCCGTTCGTCACCACCCGATCTGTTTTCAGTCAACAGGGCATGCAGTGGCTTAAGCTCTTCCGTTCCTGGATGCCTTTGCTCCCGGCTTTTCCATTTCATCGCAGTATTTATGGAAATCCGGTAAATCCATGTTGAGGCGGAAGACTCCTGTCTGAAAGAAAGTATTGACCGCCAGATCTGTATAATGATCTCCTGAAAGAGATCCTCGGAATCCGCGGTTGAAAAAGAATAGACCCGCACAATCTTAAAGATCAGTGCTTTGTACTTACTGAGCCAGGAATCAAATATTCTTTTATGTTCTTCTTCTGTAACAACTCCTTTCATCTGAATCATTAGTACGCGGAATGGAGGGAATTCTTACAAAAGAGAGGAAAATAAGATCATTTATTTAAACATTTTTCAACGTCGAAATAATAATAGGCAGGCTCACTATGAAACACTACGGTTCAACTTCTTTTCCAAATCCTGAATAATCTCCCTCAAAGAAGTACCCTTATCATAAAATTTAAATACTTCAATCAGCTCACCAATCGATTCGGCTTTCCAGGCATCCTTGTTCAGATCATTATTTTCCAGCGCGATTTCCAGGTCCGATTTTGTAGCCCTGTTGGAAATAAATTTTTCCAGTTCACGAGTATAATCTTCAAGTCCTGGCAAAGGAACTGGCCAATCGTTTGCAGCCCGTAACAATATCCGAATAACATTTACCGTATTGGAAGGCAAAGTCTTTTCATCAATTTCTTCTAATTCCGCTATGGATAAATGCATCGTTTGATTTTCAGCTGTTTCTACTTTTTGTAAACAGATCTGCCTTCCTTAATCGTTTCCAGAACCGTAATATCCTTAATCTTCATCGGATCAACTTTCAAAGGATTGTCGGAAAGAATCACCAGGTCGCCGAGCTTGCCCGGAGTGAGGCTGCCCTTGGTTTTTTCTTCGAAATGCTGATAGGCTCCCCAGATGGTGATTGTCTTCAAAGCTTCGTAGGGGGTAAGACGTTCATCTGGCCCGATAACTGCACCACTTCTGGAAACGCGGTTGACGGTTGTCCATAAAACCATCATGAGATTGGGAAAAGCAACCGGTGCGTCGGTGTGACTGGTGGCGATCATGCCTAGTTTTAAAGCAGATTTGATCGGACTGATTTTGGCCGCCAGCGAATCGCCGATAATTTTTTTGTACCAGTCACCCCAGTAAAAAGTATGCATGGGGAAAAAGGAAGGAATCACTTTTAATTCTTTCATACTATCCAGCTGATCGGCCCGCATAAACTGCCCGTGAATCAACACATTTCTCCTGTTGTCGTTACCATATTTGTCAATGGCGGTGCGAATGCAGCGGATATACTGATCAATGGCCGCATCCCCATTCGCGTGACAAAGCAATTGCCAGTGATTGGCGAAAGCACTATCCATGATCGCCTTTACTTTATCGTCATCCGCAATGGCCGGATAGCCTTTGTATCCGGGCTTCTGGCCATCGGGCGGAATCAGGTAGGGAATGGTCCGCCATGCCGTTCTTCCCTGCGGTGAGCCATCAAGGGTTAATTTATATCCGCCGATGCGGTAATGATTTTTATATTCAGGACCATACCATTCACTTTTCATGAATTGGGGAAAAGCATAGTCCACATAAGAAACCACATCAATCCTCAGCTTTCCTTCTTTGGCATATTGCGCGAGCTGCAGATGATTCGTCATCGCCCTTCCTTCCTGGGCGGTGGTATAGCCATAACTGGTGGCCAGATGCTGACCCTTCTCCATAAAATAATCAATGGTATTCGGCGAATCCGGACTGATCAGTGGAATATAAACAGGAAGTGCAGCCAGTTCTTCCAGAACCCCGTTAGGCTCTTTTGAATCCGGCATTCTTCTGATCACACCGCCGGAGGGATCCTTTGACGCTGCGGTGACTTTGCTCAGTTCAAGCCCCTTGCTGTTCATCACCACAAAATGGCCGGAAATATGAACGATCACAATGGGGATGTCTTTTGAAACCCTGTCCAGATCCATTTTTGTCGGATGCCGGTGTTCCCTTAAAACGGCGTCGTCGTAACCCATACCGAAAATCCAGCCCTTGGTCATGCTGGTCCCGTTTTTCTTATACCAGGTTTTCAGTTCCTCAACGATATCATTGATTGAATTCGCATTGCCATCGGGAGAAGCGAGCAGGTTGGCACCCACGGCCTGCGCTCCAAAGCCCGCGAAATGCGCGTGGCCGTCAACGAAACCGGGCAGGAGCGTTTTGCCCGCCAGATCCTTCATTACGGTACTGTCACCTTTTATTTTTTCAGCCTCTGCGCTTGTACCCGCGAATAGTATTTTGCCATTTTTTACCGCCAGGGCTTCCACATATTGGGCAGTATCGCCCGCCATGGTAATGATATCACCACCGAAATAAATGGAGTCGGCGGTATTGGCGGAAGATAATTTATCAGAAGGCGTGCTGCAGCTGAAGAGGAAGAGGCTGAAAAACCCGATGATGACCTGCCCTGTTTGTTTCATAATCCGTTTTTTTATAAATCCTTTTGGTTATAAATATACCGCCTTCGCTAAACATTTTCTTTTTGTTTACCGACACAGTACATTTATGCAGGCTTTGGTATTTTCTTAAAACGAAAAACATGGAGTGGAAAAAATTAGCCCCGGAATGGAAAATCCTCTTGCTGGTGGACTGGCCCTCCCTGGATATTCCACATGCACTGCTGGACGCCGGTTACAAAGTGTTTTCTTTTTCTCCGGAAGGATATGCGGAAGCCGTACTGCAAAGAAACGATTCGCAGAAAACAACGATTGTTCAATTCAAACCCTGTCCCACAGTACCGGAAGTTGTTGATATTGTTGTTATATACAGACCTGCTGAAGAACATGAGGCGATCATCAGACAACAGGTATTACCACTGAAAGCAAAATGGGTCTGGTTACAGAAACCAGTCGTCTCTCCCGAAACAGAAAAAACCATTGGAGAGCTGGGGCTGGATTTTGTTGAAGGCTATGACATACGTGAGATCATAAAAAAGCAGCCTCCCGGGGAAGCTGCTTAGATAATTTGATCAGTACAATCAGGGATGAAGGTTTTTCGGATTGGACGTTTTTCTTTCGGATTGGATTGGTTCTCTTTCGGATTTGGACCAGGTTTTTCGGATTTGGATCTTTACACTGACCTGGCTTTTCTTTCGGATTGGATTACGGCTTTTTTCGGATTCGGACTTTGTTAAGATCTTCGTTTTTTCTTTGTTTTTCTTCGGATCGGATTCTGGTTTCTTCAGTATGATATCGGACGCTTACATCATTTAGTAACCGTGCTTGAAAGAAATGTAACCGGCGGATTATAAATTATAAACTATTGATTATCAATAGGCTCACCATCTCTATGTAAGTCAACGATATGGACAAAAAGAATGCTATTTTTGTCTGGCTTTCTGTCTATTAACTTGACGAAACACCCATTCCTGTCTATATTAATCTATATCAGTGAGTTATGAAATTACATAGAGGCTATCCTCATCTGGTTTTTAAGCCGCACTGGCAATTAGGTACCCGTGAATGGGTTCGTACCGGGCAGTGCGTTTCGTTACTGATGGCTATCAACAATACACCGATTATGCCGCAGTATTACGACGAGCTGATGTGGGTGGCGCTAAAAAAAGGTGCGCAGGCCACAACAGCCATTGAAGGAAATACCCTGAGCGATGAGGATATTAACAAGATCAGAGACGGTCAGAAACTTCCGCCCAGCGTACAATACCAGGCTCAGGAAGTAGAGAATATTTTAGATGCCTTTAATGAATTGCTGCTGGAAACGATTTATGAAAACAGGGAGCAACTGATTACCAAAGATCTTTTACTCCGGTTCCATAAAATGGTTGGCAAAAACTTAGGCGACCATTTTGCAGCCATACCGGGAAGGTTTCGTGAGAACGACGTGGTGGTTGGTACCTATCGATGCCCCGATTACCGGGATATACCTGAACTCATCGATCAATACTGTGATTTTTTGCGACAAGAATTCAGATATGAAGATGGGAAACAAACATTCAGTGATCCATTTATAGAAGCGATTGTAGCCCATGTTTATCTCGAATGGATTCATCCCTTCGGCGATGGGAACGGAAGAACAGGTCGTCTGCTTGAGTTTTATATTTTATCTAGAGGGGGTAATCCGGATATCACCCTGCACGTCCTCTCCAATTACTATAACATGACGAGACCCGAATACTACCGTCAGCTCGAAAAAGCTTTTCAAACCAGAGACCTGACGGAATTCATAGCCTACGCCTTATTGGGTTTCAGGGATGGCCTTCAGCAAATCCTTGAAAAAATTCAGGCCAGCCAGTTATCGATTACCTGGCAGAAATATGTATACGATAAATTTGATACTGTACCGACGGGGCAAAAGGAAGTTTTCAAAAGAAAAAGAAGTTTCGCCCTGGAAATGCCGATAGATAAAAAATTCAGCAAGGAAGAAATTCCTGATTTGAACATTGTGCTGGCCAGACTATATTCCAATATTTCTTCTAAAACCCTCGAAAGGGATATAGAGGAATTACTGAATCTTGATATTCTGATGAAAGAAAATCGCTTTTATTTCGCCAATATTCCTGCTTTAAATAAAATGATTGCAAAAAGAAAAAGGCCTTTTGATTAAAAAAGAAAACAGGTGACCCGAGTAAATCACAAATAACTCAACCATGATTTTTACATCAAAAGATTTATTGTATAAAGTCCTGGACTATGACGGTCTTTGGAATACATCCAAACAAATGCTGATTTCCAGGCCTTCGCAGATTCGGCTATTGCAAATAGAAAAACTATTCGCCGGATTTGGAATTGCGAAAACAAATGCCCGCTCCGGGTCTCAAATAAAAGAAGCACACCGTTATGAAACAGTCTATTCCATTTCAGGTCATTTAGAATCCATGGACAGATTCACTTATTTAAAAAGTTTGACAGATGTTCAATACTTCACTACCGGCGAATTTATTTCCGATTTGCCAACAGAAATTTATCATGATTTGACTGAACGCATTATTTCAACTTCAAAAACTATTTTTCCTGACCAGGCTGAAACAATAGATAAAGAATCTGTCAGGCTGAATCACCTTTTTTCGGACCTTTACGGGTTCAGACTTAGTTTATATCACCTAACAAATGCGTTCGCCAGGAAAAGAATAAATACTTTTTCACCAGGAGACGATTATGCGCTCTATTTGCGAAACAGATTTTTTGCATCCTTACAAATCAATTTGTCTGAGATTGATGAAATTCTTTGTACTCTCATAGACCCCGAAAAGAAATCCCTCAGAGAAGAGGATATAAATTATCCCGAGGACGATTTGAAGGCTATTGATGATAATTGGCAAAAACAAAGAAAAAATAATGACAACCGAAAGTAAAATAATTTTGCGAAAGACTGCATTGAGCGACTTAGAGCGCTTGTTTATATTTCAGCTTGACAAGGAAGCAAACCATCTGGCGGCGTTCACATCAAAAGACCCCACAGACAAAACCGCTTATATTCAGAAGTGCTCAAAATTCCTGGATGAGCCGACGATAAACAATCAGACAATCCTTGTGGACAACGTCATCGCAGGAAGCATAGCCAAATTCGAAATCGAAGGCAACGCCGGAATTACCTATTGGATCGACAAAAAATACTGGGGCAAAGGAATTGCCACTAAGGCTCTCCATGAGTTTCTGAAACTGGAAAAGACCAGACCCCTTTTTGCACAGGTGGCCTTTGATAATTTCGGTTCACAGAAAGTTTTGGAAAAAAATCATTTTGTGAAAATGGGCAATGACAAAGGATTCGCTAATGCAAGACAAACAGAAACAGAGGAATTTATTTACAAACTGGATTAGGACAAATGATCGCCTGTTATAATAAAGTTGATTATTGTATTCCACTGAACTGTAATTGCCATGACAAAGGAATTTCTTTACCACTATATCAATGGGCATAAATATGCGGTACTATCCACCGTAGCGAACAATAACACCCCTGAATCCGCTTTAATTGGATTTGTGGTGACAAAAGATTTAAAAATATTTTTTGATACGGAACGTAGCTCACGTAAATATCAAAACCTGATTAAAAACCCGGCAGCGGCGCTGGTCATTGGCTGGGATAATGAAAGAACCGTTCAGTATGAAGGGAAAGCAACAATACCCACGATACATACACTCGAAGATTTATTCAATATCTATGTGAATGTTTTCCCGGAAGGCAAGGAACGGAGAAAACTAAAAAACACGGTTTACTTCTGTGTTGAACCAACCTGGATCAGATATTCGGATTTCAACAAAACGGGTAGTATTGAAGAACTGAATTTCTAGACCCGGGTTTGCCACATGTGCTATTTCCTTAAACAGCAGTTGAATAAGCCGGCTTGCTTTTTCTTTTTAGTACCCATGCGCTGATAAGCGAAACGAGAATACCCACCGGCAGAATTTCAAGATAGGTCATCAGGATAACGAAGACGGGATTCTTATACATTTCCCTGAACCTGGCCATGGCGACGGTCTGTTTGGCGATTTCAGCTTCGCTGGCGCCGGATTTCTTCAATTCACCCAATATGTGCGCGCTATATTTTTCTGCAAAGTCAGGTATGAAAAAATAATTGTCGATCTGCCAGACGATCACGTAAACGGTGGAGGCAATGAGGGTGATGTATAGTCCAACCCGAAATGCTTTTCCAAAAGAAATGGTACCACCGTCGTATTTATCCCTCACGATCCGGGTACCAACAAAAATAAAGGAGAAAGCCAGGATCATCAGGGTGTACCCATAGACCATCCCGTTCTTCAGATCAATATCTCCCGCTTTTCCAAGAATGATCAGTCCGATGTACAGGGAAGTGCTGATCAGCCCGGCAATCAAACCACAAGTAATTACAGTCTTCTTCATATGTTTAGTTTTTTATAATGATGACCGTAAAAATCAGTCAATGAAACGAATCCGGGCTCATACTTTTGAGTGATTTTTAATTTTACGGCGGGATTTCACCCCAAAGGATGAGTATTTTAAGCAAGAATACCCAGTCTTTTCCCTTTTTCGACGGCCTGGGTTCGACGCTTCACTTCGAGTTTTTCATACAGGTTGGACGAATGCGTTTTAATGGTGTTCAGGGAAACAAACAAACGCTCTGCGATTTCCTGATTACTAAGGCCTTCTGACATCAGTGCCAGAACCTCCCATTCGCGCCTGCTGATGCCGATTTTTAGCAGTGTTTTTTCCTCCGGGACAGGATGTTCCGCCGGCTTACTGATATAGATTTCTTTTTCGACCACCACGGTGCGCGTTTTCGGTTTGGCGAGTTTGATGGCCAGCCAAATACCCAGACAGGTAAAAATCAGGGCGATAGCGCCGATATAGAGTTCAAATGCATGATTGACAATCAGGAAGCGAAACTCAAGCCATTTCAGCAACAACAAAATCGCGGCCAGCAGCAGGCCGTAAAAAGCGATCAGTTTGTTTTTCAGGAAAGTATTGCCCATACGAAGGCTGCTATTTCAAGAAAAGGTAGATAAAAAATCGACATTTTGGCCGCCGCTCAGGTATTCCCCCAGTTCCTCCGCAAAAAAAACCCGACTGCGCTTTATGTTCTTTGTCGAACCAGTACCCAACAAACGCACTGAGCCGTCCGGGCTGGGTATAAATACTTTTTTTCACGGAGTCACATACTTGAACCACCGGGGCCAGCGTTATCCGCCACAGACCACATGGCAACAAGAAATACAGATAATATGATTACCGGCAGCGATCCCAGACTCGGGATGTGCTTTTATTTTTCGCCCTATTTTAACGACAATATATGGCGAAGGTATACTCCGCTTACCGCTGATCGTGTTAAAAGGGATCCGGCTTTTGAAGGCTTTCGCCGGAGCTGTAACCGCCTGAAACAGGCTGCTCCCATTGCCGGTTCACTGTATAAACTCCTGCCCAAAGAGTTAAGGCACTTTGCACTCTATAGAATATTAACGGGTAAGGTGATTATTATGCTGAAAGAAGGCACAGAAGTGTCCATGATTACTGAAACCCTTAAGAAAGAATACATTGATCCGATCCTGGAAGCACCGGAAAAAAGCTTAGAATACAAAACGGTAAGAAAACCTGGAAAAAAAGACCGCGTTAAGGGGATGAAAGGCTTCACTTCATTCCCTGGATCGCCTGCAGGAGTAAAAAAACTTTCCAGGAAACGGCGGGCCCTTTTAATGCAAAAAATAACGGCGGGCCAGTCCGTAGCTGAATACGCTGCCTCCGAACATTCAGATTCACAGGCAACTACGCGCATCCAGGTTTCAGCAACTCCGTTGACCGAACCGGTAAACCTGAAGACTCGCAAGAAAACCACCGACGGACTGATCTATCTGGGTCGTCTTCCCGAATGTAAGAAGCTTAAAATGTGGCTACGCCCGCTGCCCAGCTCTGCCCAGGGTTCATGATAAACGCCGCGATCCATTCCGATAGTTATTTAAAAGCAACGATGCTGTTCTCTTCACCCTTTATTCTGGATGGCTTATGCAGCCAATCTCAAATATTGCAGAGATAAAACAGATATTCTGCATAGATAAGCCTGATCCCTATAGATCAGGGTTATCACTGGCTCAACACAGGCTTATCACTGGCTTATCTCTGGCTTATCCCATAATCCGACAGGAAGAAACCCCGAATAGTGTATTCCTTGTTTACGCCAACAGCCGTTTTTACTATTCTGTTCGTAAACTTTTTATCGGATTTGCCATGGCGGCCCTGAAGGCCTGGAAACTCACTGTGATTAATGTAATCGCCAGAGCTATAGCCACAACCAGAACATAAATACCGAATCCAATACTGGTTTTATATTCATACCCTTTTAGCCATTCATTCATAAAATAGCCGGCTACCGGTATGGCAATGGCGCATGAAATCAGTACAAGGATGATAAAATCCTTTGACAGCAGTTTCCACAAATTTATTACGCTTGCACCAAGCACTTTTCTGACGCCGATTTCTTTCACCCTCTGTTCCGCGGTAAAGGAAGCCAATCCGAAAAGTCCGAGGCAGGATATAAAGATCGCCAATACGGCAGTGATTGCCGCCAGATTCCCGACCAATTTTTCATAGTCGAACTTTTTTGCGTACTCTTCATCCGCAAATTTATATTCAAAAGGAAAGGCAGGATTGTAGCGGTCGAAAATCGGCTTGATCAATCCAATGGCTTTGGATGCCGACATGTTTGGATTGAATCGTATATCCAGAAAACCCACCCAGCCCTTGCTAAATACAATCGTGAGCGGAGTAATGGCGCGATAAGGGGAGCTCATTTGAATATCAGGTACCACTCCGATTACGGTCATCGGCTTGTCGTTCCACTTCAGGCTTGCACCCACCGGATTTTGAAGATTCATACGTTTAACGGCAGCCTGATTTAAAATCACGGCATTGGAATCCGCAAAATCCCTTGAAAAATCCCTACCCGCCAATAGTTTGATCCCGAGGGTACTCATGTAGTCGTATGTTGTGGCAATGGTAGAGAACACGGATGATTTATCTACAGGCTGACTGCCTTTCCATTCCCAGCCATTGTTGCTGCTGTACAGATCCGATGGCGGTGAATTGCTTTGACATACCGAAACAACCGCGCCGGTATTGAGCATTTCCTGGCGCATAGTCTCATAATTCTTCGCAATATCATCTGTCCAGAATACCGATATCAAACCTTTATTGTTATATCCGATCGGTCTGTTTTTCCCAAACTGAATCTGCTGATTAATAATAATCGTCCCGATCATGAGTATAACGGAACTGGAAAATTGCAACACAACCAATATTTTTCTTGGTAATGAACTGCTGCGGCCGGCTTTCAGATTGCCCTTCAGCACCCGTACCGGATTAAAGGAAGAAAGATAGAAAGCCGGATAGCTGCCGGCGAGTAAACCGGTGATCACGGTAAACGCAATCATGATTGCCCAAAACAACGGATTGGCCAATTGCAGGCTCATGTCCTTGTCCGTGAGTTTGTTGAAAAACGGCAGCGCCAGCATAACAATTCCCAGGGCCAAAACAAATGAGCACACGGCAATTAATATTGACTCATATAAAAACTGGCTGATCAGTTGTTTTCTTTCTGAACCTACGGCTTTGCGCACACCCACTTCCTTTGCCCTTTTCTCTGAACGCGCCGTGCTGAGGTTCATGAAATTGATGCAGGCAATCAGCAAAACAACAAAACCCAGAATACCGAACATCCGGACATATTTTATAAAACCACCTGTATTCTTTCCATTTTCAAAATCGCCATACAGTCGCCATTTTGCCATCGGATGTATAAACACTTCGGGCCTGATATGTTTCAGTGTGTTTTCATCTGTGAAATGGGAAATGACCACATTTTTTACCTTGCTGTTTACTGCAGCGGGACTGGCGTTGTCATTTAACTGTACAAAAGCCTGCCAGGAGTTGTTTCCCCAGTTTGTTTTATGATAGTTCTTAATCCAGCTGTACAATATTTCCTGAACCTGAAAAGGCAGTAAATAATCGAAACCCAGTGAGCTGTTCTTAGGCTGTTTCTCAACAACCGCCGTCACTTTCATATTCGTCTGGTTATCCAGCTTCACCATTTTACCAATCGGGTTTTCATTTCCGAAAAGCGTAGTGGCCGTTTCCTTGGTCAGTACGATGGAATAGGGATCACGCAAAGGATCTTTATCGCCTTCCAAAATTTTTATCGAAAACATATCTATCGCATCCGGTCCGATAAAATGCCCGTATTTGCTTATTTTTTTCTCTCCGTATATTAACGAGTGCGACTGTCCCCAGTCACACATCGCCACTGCTTTGAGATCAGGATATTTATTTTTCAGTTCCTCGCCGATGGGAAAAGGCAGGGAATTTTGTGAGTAACGGACACCGTCGAAAGTCTGGTGCATCATCACCTGATAGACGGTTTCGTAATTTTTAAAATGTTTGTTGGCAGAAGTTTCATCGTGTATCCACAACCCGATGATCATGGCGACGGCCATACCGCTGGCCAGTCCGGCAATATTGATGACAGAATAGATCTTATTCTTAAATAAATTTCGCCAGGCAATTTTAGAATAATACTTCATCATAAACCATGAAATTTAATCTGATTAACCTTTGTGTAATTTGGATGAAAGGATGCACGCGATTTGCAACCAAGAATATGCCAGACGCCTATACTATTGCTTTTCAACCTGTTGCCGGCGCAATACTGCTCAGGATTGTACGATACTGATACAGTGGGTGTAATGGTTTCCGGTGTTAAAAGACCAGCATACTGATAAATCCTTTAAATGACATTAATTTAGGTGGCCGATTACCCGAATTTTCAACAGGATCTGTACAACCCGTTTCTAGTTCAACTCCGGATGGAAGACGCAAAGAAAAATGCTTTCAAAACATATAACCGCATCGCTGACTGGTATTCCAAAAACCGTTCCCTGGATTTAAAAGAAAGACCTTACCTGGATAAACTAATTATTCTAATTGGTAAGGGTTCAAATGTTCTGGATCTGGGTTGCGGTACAGGGCAGCCCATGATGGCTTACCTTCTGAAAAACGGCATACACGTTACCGGAGTTGATGCCAGTCATACTATGTTAGAAATGGCGAAGCTTACTTTTCCTTTTGAACATTTTATTCAGGCCGATATGCGGGCGCTTTCACTCAACAAAAAGTTTGATGGAATTCTCGCCTGGCACAGCTTATTTCATCTTCCCGTGGAAGATCAGCCCGGGATGTTTACTATTTTCAAAGAACATCTGAATTCGAACGGAATCCTGATGTTTACTTCAGGAACAGAAAAAAGCGAAACATGGGGAATGAATGGAGGCGAAAAACTGTTTCAGGCCTCCTTGGATTCGAGTGAGTATTCGGAACTTCTTCAGAAGCACCACTTCGAAATTTTACTATATAACGAATGTGATGTTCATTGCGGAAATGCTAATGTTTGGATGGCGCGATTTGAATAAAATAAATGAGCAGGCATCAATGGATAAAGTCATTAGATTCTCCACATCTTGTATTTTTTTAAATAGGGGATTTGCAAAATACTTCTTATATATATAACCTCTTTTTGCAGTTAAGTTCAGATTGAATTTTAATGTCCTTATTCAGAGTATCAGCGAATAAGAAAACTCAAATGCCGTGCGATTATATGTGTTTGCAGAATTCCCCGGAAATACAAATTCGTAGTAGAAAGCTATCCGGCTGTCTCCGAACTTAAGTCCGACATTAGGTATCAGGGCATCTCCTACACGATAACCGAGACCCAGCGAAAAATCATACCGGGAACTGTCGTCCAAATTTCGGGTATAGAGCGCTCCAATAACTTGTTCACGCACAGAACCCTGCCAGTTTAAGTAAGAATAACCACCCAATGCATCTTCATGGGTGATCTTCGATGTGTAACCTGCCTGGATCCCATCATTCATGGCCAGTTTAGCATTGTGGGTCCATTCGGTATAAGGCTGATTCACATGACGGATCGATCCACCGACATACCATTGCTTTTCTGTTCCGGTATGAAAAACGGAGATTCCCACACCCGCAGTAAAATAGTCATATTGCAAACCGGACTGGTATGGGTCGGACGAAAGAGCCGATCCAAAAGCTCCATACTGATCAAAATGATTACGAAAAAGATTGTATCCCGTAAGGGCCACCTGACTAAATGTATAAGCTCCCTGGAAGCCTGCTGCCAGATAGGTATTATCGTAATTCAGGGGCAGCGCATAGGAAAAGGCCATCATTACCGTCGAGACCTTCATCGTACCGGCGGATGAATTGTCGGCATTTAATCCGATGGCGAGATCTGCGTACCCGATATTATCTTCCTGTTTATCATGACTGCTCAGCGGTAGTTCAATGGTTGCTCCTTTACTGGTATAGGCTGCGACACTTTGATAATTGACACTTCTAAAGTTGGCCCGCAGAATGGATGTTTTATTGGTTTTTAAAGACGGATTATACCAAACTTTCATATCCTCGACACCTGCATAATAGACATCCTGTCCTTTGACAAGGTGAATGGTCATCAGGCTGCTGATGAATATCAATAACTGTTTTGTTTTCTTAAAGTGATTCAAACGATCCGGGTTTACCCAATATGATCGGGTAACGAACAAACAACAGCATTGGTATCTGATATTCAAATAATTAGTCGGTACCCTTTTGCTCTCCTCCCGGATCGATCGTCAGCGCCGTTAAAAATGTCTCACCCGTTTTGAGCTGATTCGTGTAATTATTGAACTGTACAGCAAAAGCCTGCCGGTTTCCGGAAGCTATTTTTACATCTATAATACATTGTATGCTCACAAATAAAAAGATTTCTACTGCATTCAACCGGGTCGTTCAAACCCTGAAACGCAGGCCTTCCTTCGGAGTGGGAACGGCCATTTCCAGAACAACGGTAACGGATGGTTTAACCTGCACAGTTCGGGAACGCGACTGGTCCTTCACCGTGGATATGTCGGAAGAAGCGGGAGGAAAAGCTAAAGGTCCCACACCCGGAGTATATGGCAGGGCTGCACTGGGTAGTTGCCTCGCCGTCGGTTATATGATGAGGGCCAGCACGATGGGAATTCCCATTCACTCACTCTCCGTGGAGATTCAGGCAGACTTTGATGATGGCGTTTTATTTGGTACGGCACCTGATACAGTCACACCGGGTTATTCCGAGGTTCGTTATATCGTATCCGTGGAAACAGACGCTGAAGAATCCAGCGTGATGGAATTATTGGACGAAGCCGATCGTCATAGTCCTTATCTCCATATTTTCAGCAGACCGCAGACCTGCCTCAGAAAGGTTCATATTTCTTCCCCAAAAAAATAGTCACATGGATGAGAGATTACAACGTCGCGTACAACGCTATGGATGGGATAAAGCTTCTTCTTATTATGAGAAATTCTGGCATAATCAGTTGAAACCCGCACAGGACCTGTTGCTTGACATGGCCTGTCTGCACCCCGGAGAGAAGGTTCTCGATGTCGCCTGTGGAACCGGTTTAGTGAGTTTTAAAGCTTTAGAAAAAGTAGGCGGATCCGGATCGGTAACAGGCACAGACATTTCAGACCATATGATCGCGGAAGCCCTTGCTCAGGCCAAAGAAAAACAAATTCGCTTCCTGCGCATGGATGCCGAAGAGCTGCAGTTTGACCATGAACTGTTTGATGTTGTGCTTTGCAGTTTGGGTCTCATGTATTTCCCGAATCCAGTCAAGGCACTAATGGAAATACATCGTGTATTAAAACCCGGAGGCCGCGCAATCACTGCCGTTTGGGGCAAAAGAGAAAACTGCGGATGGGCCTCTATATTCGAGATTGTAGATGCAGAAGTGACCTCAGAAGTTTGTCCGATGTTTTTTAATCTCGGCAATCCGGGGATGCTTGACATCAGTTTCAGTAAAGCCGGCTTTCATTCTGTAGAAGTTCATCGTATCAGCACAACATTGCACTACGCTAATGACAGCGAGGCTTTGGGGGCCGCATTTGAAGGCGGTCCCGTGGCGCTGGCTTACCATAAATTCAGCGAGGCGACAAAAGAAAAAGTACACGAAGCTTATCTCAGATCATTGAATCCCTATAAAAAAGGTGAGGGTTATGATGTGCCCGGAGAATTTGTCATTGCGAGGGGTGAGAAGTAAGGGTAAACCCGAAAAAAATACGTTTACAAATTCTTAATTTTAGCATTCGATGGCAGGCCATTGCCGGCCAAATGGGCCAAATTTTTTGTTGCTACCGGAAATTTAGTTTTATATTCTTTACTAAGTATGAGGCCATAAAAGGACGACAAAAATCCTATACAACGTACTTGGTGATTAATAGTGCAGCCACGATCATTGACAACCAGTGTGTGAGCAAATATCATTTTTGCCCCGAATAAACTGGTTACCTCAGTATAGCTTTTGAATCTGGTTATCTCAGTGAAAATCATATTGAATTTCATTCCATTTGGTGCGACATTAGTTCCAGTAGTACCAACTGAGAAAGGCCCATTTAAATTTATTTTTCCAACTAAAGGATCCCAAGTAGGGGCAAGGTCTGTTGCTTCGTACCATGCCCAAACTGTTTCTGCGGAAGCGGTCGTCTTTCGCTCGATTCCAAATGCCAGTTTTTTTGCACAAATAAAACGGAAGCTAAAATTAAAATAATGCCTGATATTACTATATACATCATAAATAAGATACTTTTCAAAAGTAAATTTATGACCTAAAAATATCTTTAAATGTGATCTCCGTCACTTAATATCCTCGATTGCTTTTGACCTCAATCGGCTTACTGTCTCCCTGGAAAGCCCCAAAAATTGCGAAAGATTAGTTACGGAAATCCGCAAAATCAATTCGGGCTTGTTTTGTAAAATATATCGGTATCTCTCATTGGGCGATAAATTCATAATAATCATTAAATGTTCCTTATAACTTGACAAAATCTGTTGCACAATTTGATTGTTTATTCGCTCAAATACGGGAAACTGTTCACTTAGTTTTTTTAATTGACTGTTTTTAAATAAAATGATTTTAGCATCCTCTATAGCCTGTATTGAATAAAGTGCGGGTTGTTGATACATAAAACTCTCACAGTCGGAAACAAATTCGTTCTGCAATGAAAATTTTAATATCTTCTGCATACCCAATGTGTCGACCACGTAATGTCTGAAAATACCTTTTTCAATCAAGGCAGAATATTGGCATATTTCGCCTTGATTTATAAAACAAGAGTTTTTTTTTAAGGATTTATGAGTACCAATAGAGAGCAATTCCGAAAATTCATTGTCGTTTAAAGGTTCGAATTTATTGATGATTTCTTTTAATTGATTCATTATTCATCAGCAATTTATAGGTGATAAATTCATTTAGTCAATATAAATCTATATTTTAAAATCCTGCCGTCATATAAAAATCCGGAACTAAAAATAGTTTTTCTAATACTTAACCAGATTCGCTTTTTTACCGAAAAAAAGCGATTACTTATCGGTTAAAAGGATATTCGCTTATCCAATGAAATCCCCTTTTCATCAGAAGATATTCATCCGGTTCCATTCGGACCAATTTCATATATATACTGCCATCCGGGCTTTCACTTTTCATTTCAATATGCTCCTTGTCAATTTGTGAATATTTGAACTGATACTTCAATTCATCCGTAGACCGGGTGGTGAAGCTGATCTCATTGCTGTCAAAATTATCATGATACGTATAGGTATTCAGCGTATCATTCATCATTTGTACTGCACCACGATCAAAATTACCCAAAAGAATTTTTTTCCACCTGGTTTTATCGGCTGCCAATGGAGGAATGACGACACTGTCTTTATAAAATGCCTCCACGCGATAGTTACCATATAGTTTAGGCTTTGCTGTATCATCCCCATATTTTTCTCTGGCTTCAATCGCCAACTCCGTATAGTTGTATAAAACTGACGCGATGAAAACCGCTTTAACCAAAACAAAAACAAATTTCCATTTACCCGATTTATATAACGGAACATACGATTTCAACCGACTACTTCTGTTCAGAATAAAAAACTGAATCAGGCGCTCAATGTCGGGCGCAGTAATAAATACAGCCATCAATAAAAGCATGGTAGAGAATATCTTCACCGGAACATCAAAAAAATAATTTATCGCTGCAATATTTGCTGTAACCGTCATGCAAAATAGCGCTCCAAAAGTCTTGGTTCTTCTGATTAATAAAAGAAGTCCGCCAGTCACTTCCGCCAAACCCATGAAATAATTATAGCCCGTTGAAAATCCCAGAAAAGTCCAGGCAAGTCCCATGGGCGATGACTGGCCATATGTTTCTTCGAGACGGTATACATCGGGTGCAGGAAATTGGGCTTTAAAAACTTTTATTGTTCCATAGTTGACCAGCATAAATGCCAGGTAATACCGAACACCGACAGTAAACCAATATAAAAGATGCTGGTAATTGTTCCGGCGCCTGTCAAGCAGGGACCAAATCAATGAACCTGTAAAAGCAACAGATGCCATTATTAAAATCTGTACCCAGTTCCATGTCGTGTCGCCGCTACCGTTGGGCAAAACGGTGATATCGTAGGAAAGGTGAAGGATATATTTACCTGTATTAACCACCAGCCAGTTCCAGGATTCGAAAATCCATCCCAAATTGTCTTTTATTACAGGTATACAATTACCAGGAAAAGGAATGATATATAAGCTGAAGAAAATAAATGAAAATCGAAATAACCATTTTTGCGGCAAACTCCATTCAGTTTCCGATGATAAGCCGGTTGTAGGAGTCATGAGAACTATTTGCTATTAAAGGAATAAAATTAGCTGAACCAACTTCTAAAGAAAACAGCATTAAATCTAATTTAACACCCTGTTCAGTGAACTCCAACGAATTTCGATTCTCCAAAATAGGCAGGGTCTTAAAATATAATTCTTATATCACACAATCTTGTTTGGTTTCCTTTGTCAAATATCTGATCTTATATTTTTTGGGTAGGTTTAAATTTATTTGATCTATGAGATCTTTGAACTGTTCCAAATAATAATGATGTAAGCTAATGATCTTCGTTTTCGAATTAATTTCATATCTCGTCCAAAATTCTTCACCACTTGTTGGCATCACACAATAATTCATATAAAATTCATCCAAGGTATCCAACTTTTGAACAAAATTTTTGATGTTTGCAGCCGCCGATTTTGATAATCGTACCGCATAAATTACCCTGACCAAACTATCAAAAAGTGGGTGGTTGGAAACTTTTAACTGTTCCCCTGAAATGTTATAACACATCGTTCCCATGGATAACCTCTCAGCATGATTGCATATCGATATCGATAACTCAAAAGGCTTTGTCGGGTTTTTTTTAATTTGACTCCCTGGCTTTTGAGCCGAAGCGTAAAATTGTACTGCAAATAGTAATACAAAATAAGAAATATGATTTCATAATAAATTACGGTTTGCAAATGACGTTTTCAGTTAAGGAGTTTTCTAAATTTATATATATTGCTTGGTTTATCATTCAACGTGCACATTTTTACAGTTTTATTTGGGGAAGTGAGAATACGAATAGCAGAAAATCTGCTTTCAAATCGTATGCAAATAAAAAAGCACCTGCAAATTTTACTCTGCAAGTGCTTAGTTTTCAGCTCCCCCTGCTGGACTTGAACCAGCGACCCTCTGATTAACAGTCAGATGCTCTAACCAGCTGAGCTAAAGGGGAATCTCCCCGAACCGGTTTCCCGGAAAGGGCTGCAAAAATACGGTTTTTCTCCTTTCGGCAAAATCAGAATAGAACTAATTTTCAAACTGTTTTTCTTCTATTCAAAAGACGGGAAAAACGTTAATTTGCGGTTTTTAGCATTCACTTCTGTACTTTCAATACAGATACTCCGTCTTATACGGAAACCTCTCCTTTATACAGTTCTTTCACGCGACTGATCACGGATTCGCGCAGTCCGTCAATATTGGCTTTTTCGGTGGCGGACATAAACACGCAAACACTCTGTGTTTCGCTTTCCCAGCGTTCCTTTAATTCCTTTAATAGTTCCTCACGGGTGCTGGTTTCCAGCCATTCGTCGAAATTCACCTCTTCATAGCGGTCCATCTTGTTGAACACATAAATAATCGGTTTGTCAAAGGCATTGATCTCCTGCAGGGTCTTGTTCACAACGCCCAGCTGCTCTTCGTATCTCGGATGCGAAATGTCCACCACATGCAGCAGCAGATCGATTCGCGCACTTCATCCAGCGTGCTTTTAAAACTTTCCACCAGGTGATGCGGCAGTTTGCGGATAAAACCCACCGTATCGCTCAGCAGAAAGGGCATATTCTCATACACCAGTTTGCGGGTGGTGGTATCCAGCGTGGCAAAGAGTTTATTCTCGGCAAATACATCGCTTTTGCTCAGCAGGTTCATGATGGTCGGACTTGCCCACATTTGTATATCCTACCAATGCCACACGCACCAGTTCTCACCTCTTTCCTTTCGCTGGGTCTGCGGCTTGCTTATCAATTTCCTTTAGCTTTTTTACTGCAGCAGCACGTTATTTTATCGCTGCACAATACGACGGTCGGTTTCAATTTCGGTTTCACCGGGGCCCCTTGTTCCAATTCCACCTCCCAACCTTTCCAGATGCTTCCACATGCCACGTCAATCTGGGCAACAAATATTGATATTGTGCAAGTTCTACCTGCAGGCGTGCTTGTGCCGTTTTGGCCCTTCTGGCGAAAATATCCAAAATCAGATCCGACTGCGGTCGATCGTTTTGCAATCAAGCACTTTTTCAATATTCGTAATCTGTGATCCGGACAAGTTCATCATCGAAATATCACTACGCGAATGTCTTTCCCCTGTATATATGCTTTGATTTCTTCCAGTTTTCCTTTGCCGATAAAGGTTTTACTATCCGGGATGCGCCAGTTTTTGGACGAAACTTTACGGACGGTGATGCGCGCCAGCAGTTTCAGCAAGAAAAGCCAGTTCTTCGAGGTATTCGTTTACCTGTTGTTCCGTTTGATCCTGTTGCATCACGGCCACTAAAACAGCCTTTTCTTCAGACTGAATAACATGTCTCTCTAATGCCAAATCAATAAATTTGCTAAAGATAAGATGGGAAGAAGCTGCCTCCCCGAACCTTCTATAAACCGCTCAGCACCAGGCCGATGGAATAGGGGTTTACGGTAGGTCCCGCGTTGTTTTTAATCAGCGGGGTCAGCTGCAGCTGTCCGAATACACCGATCCAGCCATAGTTAACACGAGCCGTTCCGGCCACGCGCAGGGTATTGAAGAAATCCTTGGAGCTCTGTTTTTCAATGTATGCATTGGTAACCTGCCCGGCCTGATTCTCCAGATCCTTGCCCTTGGTATAGGCGCTTAGAAGAATGCCGGTTTTTAAACCGAGGGCTATTTTCCAGCTCTTGTTCGTATTCTCGGGATTAAACGCATAACGCAGTTCCAGCGGCACTTCCAGGTTGGTCAGTACCAGTTTGTATTTCTTGAAATGATCGCTGTTGGCGGTATTTGGAAAAGCAAGGGTCTGATTACCCGGCGCCGCCACCAGCACTTCTGTTTTATCAAAGAATATATTGCTCGCATTGATACCGATACCGGGCACCCACGCTGAAGTGAGGATCACTTTTAAAAGGAAAATCATACATAAAATACATGGCGAATCCGCGGGAGAAGCCTGAAGTATTCATCGAATCCGTTTTACCCAGCCAGTTATCATAACTGAACTCCAGCATAAAAATGATCGTTGGCCCGGTTGGCCAGGTTCAGGGAAGTATAGGTAACTTTTTTCTTTTGATATTTGGTAGAATCGGAAGGAAGGGAAGAATAACTGCCTTTTTTCTTTATCGTCTGGGTGGAATCGGACTGTGCAAATAACAGCATGACCCAGGAATACCAATAATGCCATGCTCAGGAGCTTCTTCATATTTTCAATTGTGTGACAAATGTATTTGCCTTGAGGTTAAGGAAAGGTTAAAGCAATCGCTAAAAAAGGCCCATAGCCATGGCCTGAGCCTTTGAATTACAATGTGTTTGGATAATTTAACCGCGTGGACCCTGCTGGGCTTGAACCAGCGACCCTCTGATTTATGAGTCAGATGCTCTAACCAGCTGAGCTAAGGGTCCCGCCTTTTCAGGCAGCTGCAAAAATATAGCTTTCCCCATCACGCCGTTAAAAAAAGTTGTTGAAATAATTGCCCAAAAATCGGGTGTAATTCTTTCTGTAAACTGCCGTGATGTAACCGTCTGTCCATTCAAAAAACGGGACGACAGAAGATTGATAACTTTACACAGATGATTAAAAACAGAACCTTCTTTTTTTGCCTGATCCTGATTTCTTTTTTACACAGTGCCTGCCGGACAAAGAAAAAAAAGCGCCCGTAGAAAATCCGTCCGAAGGTTCTTCCTTTTCTTTTATCAGTCTGAAAATAAACGAGGTTTACAAGGGCTTCCATATTTTTAATGTCAACAGCAATCCGGTGATCAAACTCAGTTTTTCTGAGGCCATTGACCAGAACTCGCTCATCGGAAGTATCAATCTCCGGGATAATTCGGGTTCCGAAGCTCCCTTCGCAGCTTCCGTCGAAAAATGACAGTATACTCGTTATCAAACCGCAAAACCTGAAGCCGATTACCCAGTACGCTTTAAATATCACCAATAACCTGAAGGCCGTTCCGGGAGATCTCCTGCAGTCGGGTGTCGGCATCGACCTGATCACATCGATCGACTCGAGCGACAAGTTCACCCGCATTTCCGACAGCGCCCTGCTCACCCTGGTGCAGCAGCAGTCATTCAAATATTTTTATGATTTCGGTCACCCGGTATCCGGGCTCGCCCGCGAAAGAAATGTGTCGGGCGACCTGGTCACCATCGGCGGCAGCGGCTTCGGCATCATGGCCCTGATCGTAGGGGTGCAGAGAAATTTTATTACCCGTCTCGAGGCGCTCGCACGCATGCACCGGATCGTGGATTTCCTGATGACCAAGGCCCAGAAATATCATGGCGCTTTCCCGCACTGGATGAACGGGGTAACAGGTGAAACCATTCCTTTCAGTCCCAACGATAATGGCGCCGACCTGGTGGAGACCTCATATATGATACAGGCCCTGCTGACCGCGCGGCAGTATTTCAATAAGGATGATGCCTACGAAGATTCACTTCGCAATAATATCAATACCATCTGGCAGAACGTGGAATGGAACTGGTTTCGCAAAAACGGAGAGAAGGTTCTTTACTGGCACTGGAGCCCCGACAAAGGATTTATCATGAATATGCCCATCCAGGGCTGGAACGAAGCGATCGGCGTTTATACCCTGGCTGCTTCTGCACCCATTGATTCCAACCGCATCCCCAAAGTAGTGTACGACAGCGGCTGGGCCAATTATGGCGTGATGAAAAACGGAAAGACCTTTTACGATTTCCTTTTGCCGCTCGGACCGGATTTCGGCGGCCCCCTCTTCTTTGCCCATTTTTCCTTTCATGCCATCAATCCGCACGACCTGCAGGATAATTATGCCAACTACTGGACACAGAATTTCAATGAGTCGCTCATCAATTATAAATACTGCGTAACGAATCCGCAGAATTATAACGGATACAGTTATGCCTGCTGGGGCGTTTCTGCCAGTGATAACAGTCACGGCTATTCGGCCCACTCGCCGACGAATGATCAGGGGGTCATTACGCCCTCGGCATCGATCAGTTCGATGCCCTATACCCCTTTTGAATCCATGAATGCGCCTCCGGTTTTTCTACTATAAACTGGGCGACAAAATTTGGGGGCAGTATGGCTTTACCGATGCCTTCAACCTGACCAATATCTGGTTCGCCAACTCCTACCTGGCCATTGATCAGGGCTCGGAGATCATTATGATCGAGAATTTCCGCTCAGGTCTTTTATGGAATCTGTATATGAGTTGTCCGGAAATTAAAAAAGGAATGAAGAAACTCGGTTTCACCAGTCCCTACCTCAATTAATTTTTCCGGCACGAAGAAGGGGCCGCTGATTTTATTTACAGAATGGTAAATTACAGTATGAAAAAAATACCCAAATACCTGCTGGCCGCTGTTTGTATTTTTCTTTCCCTATCCCTTTCTGCCCAGCCCTTCGCCAGTGAAATAGAACAATTCAAAAAACAGGATGCCCTGAATCCCCCCGCAGCCAATGCCATTTTGTTTGTGGGAAGTTCTTCTTTCAGAAAATGGACCGACGTGAGTGATTACTTTCCGGGCTATACCATTATCAACCGCGGATTCGGAGGTTCTGCTTTTCCGGACGTTATCCGTTATGCAGCCGATATCATTTATCCCTATCATCCCAGGCAGGTCGTGATTTACTGCGGCGACAACGATCTCGCTTCTTCCGATTCGGTTACTGCAGATACCGTGTTTGAACGGTTCCGGGTTTTGTTTGAAGCGATACGCAGCAACCTGCCCGGAGAAAATATCGTGTTTGTTTCCATCAAGCCGAGCCCGAGCCGCGTTCGTCTGATGGATAAAATGGAGAAGGCAAACCTCCTGATTCAAACCTATCTTTCCATAAATGGTCACGCCAGTTTTGTGGACGTGTTCCATAAAATGCTGAACCCCGACGGATCCATCATGGCCGAACTCTTTTTGGAAGACAAGCTGCATATGAATGCCAAAGGTTATGCCATCTGGCAGAAAGCGATTGCTCCCTACTTATCAAAATAAACAACATGAAAAAAGTTCTGACGATTGTCCTCGCCCTGGGTATAACGGGTTTTCTTCAGGCCCAGGATGCCAAAATGAATGCCTTTATTACTAACCTCATGAGTAAGATGACCATCGAAGAAAAGATCGGTCAGCTTAATCTCGTTACGCCGGGCGGCGCCTATACGGGCTCCGTGGTGAGCAAGGACGTAGACAGCAAGATCCGCAATGGCCTCGTGGGCGGCCTCTTCGGAATAACCGGTCCCGACAATGTCCGCAAGGCGCAGGAGATCGCCGTGAACAATTCGAGGCTGCATATTCCCCTGATATTCGGTCTCGATGTTATCCATGGCCATAAAACCCTGTTTCCGATTCCCTTCGGGCTCTCCTGCACCTGGGATACGGTGCTGATAGAAAAATCAGCGCATATTGCTGCCCGTGAGGCCAGCGCCGACGGGCTCAGCTGGACCTTCTCCCCGATGGTGGATATTGCGCGCGATCCCCGCTGGGGAAGAGTTTCCGAAGGATCAGGCGAAGATCCCTATCTCGGTTCGCGTATTGCCGCGGCTATGGTGCGCGGTTACCAGGGAAAGAATCTGAGTGATCCTGAATCGGTGATGGCCTGTGTAAAACATTTTGCACTCTACGGCGCGCCTGATGGCGGAAGGGAATACAATACCGTGGACATGAGCCGGATTAAAATGTACCAGTATTATCTGCCCCCTTATAAAGCAGCCATTGATGCCGGCGCCGGATCCATCATGAGTTCCTTCAACGAAATAGACGGTATACCGGCCACGGGTAACCGCTGGCTGCTGACTGATCTGTTAAGAAACGAATGGAAATTTAAGGGCCTTGTGGTTTCCGACTATACCTCGCTGAGTGAAATGGAAAATCATGGCATGGGCGACCTGCCCCGGATTTCTGCGCTCGCCCTGCACGCGGGTCTGGATATGGATATGGTGAGCGAAGGCTTTCTGAATACGTTAAAAAAATCTTTGCAGGAAGGAAAAGTCACGCAAAAAGAAATTGACCAGGCCTGCCGCCGGGTACTGGAAGCAAAGTATAAACTCGGATTATTTACGGACCCTTTTTCCCGAATGAATACGGAAAGGGCAACGAAAGAAATTTTATCCCCTGACAATCGCAAAGCGGCGCGCGAATTCGCGACACATAGTTTTGTTTTGCTGAAAAACAATAACGGACTGCTCCCGTTGAAAAAAACGGGAACGATTGCGCTGGTGGGACCACTGGCAGACAATCACCGCAACATGCTCGGCACCTGGGGCGTGGCGGGCGATCCTTCCAAATCGGTTTCGGTTATAGATGGAATTAAAAATGTCGCCGGCTCTTCTGTAAATATTATTTATGCCAAGGGAGCGAATATTTCGGACGACAGTATCCTGGTGAAGCATACCAATGTATTTGGTGCGGAGATAGAACCCGAGACCAGAACAGCAGAAGCCATGATTGATGAAGCGGTAGCTGCAGCGGGCAAATCGGATGTGGTGGTTGCCGTACTCGGCGAAGCGGCAGATATGAGCGGGGAATCTTCCAGCCGCGGCGAAATCAATATTCCCGAGAGCCAGGAAAATCTGCTGAAGGCTTTAGTTAAGACCGGCAAGCCCGTGGTGCTGGTGCTGTTCAACGGAAGACCGCTGATACTGAAATGGGAAAACGAACACGTGACATCCATACTGGATGCCTGGTTTCCCGGAACGGAAGCCGGAAATGCCATTGCGGATGTATTGTTTGGAAACTATAATCCTTCCGGCAAGCTCACCATGAGCTTTCCTCTGAGCCAGGGTCAGATTCCCATTTACTACAATTCCAAAAATACCGGCCGCCCCTATAACGGGGAAGACAACGTGAAATTCAAATCGGATTATCTCGATATCCCCAACCAGCCGCTCTATCCCTTTGGATACGGTTTGAGCTATACGAGTTTTTCTTACGGCGCTATAACTCTGAGTGAGGCTTCGATGATGCCGGCGCAGTCCGTAACGGTTAAACTAACGGTCACCAATACCGGAGATCTGGATGGCGAAGAAACCGCCCAGTTGTATATTCGCGATATGGTGGCCACGGTGACGCAGCCCGTAAAAGAATTAAAGAAATTCCAGAAAGTCTATCTGAAGAAAGGAGAGAGCAGGGAGATCAGCTTTACGCTGACAACCGAAGATCTGAAATATGTAAACAGCGATCTGAAATGGGTTTATGATCCGGGTGCCTTCAAAATATTTGTTGGCGGGAATTCCAGGGATGTAATTTCGGCGGATCTAAATTTAGTTGGGCCCGATAAGCCTAAAGCTCAAAGCTTAAAGCCTTTTTTAAGCCCAAAGCTTAAAGCCTATGGCCTAAAACCTTTATAAGCCTAAAGCTTAAAGCCTATGGCCTAAAACCTTTTTAAGCCCAAAGCTTAAAGCCTATGGCCTAAAACCTTTATAAGCCTAAAGCTTAAAGCCTATGGCCTAAAACTATAAATTGTGTATTATTCGTAACTATTAAATTTCAACCAGAGGTTTTAGGCTTTAAGCCTTAAGCTTTAGGCTTATAAAGTGGAAAACGTAAAAAATATCATCTTCGACCTGGGCGGTGTGATCATGGACATTGACGTGAAGCGCACGCTGGCTGCTTTTACCGGTCTGGGTCTGAAAAACGTGCAGGACTATTTCGGACATGGATTTGCCGCTTCTTTTTTCAGTGATCATGAGGCGGGTAAGATTTCTGATGAGGAATTCCTGGGGGAGATCAAAAAGCTGCTTTCGGGCGAAGTGAGTGATGAAGCGCTGGTAGATGCCTGGAACGCCCTGCTTCTGCATTTTCCGCCGGAAAGGATCGCCCTGTTAAAGGAATTGAAGGGCAGATACAGGGTATTTCTATACAGCAATACGAACGCCATCCACTACGATAAATTCAGTGAAATCTACAGAAAAGGCTTTTCCGGCGAGCTGGAGGATCTTTTTGAAAAACCCTATTTTTCACACGTTTTGGGCCATAGAAAGCCAAATACGACCGGTTTTGAGCTGATTATTGCTGAAAACGGTCTAAATCCGAAAGAAACGCTTTTTGTGGATGATGCCCTGATGAACGTGGAAGGAGCGATAAAAGCAGGCCTGAAAGGGCTCTATATGCCGCCGGGGTTTTTTATTACAGACATCAGGTGGTGAGAATTGGCGGTTGGCGGTTGGCGGTTGGCGGTTGGCGGTTGGGCTGTTAGCGGATGGCGGTTGACGATTGACGGTGGGCGGTGGAGGGGGTGGATGCACGAAATGAGCCAAATTACTTCTGTACTTCTGTACTTCTGTACTCCTGTACTCCTGTACTCCTGTACTCCTTACTTCCCTATTTCTTCAAAATCAATGTATTCCCCGACTTTCGGGCTGCCTGAACCGGAGGGACCGGGCTGGCGGGGCGACCCGGAATCGCCGGGAGGGGGTGGATTGCCGGCTTGTCCGCCGTTGGCACCGCTATTCATATTATGGAACTGCTGCCGCATCTGGCGGGTGGTCCGGAACAGGGGAATCAGGAATCCTCCGATAAACCGGTACAGCAGGTAAAAAAGGATGGCTAAAACGAAAACATTCATGGTCTGCAAAAATAATACAGACTGGCGAAAAACACTGTTAAAAGACCATGGTAATTTAAATAGCAGATTTGGGAGGAATAGTATAATTCCGTTAAATTTGCACAAGAAATAGTGAAACAACAGGAAGGGAACGCAATCGTTCCCTTCTTCTTTTCATATGGATAAGGAAACCCAGATCGAAAGCATCCGTAAGATGATAGAGGAAATCCTCTCCGAAGAACCGGTTTATTTCCTGGTGGATCTCCGGATCAAACCAACGAATAATATCAAGGTTTTTCTGGATGGGGATACGGGAATAACCATAGAAAAATGTGTCCGGATCAACCGGCAGCTGTATAAAAAAATAGAAGAAGCCGCCATGTATCCCGAAGGGGATTTTTCCCTGGAAGTGTCATCGGCGGGTTTGGATGAACCGCTGAAATCTTTCCGTCAGTATCAGAAAAACATCGGGCGACCGGTGGAGATTTCACTGGCAGACGGAACCCTGACAGAAGGTGTTTTAAGAGAAGTGACGGAAGAAGGAATCGTGCTGGAAGTGGCTAAGGGCAAGCCTGCGATAGGAAAACTGGCCCCGAAAAAAACAGAAATCAGTTCACATAGTTATTTATTCAACAATATAAAATCAACCAAGATCCAGATTGTTTTTTAACTGGACAAAAAAAGAACGGTTATGGCAAGTATCAATTTAATCGAAGCTTTCCAGGACTTCAAGGAAGCCGAAAATATTGACCGTCCCACCATGATGAAAGTGGTGGAAGACGTTTTCAAAACCCTGCTGCGTAAAAAATACGGCAGTGATGAGAATTTTGACGTAATTGTGAATGCCGAAAAGGGTGACCTTGAAATCATGCGCAGGCGCACGATTGTGGAGAATGGCGCGGTGGAAGATCCCCTGGCACAGATCGCTTACAGCGACGCGGTAAAACTGGAACCCGATTATGAAGTGGGTGAGGATCTCTATGAAGAAATTGAAATTCTCGATTTTGGCCGCAGGGCTATCCTGGCTGCCAAACAAACCCTGGCCAGCCGTATCGGCGATCTGAAGAAAAACGTACTCGTTCAGAAATACAGCCAGCGCATTGGTGAAATCATCAACGCGGAAGTATACCAGGTTTGGAAAAAAGAAATTTTACTGCTGGATGAAGAAGGCAATGAGCTCATTCTTCCCAAGTCAGAACAGATACCCCAGGATTATTTCAAAAAAGGAGAAAGTATCCGTTCCGTGGTGAAGAAAGTGGACATGAAGAACAACTCTCCGGTAATCATTCTCTCCCGTACCAGTCCCCTGTTCCTGGCCAAACTTCTGGAAATAGAAGTACCTGAAATTTTTGATGGCCTTATCGTCATCAAAAAAATCGTGCGTGAACCCGGTGAAAGAGCCAAAGTGGCCGTGGAATCCTACGACGACCGTATTGATCCGGTGGGCGCCTGTGTGGGCATGAAGGGAAGCCGTATTCATGGTATTGTGCGCGAACTGAAAAACGAAAACATCGACGTTATTAATTATACCGCCAATATCCAGTTGCTGCTGCAGCGTTCGCTGACGCCTTCCAAAATTACCAGCATGGACATAGACAGCGAAAAGCTGCATGTTAATGTCTATCTGAAACCGGATCAGGTTTCACTGGCGATCGGAAGAAAAGGCGTAAACATTAAGCTGGCCCAGGAGTTGACGGGATATTCCATCGATGTGTTCCGTGATAACGAAGGCGAAACCACGGAATTTGATATTGATCTGGATGAATTCAGCGATGAAATCGAAACCTGGATCATTGACGAACTGAAGAGAATCGGTTGTGATACGGCCCACAGTGTGCTTGATTTGTCGGTGGAGGAGCTGGAACGCAGAACAGATCTGGAAAAAGAAACGATCGAAGAAGTTCGTCGTGTTCTCAAAGAAGAATTCGAAAAAGAATAAACCTATAATCATGATTTTATGATTACGGGAGTTCTTGATGATAAACTATTCATTTTAAAAGCATGACGACGGTCCATGGACGGACCGGCAGTTCATGGATTCAATTCATATGGCAGAAACGACAACACCACGTTTAATGGCGGCAGCCAAGGAGTTCAACATCGGTAAGGAAACCCTTGTTGAATTTCTGGTAGGCAAGGGATTCAGTAAAGACGACCTGAAACCCACTGCAAAGCTGACCGATGATATGTACCGGTCCCTCCAGCACGAATTCCAGGGAGATAAAGTAGCCAAGATCAAGAGCAATCAGATTGATCTTCCGAAAGGCAGCGTGGAAGCGAAGCGCAAGAAGGAAGATGAGACGGTATTGTTCCGCAAGGACCCCAACAAGAAGCCGGTAAAAGAAGAGCCCGTTGTGGCAGCTGTTGAGGAAGTAAAAGCTCCCGTTAAAATAGAAGAGCCAAAGAAAGAACCTGAAATCATCAAGATCGAGGCGCCTGATATTGAAGGGCCGAAGATCATTGACAAGATAGACCTCTCTACTATTGATTCTTCTACCCGCCCTAAAAAAACGGTTAAGAAAAAAGAGCCGGAAGAAGTGGCGGCCGTCGTGGAAGTTCCTGCAGAAGCCATCCTGCCCCCGGTTGCGGAACCCAAAGCCGAGATCGTGGTGGAAGAAGTGGCAGAACCCGAAGTGGAGAAATCAGACGAAGCGACTATTGAAAATATTCATGTAGACAAGATTGAAGGTCCGCGCATTCTCGGCAAGATTGAATTGCCCGTGGAATCTGAAAAACCCAAACTCTCTGACGAGAAGAGAAAGCGCAAGCGCATTCCGATCGAGAAAAGAGAAGGTGGCGGCGCTCCGGGAAAACCATCCGGAATAGGAACTCCGGTTCAGCGGGATCCAACCCGTCCGAGCAGTGGCGCCAAACCCATTCTGCGTCGCGACCTGCGTTCGCCGGCCAGTGCCACGAACCGCAGCACGGCAAATCCTCGTGATCAGAAAGAAATTGATAAAAAAGAAATTCAGGAAAAGATACGCGAAACACAGGCCAAGCTTGCCGGAACGGGTGGACGCGGAAGAGGAAGCAAAGCCAAGTACCGTCGCGCACGCCGTGAGGAAAATGCGGAGCACAGTGGCGGTGAATCCCAGGAAAACACCAAGCTGCAGGTTACGGAATTCATCAGTGTGAGTGAGCTGGCCAACCTGATAGACGTGAGTTATGCCGATATCATCAGTAAATGTATGAGCCTTGGTATGATGGTGTCCATCAACCAGCGCCTGGAAGCAGATGTGATTGAACTGGTGGCAGGCGAATTTGGCTATACTGTTGAATTCATCGGTATTGATGACGCGCTGGAACTGGAAGAAGATGAAGTTATTGATACACCGGAGGACCTGGTGGCGCGCTCGCCTGTGGTTACGATCATGGGTCACGTGGATCACGGTAAAACCTCCCTGCTTGACTTTATCCGCGAAGCCAATGTGGTGGCGGGCGAAGCCGGCGGTATCACACAGCATATCGGTGCCTACCAGGTAACGACGGCGACAGGTAAGAAAATCACTTTCCTTGATACACCGGGTCATGAAGCCTTTACGGCTATGCGTGCCCGTGGTGCCAAGGCAGCCGATATCGCCATCATCGTAATCGCTGCGGACGATGCGATCATGCCGCAAACCAAAGAAGCGATTTCGCATGCCCAGGCAGCGAATCTGCCGATGGTTTTTGCGATCAATAAAATTGATAAGGACGGAGCCAATCCGGAAAAAATAAAAGAGCAGCTGGCAGGAATGAATATCCTGGTGGAAGACTGGGGTGGTAAATTCCAGAGTCAGGAAATATCTGCCAAGAAAGGACTCAATGTGGATCTGCTGCTCGAAAAGATTCTGCTGGAAGCAGAAATTCTCGATCTCAAATCCAATCCGAGCCGGGAAGCGTCCGGTACCGTTATCGAAGCTTCACTGGATAAAGGAAGGGGTTATGTGGCCACGGTGCTGGTGCAGGGCGGAACACTGAAAAGCGGTGACCTCGTGGTTTCCGGTCAGTATTTCGGACGTATCAAAGCCATGTTCAACGAAAGAAACAAGAAAATTGACGATGCACCTCCCTCCTCCCCGGTATTACTGCTCGGATTGAACGGAGCGCCTCAGGCAGGAGAAAAATTCAAGGTATTTGCGGATGAAGGGGATGCCAAGGAAACCGCCAACCGGCGTGGTCAGCTGGCCCGTGAACAGGGTATCCGTACCAAGAAACATATCACCCTGGATGAAATCGGCCGTCGTCTGGCTCTGGGTAATTTTAAGGAACTCAACCTGATCCTTAAAGGGGATGTGGATGGTTCTGTAGAAGCCCTGAGCGATTCTCTCCAGAAGCTCTCAACGGAAGAAATAGCAGTGAAAGTGGTTCATAAAGCCGTCGGTGCCATTACGGAAAGTGATGTGCTGCTGGCCACGGCCTCCGATGCGGTGGTTGTGGGATTCAACGTGCGTCCCTCTGTTCAGGCAGCGCGACTCGCCGAAAACGAAGGTGTTCAGATCAAGACCTATTCCATTATCTACAATGCGATCGAAGAAGTGAAGAGCGCGATGGAAGGTATGCTTGAACCCAAGATCCAGGAAAAAGTGGTTGCCAATGTGGAGATACGCAATGTGTTCAAATTCGATAAGGCAACTGTTGCCGGCTGTTATGTACTCGATGGCAAGATCTACAGGAATTCCAAGATCAGGCTGGTACGGGACGGTATTGTAGTCTATCCGATCGGTGAAGGAGCAACAGCCGAACTGGCTTCCCTGAAGAGATTCAAGGATGATGTAAAGGAAGTGCCCTCGGGTATGGAGTGTGGTATTGTTATAAAGAACTATACCGATTATCATGTGGGCGATATCGTAGAGGCATATGAAGAGGAGGAAGTGAAGAGAACGTTATAAGCTTAAAGCCTAAAGCTCAAAGCTCAAAGCCTAAAACTGGTCTCTGATTAGATCTTTTGCGGTTTTGAAAATGGCAAACACAAAAGAGTTTTAGGCTTTGAGCTTTGAGCTTTAGGCTTAAGAAAAATATGTTAATACTTGTTTTGCTGGTGCTGAATGAATGTAGATTTGTTGGTTCGTTAAGATTTCCGTTTATGAAAAAAATTCTGTTTGCTGGTTTTTCCCTGTTGCTGGTGCTTGGCGCCGGTGCCCAGCAAAAAGTAGTGGCAGATAAAATTGTCGGTATTGTAGGCGATAAAATCGTGCTGAAGTCAGAGATTTTTATAGCCAACGAAGACATCAAACGCCAGGGTGGCCAGGAGCAGACGGATGCACCATCCTGGATGGCATGCTGGTTCAGAAAGCCCTTGTTCTTCAGGCAGAAAAAGATTCCATTCCGGTTACGGAAGAAGAAATAGACGCAGAAATTGATCAGAAGATCCGGTATTTCGTTTCGCAGTACGGAAGCAAGGAAGCTTTGGAACAGATCGCGGGAAGAACCGTATACCAGATGAGGATGAATTCCGCCAGCCCATTAAAGAACAGCGTATGGCACAGGGCATGCGTTCGAAAATTGTGGAAGGCATCAAAATTACGCCCACAGAAGTTAAAGAATATTACGACAAAATTCCGAAGGACAGTCTCCTGTATTATGAATCTGAATTGCAGATCGGACAGATCGTGGTATATCCAAAACCGAGTCGCGATATTGAATTGCTGGCCATTGACGAACTGAATGGATACAAACAGGATGTTGAAAGCGGTCGTAAGAAATTCGAAACGCTGGCTTCTTTATATACCGATGATCCGGGAAGTAAGGACAAGGGAGGAATGTATCAGATCAACCGGCTCGAGAAACAATGGGATCCCGTTTTCCTCTCGGCTGCGTTCAGGTTGAAAGAAGGTCAGATTTCTCCGGTTATAAAAACCCAGTTCGGGTATCATATTATTCAAATGGTCAGCCGCAACGGAGATGACGCGGTTATCCGCCATATTTTACGTATTCCGCAAATCACGGAACCGGAGTCGCAGACAGCGATTCTGAAGTTGGATTCTATCCGGCAGTTACTGGTCAGCGGATCGATCGGGTTCGGCGAAGCCGTAGCCAAATACAGCGACGATCCGAATGCCAAGTTTACGGCAGGTATTCTGATGGCCCGCAACGGTTCCAACTACCTGCAGATTGACGAACTTGACAAAGAAATGGTATTGTTGCTGAAGAAGCAGAACCTGACGGCTGGTCAGTTTTCGCAGCCCACTGTATTTACAGACGACAGGGGGAAAAAAGGCGTGCGGAATTGTCCATATCATTTCCAAATCTGAACCGCACAGGGAAAATCTGAAAGACGATTACAACAGAATATCACAAAGGGCCCTTGAACAAAAGAAAAATAAAGCACTTCAAACCTGGTTTCAGTCCAGGATTTCCACCTACTATATTATGATCGATGGAGACTATCGCGATTGCGGTAACTTGTCCAAATGGCAGACCAGGCAGTTTACTTCGTCCAATTAGTTGACCGGCGACATTTAAATATTAAATTCGAAACTGTCCGTTACAAGTTTCGCTGTCTTATTGTAATTTACAAGTAGGAACCCTGAAACTGAACTATCCGGTTAAGGCCGCTTGAAAACACCTGTTATGATCAGTATTTTAATTGCAGATGATCACAAACTGATTAGAGAAACCTGGTCTTTTATTCTTAGCCGTGACAACCGCTTTAAAGTGATTGGTACGGTGTCGAATTCTGAAGAGGCTGTTAAGGTAAGCAAGTCAGAAAAACCTGACGTGGTGCTCATGGATATCAATATGGCACCTTTTTCCGGCATTGAAGCCACCCGTCAGATTAAAGAAGTGTCTCCAACTACACAGATCATTGCGGTTACCATGCACACCCAGCCCGCTTATGCTAAAAAAATGCTGCAACTGGGTGCCAGCGGATATGTTACAAAAAACTCTTCCCGCGAGGAAATGATCACCGCCATTCTGGAGGTTTCACTGGGAAATAAATTTATCTGCGAGGAAATGAAGGAGCTTATGTCGGAATCCAGTGAGGATCCGCATAACATGTCCGCTGTTAATTCACTCACGGAAAGAGAGATGGATGTCATCAATCTGATCAAACAGGGCAGTTCCTCCAAGGATATTTCAACCAAACTGAATATTTCCATTAAAACAGTGGAGGTTCACCGTCATAATATCCTCAAAAAGCTTAATCTGAAAATGCTGCTTCCCTAATCCATTTTATGAATTCGAGTTCTTTACAAATCTGAACGGCACCGCATAAATCCAACAGAATCAGGCGTTCCCACCTTTTTGACCTTCTCATACGATTCTTTAACGCTTTCTCCCGCACCGCACTTTCTTCTTTATCACAAATCGATTACCTTTGCGCTTCACTTTCGTTCAAAAGCCCTTTTTCTGCTGATAAATGGCCGGAAAAACGAAAATGAGCAGCATTCGCCGGGTTTGCTGCCCTAAAAAAGAAAAAATTGAGCGACGAAATTAAACATGAATGCGGTTTGGCATTCATCAGACTTCGCAAACCTTTCTCCTTTTATCTCCAAAAATATGGTACGGCATTGTATGGCTTAAACAAGCTCTACCTGCTCATGGAAAAACAGCATAACCGCGGTCAGGACGGCGCGGGTGTGGCTTCTGTGAAGCTCAATATTGAACCCGGACACCCCTTTCTTCATCGTATCCGCAGCAGCAATAACCAGCCGATTGCCGATATTTTCTCTAAAATCAATGAGGAAGTAAAGGATCTCGAAAAATACCAGCCTGACATCATCAAACATCCAGGACTACTGAAAGGTCATATTTCTGTTATGGGAGAACTTTTGCTGGGTCATCTACGGTATGGAACACAGGGTAAGAATAATGTTGAATTCTGTCATCCTTTTATAAAGAGAGATACCATTCCGGCCCGTAATCTGGCGCTGGCCGGCAACTTCAACCTGGTGAATACCGATGAGCTCTTTGCGCTGATCAATATTGAACCGGGGGAATTCCAAAAGCAAAGCGATCTGGCAGCGATGATGGAAGTGATTCATCATTTCATTGTGCAGTCCGACGAAGAAATGCCTGAGGAGCTGGATCTGAAAAAAGTATTACAAAAAGCACTTCCGCTTTTTGATGGCGGTTTTACCGTGGGCGGACTGGTTGGAAACGGGGACGGATTTGTTTTCCGCGATGCCCATGGCATTCGCCCTGCTTATTATTTCGCCAACGATGAAATCATCGTGGCGGCATCAGAACGTTCTGCCATCCGCACTGTATTTAATGTAGGCGAGAACGAAGTACTGGAGCTGATGCCGGGCAACGCCCTGATTGCCAAATCAGACGGGCGTTTTAACGTGGAACAGATCATTCCGGCCAAAGAACGCAGGGCGTGCAGTTTTGAAAGAATTTATTTCTCGAGGGGAAGTGATGAAAAAATTTATCGTGAACGTATTGCCCTGGGATATAATCTGAGCGAACAGATTCTGAATTCTGTTAATCACGATTTGAAAAACAGCATTTTTTCTTTTATTCCCAACACCGCTGAAGTGGCTTTTTATGGCATGTGGAAGGGACTTGATGATTACCTGAAAAAAGTAATGATCGAAAGAATTCTTTCCTGGGGAAATGATCTGACAGAAGAACGCCTCTCGCAGATGATCAACCGAAAAATCCGTATTGAAAAAATTGCGACCAAAGACGTGAAGATGCGCACATTTATTACGGCCGATGCGAGCCGCAATGAAATGGTGCAACATGTATATGATATTACTTATGGCACGGTGCAAAAGGATCTCGACACCCTGGTTGTGATTGATGATTCTATTGTGCGCGGCACGACGCTGCGGGAAAGTATCGTGCGTATGCTCGCGAGACTGGAACCAAAAAAAATCATTATTGTCTCTTCCGCCCCCCAGATCCGATATCCGGATTGTTATGGCATTGATATGAGCAAGCTCAAGGATTTCATTGCCTTCCGCGCAGCCATTACCCTGATGCAGGAAAGAGGAAAAGAAAATTGCCTGAATGAAATGTATGAGCACTGTAAAGAGCTTGAACGTCTGGGGCAGTTACATACAGAAAACGTGGTGCGTCAGGTATACAAACCCTTTACTACTCAGGAAATCTCCGATAAAATTGCCCAGCTGATCACCCCACCGGATATCAAAACACCGGTACAGGTTATTTATCAGACCATTGAATCTCTTCATCTGGCCTGCCCGACCAATACCGGAGACTGGTATTTCACGGGCAACTATCCCACACCAGGAGGCAACCGCGTGGTAAACAAAGCCTTCATCAATTACATGGAAGGTAAAAACGTGCGCGGCTACTGATTGTATAGTCTATCCTGACTTTTCGTTAGATCGTGTTTTTCACAATATGGAAATGTGGAATTGTACATCATTGCTTCGCAATGATTTGTGGGAACGTGGGAATGAAATTCATTCTCCCATTTACACATTTCCAAAATTCCACATTTCCCACATTAGTCCAAAAGCCGGTAACCATTATTCCACCATTTGACCCATCAACCCATAAAAAAGGTCCCCAAAACTGGGGACCTGTAAAATGATTTCGTATGAAAAGGAACTAAATAATTATCCTTTCTTTTCGAGCAACTTGAAGAATTGATCCAACAGCGGGAGGATGACGATTCTTGTGCGACGGTTAGCAGCACGACCTTCTTTGGTATCGTTCGACATCAATGGAACATATTCTCCACGGCCTGCAGCAGTCATTTTTGCCGGAGGAATTCCGTAAGTCTTGTCCAGGATACGAACTACTGAAGTAGCACGTTTAACGCTCAGATCCCAGTTGTCAACTAAATCAGGATGACCTTTTAAAGGCACATTATCTGTGTTTCCTTCAACCATAAATTCAACATCCGGCTGGTTCTTCAGAACAGCAGCAACCTTGGCAAGAACTTCTTTAGCACCCTTTGATACTACGAAGCTTCCGCTTTTGAATAACAGTTTGTCGGAAATGTCGATGAATACAACACCTTTGTCAACCTTGATATTGATGTCTGAATCGTTAGGACCAACCGCGCCCTTGAGGTTCATGACGAGCGCCATGTTCAGGGAATCCTTGTGAGCCATTGCTGACTGCAGATCGCGGATGTAAGCATCCTTGGCACCAATGTTTTCAAGAGATTTCTTGATACTTTCAGCCTGTGAACCGGAAATGACAGACATGTCTTCCAGTTGTTTCAGAGCCTGGGTATTGTTTTCTCTGAGGAAAGTGATTTGTTTGTTCAGTTCGTCTATCTGTCCCTGTAAGCCTGTGTTTTTAGAGGTAAGGGAAGCAGTATTGTCGTTACATGTTTTCAGTTCTCCCTGGAGCTTGGCGTATTCAGCGCTCAGAGAATCAAAGCGACCCTGCATCATTGCCTGCATCGCTTTAAATTTTTTAGTACTCACACAGGAGAATAGAAAAAGTGACGAAACTGCGAAAAGTAGAATGTACTTAAGCTTCATAAGAATCATTTTAAGAAGAGTTAATGAATAATCGAAAGGCTGTAAAACATAAAAATATATAACGCAGACAGCAATTGTTGTACCAATCCGTTGCCAGAGCGATTTTTAGCGATTTTTATTTGATCATTGCGGTTTTGATGAATACGATTTCGGGATGCATAAGGTCGGGCATACGGCCGGATAAGCAGCTTTAGTCCGGCGAAGATATGTGAAAAAATAAATTCCCATGCATTCTGCCCTTAAAATTATTTGCTTCTGTTTTCCTTCATAATTGAATTGCTTAGCTTTAGATCCCAAACGAATCCGCATGAAATTTTTCTTATACGTATCCCTTCTGATCTCTTGTTGTTTTACTTCCTGTAAACTCATGCACCCCGACCGTTCCGTCCGTAATAATAAAGAACTGGGCCGGGTTTTGAATGATTATTACAGTGAGCGCATGAGATACTATCCGATCGAAGCTTCCCAGAATGGCGACAACCGGTTTAACGACCAGCTGCCTGTGGATTTTACGGATAGTTATATGGATACCCTGCGTCTGTTTTACGGTAATTATCTGCAAAAAATACTGGCTTTTGACCGGGACAAACTCAATCAGAATGACAAAATCAGCTATGATATTTTTGTCCGGGAAATGTCCATGCAGCTGGAAGGCATTGATTTACATTTTGCCGTGAGTACGGTATGGATGCCCAATCTCCAGTACATTCCTTTTACGCAGTTTGAAGGTCTGCCCATTTTTCTTGGACAGATGGGCAGTGGCACGGGCGTGCAGCCTTTTAAAACCGTGGAGGATTATGAAAACTGGATAAAAAGAGCAGGTAAATTCCAGGCCTATGCAGACAGCTCGATTGTTTATTTCCGGAAGGGACTTCAAAACGGGTATATTCTTCCCCGCCCGCTGGTGGAAAAAATGATTCCGGAAATGGCCAGTATGGTCACACCGGATATTACTAAAAACGTCTTTTATACTCCCCTAACGACTCTGCCCGATTCCTTTAGCGCGGAAGATAAGGAACGTATTAAGGCAGACTTAACCAAGGTCATTACAGAAATACTTGAACCCTCTTATAAAAAACTGGCTGATTTCCTGCAAACCGAATACCTGCCCAAAAGCCGCAGCAGCATAGGTTACGACGAGTTGCCCAACGGAAAGAAATTATACGGGTACCTGATCCGCTACTGGACAACCACTAACAAAACCGCTGAAGAAATACACCAGACCGGCCTGTCGGAGGTAAAAAGGATTCGCGCCGAAATGGAAACGACTAAACTGAAGACCGGTTTCAAGGCCAGCCTCGATTCCTTTTTTGAGTTCATGAAAAACGATCCGCGATTCATGCCGTATAAAACGCCTGAGGAGGTTTTAAATGCCTTCAAAAGTATTCAGGCAACCATTACACCCAACCTTCCAAAACTTTTCGGCCGCACGCCAAAAATGAAGTTTGAAATTCATCAGACGGAAGCCTTCCGTGCCGCCAGCGCCAGTGCAGAATATATTCAGGGCGATCCGGGAGGTACCCGTCCGGGAATATTTTATGTACCGATCCTCGACGCCACGAAATTCAATACAACTTCCGGAATGGAATCCCTTTTCCTTCACGAAGCCATTCCCGGTCACCATTACCAGATGTCGATTCAAATGGAAGACACACTGCTGCCGCAGTTCAGAAGATTCGCATGGTATGGAGCTTATGGCGAAGGATGGGCCCTGTATTCAGAATCTCTGGGTAAGGAACTCGGCCTGTATACTGATCCCTACCAGCTGGAAGGAGCCCTTGGAGATGAAATTCACCGCGCAATACGCCTGGTGGTGGATGTAGCCATGCACGAGAAAAAAATGACGCGCGAACAGGCGATAGAATACATGATGGGCAATGAGGCCATCAGTTTACAGGGAGCAACAGCAGAAATTGAAAGATATATTGCCATACCTGCCCAGGCCCTGAGTTACAAAACGGGCGCCATGGTCATCCGGGAATTAAGAACCCGTTTTACCAATGAACTGGGGGACAAAATGAATGTAGCCGCATTTCATGATGAAGTATTGAAAGACGGCTGTATGCCCCTGGACGTTTTTGAAAATAAAATGGAAGCCTGGGAAATGGCTCAGTAAATTTTCAGTTTGCCATCTTCATAAATGGGAAGCACGTTGGCCGTGTTGGGTTCGAGGCAGTGACGAATATCTTTTTCCAGGCCATAAGCCGTCAGCCGGTTATAATGCGATGCATTATTTTTTTTCATGAATTCGTACATATTGCCGTTTGCGCTCTGGTAAAGATTTAACGCGATATGTGATGCATCGCATTCAATGGTAAAATGTTCTTTTACTTTTTCTATTACAGCGCCTGCAAATAAACTGTCTTCAATATTTATTTTATCCTTCCAGGCGGCACAGGCTAAAATCACATTATTTTTTTGTTGAACAAGATAATCCGCTACGGCATCCAGGTTGGCAAAAGATCCCGGTTACTATTTCGCGCGCACCCTTATCCAGAGCCATATGTAACAGGCGGGTACCATTGGTGGTGGTCAGCACCAGGATCTTTCCGGCGATGAAAGGGCGATCATATTCAAACGGGGAATTTCCATAACTCAGTCCCTCTGCAATTTTGCCATCCCTCTCCCCGGCCGTTATGCAGTTGATCTGCCTCCCCAGTTCAATACACTTTGCCACACTGTCCACCGGCACAATATAACGGGCTCCGTTATACAGGGCAGTGGCAATAGTGGACGTTGCCCGCAAAACATCAATGATCACCACGGTAGCCTGAGATACATCATAAAGATGTAAAAGGGCAGGGGACATGGAAGTATATAAAAAAGGTTTCGTGTTTGGCATCCGGTTTAACGATAGTGTAGTTAGGATATAAAAGGCAGTTTGACCACACGGGCCTGCAAAAGTTTATCTCTGACTTTAATATAAATTTTATCATCAAGATTCGAAAAAGTATCCCGGACATATCCGAGACCGATGGCTTTGTTTAAACTGGGCGACTGGGTGCCTGAAGTAACTTCTCCAATCGTAGCCCCCGAAAAATCTTTGATTTCGTAGCCATGACGCGGAATGCCTTTCTCCAGCAATTCGAATCCGACAAGTTTTTTCTGAAGTCCTTTTTTCTTTTTTTCTTCAATCAGTTCACGCCCGATAAAGGGCTTTGTGAATTTTGTAATCCAGCCGAGTCCGGCTTCGATCGGTGAAGTGTGGTCATCAATATCATTCCCGTAGAGGCAATATCCCATTTCCAGTCGCAGGGTGTCTCTCGCAGCGAGTCCCGCGGCTTTAAGTCCCTGGTCTTTCCCTGCTTCAAAAATGGCATCCCATATTTTATTTGCTGCCTCATTTTTATCCTCGAAATAAATTTCCACGCCGCCTGCTCCGGTATAACCTGTTGCGCTGATGAGTACATTGTCCACACCGGCAAATTTCCCTTTTACAAAACTGTAGTATTTCAGGTTCATCAGATCCATGGAGGTAAGCGGTTGCAAAATCTTCGTGGCCAGGGGACCCTGCACGGCGAGTAAACAGGTTTTCGATGATATATCCTCCATGTCCACTTCGGTATTGTTGCGTTTGATCCAGTTCCAGTCTTTTTCAATATTGGCCGCATTAACGACCAGCATATACACTTCGTATTTACGGATACAATAGACCAGGAGGTCGTCGACAATGCCACCGTTTTCATTTGGCAGACAGCTGTACTGCGCCTGGCCGTCCGATAATTTGGATGCATCATTGGAGGTCACGCTTTGAATCAGGTCCAGGGCTTTCGGGCCTTTCAAAATAAATTCTCCCATATGGCTCACATCAAAAACACCTGCATAACGGCGCACCGCGAGGTGTTCGTCGTTTATACCGGTATAACTGATCGGCATATTATAGCCGGCGAATTCGGCCATTTTCGCACCCAGTGCAATGTGTTTTTGGGTAAAGGGAGTGATTTTCATATTCTGTCCGATGTTTGATAAACCGGCTGCGAAATTAAAACTTGCACCTCAGGCAGCCAATAAATAATATGGTCCCGGCTGAGCCGGGACCAGTAAAATGATTTGTTTAACAATAATCTTAACTCAGACTGGTCAGCAGAAGCAGGGTTGCTCCCGATTTCAAGTCACCGTTTTCAATGGTATTACCTGAACCTGATTCTTTCTGCAAAATGATTTCTGCCGTTTTTGATTTATGGTAACGATATTCTCCTTTCGGGTTGTCTTCCTTCTTACGTGTACTGTCAGACGGAACAGACTTCCTGTTCCCGTTATCTTCATCGTCATCGTCGGCATCCGTGGAATTTGATTTTCCCGTTCTTTCCAGGCCATCCCTGGTCATGATATATTCCACTTCCGTGTCCCAGGAAGAAGCTTCTTCGTTGTCGTAGTCCTCACTCACATTTACATTCGTGTAGTTACCCTTTACATTAAACCAGTGATAGTTGTCCAGACTTTTGCTCATCAAAATCCTTTTTCCTACAGGCATTTCGATGACTACCAGTACCTGCTGGTTATGAAAACGCTGACTTGGTTTAATGGTAAAACCGCGGGGCAGAATGAGGATACTATCGTTTTGCTGTACTGGAAATACAATCTGATCGGCTGTGCTGCGTGCTTCGGAAAGGTTATACCCCCTGCTCATTTTCTGGCTGCTGATATGCCAGGCGCTGTCCTTGCTCATGACCACATTAATACCGACTGTATTCATACTTACACTGTCATCTGATATTTCGATGAATGGACCTTTGTGATGCCAGTCGACACCCATCCAGTCGTCTGTGTCAGTGAACAAGGGTCTGGCATCATCCATTTTTACTATCAGTTTGCCGGTGGATGGTGCGTTGAAAACAATATCCTCCTTTACGCCATTTCTTGTTCTGAACGCAGAGCTTACCTGCGCCGCTAAAAAAATGAGGCATATCAGACCAATGGTCCAGAGACCACCAAATGTATATCCCAAATAGCTACTGCCTTTTCTTGCTCCGATAATACGTCGTATGAGCCAGGTCAGCAGGCCAACGACGGGAAGAATCAGGAAGAGAACCAGAACACACCAGGCCAGCACATTCTGCCAGAATCCCTGTATGAAATAGTTTTTCAGGGGAAGCACGCCGGCTCCTGTAAAGATCAGCGCGAACAAAGCCGTTACGAGTGCAAAGGCAACGATCACGGAGATGAATAAAAAGAAAGCCTTGAAAAGCACCCCGATCGCGTGTCCGATACCGCGGGCGGGACCGTTAACACTGGCAATTTCTTTTCTGAAACTGCCGGATCTGTTTTTTACTTCACTACTGAACTCTTCCGCTTTCTGTTTGATTTCAGAACCTACAACAGTGGCTTTTTGTCTGAATCCTTCCAGATCACCTTTAATCGTGTTTTTTATCGATTCCAGATCAATTTTCTCACCGCGCATTTCGAGTTTTTCCGAAGCCGTTTTTGCCTCCGGTAAAACGATCCAGAGAATAATATAGAGAGTGGTCAGTCCGCCTCCGAAACCGTTCGCAAGAAAGGAAAATGTGCTGCCGACATCAAACCAGGCGTGACGGAAAAGCGATCTCAAGATACCCAGTATGAGAGGAAGGCAGAAAATAAGCCGGGGTATCCATACTTCTATATTAAAATATTCAGCGAGTCCGCCGGCTACACCACCGACTACTTTGTGGTCCGTATCGCGGAAAAGTCTTTTCCGGATATTGGTGACCATTGTTTTTGTGGGAAGAACGACCCACAGAATCAGGTAAACCAGTATACCTGTTCCAAAACCCAGGGTTAACAGCGCAAACAGAATTCGTACAATGGATGAATCAATTTTAAGATAGGCTGCGATACCTCCGCAAACACCACCCAGCATTTTGTCGTTTTCGGAACGGTTCAGGCGTCTGGGTTCTTCCGTTGCCGTTTCCTGGCTATGGGAATAGGACTGCTTTGCGCCTGTGGTGCTGTTGTTTGTCGTACTGGCTTCCTCCTGATCAAAATCTTCAGGTCTGCCCATACTCGTAATGATTTCGTCCACATCCGCATCGGTGATGCAGGTTGCACCTTTTTTCAGACGGTCGGAAAAAAGTTCTGCGAAACGGTTTTCGATATCATTCACGATTTCGTCTCCGCCTTCTTCACCCGCAAAGTGTTTTTTCAGACTGTCGACATATTTGCGCAATATATCATAAGCCGTTTCTTCAATCGGGATAACCCGGCTGTGAAAGTTTATGTTGATGATCTTTTTCATTATATGCTTATTTGGAGTTGTTAAGGTTGTTATGGATTTTCGGGCATTTTCTCACTTCGGTTAGCCAATGCATCCACTGCGTTGGCGAGCTCTTTCCAGGTCGTTTCCAGTTCACGATAAAAAGCCAGACCTTTTTCCGTGAGTGAAAAATATTTACGCGGGGGGCCCGAATTGCTTTCCACCCAGCGATAAGTGAGCATATCCGCGTTTTTCAATCGGGTGAGCAAAGGGTAAAGGGTTCCTTCCAGGATATTGAGATTCGCAGATCTCATCTCCTCAACGATGTCGGAAGGGTAGGCCTCTCCACGCCGGATGATAGAGAGGATACAGAACTCCAGGATGCCTTTGCGCATCTGGCTCTGTGTATTTTCGATATTCATGGTCTTGCTTTTTAATGAATGAATTCCCGCTTGCGATACAAATATAGGAAGTTATTTAGTACTATGCAAAACAAAGTACCATAGTACAGTCAATACTTTTGGAATGTAAAAGAGTAACTAATTGATAATTATAGATTTATAAATATTAATTCTTTTTTCGGGCGGGAAATAAAGTGTAAAACGGTTGATTTCCGTGATGGGCGGGTGCTAAGTTGCCAGTTGACGGTTGGTGGTTGGCGGTTGGCGGTTGGCGATAAACCATAAACCATAAACAATAAACGCATTAAAACTCCGCATTCTTGGGCGTGCGCGGAAAGGGGATCACGTCGCGGATATTGGTCATTCCGGTAACAAAAAGCACCATCCTTTCAAATCCAAGTCCAAATCCGGCATGAGGCACGGTTCCAAACCGGCGGCTGTCGAGGTACCACCACATTTGTTCCACGGGAATATGCATTTCCTTCATTCTGGCTTCCAGCAGGTCAAGCCTTTCTTCCCTTTGGGAGCCGCCTACAATTTCACCGATTCCCGGGGCCAGTATATCCATGGCGGCTACGGTTTTACCATCTTCATTCTGGCGCATATAAAATGCCTTGATCTCTTTGGGATAGTTGGTTACGATTACCGGTTTTTTAAAATGCTTTTCCACGAGATAACGTTCGTGTTCGCTTTGCAGGTCGGTGCCCCAGGTGATGTCGTATTTGAACTTCTTCTTTTTATAAGCAGGTGACTGCAGTAAAATATCAATTGCCTCAGTATAGGTGATTCGCTCGAAATCCTGACTCACAACCGATTCCAGCTTTTCAATCAGTCCCATTTCGCTGCGCTCAATCTGCGGTTTTTGTTTTTCCTCTTCTGCCAGGCGCTGATCCAGAAATTCCAGATCGGCCCGGTTATTTTTCAGAACATAGCCAATCAGGTAGCGCACAAAATCCTCCGCCAGGTTCATATTGTCTTCGAGATCATTGAAAGCCACTTCGGGCTCAATCATCCAGAATTCCGCCAGATGCCGGGTGGTGTTTGAGTTCTCTGCCCTGAATGTGGGGCCGAAAGTATAGATCTCGGAAAAACCCATGGTTGCGAGTTCTCCTTCAAGTTGTCCGCTTACCGTAAGGTTTGTGGCCCGGCCGAAGAAATCCTCCTTGAAATTAACTTCGCCGCCTTCGTTGCGGGGTGTCTGATCAAAAGGCAGCGTGGTAACTTTAAACATTTCACCCGCACCTTCGGCATCTGATGCCGTAATCACCGGTGTATGGAGGTAGATAAAGCCCCTTTCATTAAAAAACTGATGCACGGCAAAAGCAAGCGCATGACGTATACGGAAAACGGATCCGAAAGTATTTGTCCTGAAACGGAGATGTGCAATTTCCCTGAGGAACTCCAGGCTGTGTTTTTTTGGCTGCAGAGGGAATTTTTCGGCATCACTAAGGCCCAGAATATCCAGTTTCGTGGCTTTTAACTCCACCTGCTGCCCCTTACCCACGGAAGAAACAAGCTGGCCCACTGCTCGCAAAGAAGCGCCCGTTGTGATCTTTTTCAACAATATGTCATCAAAAAGACCCAATTCGAGCACAACCTGAAGGTTTTCGTTGGAAGAACCATCATTTAAAGCAATAAACTGGTTATTTCTGAAGGTTCGCACCCATCCCATGACCGTTATTTCCCCTGTTCCAGCCGGAATTCCCAGGGCATCTTTGATTTTGACACGTTTGTTAAACATTGATATATCAGGCTTGCGGGTGAATAAAGAGGGCAAAGATAATCCTTGAAATATTTTTTTAGATTTTCCGTTTTTATATTATCATTGCACCGGAATCAGGCTGATTCGTTCTTATCCTTTGCTCGCAACTGTCAGTTTTAGTCATTCCGCCCGTCTTTTAATCAAAATACATTCACCAATTCTTTTTTCTACAGGTCAGTCCTTACTGCCGTAATTCTCAAGCTTTATTATGTACGACATACTTCAACTAAACGACATGCTCGTTCCCGAACTGCTCGATATCGCTGAGCAGCTGAAAATCCCCAATTCAAAAAAACTCGATAAGCAGGAACTCGTTTATAAAATATTAGATAAACAGGCCCTTACGCCCAGCGAAAAATCAGCAGGCGCAGAGGATGACGACAAACCCAAGCGTAAGCGCATTGTAAAAACAACAACAGCCAATTCAAGCGAAGAGGCTTTTGTAGAAAGCGGAGATCCGGCGCCCAAGGCCATTGCAATCAAAAAACCAGAGCCGAAAAAGGATCTCAAAAAGAAAGAGGAAAAACCAATCGTTAAAAAGCTCAGGAAAAAAGAAGATGAAGAGACGGCGGAAAATCCTGCCCCTTCAGATTACAAAAACAACAATAATAACAATAATAAACCCCAGCCACAGGCGAGGCAGGAGCAGCCCAACCAGCACCGTGAGCAGGAATCAGAAGAATCCGATGATTCTGACGGGCAGGAAAATGAGCATACCGAGCAGGGCAACCAGGAAGGCGGCAATGAGGAAAACGGTTCTTCTTCTGAGCCCAACCGCCAGGGTGGGGATCAGCCACAGAAAGTATATCCACAAAGACGCAACGATAATTTCAATATAGAATTCGACGGTGTCATTCAGGCCGAAGGCGTTTTGGAAATGATGCCCGATGGGTACGGTTTCCTTCGCAGCAGTGATTATAACTATCTCTCTTCTCCCGATGATGTCTATGTTTCGCCTTCGCAGATAAAATTATTCGGTCTCAAAACAGGAGATACCGTATATGGATCCGTTCGTCCGCCAAAAGAAGGCGAAAAATATTTTGCCTTACTCAAAGTGGAAACGATTAACAATAAATCTCCGGACGAAGTCCGGGATCGTGTTCCCTTTGATTATCTGACTCCTCTTTTCCCATTTGAGAAATTAAATCTTTTTGTCAATCCTTCCGATTTTTCTACGCGTATCATCGATCTGTTTACGCCAATCGGAAAGGGACAGCGCGGTTTGATCGTATCCCAGCCCAAAACGGGTAAGACGATGCTGCTTAAAGCCGTTGCCAATGCCATTGCGCTCAATCACCCGGAATGTTATCTGATGATCGTTCTGGTAGATGAGCGTCCGGAGGAAGTAACCGATATGGAACGTTCTGTTCGTGCGGAAGTCATTGCCTCCACTTTTGATGAGCCGGCTGAAAAACATGTAAAGGTTTCAACCGTCGCTTTGCAAAAAGCGAAAAGACTGGTAGAATGCGGTCACGATGTGGTGATTCTTCTGGACTCCATTACGCGACTGGCACGTGCACATAATACCGTAGCTCCTTCATCGGGTAAAGTATTGAGTGGTGGTGTCGAAGCCAATGCTATGCAAAAGCCAAAACAGTTTTTTGGTGCAGCACGTAAAATTGAAAACGGCGGTTCGCTGACTATTCTCGCAACAGCCCTGATCGATACCGGTTCCAAAATGGACGAAGTGATCTTCGAAGAATTTAAAGGAACAGGTAATATGGAACTGCAGCTCGACAGGCGTTTGGCTAACCGGCGCATTTTTCCTGCCATTGATCTGGTGGCCTCTTCCACCAGGCGCGATGACCTCTTACTCGAAAGAGAAGTATTGCAGCGCATGAACCTGCTTCGCGTGTACCTGAATGATATGAACACGGAAGAAGCCATGAATGAATTGCTGAAAAGGATGAGAGGAACAAAAAGTAATGAAGAGTTTCTGGCCAGCATGAATAGCTAGTACTGCAATCAGAATATCAGGTGCTCACGGTGTTTGATCTTGGTATGCGTAAGTTCCGTTACCATTTGTACACCCGTGATGGATTTTATCGATTCCATCATTTCTGTCATCAGCAGATCGGATACAGCGTCTCCTTTCAGCAGCCAGAAAAAATCAAGGTGTCTGAACTCAGGTAATAAAAATTCCCCGTCGAACTGATTATTATATAAATAGTGCGTGAGCGTTTTATGTGGCTCGGGGCATTCGTACACCGTGAAATAATACTGGCGCTTTTTCCGGATCATGGGAATTTCAATCTGATTGGTAATCCGGAAATCGAGGCGCATCTGGCGGTTTAACTGCCAGCAGAAACGATATCCCTTCAGCGGTGCAACGATACCCATCAAACGGGAGCCATCAAAAAAGTCTCCCTCCATATTTTCCATATCCAGCTTGAGTGCCTTCATCTTCTTATTTAAATTGAACGGCTGCCTGCATATCTTCCTTACCCCTCATAAATTCCACTCTCGTTTCATCGCCGCGGTTGAATTTGGCCAACGCCTCCATATAAGTCTGCAGCGAGGTTACCGTATAACTGCCGAGTTTGATAATGATATCACCTGTTTTGAGTCCCGCTTTTTCCGCAGGCCTACCTTCGCTGATGGCATCAATTCTTAATCCGGTTCCCGAAAAACTATAGTCGGGCATAATACCCAGAGTAACATTAAATGCCGGTGCAATACCAAATTGTTTATCCCGCGTTTTTGCAAATACGGGTTTATTCATTCCGTCGAGCTTCTGAATAATGGCATATATCAGACGTATCACCTGCAGCTCCCCGTTGTAATTGATTTTGTCCGCACGATCCGTGGGTTTATGATAATCCGAATGAATGCCCGTGAAGAAAAAAAGAACAGGAATATTTTTCAGATAAAAAGAAGTATGATCACTCGGGCCCGTGCCGCTCGAATCTATATTCAGTACAAATATTTTTTTATTCAGCGTGCCGTTTATAACTGCAGCCCACTGGGGTGAACTGCCATAACCACCAATCGTAAGAACGTGCGTACTGTCATTCAAACGCCCGATCATATCCATGTTGAGCATATAGGCCATCTTCGAAAGAGGGATCGGAGAATGATCTGCAAAATATTTTGACCCGATCAGTCCTGATTCTTCTCCGGAAAAAGCAACAAATAAATAGTTTGTTCCCAGCCCTTTTGTTTTTTTCAGCAAACGCGCGAGTTCCATCAGTGCGGCGGTGCCGCTGGCGTTATCATCTGCACCCGGATGAATCATTTTTTCCTGTCCCCGGTATAAAGAATTTCCATCCTCACCATACCCCAGGTGATCATAATGTGCGCCGAGTATCACGGTATAGGGTGCTCCATTGTCCAGATAAGCCACCACATTGTGACCCCATCGTTTTTTCTCCTCCATCTGCACATCTATTTCGACGTCGAGGGTCTGGGAAATATCTTTCAGATATTTTTTTCTTCCGGTTTTCGTTACATATACCGCAGGAATTTTTTCCTGCCTGATTCCTTCTGCCGGATCAAACTCCAGTCCGTCATCCGTTTTGGAACTGTTATAAAAAATCACTGCACTGGCTCCTTTACCGGCAAACAGTTTTGTTTTCTCACGTAGAAATCTGGAGAGGTCAAAATGAGGGTTTGACTGGCTGCTTTCTACCAGGTCTTTAACATCGTAAAACCAGGGCGATCCGCCTTCCTGCAGGGCAATCGCCGGCGAGCCTTCCACTTTGGCTGAGGCACTGAATGGGAGTGGAAAATATTCCGTGTTCAGAAGAAGCGCCGAACCGTTTATACTAAAGAGAGTATGGCTGATATCTTTTCCATCATATATTTCGAAACGCTGCAGAAAGGTTCCGCTATCTCCAACCGGTTTCAGTCCGGCTTTTTCAAATGCCGCTTTTATATAATCCGAAGCACCCGTTTCGCCTGCTGTGCCCGACCTTCTTCCTTCCAGTTTGTCATTAGATAAAAAACCAATATCCGTCTGAAGATCTGCAACAACTTCTTTGTCGGCCTTGCGAAGTTTCTGGGATATGGCAAATGGAAAAAAGGAATGAAAAAAAAACAGGAAAAGTAAAAGGCTTCGCGTCATGAAGATCTGTTTACGAAGGAGCGGGTACACGGTTATCTGTCAAAACCTATTCCAAAACGCTATGAAATTAAGTTACTTTGCAATATATATTCTGCATACATGAAAATTGTTTTTACTATATTATTTGTGATTCTTGGATTGCAGGTTTATTCACATACCCTTCTCATCGGTTCGGGCAGGGGTTCTGTGCAGCAAAGCGGTATGGCTGGCTTACAATCCGGAGATACCCTGGCCATTCGTTCGGGCTATTACGAAAATGGCGGATCTTTTGACAAGCTTGAAAATATTACCATAGTCAACTTCGAAGGAATCGTTGATTTCGGGAAAACGGTGGGGCTGGGAAATCTCCGCGGGGTCAGCATAACCGGAAACGGATGGAAGAACGCAGTATATGGCTTCCGGTTCCGCAATTTAAAGGGCGATGCTTTTTTGCTTCAGGCTCCCTGCAGTCATTTCAGACTCTCTTACTGTGAATACAACAACCTCGACGGCACGGCTTTCAATGCAAGTCAGTATTTTACCACCTATACGGGTGATACATCCGGTTTTGCTCTTTACAAAGCCCGTTTCAGTTACCAGAAGCTGATCCACTCCGGGCCCTTGTTTATCGGCAGCTGGGCTGCGCCTAAGGAATTTAAAAATGTGGTGGACAGTATTTCCTTTCTGCATGTGATCGTTGATTCCACGAACAGCGATGTATGCCAGGTTCTGGGGCAGTCCGTTTATCGATTGTACGCGAGTAACTGGCGAGTAACCGGTCCCTGCCCGAATGGCAAACATGATGCGGGTCTTTTTCAGACAGCCGGCAATGGCACGGTTTGCAATATATACAGGAAGGATGGATGGGGATATATCTGGCGGGTTTGGAATATCGGCCTGAACGGCAGAGCAGACAGCTATCTCTATAACTGTATTGACCTGAATACCGATAATTACGGTACGATCGACAGCCGCATGGAGGCGAGTGACACCACTACGGGCAATGAGGCGCCTTTTCTGCGTGGGGCCAGTATGCACGTTCTCAATAACAGCATCGGAAACAAAAGGACACACGGTTACGTATCACAACTCGTTATTACGGGCCACTTCTGTGCCTCCAGCGGTTACCGGCTCGAAGTTCGAAATAACCTTTGTTTCAATACCGTCGCCACCGGCTACGACCCCATCATCAAACAAAACACCAACGAGCCGCTTACGGATACCAGCAATAATCTGTATACAGCAGATCCTATTGCGGCCGGCATACTTCAGGATACGATAGAATGTATGCTGACACCCTCCAGCCGGGCTATTGACCAGGGCATAAATATTCCTTTTATTAAATCAGACATAGACGGAGTACCAAGACCTGTGGGAAGATCCTCGGATATTGGTGCCCGCGAGTTTCCTGACGCGTCTGCCATCGTCTATCCGAAACAGGTGGTTTTTTACAAAAAATGGCCCTTTATCCTTTTGGGGTCCGCCCTTATACTGACCATTGCCTTTGTTTCCTCAAAGAAAAACAGGAAAAACCCCATGGATTCTACTTATAAGCTTGAAAGTCAGCCCTTGAATAAAGGATAATGAACCCAAAACTTTCCAGTCAAGCATTTTTTCCTTTACTTTTGCAGATTAGCCTTTTCCGAACTGTCCTGGACAGGTGGGGCTTAAAGAAAACAGAAAAAGTTGAATGGCCTTACCGCACCTTATTAAATACGTTTACACGAACGGGACCGATGAAGTAATCCGCAGGGGGAAGAAAATCCATGCGATCGGATACGTTGAACTCATTGAATACGATGAGCTGTTTGAAACAGTTACATTCCGTATCAAAGACGATAGTTATTCCACTTACTATAAGGTTTTTGTTCAGAAATTCCGCGATCCGAAGGCTCTTTCAGTGCGTTGCAGCTGTCCTTATAATCTGGGTGATATCTGCAGGCATGAAGCCGCCGCATTGATACAGTTGCAGGAGTTGCTGGACCGCAATATGCTGAAAGCAGAAGAAATTCACTACGATCAGTCGCACACCGTGGTCAAGATGAAGTCGATTGATCTGAAAACACTCCGTCTGCTTTGTTCCCGGGAAGTATATGAAGAGGCAGGCAGGTTTTTACAATCTGAAAAAGCTTCTATCGAATCTGCAGCTGATGAAACCGTAAAAGCCAGCGTAAAACTGAACGGTGTAAAATATCCGGTAGTCATCAGAAAAAACGAAGAGCGGAATTTCGATACCAGTTCCACATTTCCCGATACGGATCATCCGCTTTGTTTACCAAAGGTTATCGTGTTTTTGCAACTGGCACAGGCCCATGGCGCATTTTATTTTGACTCTATCCGTAACTGGGATAAAGAGAAAAATAAACTGCTCGAAGCTTATGGATATTCCCTCTCCGACGATCTGAAAGGGAAATTCGAATTCTCCTATAAAGACGGGAAGCCGTTTTTACGGGTATTGGATATATCCATTAAGAGAGTGAACCCTGCTGCGTTATCAAGACCCAGGCAGGAGGTTGAAAAAGAAGTGGATACGGAAGAAGCGGAACCCGAACAAAAAGCGGGGCTGGTTCAGCGTCTGGGCGTCGTGTTTAATTTCAACCACGATTCTTATCCGGGGTTTTTACTCGACGCCATCAGCGGGGAGAGTAATGAGCAACAGACTGCCTATGTAGGAAAGGTTGAAAAACTGGAACTGGCAAAATTTGTAAACACAGAGAAATTTAATGAGCCCGACCGCCAGCTGGTTTTTTCCCTGCGTAAAACACAGGAAACAGAAGTCAATAAATACCTGAACCGCAACTCTCCTTTTAGTGGGATGTGGGAAAATATTATTCATACGGAAGGAGAAGAATTACCCGACGATACCAAGGCACTCATAATAGAATATCTGCATCCACGCTACCGCAAGCTGTTTAGCGAACTCAGTGAAAATCCTTTTATCTTTTTCCTGAATGGTCACAAGCCTTTCAAAACAGCCAACCTGCAGTCGGTGAATCTGTCTCCCGATCCGGTGAGTCCTTCCTTCAGGGTTTCTGTAAATAAAAATCAGATTGAGATCAAGGCGTTTACCCGCATTACGGGTCAGGCCATAGACCTCACGCAGAATAAATGTGACAGCCAGGTAATTTTATTTATTAATAACTGCCTGTATTTATGGGATAAGCCGGAAGACATTGCGATCATTTCTAAGTTCACCGAGGGCCGCATGGTGATTAGCAAGACAGACTGGCCCGAACAGCTGCGCAATTTTGTGATTCCGCTGCAGAAAGAATATCATGTGGAATTCGACAATGAGCTGATCCGCGAAATCAAGAGCGGCGATCCGGAACGAAAAATACTACTACAGGAAAAAGGCGATTACTTATTGTTTCAGCCTGTATTCTCTTACAAAGGATTTGAAACGACCTCTATCGGCAAGGATCAGCTGGTGGTACCTGACGCGGACAAAGTGCTGCTGATCCAGCGTAATAAAGAAAAGGAATCTGCTTTTATCGCCCAGCTGCAGTCGCTGCACTCCCAGTTCATCCAGCCTCAGGGCTCATCAGGACTGGCTTTGCGGGGGAGCGATGTATTAAAAAATAACTGGTTTTTTCTTTTCATGGACGCGATGCAGGAAATGAAAGTGACCGTTCAGGGTTTCGATGCATTAAAAAATTTCCGCTTCAATACATCGCGCCCGCAAACTAAAATCCATATCAGCAGCAGCACCGACTGGTTCGATGCACGGGTGGATATTATTTTCGGGGATCAGAAAGTAACGATTGCCGATGTTAAAAAAGCACTGGCCAATAAACAGCAGTTTGTGCCACTTAACGACGGCACGCTGGGTGTGCTTCCCGACGAATGGGTGAAAAGATATTCTCTGCTGTTTCGGGTGGGGGAAGGCAAAAGCAATGAACTGCGACTTTCCCGTTATCACCTGAGTGTGATAGATGAACTCTACGAAAACAGGAATGAGGAAGAACTCATTATTCATCTCGAAAAGAAATACGAACAGCTCAAGGAATTCAAAACGATTAAGGAAATAGATCCCCCCGCGCATCTGCTTCCCATTCTCCGCCCTTACCAGGTACACGGATTTCACTGGCTCAACTACCTGCACGAAGTAAACTGGGGTGGCATACTGGCAGATGATATGGGTTTGGGTAAAACGATTCAGGCACTCTCCTTTCTTCATTATTATAAATCCCATTACGGACGTCTGAGGGCGCTCGTCGTTTGTCCGACCACCCTGATCTTCAACTGGGAAAATGAAATAAAAAAATTCGCTCCGGGACTTACCTACCGCATTCATCATGGCGGAGAACGCCTCAGGAACAAAGAGGCCATGAATGATTTTGAAGTCATCATCACGACATACGGAACCCTCCGCAGCGATATCAAACTGCTGATGGATATTCCGCTTGACTATGTGGTACTGGACGAATCGCAGGCTATAAAAAATCCGGCCAGTAAAGTGACCAAGGCTGCCTGCCTGCTGCGGGCGAAACACCGCCTTTGCATGAGTGGAACACCACTTCAGAACAATACCTTCGATATTTTTGCCCAGATGAATTTCCTGAATCCCGGCATGCTCGGCAGCATTGAGTTTTTCAGGCAGGAATTCGCTATTCCTATTGATAAATTCGGGGAACCCGACCGTAAGGATCATCTTCGGAAATTGTTATTCCCATTTATCCTTCGCAGGACTAAAGAACAGGTGGCCAGGGATCTGCCGGACAAAACAGAAACCATCCTGTTTTGTGAAATGGAAGAAGAGCAGCGCAAAGTATATGACGCCTACCGGAACGATTACCGGGATAAAATTCTGGGTACCATCGAAACACAGGGCATTCAGAAATCCCAGCTTACCATTTTGCAGGGACTGATGAAACTCCGCCAGATCTGTGACTCGCCGGCAATTTTAAATGAATCGGAAAAATATCCCAACCACTCTATCAAACTCGATGAACTGGCCAGGGAGATATCTGAAAATATCGGCAATCATAAAGCCCTGATTTTCTCCCAGTTCCTTGGAATGCTCGCACTAATCAGGGAAAAACTAATTGAACTGGAGATTCCCTTTGCCTATTTCGACGGAAGTACCACGGCACCGGATCGCGAAAAAGCCATCCGGGCTTTCCAGGACAACGACAGCTGCAGGGTTTTCCTGATTTCCCTGAAAGCAGGGGGCGTGGGACTCAATTTAACTGCTGCCGATTACGTTTACATTGTGGATCCCTGGTGGAACCCGGCGGTTGAGCAGCAGGCAATTGACCGGACCCATCGTATAGGGCAAACAAAGAATATTTTCGCATACCGGATGATTTGTAAGGATAGTATCGAGGATAAGATTTTGCAACTGCAGGACAGGAAACGCTTGCTGGCAAAGGATCTGATCGCCGATGATGACGGATTTGTGAAGAGCCTGTCCCGCGAGGATGTGGAATATCTTTTTAGTTAAAGCTCAAAACTCAAAGCCTGACGCCTGTTAAACACCATTTTTGCCTAGGTATTTTCCCTATTGCACCGGCCTTTTTTTTGTATTAATTTAGTTCCCAAATCCAATGCTATGAGAAGCACCATTTTGACTCTTGCTTTACTCCTCAATGCGGCCTGGCTGTTCTCCCAGGACGATGTTTTTTCGAATAAGACCAATGCGGCACTCGAAAAAGTGATTCGCGACTACCCCAATCGCTTTCATAATATCAGGGGTGAGCAAATCTCCCAGCATAGCCAGGGTACAGAATATAAATCGACGATCTCCGTTCCGGGAGCCAGCTATTGCAGCATCTGGAAATACAATGTTGCCAATAGTGACTTATATACATGGAACTGCATCACGTTCAATTCGTCTAATTTTATGCAGGCCCGGGTAAAATTTAAAGAGGTGTATGATCAGATAGAAAACACGATTATCAAAATAGAAGGTCAAAAACCTTTTATACTCAATGCGCAATACCGAACACCCACAGAATTGCACGCGATGAATGCCATCAGCTTTGAATTGCTCCCGCTGACGGATGAAATGAAAAATCTGAAAGTAGATCTCAGTCTCGAAAAGGAATCAAACACCTGGAAGGTCAAACTGAATGTATACGAAGGCACAAAGATGAGCAGCGCTACGGCTGCTGTGCAATAGTCTTTTTACACCATCAATACATATTCCTTTAACACGGCCTCAATCTCTTCCAGTTTAAACGGTTTGGAAATATAGTTGTTCATACCCGCATCGAGGCATCTTTCCCTGTCCCCCTTCATAGCGTCAGCTGTAAGAGCAATTATGGGAATTCTGGACTGGGCCGTTTGCATTTTACGTATCAGGCGGGTAGTTGTATATCCGTCCATCTCAGGCATATTCAGATCCATAAAAATGAGTACGGGATCGTAATGCGGGAGAGATTCCAGTACTTCTCTTCCATTCTGCATCTGAATGATCTCGAATCCCATGCGTTTCAGCACTTCCGAAATAAGCATCATGTTGATCGGGTCGTCATCAACTACCATGATGCTTGCCGCCTGAGTAATTTTTTCAATCGCACCAAAAGAAGGATGCAGGGAATCATTCTGCATATTTTTTTCAAAAAGGGAAAGCAGTGTACTATTGAGTTCATGTAATTTGACTGGCTTTGAAATAAATTTATTGATCCCGTTTTTATCTGCTTCATGCTGATAAAGGTTTTTCTCCAATGAAGAAAGCATGAGAATAAAAGGCTGGTTTGAGTCGGGAATGGATTCCTTTATTTTCTTTACAAGATGAATGCCATCCATACCGGGCATATGGTGATCCGTAATGATGAGGTCGAATGGATGTCCGGAAGAACGCGCCTGCTCAATTTTAACCAGTGCATCAGGACCGTTAACCGCCGTTTCACAGTAAATCTGAAAGTATCCCAAAGTTTCCTCCATCAGGTGGAGGTTGGTCATGTTGTCGTCGACCACCAACACTTTCTTAAGCAGGGGTTTAGGCTGAATCTGGATCTCCGGCTGATCATTGGCTACTTCGAGGGGTAAATAAAGAGAGAATGAACTTCCCTTCCCTGCCTCACTTTCCACGGTGAGTTCACCATGCATGAGTTCGGCAAGGCTTTTTGAAATCGCCAGTCCGAGCCCTGTTCCTCCGTATTTACGCGTTGTGGAATTGTCGGCCTGTGTGAAACTTTCGAAGATTTTCTGCAGCTTGTCTTTTGGAATACCAATGCCTGTATCCTTCACCTGTATAACAAAATGGAGAAACTTTTTCCCTTCAGATTCAAAAGGCTCTCCCTGCTTACGGATGGACACATAGATTTCCCCGTCCTTCGTAAACTTGATGGCATTTCCGAGCAGGTTGACAATGATCTGCCGAATCCGCACGGGGTCTCCGATCAGCTGCGACGGAATATCGTGATCCACCCGGTAAAGCATTTCCAGTTTTTTCTCAAAAGCCTTCAGGGTAAGAATATCCATAGTCTCTTCCACAAGTTCATCCAGTTTGAAAATGGTGTGATCTATAATGAGCTTACCTGCTTCAATGCGGGAGAAATCCAGGATATCATTGATAATTTCCAATAAACCGTAAGCCGATTTTTTCACATTTTTCAGATAGTCGCGCTGAGTTTTTTGAAGTTCTGTTGTAAGTACAAGGTCCGTAAATCCGATAATTCCGTTCATCGGGGTTCTCAATTCATGGCTCATATTGGCCAGAAACTCACTCTTTGTGCGATTGGCTGTTTCTGCAAGATCTCTCGCCTGGATCAGCTCGTCTTCAATTTTCTTACGTTGTATAGCCGCGCTCAGTGAGGAAGCAAAGGATTGAAGAATGGAAAATTCGCCTTCCGTCCATTCTTTCTCTTTTGTAAATTCATCAAATCCTACAAAACCCCAGAAAAAATCATTTACAAAAATCGGTATGGATAAAGTGGCTTCCACCTGATGCCTTTCAAATATGGTGAGTAACTGAGGGTCCGTTTCCTTCCACCGATAACTTACAAAAGGCCGGCGTTCCATCATGGGCCGGACGATGGCTTCAATTACACTGAATGGAAGTTCATTCATTCTGGGATCATTTACCCTGGATTCGAGCCCGTCGGCATTCCATTCATGGGTGATGGAAGTATGCCATCCGGACTGCGATTCATCCATCCGGTTTTTAAAGACATATACCCTGTCAACCAGGGTTTTTGTCCCAAGAATTTCGATGCCTGAGGAAATCGCCTGATTGAGATCGGTATTACTCAGGAGCAGATGAGTTGCCTGCGAAACGGCATACAGCAGCTGGTCCTTTTTTTTCAGCTTATCCTGCGCTATCCGTTGTCCCGTAATATTTCTTGAGGTACAGACCAGTTTGATCACCTCGTTGTGATCGATAATCGGCTTGATAATGGTTTCCAGCCACAGATAGTTCCCGTCTTTTTTACGAACGCGGTAGCGGATAATCAGCGACTCCTGTTCATAAAGACTCGGACTCCTCTCCTTTCTGAAAAATTTATGTCTGTCCTCCGGATGCACATATTCCTGAATGGATGTTCCGATCACTTCTTCCACTTCATAACCCAGTACTTGGGTAATGGAAGGTGAAAGATACCAGGTGGTTCCGTCCGCGGCGTGCACGCTGATAATATCCTCTGAATTTTCTGCTAGCAGGCGAAATTTCTGTTCACTGTTTACCAGAGCATTTTCAGATTCCTTCTGCGCAGTAATATCCTGCGCAATACCAAAACAGCCATTCTTGTCCACCACTTTACCCTTTAGAAAAAGATAACGCATCCATCCATGACGCGTGATCACCCTAAAAGAAAAAGAACACTCGTAATCCACTTTTTCCCGGTGAAGAAATATTTCATCGAATTGATCTTTCACCGTTCCATAATCTTCCGGTACTACAAATTCCTCTATAAAATCATTCAGCAGTAATCTGGAATGAACTTCTTCCATTACCAGCAATTCCCTGAATTCATTCCCCAACATTATTTCCGTTGTTTCAAAATCCAGCTTCCAGGATCCCATACGGGCATAGGACATGGCATAAGACAGCGTTTGAATGGCTTCTTCCTTCACTTCCTGAGCCATCACTTTATCCGTAACATTCAAACCAATACCCTGAATTTCCTTTACTTCTCCCGATTCATCGCTTAGGGCCAGAAACTCCCAGTCCGTCCACACAAAACCTGTTGAATTGTTATACGGCTTGCGGATAAGCAATTTGACGATACGGCCCGGATTGTTCCAGCATTCGTTGGCTACTTCGCGGCAGCGCGCTGTATCCTTCGGAAAAATAGTACTTACAAAAAGCTGGTTAAGTATTTCTTCCTCTTTATAACCGAACGCTTTTAAAAAAGCCTGGTTCGCATAACTGAAATACCCTTTCCGGTCGATGCGGATCAGGTAATTGGTTTGTGACTGCAGCAGGGAATCCAGATGCGTTTTTTCGAGCTGCAGATCATTTTTCGCCTTTTGCAAATCCCTGAAATTAATTTCCCCTTTTTTAAACGCGGGTTCCAAAACAAGAATGATCAGGCAGATGATGGCAACGACAAGGGAAATAAACTTTCCCATTTCGATGGCCGCGGATTCGGCATTTTTTTCACTCAGGATCAGGGAATACTCGGTAGTGATATCCCTCATCAGTGGTAAATACTTATTCTCACTTTCAATAAGGCGCTGGAGATAGAGACTTTTGTTGATCTGAAAAATAACGGAATCTTCCTGCAGGATGTCCTGACCGATCGCCGCGATACTTTTGTAGTAAGGGTTGATATAAGAAAAAAGAATCCTGATCTTGAAAATATGGGCCGGAAGAGGGGTTTTAGCTGTTTCTATGCCTTTCTGTAAACTTTCCTGCTGGAGCCTGAATTCGTTTAGTGTAACGGCGAGACTATCCCTTAAATGAGCCGTCTCCGACCGGCCGTACATTCCACTGGTAATCAGGGCCGCCTGCTTGGCAATCACCTGACTCAGGGTCTGTTGCTTGTCGGATAGCCCTCTCGATGTTATAAGCTCCTCATTTTCAGCTGATTTCTTATTTACCAGATAATAAGCAAAATAATTACATAGTAAAATGGAAGCAAACAGGACAACCGAAATACGAACAAGTTTACGAAAGGGGCTCTGCATGGTAAAGGATTAACCTTTAAACGCAGAAATCCGCATTTTAACTTGTGGAAGCGGGTAAATAATACCCTTAGATAAACTCAAACCGATCAGCAAAATCGGGTGCGTCCGGAGATTAATAATCGATCACCTGCTCCTCCATAAAGGCAGGCAGTTCGCGGAATTCGTACTGCTGATTTCTCAGCTGGGGCTTAAAACCGGCTTCGCGGATGGCAGACTGAATGGTTTTGCTGGTAAACCGATGGGGTGCGCCTGCTGCACTTACCACATTTTCCTCGAGCATGATGCTGCCGAAATCATTCGCCCCGGCATGCAGGCAGATCTGTGCCGTTTCCTTCCCCACGGTAAGCCAGGAGGCCTGGATATTTTTGACATTGGGGAGCATGATGCGACTCATGGCAATCATACGAATATATTCCTCCGGAGTCGTCAGGTTATGCACTCCGCGGATCCTGGCCAGAAGAGTATCTGCATCCTGGAAAGTCCAGGGTATAAACGCCAGAAATCCCTTCGCATCAGGCGGTTTCGCCGCCTGCACCTCCCGGATCTTAACCAGGTGTTCAAAACGTTCCTCAATGGTCTCCACGTGACCAAACATCATTGTTGCCGATGTGGTGATATGCTGCTGATGGGCTTCACGCATAATATCGAGCCATTCCTGCGCCCCGCATTTTCCTTTACTCACCAGACGACGCACGCGGTCGACCAGGATTTCGGCACCCGCGCCCGGAAGGGAATCCATTCCCGCTTCGCGTAATGCCTGTATGACTTCTCTATGGGATTTTTTTTCGAGTTTACAGATATGGGCAATTTCCGGTGGCCCGAGTGTATGCAGTTTTAAGTTCGGATAACGCGATTTAAGTTCCCTGAATAAATCAGTATAAAAACTCAACTCCAGTTTGGGATGATGGCCTCCCTGCAGTAAAAGCTGATCTCCTCCCCAACGAAAAGTTTCTTCTATTTTTTTTACATACGTGGGAATATCCGTTATGTACGCGTCGGCATGGCCGGGTATACGATAGAAATTGCAAAACTTGCAGTTCGCAATACAAACATTAGTGGTATTTACATTCCGGTCGATCTGCCAGGTTACTTTTCCATGTCCTACCTGCTTTTGCCGAAGCTGGTCTGCAATATTCATCAGTTCTGTCAGTGGTGCCTCATTAAAAAGGGTTACCCCTTCTTCTATACTGAGAAATTCAAATTGCAGTGCCTTGGAATACAGAGCGGACAAATCCATCGTCGCGAAATGTTGTTGATTCTGCAAATTTAGTGACGGAATTTTTCAAATCAATATTTATATAAGCGGCAGAAATAACTGCGTTAAATTCAGTAGATTTAGAGAGTAACTGACAGTTGTCTTTTACTCCATACTAACGACGCTTTCCGAATGATGAACAACGCAGCACCAAATCGTTCATTTAGCTTCATTGCCGGTATACGTTCTTTTATTGGCAGCTGGATTCTTATTATTTTTTGTCTCGGAAATCTGCAGGCACAAAAAAATGCAGGGTCTTCACAATTCATTACTAAAATTCCGTTTACCACTTTCACGGGAGGAGTAGTGGTTATCCATGCGCAGCTGATCGGTTATCCTGACACCCTGAATTTCATCATGGATACTGGAAGCGGGGGCATATCACTCGATTCCACCACCTGCATGCGGCTCAACATTATACCGGTAATGACCGACAAACTCATTATGGGAATTGGCGGTATCAGGCAGCTGAGATATGTTACCAATCGTTCGCTGCTGATGGGAAATCTCCAAATTGACAGTCTCAACTTTCACGTGAGTGACTATGATATCCTGAGCAGCGTGTATGGCGACCGGATAGACGGTATCATCGGGTTTAGTTTTTTCTCCCGGTACATTGTAAAAATTGATTACGACAGCAGCCTGATGTATGTCTATTCAAAAGGAGCAATGAAATATCCCCGCGGCGGTTTCATGCTGAAACCGGCCGTGATAAATCTTCCTGTTCAGGGAGCGATGTTGCGCGACCTTCGGGAAGTAAACAGCCGGTTTTATTTTGATACAGGCGCTGGCCTCTGTATTTTACTGAATTCGGAATTTCTTCGCGACAGCGCCCTGCTGAATCTGGACAAAAAGCCCCTGCCTACCCAGGCCCAGGGTTTGGGTGGAAAAGCGAACATGCAGGTGACGACGATGAAAGAATTTAAAATCGGACCTTACCGCTTCCGGAATATCCCCGTACATATTTTCGACGATGAATACAATGTCACTTCTTATCCTTACCTGGCCGGTCTGATCGGTAATGATATTCTGCGCCGTTTCAATATTATTCTGAATTATGACAAGCATATTTTCTATCTGATACCCAACACCCATTTCCGCGACCAGTTTGATTACTCCTATACCGGCCTGGGAATCTACTGGATTGAAGGTCAGATACGTGTAGGCGACGTGATGAAGAATTCACCGGCTGAAAAAGCGGGATTAAAAGTGGACGACATCATCATCGGGATGAACGATAATATGTCGCAAAACCTTCAGCTCTATAAATCCATGCTTCAAAACACGGGAGACAGGGTAAAAATCCTCATCAGCCGGTCCGATGGCCTTCAGGAACTAAATGTTAAAGTGAAAAGCATCCTCTGAATTCTTTCATTTCGGGTTATTGAAGTCTTCCTAACTTGCACTTCTTTTCAGCCCATTTGAAAGACATATTCCATGCAGATTGATTTTAAAAAATTTACCCTGAGCAATGGCCTGCGTTTCATCGTACACGAAGATCATTCAACACCTATGGCGGTGCTGAATGTGCTCTATGATGTTGGCGCGCGAGATGAGGATCCGGGCAAGACCGGCTTTGCGCACCTGTTTGAACACCTCATGTTCGGGGGATCAGTGAATATCAAAGATTTCGAAAACCCCCTGCTGATGGCTGGCGGTGAGAATAATGCCTTTACAACAAACGACCTGACGAATTATTATATACAACTTCCGGCGGAAAATATCGAAACGGCCTGCTGGCTTGAAAGCGACCGGATGCTCTCCCTGGCATTCAGCGAGAAAAGTCTTGACGTCCAAAGAAAAGTGGTATGTGAAGAATTCAAAGAACACTACATTAACCGCCCGTATGGAGATGTGGCATTCAAGCTTCGGGAGCTGGCATATAAAAAGCACCCGTATCGCTGGATGACTATCGGTCAGGAGCTTTCGCATATTGAGAACGCCAAACTCACAGATGTAAAGGCCTTCTTTCATAAGCACTACAATCCTTCAAATGCCATTGTGGTTATGGCCGGCAATATCGAGACGGATAAAGCTTTGGCTCTTGCGGAAAAATGGTTCGGTAATATTCCTGCGGGAGAAAAATACGGGCGTCATCTTCCGGCAGAACCGAAACAGGATGCCCCGCGTATCCTGGAAGTGAAAGCAGATGTTCCGCTGGACGCATTATATAAAGCCTTTCATGTAGGTTCCAGAACAGACCCTTCTTATTATGCCATGGATCTCATAGGTGAACTTCTTGGCGGTGGCGGCTCGTCCAGGTTGTTCCAGACGCTGGTAAAAGAGAAAAAATTATTCAGCAATGTGGAGTGTTATCATTTCGGCTCATCGGATCCGGGCTTACTCTTAATCGAGGGCAAGCTGATCCGGGGTGTTTCCATGAAAGACGCGGATCAGGCGATACGCGAAGAACTGGACAAGCTCGTTTCCACAACCATTGAAGAAAAAGAATTGGTGAAAGTGAAGAACAAAACGGAGTCGGCCATTCTTTTTGAAGATATGAGCCTGATGAACCGCGCATCGAATCTGGCGATGTATGAGCTGATGGGAGATGTTTCCTTTATGAACACCGAACTCGACAAATATCTTAATGTAACTCCTGCAGATATCCGAAACCTGAGTGCTTCCATTTTTGATGACAAAAACAGCAGCAGCCTGTTTTATTACAGCAATAACTAACTATTGAACTTTTGAATATGTTGAACCGCAAAACTGCGCCGGAGATTACCGATGCAGTAAAATTTCAGTTGAGCCTTCCGCCACATGAAAAAATTTCCCTTCGGAATGGAGTGGATGTTTACCTGGTGAACATGGGTACCGTGGATACGCTGATGATGAATGTCGTTTTTTATGCGGGCAACTGCTACGAAACGCAGAAACTGGTTGCACCCGCGACCAATTTCATGCTCAAAAACGGCACAAAAGGAAAAACGGCCTATCAGATCAACGACTTTTTCGAATATTTTGGCGCTTATCTGAACCGGTCGGCGGGTCACGAGACGGCTGAACTCAGTCTGCATTGCATGAAAAAACACTTTTCGGAACTTCTTCCGGTGGTATCGGAACTGATCGCCGATTCTGTTTTCCCGGAGGAAGAGCTGGAAATCTACAAGAAGAATATGCAGCAGCGTCTGCAGGTCAATTTGCGAAAAAATGATTTTATCGCAGGCAGGCTGATTGACAGCTATCTGTTCGGCGCTGAGCACCCGTATGGAAGGTTTAGTTCCTCGGAAGATTATACCGCACTGAATATTGATGGCGTGAAAGATTTTTATAAAAAATATTATCTCAACGGACGCTGTGTCATTTTTATCGCGGGTCCTTTGCCCGATGGCATACAGGCATTGGTGGAAAGCCATTTCGGAAGTCTCCCGTTGAAAGGGTCGGTCAGGCCGGAATCTGTACCGGCAGTTATTCTTCCGGCGAAAGAAAAAAAATACCGCATCACCAATGATCCCGACAGCGTACAGGGGGCGATCCGGATTGCCCGAAACTTCCCGAACCGTCATCACCCCGACTTCCAGAAAATGCAGGTGCTGAACAATATTTTCGGAGGATTTTTTGGCTCGCGGCTGATGGCGAATATCCGTGAGGATAAGGGGTATACCTATGGGATCCACAGTTATCTCACTAACCTGGTTCAGGAAAGCGCGCTGATGATTTCGACCGAAGCGGGCAAGGATGTTACGGAAGAGACCATAAAAGAAGTGTATCTCGAAATGATAGCACTTTGCGATCAGCCCGTAACCGCACACGAATTGAAAACCAGCAAAAACTTCATGATCGGTACCCTGCTGGGTGATCTGGATGGTCCTTTCCAGGTGGCGGGACGGTGGAAAAGCCTGATATTAAACGATCTGACACAGGAATATTTTTACAACGGCATAGAAACCATCAAAACAATTCAACCAAAAGCACTGCAGGAACTGGCAAATAAATATCTTCGGGCAGAGGATTTTTACGAGCTGGCCGTGTTTTAAAGGTTCGGAATTCAGTATTTTCACGGGACTAAACACGCGGTTATGAATGTCATATTGAGAATTATCATTTCTGCAGTAGTCGCGTTTGCGCTTTCTTATCTGCTCAGCGGCGTTCACATTCAGTCTTTTGTTACTGCGCTTATACTGGCGGCCGTTTTAGGGCTTTTAAATATTTTCGTAAAGCCGATACTGATTATTCTCACGTTGCCCATCACCATTTTTACGTTCGGGCTTTTTCTTTTTGTGATCAATGCCCTGATCATTTTGCTGGCTGCAAAATTTGTAAACGGTTTTCGCGTGGACGGCTTCTGGTGGGCCCTTCTGTTCAGTCTGCTGCTGTCGGTGCTCACATCATTTTTTTATAAGAGGTCGACCCAGTCGGAAAATGATTAGATCTGTGGTCTCCCTGATATAACGCCACGTATGGTTTTCGACCGCAAAAACTTATCTGATTCACATTTAACAGATCTCTACAGGACCCTGCTCTTCCCCAGAATGGTGGAAGAAAAAATGCTGATCCTCCTACGTCAGGGAAGGATTAGTAAGTGGTTCAGCGGAATCGGGCAGGAGGCCATTTCCGCCGGCGTGGTATCTGCGCTTGCGCCGGATGAGTGGATCATGCCGCTACACCGGAACCTGGGCATCTTTACGGGAAGGCAGATGCCCCTGCAGAAACTATTTGCCCAGTGGCAGGGAAGTTCCGAAGGATTCAGCCGGGGCAGGGAAAGGAGTTTTCATTTTGGATCCACCGGGCACTTTGTTTGTGGCATGATTTCTCATCTCGGGCCTCAGCTGGCTGTAGCCGCGGGCGCTGCACTTGCATACAAACTGAAAAATGAACATAAAGTGGCCCTTGCTTTTACAGGCGAGGGCGGCACCAGCGAAGGCGATTTTCATGAAGCGCTGAATGTAGCTGCAGTCTGGGATCTTCCGGTCATTTTCATTATTGAAAATAATGGATATGGATTAAGTACTCCGGTTTATGAACAGTATCGCTGCAAAAAACTTTCAGATAAAGGCATAGGCTACGGTATGGAATCCGTGCAGATAGATGGAAATAATATTCTTGAAGTATATGATACCCTTCGCGGAGTCAGGGAATATTGTATCAGGGAACAAAAACCCTATCTGATTGAATGTTTAACTTTTCGCATGCGGGGTCATGAGGAAGCGAGCGGTGTTAAATATATTCCGCCGGAACTATTTGAAACCTGGGGCAGAAAAGATCCTGTGATCAGCTATGAAAACTGGCTGAAAGAAAAAGAAATTCTCAGTGAAGATCAAATCCTTGAAATCCGCGGAGAATACCATCGGCTTATCGACAGCGCTATCCACCTGCCCGCAACAGAAATAATTGTAGATACGGAAAAAGAATTGGAAGACGTTTATGCGGATTTTCCGGAAACCGGACTGCCCCCCATATTGAATGCAGAGGATCTGGCAGCCGCTCCGGTAAAACGTTTCATTGAAGCTATCCGCGAAAGTCTCTGGCAGAGTATGGAGGTCAATGAAAACCTCCTTCTGATGGGTCAGGACATTGCAGAATACGGAGGTGCTTTTAAAATGACCGAAGGTTTTCTGGAGAAATTCGGTCATGCCCGACTCAGAAATACCCCTCTTTGCGAAAGTGCAATAGCAGGTGCATCCCTCGGGCTCGCACTCGAAGGATTTCAAACCGTGATGGAAATGCAGTTCGCAGATTTTGCTGCTGTTGCCTTTAACCAGATTGTCAATAACCTAGCAAAGGTTCACTATCGCTGGGGCCAGTCGGCCCATGTTGTCATCCGCATGCCCACCGGAGCTGGGGTGGGCGCCGGGCCATTTCATTCTCAAAGTAATGAAGCCTGGTTCGCCCATGTACCCGGATTAAAAGTGGTATACCCCTCTTCGCCGGCAGATGCTAAGGGACTACTTAACGCTGCGATTCTGGATCCCAATCCGGTTTTATATTTTGAACATAAATTTTTATACAGAAGTATCAGCGGTCCGGTTCCTGAACATTATTATTACACAGAAATCGGAAAGGCAAACCTTATTCGTGAGGGACATGATCTCAGCATCATTACTTATGGCGCAGGGGTACACTGGGCTCTGGCCCTTGCAGATCAGAAACCTGATATTTCCTTTCACATACTGGATCTTCGAACCCTGCTTCCGCTCGATTATAATGCCATTCGTGAAGCTGTGGCAAGGACAGGAAAACTGCTTGTTTTACATGAAGACACGCTTACGGGTGGTATTGGCGGCGAAATAAGCGCCTGGGTGGGGGAACATTGTTTTGAATTGCTAGATGCTCCGGTTTTACGATGCGCGTCTTTGGATACGGCCGTTCCTTTTAATCCCGATCTGGAAATTAACTTTCTGGCAAACAACCGATTATGGCAGACGGTACAAAAGCTGATAGCCTACTAGGCCCGACTTCTGTTCTCTTTGCCGTTTTACCGTTTGGGTTCCCTGTTCAACTCCTTTGGTTACCCCTTGTTACCCAGGATTCCGGGTAGGCAAAGGGTAGAAACTCATTTTCAGGGATCGTTCGCTTTGAATACGCGCAGGAAATTTCCCCCGAGGATTTTTTTGATCTCTTTTTCGGAATAGCCCCGCCTCAAAAGCTCCTGGGTAATTTTTGAAAGGTCCTCCACTCCGTCCAGTCCCACAGGTGACGAATCAATGCCATCGAAGTCAGATCCCAGTCCTACGAAATCCACTCCCACCATTTTTACGATGTAGTCGATATGATCGAACAGACTGGAAAACGGCGCTCTCATTTCCTGAAATTCCGTTTTATATTTCGAGGAAAAATAGTCTGAAATCTGGTAGTCCGGTATTTTCAACTGAACCAGCGAATCGTTTTCTTTTTTATGCTGATCGATAAAAAGATCCATTTTCCTGGAAAAAGTTGAATCCAGAAACCGGGAATAAAAGTTTACCTGGATCACGCCGCCATTTTTTGCAATGGCCCGGATCTGATCATCTTTCAGATTGCGATACACCGGACAAAGTGAGTAAACGGAACTGTGAGAAGCGATAACCGGTCTTTTCGTCGTTGCCATGACATCCCAAAAAGTCTTTTCACCCACATGCGATATATCGACCAGCATGCCCAGCTGATTCATCTTTTTAACAACCTGCTTCCCAAATTCCGTCAAGCCATAAGGAAGCACTTTAAAAGCCTTCTGGGTTTCTTCCATCGCGGATGTGGCCCAGCCGTTACTGTTATTCCAGGTGAGCGTCATATATCGAACGCCCCGATTATAAAAGCTGTCGAGGTAGTCCAATTGACCTTCGATCATATGCCCGCCTTCCACTCCCGCCATACAGGCCAGCTTATGGTTGCGAACAGCCTGCATCAGTTCTTTGTAAGAATAAACCATCTGCATGGATTCCGGATTTCTTCCAACGACAGCAAAAAGAGAATCCAGTTCCTGGCCCGCATACCTGAATGCGGATCCTCTTCCGTAATGTTCGTCGCAAAAAATCGAAAAGATCTGCACTTTGACTCCCCCTTCCTGCATTCTTTTCAGATCGGATTGGGTGATGCCTTTCAGATTGCTGTCGAAAGCGTAATGGTTCTCCACGGCCTTGCTAAAAAAATCATTGTGGGTATCTACCAGGATGGCGCTGGAGTGAATTTTTTTATACTCCTGGGCTTTGGTTGTCCGCGAAATAAAGAGGATAAAAAAAATAAATAAATACCGCATAATTTTGATCATTGACTAACGATCAATAAATATAAAACTTTCGGAGGAATGGATCTGGAGACGATCAGAAAATATTGTCTGGAAAAAAAATTCACATCGGAGTCTTTTCCTTTCGGAGAAACGACGCTTGTCTTTAAGGTGAGTGGTAAGGTTTTTTTACTTATGGGACTCGATAACCGTCCGTTGCAATTCAATGTGAAATGTGATCCGGAAAAAGCTGAGGAATTAAGAGAACAGTATGCATCGGTGGAGCCCGGTTTTCATATGAATAAAAAACACTGGAACACGGTTATTCTGAATGGAGAAATTCCTGCAAAACAGGTTCGCGAAATGATTGATCACTCTTATGAACTGGTCGTCAAATCGCTGCCCCTTAAAGAGAGATTAAAATTTAACTGATCAGAGGTAGTAACGGTTGCGTTCAATCTCTTCCTTTACCAGATCAGGAACCAGATAGCGGATGGACTTCCCCTCTTTCAGGGTATTACGTATATGGGTAGCCGAAATCTGCAGCAGGGGCGCTTCCAAAATGTACGCGCGCGCATTCGGGTATTCAGGAATGTCTTCGAAGCCGGCACGGATATAAATATAAAACTCGGTATGCCTTAAAAGCTGTTCGTAGTTTTTCCACCTGGGAAGATTCTGATAGCTGTCACTTCCCATGATGATAGAAAATTCGTGCTGGGGATATTTTTCGTGTATATACGTGAGCGTGTCGATTGTGTAAGAAGGTTTCGGCAGTCTGAACTCAATATCGGAGGCCCTGAGGCGATTTTCACCGTCTATGGCTGCTTTGATCATAAATAGTCTGTGATACTCATTTAAAAGGCCCGCAGAGGGCTTCAGGGGGTTTTGGGGAGAGACCACAAACCAGACCTGCTCCAGGCTGGTTGACTGCACCACATGGCTGGCGATAATTAAATGGCCATGATGAACAGGATTAAAGGAGCCGAAATATAATCCAACTTTCATTTAATATATTGTAAATCAATTGTTTATGATGTTATGCCGGAATGGGGTCAACAAAAATATTGTCCGCCTCGTCCAGCCGGAGACTGAGCTGATATCCGGCAACCGCTATCGATATCGGATCTCCAAGGGGAGCAATCTTTTCAACTTTAATAATTTCTCCGGGCACACATCCCATTTCCATCAGCTTCAGGAAAACATCATTTTTTTCAAAGGAATGAATTCTTGCACTGGCGCCTGTTCTTAACTCAGAAAGTCTTTTCATTGTGAAACAAAAGTAGTTTTGTTAGATCAATTGGCTTTACGATTTTCGGAAATGACATGACCCATATCCCCGCTAAAATTTATTTCAATCTGCTCAGCCCGGTAGCATTGCGCAATCGCAGAATGCTTAGGAAGTTTATACGATCCCTTTTCAGAAAGGAAAGGCTGTCCGTTTTGGAGCTGAATATTATTTTTTGCGATGATTCTTACCTGCTTAATCTGAATCGTCAGTTCCTGAATCATGATTTTTATACCGATATTCTGAGTTTCCCGCTCTCGGGACCTGACGAGCCTTTAACCGCGGAAATCTATATTAGCGTTGACCGCGTAAAGGAGAACTCCCTAGCAGAGGAAACAAGCTTTATGCAGGAACTCCACCGGGTGATTTTTCATGGTATTCTTCATTTTTGCGGCTATAAAGACAAATCGGCCCGGCGACCAGCGTTTAATGCGCAGCAAAGAAGACGCCTGCCTGAAAAGCTACTTTAAATACAGGCCCGGTAAAAATTAACGCATACTACGATTCAAGGGGTAATATATCCTGTTTCACGTGGAACATCGCTAAAAATCCAGGACTACCGAGTCCGGGTGCTTAATGATTTCTTTCTGCTTCACATGGCAGTTCATTTGTCCCTAGCTCGTTCATCTGCAGCGCTGCCCTGTTTCACGTGGAACATCCCCCGATAACAGTAAATTTGCGACATGTTTGCAAACTATGATGTGATTGTTGTTGGTGCCGGACATGCCGGCTGTGAGGCGGCTGCTTCGGCTGCCAATATGGGGTCGCAGGTATTACTGATTACAATGAACCTGCAGACGATTGCCCAGATGAGTTGTAACCCGGCGATGGGGGGGGTGGCCAAGGGTCAGATCGTCAGGGAAATAGATGCGATGGGGGGTTATTCGGGCATAGTGACCGATAAAAGCATGATTCAGTTCAGGATGTTGAATAAATCAAAGGGGCCTGCAATGTGGAGTCCCAGGGCTCAAAGCGACCGGATGCTGTTTGCCGCAACCTGGCGCGAGATGCTTGAAAACACGCCAAATGTGTCTTTTTACCAGGATATGGTTAATGGGCTTATTATAGAACACGGCGCGGTTAAAGGGGTAATTACCGGTATGGGAAACCGGATTTATTCAAAAGCGGTTGTTCTTACCAATGGAACCTTCCTCAACGGCATCATACATATCGGTGAAAAGCAGTTTGGTGGGGGGCGAATGGCAGAAAAAGCGGCCACGGGCATAACGGAACAGCTGGTCAAAGAGGGATTTGAGTCCAACAGGCTCAAAACAGGTACGCCTCCGCGAATTGACGGGAGATCACTGGACTATAGCAAGATGGAAGAACAAAAGGGCGACGAAGATCCTGTAGGTTTTTCTTATTTGAATATCCCCCTTCCTAAAAAACAACGAAGCTGCTGGATTACCTATACCAACCCTGAAGTACATGACATCCTTAAAACCGGGTTCGATAGAAGTCCCATGTTTGCAGGCAGAATCGATGGTATCGGTCCGAGATACTGTCCGAGTATTGAAGACAAATTAAATCGTTTTGCGGAAAAGGAAAGGCACCAGCTTTTCATAGAACCTGAGGGATGGAACACCGTTGAAATATATGTTAACGGATTCAGCACATCCCTGCCTGAAGATGTTCAATACGAAGCTCTTCGTATGATTCCCGGTTTTGCTCGTTTTAAGGCGTTTCGGCCAGGTTACGCTATCGAATATGATTATTTCCCGCCGACTCAGTTGAAACACAGTCTTGAAACCAAAATGATAAATAATCTTTTTCTTGCCGGCCAGATTAATGGAACCACGGGTTATGAGGAAGCCGCCTGCCAGGGATTAATGGCCGGAATCAATGCCCATCAAAAAATCAACTTTATTGAGCCGGTAATATTAAGCCGCAGCGAAGCGTATATAGGCGTTCTGATCGACGATCTGATCAGTAAGGGCACCGAAGAACCCTATAGAATGTTCACTTCAAGAGCAGAGTTCAGAACTTTGCTTCGTCAGGACAATGCAGATCTCCGGTTGACGGAAAAAAGTCGCGCATTCGGTTTGGCCTCAGAAGAACGTCTCAGTAAAGTAAATATCAAAAAAACTGAGGTATCTGAAATCACCCAAATACTTCAGAATTTCTCGGTTGAACCAAAAGAAGCAGAACGGATATTAAGCGAACGGAAAATGTCTCCCATGCTTCAAAAACAGAAAGCCGCAAGCCTGCTTCTAAGGCCCAACCTTGATCTTCATACAATGCGTGAAGAAATTCCTTCCCTTGGTGAAAAACTCCGGGAATTCAGCTCTCATGCCCTTGAGCAGGCAGAAATCCAGCTTAAATACGAAGTTTACATAAAAAAGGAAAAGGAACTGGTAGTCCGCATTTCCCAACTGGAGCAACTGTCAATTCCGGAAACATTTGACTATGACCGGCTGTCTGCTCTTTCGATGGAAGCCCTGATCAAGTTCAAGAAAATAAAACCCCGGACACTTGGCCAGGCCAGCCGTATCAGCGGAGTGAATCCTACGGATATTCAAATCCTTATGGTGTATATGGGACGATAAAAATTATTGACTATCAATTATCGATTATTGATTTACAGGCCGAATTGCCGACTGATCTCCAGCATCCGGTCAATAGGTATTTTTCCTCTTCTAAGCAATTCATCTGACATCTTGATTTCGGGTGTTTCATATTCCATACAGAGGTAGAGCTTTTCCAACGTATTTAACTTCATATAAGGGCAGTCATTACACGCACAGTTTGTTTCAGGGGGTGCCGGTATAAACACTTTATCGGGAGAGGATAATTTCATCTGGTGCAGTATACCCGACTCAGTGCCTACAATAAATTCCTTCGCTGAATTTGTCTGTGTATATTTCAACAACGCCGTAGTAGATCCTATGAAATCCGCCATTCTTAACACAGGCTCTTCACATTCGGGATGGGCAATAAACTTTGCTTCCGGATGACGCAATTTTAAACTGGTTATTTTTTTAACGCTAAAAATCTCATGAACTATACAGGCTCCGTTCCAAAGTAACATATCGCGTCCTGACTTCTTTGACAGATAGGCACCCAGATTTTTGTCCGGTGCAAAAATAATCTTTTGGGATACCGGTAAACTTTCAATTATCTTCTCTGCATTCGAAGAAGTGCAAATGATATCACTCAGCGCTTTAATTTCAGCGGTGCAATTGATATAGGAAATAACGAGATGGTCAGGGTGAGATTCCCTGAATGCGCGGAATTTTTCAGTGGGTGCGGAATCAGCCAGTGAACAACCTGCTTTCAGATCAGGTAATAAAACTTTCTTCTGAGGATTTAGAATTTTTGCTGTCTCAGCCATAAAATGCACACCTGCAAAAACAATAATATCTGCTTTGGTTTTGGCAGCTTCCTGGGCGAGCCCCAGACTGTCCCCTATAAAATCCGCACAGTCCTGTATATCAGCCTCCTGATAATAATGCGCCAGCAGCACCGCGTTTTTTTCATTTTTCAATCTTTCGATTTCCGCAAACAGATCAAGCGCCGGATCTATGGTTATATCCAGGAATCCTTTCCTGTCTACCTTCATCTTCGCTTCTTCGATGTTAATAACTGCCATAGTATTTTATAATACATTATTTAAATAAAGAGAACTACTACTATTATAAGGCAGGTTATGTGTATAAACCCCGGCCATTTTATACAATAACACAAATATTTATTATTGTACACCCATGTTCACATTTTACACACAGCGTAAAACACATACCGCTACAGCCTTTTAAGAGATTTCACAACCGAACGCCAAAAACAGGATCTGGAAAACTAGTTACCAACAGTTTTATTGATAAAAACCGGATAAACCCCTGTTTGTTCAGGCCGGTTCAAATAAACGACAATATTATGTATTCTACACTCATTCCTTTCACAGATAAAACGGCTAAATCAGAGGGTTTTTCCACCGGAATATGAGGTTATACCCTTAGTGGCCTGCAGATATGTTCCACTGAAAACAGATTGTTTCACGGTATTTTATATGTAAAAACACTTACCCGACTATCCTTTGTCAGAAAATGGCATTTGACTGAGTGCCGGCGCAGGTTTGCTTGTTTTCCACAATTTGTTCATAACCATTTTTCATCTATTTTTGCCATCCTTTCAAAAAAACCGACTATATATATATGTCTATCATTCAGAAAATAAGAGATAAAGCGGCATGGCTTGTTTTTGGCCTCATTGCAGTGAGTCTGATCGGATTTCTACTTATGGACGCCCGCTCGATAGGCGGCCGTGCAGCTTCCTCCACATCCGGTGCCATAGGTTCGGTAAACGGAGAAAAACTGGACTTTGCCGATTTTCAAAAACAGGTTCAGGAGAGGGAAGATCAGTATAAAAGCCAGGGATACCCGGTGAATGATATGCTTACACAGAATATTCGTGAAGAGATCTGGAAGCAGTTTGAAGAAAATGCCGTTCTGACCGGAGAGTACCAGAAGCTGGGTATTGATATCAGTAATAAAGAGTTAAATGACATGCTTGTTGGCCCAAATGCGGTCCCGGAAATCCGTAAAGCATTTACGGATCCTAATACGGGTATTTTTGACGGCCAGCAGGCGGCAGCACGCATCAACCAGTTGCGCGCTTTATATAATGGTAATAAGAAATCGGATCAGAACTATGCCATGGCGCAGAATTTCTTTGAAAATGCACTTCCCCAGTTTATGAAAATGAGAGCCAGGGAAAAATATATTTCACTGATTGCCCAAAGTACTTATATCCCCAAATGGATGATAGAAAAGACCAATGCCGACAACAGCCAGATCGCTTCGGTGAATTATGTAAAAGTGCCTTACCAGACGATATCGGATAGCGCGGTGACTATAACGGATGCGGACATTCAGACTTATTTGGATGGTCACAAGGACCAGTTTGCCCAAGAAGAGTCACGTACAGTAAGCTACCTGAGTTTTAGCGCGGCACCGACAAGCGGGGATAGTCTAGGAATCTACCAGCAGGTGCAAACACTTCGTCCGGAATTCGGCACAACCGGCGATGTGGAATCTTTTTTGACAAAGAATGGTTCGGAAGTAAATTTCGCGGATGCTTTTATTCCCAAATCAAAAATAACCGGTGCAAGAAAAGACTCCCTGCTTGCTTTGGACAAAGGGTCAGTTGTTGGCCCTTATCTGGATGGCTCCAATTTTGTGCTGGCGAGAATAATGGACATTAAAACACTTCCTGATTCTGCGCGTGCAAGACATATTCTGATATCCTTTAATGATCCGAAAACCAATCAGGTTAAGAACGATGACAGCACCGCAAAATTCAAAATTGATAGTTTGAAGTCACTCGTTGATCACGGACAGCCGTTTGACAGTGTGGCGTTTCATAACTCCGACGACGAAGGAAGCCGTATTAAAGGCGGAGATCTCGGCTATTTCGGGCAGGGTCAGATGGTTAAGGAGTTCAATGATTTTGTTTTTAACGGTAAAAAAGGAGAGATTAAAGTGGTTAAGACCCAATTTGGTTACCATTTGATTGAAATCGTTGACCAAAAGGCTTTTGAACCGGCTTATAAAATTGCCTATCTAGCCAGGCATATCGAAGCGAGTCCGGAAACAGACCAGAACGCTTCGGGACTGGCCAGCCAGTTCGCCGGTGAAAACCGGGATAAAGCATCATTTGACGCAGCGGCGAAGAAAGCCAGACTGGTACCCATCGGAGCTCCTGAAATTCAGCCTACGGATTTTAATATTCAGGGCCTGGGGTCCAGCCGTTCTCTCGTCCGCTGGGCCTATGGAGCCAAAACAGGCGAAGTTTCAGAATCTTTTTCTGTAGGTGATAAATATGTGGTAGCCGTACTGAATGAAATCAATCACAAGGGAACCATGACACTCGCAAAAGTGAGACCGATGATTGAACCTATTTTAAGAAATCAGAAAAAAGCAGCCATTATTTCCGCAAAAATTGGATCCGCAGCCACCCTTGAAGCCGTTGCAACTGCTGTGGGACAGGCGATTAGTCATGTGGACAGTCTCCAGTTTTCTTCACCCTATATTCCAAATGTAGGCCCTGAACCCAAAGTAGTCGGGTATTCGTTTGACAAACAACTGGCTGGCAAAGCCTTGTCTTCTCCGGTAACCGGAAATGAAGGCGTTTTCGTTCTTAAAGTGCAAAATGTAAGCGCAAAAGCCAGTTACAATGTAGATGTAGAGCAGGCCCGTCAGGCCATGCTGCAGTCGCAGGAACAGATTATTCAGCGTGCGGGAACGGATGCGCTGAAGAAGAAAGCCAAAGTGGAAGACGACCGGGGTAAGTTTCTTTAAACAATTTCTCCAATAAATCATTATTAAAGCGGGCTGGTCCCGCTTTTTTCTTTTTGTACCTTTAGAACGATATTATGCAGGAAGAGATTATTAATAAAGTAAGTCAGAGCGCTTTGCTCACCCTGGATCTGGAATTGTTTTATCCTACGGAGAAGGTTTCGTTATTCGACCTCAAACCCTACCTTTTCATGGAACTTATTCTCAAAGAAAAGGATTTTCGGGCTGCGTTATCTGCTGCGGACTGGTCGGTATACAAAGAAAAAATAGTAGGGGTTTATTGTTCTGCAGATGCGGTTATTCCCGTTTGGGCCTATATGCTCATAGCCAGTTATCTTCAACCCATTGCGAAAGATGTTTTCATGGGAGATGAACCTTCTGTAATAAGACAACTGATTACTGACAGAATAAAAGCGATTGACCCTGAAGAATACCGTGACAAGCGAGTGGTGGTGAAAGGATGCAGCGACAAGCCGGTTGGGGATTTTGCATATCTTGAAGTCACCAAACGATTACGCCCGGTGGCAAAAAGTATCATGTATGGAGAGCCCTGCAGCACGGTTCCCATATTCAAAGCTCCTTCCACTAAACAAAGCGGCTAACCCCGTACATATTAAAGCAGGGTTCCGCGCATTATAATTACGGCTACTGTAAAATAAATAATCAGTCCGGTAACATCTACCAATGTAGCGACGAATGGTGCGGAAGAAGCTGCCGGGTCGGCGCCCAGTTTCTTCAAGGACGATCGGCAACATTGATCCCGAAATAGTTCCCCATAATACAACACCCAACAACGAGAATGCAACGGTTAGTGCAACCAGCAACCAGTGTTCACCATAATTATAAAAATGGAAATGCTGCCATAAAAAAATCCTCAGAAAGCCGACAATCCCAAGGATCGATCCCAAAACGAGACCGGACAAAATTCCTTCCGCATCACGTACCACCAGTCCCGGAATTTAATTTCACCCAGTGCCATAGCCCGTATGATAATAGAAGAGGCCTGGGAGCCGGAATTGCCACCACTCGAAATAATCAGCGGGATAAACAAGGCTAGAACGACTGCCTTACTGATCTCGCCTTCAAAAAATCCCATCGCGGTGGCGGTTAGCATTTCCCCCAGAAAAAGAATCACCAGCAGCCTGCTCTTTTTTTTACCAGGTGCCCGAACGAAATGGTTGTATAGGGTTCTTCCAAAGCTTCGGAACCCCCGATTCTTTGAATCTCGCGGGTGTTTTCTTTTTTCTGCCAGTCGCAATACATCATCCGCCGTCACAATGCCAAGCAGGACTCCCTGTTCGTTAGTGACCGGCAGGGCGAACCGGCTGTTATTTTTAAAAATGGCTATTGTTTCGGTTTGTGCGTCATTGGCATTTAGTGCGATGAACTGGTGGTCCATGAGCTTTTCCACAACAGTGGAAGGATCCACAATTAAAAACTCTTTGATGTTGATGTCATCAATCAGTACGCCCTTGTCGTCGATGACAAATAGAAAATTAAGTGTTTCAGCTGCTGTTCCGCGCTGACGAATGACTTCGAGTACGTGCTGGACCGTATCTCCCGCCTTTACGGTGCAGTAATCGGGCGTCATCAGACGACCCACGGATCCCTCCGGGTAACCAAGCAGTTTCAGGGTTTCGGCTCTGGTTTCCGGCGCCAGAATTTTCAAAGTTCTTTAACTGCATTTCCCGGAAGCAGGCCCAGAAAAGCTGTTCTGTCGTCTGGTTGCAGGGCATTCAGCAATTCAGCCGCTTTTTCGTCGGGCAGGGATTTGATAATGATCTCCTGCTTTTTCTTCCTCAGGAATTTAAAAACCCGCGCCGCGTGTTTTATATCAATATGCTGGAACAGTTTGCCTGCCCAATTGGTATAGCGGTTTGTAAATTCAATGATATCCCGCGAAGAAAGTTTATTCAGTTTAACAAATTCGGCGATTTTGTTATTCTGTAGCAGATTTTTAATATCATTTAAATTCGGCATCGTTCAATTTGAAATGTAAAGTTCTGAAATTCGCTACGGATTTATATTACCAGGCTTTTAAATTTCGAAAACGCCGCCCTGCCGGCTGCTGGAATGGCTGCCTACTGCGGCATGCGTTCCGAGTCCGTGAAAGGTATGTCTGGTCGTTTTACTGCCTTTTGTAGTCTCTTCGATGATCGATTTCCACGACAGGCCGGGCCCTTCGCAGTAAATGATTTCCCGGGCGGTTTTTTCATATTCCGCAAGGGGTATTTTATCTCTTGTCAGGGCGTCTTTCAATTCACGGATGCTTGCGCTATCTCCTTTCAAAAAAACAGGGCTTTGCGACGATCTGTCTTTACCGGCTCTTTTGAAAGGAAGGCGAAGGGCGTCAGTGCCTGGTGAA
>CBDCCE010000028.1:0-103442 GCA_965214575.1 Puia sp.
TCCAAACAGGGAGATGTTACCCTCGGCTTTGAAATTACATTGCCCGAAATTTTCACCCTGTCCAATGAAGACTACGAGGCCTTTCACCAGGGATGGATCAAAGCGATCAAAATACTTCCAAAACAATCTGTCTTCCATAAACAGGACTGGTTTATCGATTCCATGTACTCATCTGATTTTTCCAAAGACGATACCAGTTTGCTGACCCGGAGTTCAGAACGTTTTTTTAATGAAAGACCGTTCCTTGCCCATCACTCTTACCTGTATATCACAAAAAAGGCGACTAACCGGAAAACGGCGAATTCTCTCAGCTCCAATCTGCTGAAGAAATCGATCGTACCGGAACTAGCCCTGGATTCTGTCATGCAACAGGAGTTTCAGGATATCACGGGTCAATTCCATCGGATCCTGGAAGACAGTGGCTTCGTCAGTCTGCGTCGACTGAAGAACGCTGATCTTTCTAGTACGGGAAAAAAACCGGGCCTGATCGAGAAGTATTGTTTTTTGCTGGAAGATGATAAACTTCTCATCAAGGATATTTCATTCGAGCACGGCATAAAGGTTGGGGACGCCCATTGCCAGTTGTTCACGATGTCGAGTCCGGACGACTTACCGGGTGTATGCGGATCAAGGATTAACTATGACAAGTATTCAACGGACAAAACCAAATTTTCGGTGGGATTTGCGTCCACCCTCGGACAGCTTCTGCCCTGCAATCATATTTACAACCAGTACATCTTCCTGGGTGATCCGCAGAAAACTATCAAGGGGATGGAAAGCAAAAGACTCCGACTGCAATCTTTGTCAGCTTATTCCAGAGAGAACGCCATCGCAAAGGACGCCACCAACAACTTTCTGAACGAAGCCATTGGCGACCAGCGTCTGCCTGTCAAGGCGCATTTTAATGTCCTTTCCTGGACAGAAGACTGGATGTTAGTCAAGGATATCAAAAACCTCGTATCATCTGCCCTGTCCCAGCTGGACGTGGTACCGAAGCAGGAGCTGTCGGGATCACCGCAGATCCACTGGGCGGGCATACCGGGGAATGAAGCCGATTTCCCGATGAACGATACGTTTGACACGTTCGCCGAGCAGGCCAGCTGTTTTCTGAACCTCGAATCATCGTACCGATCATCGATTAGTCCCATGGGAATACGTCTAGGAGACCGGTTATCCGGCAAACCGGTACATGTCGATATTTCGGACGAACCGGTCAGAAAAGGTATCATTACCAACCGAAATAAATTCATTCTGGGCCCATCTGGAAGTGGCAAATCCTTTTTTACCAACCATATGGTCAGAAGTTATTACGAGCAGGGTACTCATGTCGTACTGGTCGATGTCGGACACAGCTATAAGGGCCTTTGCGATATGGTTCATGGGTATTATTTCACTTATTCAGAAACCAACCCGATCCGGTTCAACCCATTTTATATTGGACCAGGGGAAGTGCTTGATACGGAGAAGAAAGAAAGTATTAAAACCCTGCTGCTTGCTCTCTGGAAAAAAGACAATGAAAACTTCAACCGGTCAGAATATGTGGCTTTATCCAATGCACTGACGGGCTATTTTGAGAGGAATACTGACTTCCGCTGCTTCAACAGTTTTTACGAATTCCTGAAAAACGACTTTATTCATGTGCTGGCCGGTGACAAAGTAAAGGACAAGGATTTCGATGTATCCAATTTTCTGTATGTTCTCAGGCCTTACTATAAAGGCGGAGAGTTTGACTACCTGCTCAATGCTTCGGAAAATCTGGATCTGCTGCAGCAACGCTTCATCGTATTCGAACTGGATAATATCAAGGATCACCCGATTCTGTTCCCGGTCGTGACGCTCATCATCATGGAAGTTTTTATTTCCAAGATGCGCAAACTCAAAGGTATACGCAAGATGATCCTGATCGAAGAAGCCTGGAAAGCTATTGCGAAGGAGGGAATGGCGGAATACATCAAATATCTTTTCAAAACGGTCCGCAAGTTTTTCGGTGAAGCGATCGTAGTCACTCAGGAGGTGGAAGATATTATTTCCTCTCCAGTGGTCAAGCAGGCGATTATCAACAACAGCGATTGCAAGATTTTACTTGACCAGTCCAAATACCAGAACAAGTTCAGCCAGATCCAGGAATTGCTGGGTCTGACAGAAAAAGAAAAGACGCTAGTGCTCTCCATCAACAAGGCGAACGATCCAACGAAAACGTATAAGGAAGTATTTATTAGTCTCGGCGGCACTTTATCCAGGGTATACCGGACAGAAGTGTCAATGGAAGAATACCTCGCTTATACCACGGAAGAAACGGAAAAAATGAAAGTGCAGGAATATGCCGTAAGGTTCGGATCAATCGAAAAAGGAATAAAAGCTTTGGCGCTGGACATTAAAAATCAACAATGAAATGAAAAAGATACTCATGATCGTTTGCCTCTTTATTGGCTCGTCCCAGATGTCAAAGGCCCAGACTCCCTGGCAGGAGATTATCAAAGCGGTGATCAACGCAGCGGATCTCGTGATTCAGCAGGTACAGAATGAGACCATCGTGCTTCAGAACGCGGAGAAGGAAATCACTAATGTGATGTCCAAGCTTCAGCTTGATGATATCACGGACTGGGTGCAAAAACAAAAGGATTTGTATGAGGAGTATTACAATGAACTGGCCACCGTCAAGGATCTCATTTCAGGATATGACAAACTAAAAGGGCTGGTGCAAATGCAGGGGCGAATTGTTTCGGAATATGAGTCAGCCTACAAACTCTTTTAAACAGGACAAACATTTTACGGCATCGGAACTGGATTTCATGTTCAATATTTACTCAGGGATTGTGGATCAGAGTTTTAAAAACCTGGACCAGGCATTATTGGTAGTCAATTCACTGTCGACTTCCATGACCGATGCCCAGCGGATGAATATTATTGAAAGCGCATCAAATGGAATGCAAAAAAATTACGACGATCTAAGGCGTTTTAACAATCAGAATATCCAGCTCAGCCTGCATAGAAGCAAAACGGATGAGGATCTCCGGTCAGTTAAACTCTTGTATGGAATGGACTGAAAGACCTCAACTCCTAGCCTTCCAACCACGGGTAGGATAAGATGGTCGGGGTGAATTTAAATGGGCATTTAAATATAAGGCTATATGAGAATCAGGCTGATTATTTTTTTCACTTTTTTGCTGATGAGTTTTACTACCAGTGCACAATCAGATATCCAGGTCATGTTAAAACAGATTGCGTTATTGGCTGTCCAAGTGAGAGAGCTTGAAAAAGCCATTGAAATCGCGAGAGATGGTCTAACGACGATTAACGAAATCAAACATGGAGAATTTAATCTTCATAATATCTTTTTCAGTTCACTTCAGTCCGTTAATCCCGCTGTCGCAAAATACTCCCGGATTGCTGTGATCATCGCTGACCAGATTTCTATCATCAGAGAATTTAAGGCTCTGCTGCAGAAACAAGAAGCGGATAAGCAAGTAACCACTGCAGAATTGCTCTACGTCCGATCCGTGTATGCTCATGTAACTGACGAATGCGAAAAAAAATTGAGTGATTTGGTTACGGTTACAACGAGTGGCAGTCTGGAAATGACAGATGACGAACGAATCAAGCGCATTGATGTAATCGCAGGCGACATGAATGACAGGTATGCGTTCAGCAGGCATTTTACATCTGGCACCGGTCAGTTGATGACGGAAAGAGAAAGCGAGGACAAGGAAATCAAATTACTCAGATCACTAGAATAGAATTTTTAAACAGATGAAAAGATTAGTGTCAATCCTTATGCTTGCTGGTATCAGCCTGATATCTGTCAAAGCAAAAGCGCAGGTCTATGAACTGGAACGGTTGATACTGGACATTGAAAAACTGGTTCAGTTAAAAAGTGTACTGACAAACCTGTATAAAGATTACGAAGTGCTTGAATCCGGTTATACGGCGATCAAAAATATTTCGGAAGGCAATTTTAATCTGCACAAGGTTTTCCTGGATGGCTTGCTGGCGGTCAGTCCCACGGTTAGCAAATACGAACGGATTGTGGACATCATCAGCGATCAGGGAAAAATCATCTCGGAATATAAATCGGCCTATAACCTATTTAAAGAGGACAAACATTTCACGCCGGACGACTTAATTTACCTGTCTACAGTTTACAATAACCTGACCACAAAAAGTGAAAGGAATCTGGAGAATCTCCTGAACGTCGTTACGGCCAGCAAACTCCGGATGAATGATGCGGAAAGACTGGAAGCCATCGACCGGATCTATGCGGACACCCATGACGAGTTATCCTTCCTCCGTCAGTTCAACAGTAAAACATCCGTGCTGGCTTTCCAACGTGCAAAACAGGAAAGAGGTATCGGATTCGTGAAAGCCCTATATGGATTGGAATAAAGGCTCTCGGCGAGCAGCGATGGAAAGTGAAAAGCGAAAAGTGACGAGTGAAAAATGTGGAGTATGAAAAGACTGATAAAAGTTCTGGTGTGTTTAAGTGTAAGCAGTATACTTCCGGCTTTTTCCTGGGCACAGGACAGGTACGAAGGTTTCCATGGTCTCCAGCTGGTATTGGAAAACCTTTATGATCAAATGATCCCGCTTTGCGGTCAGTTGATCGGTGTTGGTCGCGCGCTGGCGGGTTTCGCGGCTCTGTGGTTTATCGCCTCCCGTGTTTGGGGTCACTTGTCCAGGGCTGAACCGATTGACTTCTATCCACTGCTCCGGCCCTTTGTGATCGGATTCTGTATTGCAGTTTTTCCGATGGTCCTGAACCTGATTAATGGCATCCTGCAGCCCACCGTCGCGGCAACAGACGCCATGGTGATGAATACTAATCAGGCCCTTTATGACATGCTGGATGGAAAGGAGCAACAGATTACCCAGCCGGACAATCCGGCGCTGAATCCGGAGAATGATCCGAGTCACTGGTACCAGTATACCCATCCGGACGGTCCTGCCGGTCCGACGCCGGAATCCGGAAATCCGATTTCGAACGCTTTGTCCGCTTTCAGCTTCAAGAACCTGATCAAGACCTGGATCGCGGAAGTGCTGGAATTCTTTTACAAATGTGCGGCGCTTTGCATCGATACGATCCGGACATTCAAACTGATTGTACTGGCGATCCTGGGTCCCTTCGCTTTCGGGCTCAGTGTCTTTGACGGATTTCAACACACTCTCAGACACTGGCTCGCCCGGTATATCAATGTATTCATGTGGCTACCGGTCGCTAATATCTTCGGAGCGATCACGGCCAAGATCCAGCTCAATATGATGGTTCTACAGGCGGCCGGCGGAGACGCGGATCCTTTTTTCGGAGACACGAACTCCGCCTACCTGATTTTTCTGTTGATCGCCATAATCGGCTATTTCACAGTGCCTTCTATTGCAGGATATATCGTTCACGCAGGAGGACATGCGTTGTTTAACCGGACTTCGGCCATTGCTTCTTCCGCCGTGTCGGCTTATTCAGGTATGGTCGTTAGGGAAACCGCCGCTGCGATTTCCTCCTTTGGAATAACGAACAACAAGGATACAAATCCCGCAAAGGGAGCCGGGACAACGACGTCCGCTGTCTCCGATTATAAAACGAAGAAAATCAGCGGTGAAACGTGAGACCATCTTATATCCCGTAGCAGAAGACCCACATTTATTTTAAAATAACTCCATGTTTACCAAAGCCAAAAATATAGACACAGCATTCCAGCATATCCGCCTGTTCAGTATTGTATTCATGATCGGCTGCGGGGTTATTACCTGCTTCATTTGTCTAAACAGTATTCAGCAGGTTCGCCAGTCCCAACAGCATATTTATATACTGGCCAATGGGAAAATCCTGGAAGCGATTGCCGGAGACCGGAAAGACAATGTGGGGGTCGAGGCTCGTGATCATATTGCCATGTTCCATCATTATTTTTTTACTCTCGACCCGGATGAAAAAGTCATCAACGGCAATATCAACAAGTCCCTTTACCTGGCGGATGCATCGGCCAAAAAGCAATATGACAACCTGAAAGAAAATGGGTACTACCGGAGTATCATTTCCGGAAATATCAGTCAGCAACTGGAAATCGATACCATCAACCTGAATACCACTGACTACCCCTATTATTTCTACCTGGTGGCAAAAGAAAAACTCATCCGAACGACCTCCATTGTCACCCGAAGTCTGGTCACGGAAGGCTATCTCCGCGATGTTTCCAGGTCAGATAATAATTCCCATGGTTTCCTGATCGAGCGATGGGCCATCCTGGAGAACAGGGATTTAAAAACAGAGAACAGATAAAAAAAGCCACCATGTCCATATTTATAAAAAAGAAAAAAGGAAACCTAGAAGAACAGGGTTTTAAAAAAGAACAGGATAGCCGGTTGAATGAATGGATTGAAAAGCAAAAAACAGCCATCGCCGCATGGCTTGGTAAGAAAACGGAAACCTATTCCGCGTCAACAAAAAGAGTCGCCTTGATTATTTTCTGTTCAGTCTTTGCCCTTCTGTTCATCCTGCTTCTGGGTAGTTCTATTAGAGGTCACCGGTTCGGTAACCGGTCCCTTGTCGTGACGCACCTGAGATCCGGGGTTCATGATCCGTTTTTTGTTCCCATTGCTGACTCTGTTTTTGAGAAGGCCGAAAAAACAAGGAGCTGGTTGGACAGCCTTCGAAGTCACGATACTTTAAAATTCAAAGCTATCCTGCTCGCCCGGCCCTTCCTGCTGGAGAACCTGCAGATGCTGGAAAACATTTATCAATCGCAAAGAAAATAATAATGAATACCCTTCAATATTCTCCCCGGTTTTTAAAGCACAGGAAGTTTATGCTAGTGCTCCCGCTGATCATCCTGCCTTTCCTGGTCATTCTTTTTATTATCCTGGGCGGCGGGAAAGACCCATCCACAGGTCTTTCCGGCAAGCCCGCAACCGGGCTGAACACGCATTTACCGGATGCGCATTTTAAAAAAGGAACCGATAAATCTAAACTGTCGCTTTACGAAGAGGCAAATAAGGATTCAGCGATCCTGAAGGAAAAAATCAGGAATGATCCCTACTATTTATATGAACCTCATGATTCGGCAGAAACTGTTCACGCGCGACCAGGTGAAGTGGATCAGAACGAAACGAAGATCATGGATAAGCTGGCTCAGTTAAAAGCCGTACTCCATGGCAAGGACGAGGTGACGGAGCCTGTCATCCATTCCCGGAATCCGGATGCGGTTTATTCCGTTAAAAATCCCGAATCAGCCTTCTCGAAAATGAACAGTTCAACATCCCATAATCCGGAGATCGATCAGCTCAACAGCATGCTGGATAAAGTGATGGCCATCCAGCATCCGGAAATGATGAGGGATAGTATGTCCAGGATCGCGAAATCGAAAGATGAATCTGCCTTTCATGTGGATCTGAGCAGAACACCCGAAAATGCAGAAACCTTTGGTTCTGGACCGGAAGGCAGCGCCATGGCACTTGCAGAAATAAACCGGTTTTATGATCTGGCCAGCGATCAGACTGTTGAAAATGCCTATGATAATGGGATAGAGGCCGTCGTACCGGAGACGCAGGTGCTGGTGTCGGGTTCGACCATTAAACTCCGGATTCTAAGTGATATCCGGATCAACGGGCATCTCATCATGAAAGATCAGTATGTCTACGGAATAACCATTCTTTCCGGAGAAAGGTTGAAGATTCAGTTCAGTTCCATCCGTTCCGGAAATATCATCCTTCCCGTTTCCCTGGAAGCTTACGACCTGGACGGGCTGGCCGGGGTCTTTATTCCAGGCAGCATAAACCGGGAGGTCGCCAAGCAGTCGGGCGATCAGGTCATCGGAGCGATCGGCCTTACTTCTCTGGATCCTTCCATCGGTGCCCAGGCGGCCGGTGCCGGCATCCAGGCAGCCAAGTCCCTGATCGGCAAAAAAGTAAAACTGATGAAAGTGACCATCAAAGCCGGTTACCGGGTTTTACTAAAAGATTTAAAACAATAATTAAAGGCGTTTCAAAAAAGTTATATGAAAAGATTATGTGCAGTCTGGATACTATTTTTCTCCCTCTTTTCTATGTCGGGCCATGGCCAGCGTTCCATCCCTTCTTACGGCCTTTCGGTAACATTTAAAAAGACGACAAACGTCATTTTTCCCTACCGCATTGAAAAAGCAGATGTTGGCTCCTCTGATGTGATCGGTCATAAAGATCCCGTGTTGGGGAATGTATTATTTCTAAAAGCCGCCAGAAAGGATTTCACGCCTACAAACCTGAGTGTATATACATCCGACGGAAAGTTTTATTCTTTTATTATCCGTTACAGGGAAGATCCGGACACACTGAATCTGTCCTTTATATCAGATATATCAGATCCGAAAGCGGGAAATAATGTTATCGATACATTCATGGAAGCCCGGCTGGATAGTGATGCCGTAAATATTCTTTCTCAATCTTCTTTCCTGCACAGGAAAAGCAAATCACAGAATGTCAAAGTCATCCTTAACGGAATCTATCTGATGGATGGTATGTTATGGATGCGGATGATCATTAAAAATCATTCGCAAATCGCCTACAAACCGACTTTCATTCAATTTTCCACCCGGGATAAAAAGGTCGGTAAAAGAACAGCTGTTCAGCAGTCGGAACTTCCTTTCACCTGGAGCAATGCAGCGAAAACGGTTCCAGGAAAAGGAAAAGAAATCTATGTTTTCGCCTTCCCATCTTTCACGGTTTTCAATCAGAAAAAGCTGGTTTTTCAAATGGAAGAGAAAAAGGGAGAACGAACGATCCAGCTGGATATCCCTGCCAAATCCCTTTTGAAAGCCCGGGCAGTACAATAGCCGTAACCATTTTTTTAAAAAATATAAAACTCAAAAATCATGAACGAACAGAACGTGGAATACCTGAAAAACAACATCAAGTACTTAGGCTTTAGTGACAGCATTTTCCCTGAACTCATGAAGAATATGGAAAACCGGTTTCCGGAATTTACGCTCACCCATACACGAGACTATGGCACCGAAAAGCTGGAAGCCAAGCTTCATTTCAGTAAATCGCAGACCAGTGATATGTATTTCGCCAACAATTACCTGGCGACACTCACAAAATCCAATCTGGAGAAAGTATCCCAACTGATTTACCTGGAAAAAGGAAATGGCCTGACGCAAAAGGAGACCTATAATCTTTTAAGCGGCAGATCCGTCAATACGGATCTAAAAAATAAAGAAGGCGAAAAATACAATGCCTGGATCAAACTGGACTTTTCTCAAAAGGAGCCCAATGGCAATTATAAGGTGAACCAGTATCATGAAGCGTACAAATATGACCTGGCGGCTACCCTGGGGAAATATCAAATCAAGGAACTACAGGATGAAACGCAGAAGGAACGAATAATGCAGTCCTTGCAGAGAGGCAATAAACAGCAGGTCACATTCGAGAAAAATGGTGTGGCGGAAAAGTTATGGATCGAAGCTAACCCACAGTTTAAGTCTCTGAACATATACGATGATCAGAACAAGAAAGTATATGTGCAAAACGTCGCCGAGAAATATGGCCAGGGCGAGGCCCAAAAGACAGTACTCAAGCAATCCGCTACTGAGGAAAACAAGCAGGCTCCGGTTCAGTCACAAAAGGCGGTAAAGGAAAAAGTAAATGTAGATGAGGCAGGCGGCCCGAAGGAGAAACAATCCAAAAGAGTGAAGCAGTCCCAAAAATCTTAAGTGTCATGACAGCGCAAACACTTTTATTTCATTTTCTCAATGCATCCACCGAAGATGCGCGGATCAGTCCTGGGCATATCAGTCTGTATCTCGTGCTGGTGAAATGCTGGACGGAAAACAACTTTGAGGATCCGTTTCCCATTATCCGTGACCAGGTCATGAACAGGGCAAAGATTAACGGTCGTACGACCTACCAGAAGTACATCCAGGATTTACACCAGTACGGGTATATCGGGTATACCCCGTCCTACAATCATTTCCTGGGTAGTCTGATCAGCATGGAGAGTTTCGCCAAAATTTCTGGCAAATCTGAAAAGGTAACCGGGCAATGCTGGAGAGCAACCCGGCGAGCGATAGGATTTGTAGCGGGGATAGAGAGTGCAAAGCCCCTTCGGGGGCTTTGCCATTTAGTATTATTCATATTTAACCAGTCTTAAAAAATAGTATGGAAATCGAAATAATCACCAAGGAAGACTTGGAGTTATTCAGAATAAGATTGTTGGATGATTTCAAAACAATTCTTGCACCTACTCAAGTACCAAAAAAAGAATGGCTGAGGAGTATCGAAGTACGTAAACTGTTGAAAATATCACCTGGCACTCTACAGAATCTGCGAATCACCCGTAAACTGCGACCAACTAAGATCGGTGGCATATTATATTATAGGTTTGATGAGATAGAAAAATTGCTAGAAGGGCACAGTATTTAATTTAACAATTAAAAAGTAATTTTTTTACAGATCCATAAATATCATCTTATTTCACATTTCACTGAATTTTCAAATGATAATCCAACTGGCAAAACTTTATTTATAAAATGGCCTGGAATATCCATGCCTTGCTGTATCTAGAACCAACTTTCGCGCTATCTACTTTTGCGTTTGTGATACAAATAAACATAAAGAACAGATGTCAATAATACAATCTGTAGGTTCAAATTTTTATAGAAAACCCGATAATAATCTTTATCTTAGTTGTGTTCTTTTTCATATAATTCCTGTGAGATATACGGTGAATTCGCGTACACGCATTTGTTTAGCTGATTGATTTTTAGTTTATTGAAGGGCAAGTTCGAATCTTGCCGCCCCGACAAAAGATGAATGAATCCATTCCGCCAAAAGCGGAATGGATTTTTGTTTTTGGGCAGAGCCGTCAGGCTTGCCTGTAAGGCGATGCGTGAAAACAAAAACCCCAAAACGGATTCATTTATCTTTCATCCCCCCTTTCAGAATCTTTCGGAGGAAAATCCTGCCGCCCCGACAGTATTATTTTTTTATTGAAAAAAAAGATACCTGGCTTCCCGGCTGACCATTCTCTGCAATACCCTGAATGACAACCGCATAATGCCCGGGCAAATCAGAAGTATAAAAATGAATAACCTGACTGCCTCTGTTGCCGGTTAGTATTTGTGGTGACCAGAACAGCAATGTTCTGTAGTCCGGCACCCGGCTATTGATTTCGTTTTCTGTTTCATAAACAGGAGAAAAAAATTCCCTCTGTTCAGAAATGCCCGGATAATCCAGCACACTGGCCCGGGGGCTCATCAGAATGCCGTTCAGATCGCCCTGATAGGTGGTCATATTTACAATGCCTTTGTACGTCCGGTTTCCCAGTGCATATTCCCGGTTCATCAGATCAAGACGCCGGATCTTTTTCGGGTCCTGCTGAAATAATTCATTGACGTCAAAAAAAGGAACGCCATCAATCAACATCAAAGGTGAATCACTGAAAAAAGTATGTCTGGCATTGTCCGCCAGGTATAATTCAAACCTGCCTTTTTTAAGAATCACATTAGCGGAATGAACATATTCCCTCATCACTTCTTCCATGCTGAGGAACCGGGTGTAATCATCCAGCAGGTATTTTTCATCGGGCGTCACATAAAAACTATTGGTATCCACGCTTGCCGTCGTAAACCTGTTGATAAGGGGACCGTCAAAAACATGCAATACCTGTTCGTTTATCATCTGATCGCGGAGCGTTGCCGAATTTTTGCCCGGAATGGAAAAGTCAGGAACTGTAAAATGAGCAAACCTGGATGAAAACGGGCTCGCAATATCTATATGAAGGCTGCTGTCTTCCCTGGGATCCGTCTGAACAATGATCTCGCCGGACCCATAAAAATCCGGCATTTCGAATTTCAGGTTCCCCATTTCGTCGGATAGCGTGCTCCTGAATTGCGTCCTTCCGGATGGCACAGATAAATACGCCGTTTTTCGGGAACTGGGAAGACCCGCACTATTCAAAAGTTTTCCATGTATAATGTGACCATGCATTTCAGGAGCGAATTCAAATTTTTCCGCACCCTGATCAAAGCCATTTCCCCATTTATATCTCCTCCAGCCATGCGTCATCATCAGATTATCCATTTCGTTTTCCCTGGATTCGTCGCCGCCCGAAAAATAAAAGGCGGGAAACTCAATGGCTCCGAGTTCGGATGTCAAATAATAAGAACAAACAATATTATCTGCATTTGTATTCTGTAAGGAATCCAAACGGTAAACAGACAACGACAAATCGGCCGGAACCGGCTGCCCGGAATAGTTGGAAGTTGCCATTGTCAATTCTATTTTAGACCGCGGCTTGTATTCCGCATCAACTGCCGTCCCAATCAAAAGCTTTTTTTCAGGATATTTAAAATATAATCGTTCGCAAACCGGTTTTTCATTTTTATCAAGCAGGGTAATCTGTGAAATCCCATCTTCCAGATCCTGCGCCTGAATCATAAATTCTGCCGCGCTGTTCGTCAGTTGCCGCTTTATCGGTTTTAGCGAGGAACCCGTTCCATGTATAAATAAATAAACATCCTCCCTGTCGAATTCAGGCGAAACATGGATCTGAATTAGCACCTCATGCTCTCTTACCTTCGAAACATTCATTACATATCCTTCAGGATAAACAGGCGGAAGATCCTTTACTATGCGTTTTCCATTCGACAAGCGTATTTCCGAATGGTAGGTTTGTCCGGAATCCGGAGTAAACTCAAAATGCCCAAGCCCGAAATGAAGGGGCCGGAACTGAAGCAGGGTATCGCCTGCGGAATTCATCAATATGCCAAGTCCGTCGAGTCCTTTACCGTGTACATCGGTTATCCGGAATGCCACCCTGCACCTGATCTGCTGTACCAGATTTCCACCTTCAGGAAAGAATTGTAAGTCATATTTCTCGTCCCCGATCGCCGTCCGGTCTTCCGCCAGATCCCGCGGATTGATGATCCGGATGGGTTTCATAAAATAATACTCGGGAGCAAAATTTTTCATCCAGCTGGTATATGCCCGGAATTGATAAGTGCCGGATGGCAGACCAACAGGAATGATAAATGAACCAAATGTTTCCCCGGGTTTGAGGGAAATTTTTTCCTGAATAACAGGCAAATTATTTTTATCAAGGACTTCCACATAAGCGATCTGGCTAAGCGTCAATGGCCTTCCGGAAAGGGCATTCCACTCGTAGATGCGAAACCAGATCATCTCCCTCGAGATGTAGGATTCTTTATCCGTGTGTACATACAGCTTTTCCTGCACATAGCGGCTTTGGTTTTGCTGAAAAGATTCACTGATTCTGCTGACCGCGACATCAGACTGACCGTGCACATCTTGCAGGAGAAAATAAAAACCCAGCACTGTAAAAATAATATATCTCAATTTTTTGGCTTTATCAGTCAAACATGATCAAACTACCAGAAAGCCGGTTTGTTTTTAGTACCCCCCAACAACCGGCAATCAACACAGCTACCCGGCGAAACATATACCGCCGTGATAACGCCCATAGGCGTGCGGTCCACATTCGTAATGAACTGCGGTGGCGTAACGCCATAAAGCGAGTCATAGGCATTTCCCTTCTTAACTTCCATGCAGGACTCATAACCTGTTGTGATTCGCTCTATGGGCGGCAGCTGACTCCTGTCAATAAAAAGTCTGAATTCTGATCTGCTGGTGCATCCCACAAAACCTATCACCGGCTGCAGGGGATCAGATGTACAATGAAGATTCCCTCCTGTTTCAGAGGGCTGTGCGTCGAAAATAGTACCCAGCTGTTCCGTATTTTTTTTTATCCTCTGCTCCCAGTTATACCAGTCTTTTGTCAGCGACCTTTGCTTTACCAGAATGCTATATCGCTGAATCAGTTTGTTGGAACTGATGTAACCCACCGAAGTAATGGGAAATTCCGAAATAACATCTGCACTCAGATTTGCCGTGGAAGAAAGAAGTATGGTTTTGGCGGTATCGGAAATCCAGCAAAAGGGCGGAATGGTATCGTAAATCGCCGGCCTGGGTATCACCTGCGAATCCTGAAAGATATAGTTACTCTTAGCCACCGCATAATACTGCCAGGTTTCCTCGTAAAACCAGTCATAGTATGAAGCGTTTTTCAGATTATCATGTGTGCTGACATAAATATTGACCCCATCGGAGGTTTGTTTCCAGTTCACACTGTCGATGGGTGGAGATATTCGAGCCGTCAGAGAATCCGATAAATAGTCTTTACCGTCTGCCGTTCGGATATGCAGTCTGTACCGGGTGGTGAAATCAATATCAAACTGCGGTACAGAATAACTGCCTGCTCCATTTTCATACAGGGAGAAATGATTTCCTTGCGCATCCAGCACTTCAACTGAAGCGCCCGTTTCCGGAAGAATAAAGGAAGAATCGAGACTCGTTGTCCTGCTCAGAGAAATATCGGTTGGGCCACCGGTATTGATAAAGCCTTCAACGACCAGGTATCCCGAAGAAGGAACAATGACGCCCGATACATATTTTTCCCTGCATCCGCCTGTCATTAGCAGAAGCCAAATAAATACACCCCATAATTTTACCCGGTATTTCAAAATCTGATATTGTAATTAATAAATGGAATCGCGCTGCCAAATATGGAAAGTTTATATCCGTTCACCGCACCGTTTTCGGTAACGTAGTACACGGAATATGGATTTTTAGTGCCGAAAAGATTGTATACACCCAGTGTCCAGGAATTGTGAAATTTCTGATGCACCCGGTGATTCCCGTCGATATTCAGCGAAAAATCGGTCCGGTAATAGTCAGGAATACGATAGGCATTCCGGTCAGAGTATTCCGTCCGGAACGCTCCATAGTAATAAAAGATACTGATGGGAAGCGTGATAGGCCGGCCGGTACTATATGTGCTGTTCAGTGAAATGCTGAACCGGTGATTCACCCGGTAGTTTAGCACGACCGTGGCAGAATTCGGCTGATCATAATTGGCCGGATAATAGTCACCCCGGTTAATCAGTTCCCCGGCGTCCGGATCGTCCTGTTTCAAAAATGTACGTGAATAGGTATAACTGATCCATCCGTTGAATTTGCCCGTAGTTTTCTTAATCATCAATTCAATACCGTATGCTTTGCCTTTGGTATTGATCAGATCGGTTTCAATATGATGGTTTAATACGAGCACTGCGCCGCTTTTATAGTCGAGATAGTCTTTGATGTTTTTATAATAAAGCTCAACCGAAGTTTCAATCGTATTATTTTTCAGGTTTTTATAGAAGCCAATGGAATATTGTGTACCCTGCTGTGGCCTGATGTTCGGATCGCTGAGTTTCCATATGTCAGTCGGTGCAATAGCCGCCGTGTTGGACAAGACATGGATATACTGACGTTCTGTATTATAGCTGGCCTTAACCGAAAAATTATCGGTAAAGGAATACCTGGCGGAGAGACGGTATTCAGGACCCGAATAAGTTTGAACGACCTGACCCGAAGAGTAACCGGTTTCGGAAATACTATTGTCGGCCGTTTTGGGAACGCCGGGCGTATAGCCGCGCACCGTGGCTTGCCCAAGTTGATTGTACATGGAGAAACGCAAACCGGCTTCCAGAACCAGATTTTGGGTTATTGAATATTTATCGCTGATAAATGCCGCAGACTCCAAAGCCTGTTCCGCAAGTACAGTATCCGCTACCACGAGGGATGATTTTCCCTGCGCAGAATAGGTACCGGGATGCAGTTTATAATAAAGAGAGCTGAAGCCGAATTCAAGACTGTGTTTTGCATTCAGAAAATAGTTGAATATCGCTTTCACACTGGACTGGTTCACATCGAAAGCCAGTTTATACGCAGATTGCGGAATCGCCTGGCTGCTGATATCATAATCGTACCGGTCATATCCCGTAACGAATACCCCATAAAGTTTATCATTGAACACATGTTTCCATTTCAATGAAAAATTCAGGTTGCCATAACCATAGGTCGTATCGCTGTTTAAATTAAAATGATCCCGGCTGGCGTATGCGGTAAAATAAATATTGTTGTTTTTGTTGACCTGGTGACTGACTCCAAAATTCAAATCATAAAAGGAGGCCTGACTGTTTTTATATTGCTGCGGCAGCAGATGGATCAGCCAGTCCGCATAGGTGGTTCTGGCCCCGAAAATAAAAGAGGTTTTATCTTTTACCAGTGGCCCTTCAATTTCGAGACGACTGGTAATTAAACCTATGCCTGCAGATCCGGTAAATTCTTTTTTGTTTCCTTCTCTGGCGGTAATATCGATAACAGACGACAACCTGCCTCCATACCGGGACGGTATACCGCTTTTATAGAGCTCTACGGATTTTACAACATCCGGATTAAAGGCCGAAAAGAAACCAAAAAAATGGGACGGATTAAAGATAGTAGCCTCATTAAACAATACCAGGTTCTGATCCGCGGCTCCTCCCCTCACATTCAGTCCGGTACTGGCCTCCCCGACCGATTTTACACCAGGCAAAGTCAGCAATACCCGCATGACATCGGTTTCCCCAAATACCACAGGTACCTGTCGCAGGGTTTTAATATCCAGTTTCTGAACGCCCATCTGCACGCTCCGGATATTGCTCATTTTTTCAGCGGACACAATCACATTCTTAAGCATCAGCACCTGACCCTGCAGATCAATATTCATTTTACCATCACCGGTAAGCAGAATCTGGCGCCGGGTATCTTTCATACCAATACTCTGAATATTCAAAATCTTTCTGCCCTTCGGTAACGAAATGGTATAATAACCGTACTGATCCGAGGAAACCCCAATCCGGGGTTTGTCCATATAAACGGACGCACCTGCTATCGGTTCCCCGCTTTTGCTATCCCGTATATACCCTGATATCATCGCATTCGGCTGTCCGTTGCCTGCCGCATCGGCGCCGATCCGGTACAGCTTATTTTCCAACGCTGCGTTCTGAATGTCATGCAACTGCCCCCGGGTATTTTCCGCTCCCGAATAGACAGCAGGACGACTTTTTTTCAGGGTATCCTTGATACTGAAATCGAGGCTCATTTGTATGGCGACTGACCGTGTAAGGAACACTTCATTTCCGGGACCGATGGAAAAATTAAAATCCGTTTTGAGAAATGCTCTTTCCAGTACGGAGGGCAACGTCTCCCTGTCAGCCGAGAGTGTAATACGTAAACTATCGAACTCCGCAATATTGTAGTAGAAATAATAATCGGTCTGCCGCTCGATATCGCGGGTAAATTCTGCAATGGTCAGTTCATGATAATTTCCCGAAATCAGATTTTTCGGAACTACCTGCGCAAACAGGTCACGATAAAAACCGGGCAAACAAATTATTATAAATAAAATCCAAAATTTCTTTATCATTTTATTTGACTGTCATGTCGTAAAAACCCGCTAATCTGATCATTGTTTTTTCCCTGTCATTTCCATAACTCAGTTTTTCGGATTTTATCAGATGCCTGATTTCTGTTTCACGATCCCGGAAAATATCCAGTAACTCACGCTTCGATTTGATATGAGTATAGCGATTCCCTTTTTTTATATAATAGTTATCCGCAGATTCGATATATCTGGCAACCCCTTCCGTAGCCGAGGTTTCCTCCTGAATATCCTGCCTCGTTAACTTCAGAACCCGGGATGGCCCCGGATACAGCAGTTCATAAAATCCGGTATTCGGAAGCCCCCTGTTGGAAGAATCGGATATTATCCTTACAAAGCGATGGCCGGATATAGCAAATCCGGAAATGCGCTCGCTGACCAGTTGCAGCAGGTAGCCGTCTTTTCGAAGAATAAGAAACTGCCGGAGATTATCATAGAGGAGTGCTACGCTGTCGAACCGGAGAGAGTCGTAGGTTACGCTTCCGATTTCAAATTCTTCCGATGGACTAAATGGCGATCCGCTTTTAAAATGATAAGGATAGGGAATATAAAGACTTCCATTATTTAATGCGGACTGATCGCCCGACTGATCAAAGTAAACAGCCACCGTACGTTTCATGGCCACGTCGACTTCATCGTTTTGGTCTTTTGCGGACTGGCTGACTGCCCTGGAGGAAATGAGAATTCCGGCAACTATAAAAACTATAAGCAACCGAAAATTCATGGATGTTCAATTGATAAGACAACCGTTGTACCCAGCCCGTCTCAACAATGCGCCGGGCTGGGCATCAGGGCAATTTAACCGTTTTTCTGAAAACCTGTTAAATTAATTGTCATCATGACATGAATCCGGAATGCTTGTTGTGTCAGAAAAACACGGCGAATTCCAGCTTCGCGAAAAAAGGAGTACCTGCCGTAAAGTTTACATCATCCACCGGGACCGGTTCATTTTTGAGTCTCGATTCTACTTCAAATTGCTCTTCGCGCCATTTCGTGTTAAAGAGATTTTGAATTTCCACACCGAACTCAAACTTCTTTTTAGTATAAAATGCCGTGAGGTCGCTGACAAAATACCCTTTGGCTACCAGGGAATTGTCTTCATTGGCCGGGCGATTCGTCATATACCGGTAACTCAGCCCTCCATTGATACCATTGGCAAATTTATAGTTCAGTCCTCCCGAGCTGGAGAACGGAACGGCCAGCGGAATATAGTCTGATCCCTTCGGTGCCTGTATGTCACGTGCTCTCGAATAGTTCATATCCAAAAAGGCATAAAGCCAGTGATTGAACTGGTAACGCGCCGACAAATCAATTCCCTCGCGCCTCGTTTTGTCGCTGGGATCCAGCGTTCCTTCATCGCCATCATAAACAAATTCCTGCTGAAGGTAGAGATACCATACGGCCGCATTGATGAAGAGATGTTGCACCGGTTTCCAGTTCACCCCCAGATCAATACCGTACGCCGCAGGCAGAATTTCCTGCCCCTGGTTTCCCACCACCACTTTGGCGTCATTGGAATGGAATCCTTTTCCCGTTTTCAGGTAAATCTGAACCGTCTCGTTAGCTGTATATTCCACATTGAGTTTGGGGCTGACGATGAATTTACTTCTTGACGGAAGTGCCGGATTCAGGTGATCGTCATAGTTGAAATACAGGTAGTCTGCACGAATGCCGGCATTAAATAACCATTTACCCGCCCGCAGATTTTCATCCACGTATCCATTAAAGGTATTTTCATTGATGTTGCCATATTCAAGATACTCCAGCACATGAAACTGATCGTCGATATGCGAAAGCTCACTGTTGTTTATTCTTGTCAGTTGCGTTCCCAGTCCGAAAGAAGAGGTCAGATCGGTATTGTTTTTAAAATAGGCATGATTGGTCAGCTTCCCATTATAGCCAAACAGATGGCGCGATTCCTGCTGTCTCAGCCGGTCGCCGTTCACGCTGTCATCTGCAAAAAAAGTGTCGTTGTAGCGGTGACTAAAATCATATAATGAATAGTAGACCTGATTTTGCATATACCAGCTGTCTGACAAAGCCGAACTCAGCCGCGCAATGATATTGCTCCGGTGGGTGTCGCCGCCCTGCAGGCTGTCGAGGTATCCGAATCTGCCGATCAACCCTTCGTCCACCGCCCTTTCCGGAATTTCTCCCGAAGAACGCCACTGGCTCCCAAAACTTGAAAGCGTTAGGATAAGTCTTTCCTTCGGAGCCAGGTTCACATTGTATTTACCGAATATATTCAGCCTGCTGAAATGCTGCGGCCAGTCGAATGGTCCGTTGGTATAAGCCGCTTCCCCGGCAATGTAGGCGCTCTCCCCTCTTTCCTTTGCTTTTGCGCTCAGCAGATCAATCATCGCCATCGCGCGGCCGGTCTGAAACTGGCCTCCTTCAATCTTTACGGTGCTCCTGTCCAGCACATCGGCGGTATGAAAACCAACATATCCCGCCGTGGTGAAATCCCCACGGTCCGCATAGTATGGGCCTTTGCCAAATTCATAACTGGTCACCAGCTCGGGAATCAGAAAATGAAGATCGGAGAATCCCTGTCCATGCGCATGCGACACCAGGTTCAGCGGCATATCGTCTACCGACACATTCACGTCTGTTCCATGATCTGCATCAAAGCCGCGTAAAAAGATATGCTCGGCAATACCCCCACCGTGATGCTGTCCCAGAAACAGGCCGGGCACCAGCCGCATCAGATCCTGTGCAGAGTTGATCGGACGGATATGCAGATCGATAGCACTCAGTGTATGAAAAGTAGAATTATTCGACTGGGGTGTGATGGTCACCGATTGAAGATCCACCGGACCTCTTGCCATTTTTATTGTCAGCAGTTTCTTAAAATCTGACAACGCAACAGCCTGATTCCGGTAACCAATGATGGAAACCGTCAGCGAATCGATGGCCTTCGGAACCGTCAATTGAAAATAACCTTCCTTGTCACTGCTCGCCGAAATCCCCCCGCTGCCCTGGCTCACTACAGCATATTGCAAAGCCGACCCATCCGTTCCATCAACGACCTTTCCTTTTACCAGTCTTTGAGAGAAAACAGGGATTGAAAAAATAAAAACCAGCAGGGTAATAATAATTTTCATGATTTTTTTATAAAAGAAATGACAGATGAAGCATAATCCGGTTATTTGTTTTGATGATTCCATTCGCAAGATTTTGGGTCAGTGCTGTCTGCCAGTTTCCACCCACTGCTATTTTTTTGTATGACAGTTCCGCACCCAGCGAGCCCATCAGCAGATTTCCACCTGAAATTTCAACAGCCAGTCCATGATCCGAATCTTTCCGGCCCGTTTCCAGAAGAAGTCCCGCGTTCGGCGCCACCGTGACCGTTTGGGCAATCCTGATTTTATAATACAATTGCCCGCTCACACTGAATTTATTTCCATATTGATAATGATAGCTGTTCTCTGTATTGATCCGATAGCTGCCGGTCAAATTCAGGCCGGCATCCTGTACCCGCAGGTCGTACATGCCCGTCAGAAAAAAATCCGTACTACCCGTACCCAGTTGAAACAGATTGGCAGATTCCACTGTTGTGTTCTTCGCCTGCGGGTTGTAATTTCCGGTGGGAAGTTTTATACCGCCACCGATCCACAGACTCTGTACAATCCGGAGTCCCGACAAGGTATTGGCCGATTGAATCATTTGATAAAACGCCGAAACAGATACATCTCCCACGCCGTTTTTTGTGCTGCTGATACCCTGATTGAAACGTTCCTCAAAACTATAGGGAACCGTTGCCATGAGCCGGAAGCTTCGCGAAAGATTCAGGCCTCCCCAGGCTTCCAGTGTGCGGTAGTTTTCTGCCGTGGTCAGATAAGTAGTCGAGCCCCCTGCGCCAATATGGGTAAGCATCGAATTATACCGGTACCTGAATCCAAAAATGTTTTTATTGAATTCAGGAAGAATACCGATATAGCTGTTGCCAATTCCACATCCGCAGATCTCGCAGGCACCCGCTTCTCCGGCCACCACAAGTAACAATGAAATAATAAATACTAATTTTTTCATTTCTTTCACGAGGGTTCTGATAGTTCGCTATGGGTTAAAAAAGATTTATCGTCAAGCGTTTTCAGGAAAAGCAGGATTTTAATTTTTTCTTCTGTAGTCATGGGAATACCGATGCCATCCTTTAATAGCAGTGGATCCAGGTTAGCCGTTTGCTGCACCCCACTGTTATAATGTTCCAGCACGGCATCCAGCGTCAGAAAACGCCCGTCGTGCATATAGGGACCGGTAAAAGACAGATTGCGCAAAGAAGGAACCCGGAATCTATACCTGTCTTTTTCATTCAGCGTAACTGCATACCGACCCGGATCATTTACCGAGCTTACAAAGAGACCATTGTTGCGGAATGAATGATCGGCAAATAAAGGCTCGCGGTGACAGCCGGCGCATTTACTCTGAAACAACCGATAACCCGCCTGTTCGTCAGCCGTAAACGTTGTTTCATTTCTCTGAACGCTGTCGTATCTGGACTGGTCGCTCACACAGAGCAGCATAAACTGCGACAGGGCCCTCAAAAACCGGGAGCTGCTGATTTCTTCAGATCCAAATGCCTGACGGAACAAATCCGGATAAGGCCGGGTGTTCCTGAGTTTTTCCAGCACATGGTCAAGGGTATCTCCCATTTCCACATGACTGGTAATCGGCACAATGGGCTGGAGGTCGAGATCAGCTACACCCCCGTCCCACATGAAACTGCTGGCCCAGGCAAGATTCATAAGGGCAGGTGCATTCCTGGTGCCCAGGCGGTCGAATATACCGTGGCTAACCGAATGATCGCGGTGACTGAATGCGGCCGTCTGTATATGACAATTGGAACAACTGATTTTATTATTAGACGATAATATGGGATCATAAAAAAGTTTTCTTCCGAGTTCAAAACCGGACTTCGTCACCGGATTCGTAGAAAAATGATAGACGGGTTCCGGAAAATGACCGGGCTTATAAAATCCGGAAAACAGCGGCAACAAATCCTTATTGCAGGCCACAATGCCCGCAATAAGGAGAAACAGGATGAAGCTTTTTTGAAACATCTGCTTCTAGTTTTCAGTATGATCGTGACGGAACATCGCAGTGTAATTATCGGCGATCGTTGTACTATAGTCCTCAAACATGACCATCGGCTTTGCAGCAATGCTGATATTTGAACCCCCGTTAAACATTTTCAGAATGTCCACCATCAGATGAATATTGGGCTCCAGTCCGGCTTTCACTTTCGGCATGCCCCTGGCCGTAAGGTCAATGGAGATGGTCTTCAGATTATTGATGGTGGAAGATGTCATTCCGCCGAAACCACCGATATGGTACATGTAACCTCCCATCATACCTGCAGCCGCAGATTCCCCTTCCATTTTAAAAAAAATATAACCGCTGTTCCACCCCCAGTACATATCGCCCCCCGCCGCCGTAGGATCCAGAACACCTGAGCGTTTGGCAATATCCATGGTGTTTCTCAGACTGTCCACACCCAGCACAAAACTGATGGTCTTGTATTCACCCTCGGGCACCTGAAACACCGGTTGATGGTTTGACGTTTCACTTTCGTCGATGAGAAAATAACAGCTGTCCTGCGGAACCGTGTACACCGTTCCGTCCGCAGAAGTGAGTTTAAAATTGCTGACATAGTACCGGAGTTTGGTCACGGTGAAATCTTCTCCCGCTGCGTTGCTGTAGTGACCGGTATTCAGTTGCAGATCTGAAGAGCCGGCGATATTATCAAATTCGACGGACAGGCTGGACTTTGCCGTACTGTTGTAAGCAGGCGTTTTATCTTTTTTGCAGGCAACAAACCCTATCCAAAGGGATAAATACAAAATATAAACGTGTTTCATAACAATGAAATTCAGTTGGCGTCAGTCCGGAAAGAACCGCTGACTTTAAAAATAAAATGCAGAATAAAATAGACGATAAGAACGAAAACAGTTTCGTTCATTCAGTAAGGAAGAAAATTAAGCGATGGGAGGACGAAGAATTCCTGTTATAAAAGATTCAGCAGGGGGGTTAGTAAATGCAGCTACAACATGCTGAGCCGCCATCGCTTCACAATGAAAAGAAATTTCGTTTATCTGTTCGATAAAATCAACGATGGTAATTTTAACCGATCCCTTCTCATCCTGCGATTCGGAATCCTGTGCTTTGGCCAGCTGCTTTTTCAACACACAGGTACCGCCACAATGAATGGCTGTTTTAAACCTGTTTTCGCAGAGCGTCTTCACGATAAACTGACGGTTCAGGGAAAAGTCGGCCACGCATATCGGCATGGCCATCATCCGGAGCAGGATAACGGTCATCAGGAAAAATACCGTGATATGATGGAAGGGCTTATTCAATGCCGCAAATATAGGAGAGAAAAAGCCGTCTAAAAAAAATCAAAAATAAACTACCCCCATAAACACTACCAGGGAACAGCCGCGTCGGCCATCATTTCAAAACGAAGGTTCTGCTCCCAGTCCTTCTCAAATACCTTTCCGGCCGCAGAGATCCATTGATAATATTCGTATTCCGTTTCATAGGTCTGCAGTTGCCCATAAGAGGGTCTGTAAATCTCCATAAACCGCTCCAGTGCAGGAGATTCAAGATGGGTAATTCTTTTAACCAGGCTGCGGTTAAACTTATGATCAATGTATTTGTCCCGTTCATTTTCCTGTATGCGCTGCTGTACAACCTGCTTCCGGTTGTCGGGCCGAAGGACTCAGCATATTGTCCAGATCCCAGCTCAGTCCTGCTGTGCCACCGGGATTGGTTCGGTCCTGCACCCCGTCCTTTCCTTCATAGCCAAAAAGCTTTTTGTATTGCTCCCGGTTATTCAGGGAATCCTGAACATAATCTTTTGCACCGACCACCGAATAAGCAGGCAGCGATCTCACACTCACTTCATCAAAATTCAGATCAAAGGGTTCGTTTGCAGGAATCTCTTTCACTGCAAAACGGTTCGTGGTCTTTCCCAGCCAGGAGAAATAAACAGAATCCGTGGTCGCCAGTTTAATACTATAGTGACCGGCTGAATCGGTCGATGTCCCATATCCCTTTTTAAGCCTAAAGCCCATTTTAAGCCTAAAGCTTAAAAAGGCTTTAAGCTCAAAAAAAGGGGCGTATAAAAATACACCCCGTAACAATTGACTGCCATTAAATAACAAACTCTCAGAGGTCACGGACTGATTCGAACCGCCGTATAGGGTTTTGCAGACCCCTGCCTTGCCCCTCGGCCACATGACCCGGTATTATTTTTCAAAAATAAGGATTAACAAATTAATATCCTACTATATTAGTAGACTTATAGAAAAAGAATTTATATTGTAATGGAATTAACCAGAAACCATATTGAAAACGATTCTTTCCATTTTTTTTATATCTGCTTACAGCACGCTGCACGCGGCATGGAATACACTATTCATATGAAGCCATTCCGGATTCAGTATTGCCGATGCGCATGCAGTCAACCCCCTACAGCGCAGCATCGATTGATCTGCTGGACGCAGAAATAAATTACCGGCAGGCCGTCAACAACCCGCCGAATCATGGTGAGACTTCTGAAAATTGCGGGACTCAAAAGAGTCATCAAAAATAATACCCTGGGCTCGCGCCTGTTTTCAGATCTCGCAGAAGTTTCTGCCACGCTGAAAATGTATCCGCTGGCCATGAAGTGTTATTTGAAATCGGACAAAACATTAAAGGCGAAGAATAAATTCCTGTGGGAATACCACTCCCTCTGGGATAGTACCGAATTCAATCACCTGCTCCTGATCGATTCGCAAACACTTAGCAGTTCTCAAAAACTAACTGTCGTTGATTCCCCGCCCGTATCCCTGGAGAATATAGAACAGAGTTTTTCAGATGGTAAAACCGCGGCTGCCTATGCCATACTCGTTCACGTAAAACAACCCCGGCGCGGAAAAAGAAAAGCATTTACCGGTATCAATAATGTGGGCCACACGTTCATCACACTGGTCAAATACAATACCGATAATAGTTCCGTTTCCAGATCTTTTGGATACTACCCCGCAAAAAATCATTTGCTCTCTGCCACTCCCCTCCATCCCGGCGACCAGGCCGTTTTCAAAGACGACGCCCGGCACGAATGGGATGAAGTGGTAGGCAAATTTATTTCAGAGGAACAGTTCGGTCATATTATAGGTATTATGAACCGCTACAACCGGAAGAAATATAATCTGAATAATAATAATTGCACGGACTTCGGACTTACAGTCGCCATTTCGGCCGGACTGCAAATAGATCATACCAGCGGTCGCTGGCCACTGGGTAAGGGGAATAATCCGGCCAATGCGGGACAAAGTCTGCTCGAAAATAAATTCACGGATAATGACAGCAGCAATGCACAAACCCTCTTAATCAACAGCCCTTTGTTTTTAAACAACTAAATCATAAACCAAATTCAATATAATAAAGAACCCCGCCCAGGGGTTTTTTCATTTCTGTAACGAGCGCGTAACGTCTATTTAACATGAGCCATGTAATTAACATCCGCTTCGTTATCGCTTAACATTCTTAACAAAGATCCCGGTTAGTTTTGCCGGCATTCTATGAACAAAGCACTAAAAAAAATCATTGGGTTTTCACTCAAGAATAAATACTTCATTTTATTTTCTGCACTCCTCCTGGTGATCTATGGCATCGTTACGTTTCGTAACATGTCCATCGAAGCTTTTCCCGACGTGACCAATACGGAAATCACGATCATTACGCAATGGCCGGGACGAAGCGCAGAAGAAGTGGAGAAATTCGTCACTATCCCCATTGAGATCGCACTCAATTCCGTGCAAAAAAAAACCAGTCTCCGCTCCACCAGCGTGTTCGGTCTCTCCATGGTGAAACTTATTTTCGAGGATGAAGTGCAGGACAGCTATGCCCGCCAGCAGGTGAACAACCTGCTCACCAATGTTACGCTGCCCGATAATATCAGTCCCGGTGTACAACCCCCAACCGGTCCCACAGGCGAAATATACCGCTACACCCTGGAGAGTTCGATCGGCCGCGATCCGAGGGAATTAAAAACCATGCAGGACTGGGTGATCGACCGTCAGATCCGCTCCGTGCCCGGCATCGCCGACATCGTGAGCTTCGGCGGTATGGTGAAAGCCTATGAAATAAAAATCAATCCGGGACAACTCAACTCGCTCGGCATTTCAGAACTCGATGTGTACAATGCCGTCAGCAAAAGCAATATCAATATCGGTGGCGATGTGATCGTGGATAATTCGCAGGCCTATGTAGTGCGCGGGATCGGCCTGCTGAATGATATCCATGAAATCAAAAACATCATCATCCAGAATATCAACGGTGTTCCCGTACTCATTAAAGATGTGGCCGAAGTGGAAATATCAAATCAGCCGCGACTGGGACAGGTGGGCCGCTCCGATCATATGATCATCAACGGGAAAAACCGTTGTGAAGGACAGTACGGATGTAGTGGAAGCCATCGTACTGATGCGCAAGGGAGAAAACGCGGCACAGGTGATCAGGGCGCTTAAAAATAAAATCACCTTCATCAATCAGAAAGTGCTGCCTCCCGATACCAAGCTGGTTCCCTATTATAACCGCGAGGATCTGATCAGCTATGCCACGCATACCGTGCTGCATAACCTGGTAGAAGGTATTCTGCTCGTCACCCTCCTGGTTTCCCTGTTCATGTTTAACTGGCGCACCACCCTGATCGTTTCGGTGATCATACCCATCGCTTTATTATTTTCTTTTATCTGCCTTCATCTTATGGGCATGTCGGCCAACCTGCTCTCCCTGGGTGCCGTGGATTTTGGGATTATCATTGACGGTGCCGTGGTGATGGTGGAAGGCATGTTCGTGGTGCTCGATCATAAGGCAGGTGAACTCGGCATGGAACGCTTTAACAAGCTGAGCAAACTCGGGCTCATCAAAAACAAAGGCGCCGAACTCGGCAAAGCGATTTTTTTCGCGAAGCTGATTATCATCACCGGACTGCTTCCCATTTTTGCTTTTCAGAAAGTGGAGGGAAAAATGTTTTCTCCCCTTGCCTATACGCTGGGCTTTGCGCTGCTCGGTGCACTCATTACCACGCTCACCCTCGTGCCGGTGCTGATCAATATCCTGCTCCGCAGGAATGTACACGAGAAACATAACCCCATCGTCCATACGCTCACGCGGGGTATGATGGCGGGCTTCACCTATAATTACCGGCATAAAAAAATGGTCATCATTTCCTCTGCCGCTTTGATTGTCGTGGGCTTCTTTGCTTTCAAATTACTCGGCAGTGAATTTCTTCCCGAACTGGACGAAGGCGCGATCTGGATACGCGCGCAGCTTCCCTACAGTGTTTCGCTGAAGAAATCAGCCGAAGTGGCCAGCCAGATACGCAGCATGATCATGGAATTTCCGCAGGTAAAAAATGTGGCCTCACAAACCGGCCGTCCCGACGATGGCACCGACGTGACCGGCTTTTACAATAACGAATTCGACGTCATTCTTTATCCGGAAGAACAATGGAAACACGAGATCTCGAAAGACGCACTCATAGAAAAAATGCAGAAACGTATTTCGGTGATTCCGGGCATTGATCTCAATTTCTCCCAGCCGATCAGCGATAATGTGGAAGAAGCCGTGTCGGGCGTGAAAGGTTCTATCTGTGTGAAAGTCTTCGGCGATTCTCTGAATTATATGGAAGGCAAAGTGAGCGAGGTATATGATATTCTCAAAAAGATCCGCGGCGTGTCCGATCTCGGTGTTATAAAAAATACGGGACAGCCCGAACTCGATATTGATCTCGATCAGGACAAGATGGCGCTTTATGGTGTGGCCACGGCAGATGCCAATGCCGTTATTCAAATGGCCATCGGCGGTAAAGCCGTTACGCAGCTATATGAAAGCCGCGGCATAGAAAAATTTGACGTCCGTGTGCGCTTTCCCGAAGAATTCAGAAAAAATCAAAACGATATCGGCAATATCATGGTGCCCACCATGAGCGGATCCAAAGTGCCCATCCGCGAAATTGCGACCATCACCAAAAAAACGGGCGCCTGTCTGATTTTCCGCGACGACAACGAACGCTATTCCGCACTTAAATTTTCTGTTCGTGGCCGGGATATGGGAAGTACCATTGCAGAGGCCCAGGCAAAAACAGATGCTGCCGTTCAACTCAAGAAAGGATATTCGATGGTCTGGCAGGGAGATTTCGAGAACCAGCGGAGAGCCGAGAACCGCCTCGCACAGGTGGTGCCCATCAGTCTCTTCCTCATCTTTCTCCTGCTCTTCGTGATGTTTGGAAGTTTAAAGGACGCGGGACTCGTTTTTCTCAACGTGCCCTTCGCCATCGTGGGAGGAATTGCCGCCCTGCTGATTACCGGAACGGATTTTAGTATTTCGGCAGGTATCGGATTCATCGCCCTGTTCGGGATTTGTATCCAGGACGGCGTATTGCTGATCACCGTATTCAAACAAAACCTCGACAAATTACAAACCGGCCGGAACGCCCTGTACCAGGCCATCCGCCTCGGCGTGCACTCCAGGATCCGGCCCGTGGTGATGACCGCCCTGATGGCCGCGATCGGATTATTTCCCGCCGCCATTTCCACGGGCATCGGCTCCGAAAGTTCCCGACCCCTCGCGCGCGTCGTGATCGGCGGAATCCTCTGTGCCATGATGTTCTCCCTGCTGGTATTTCCGCTGATCTTCGGCTGGGCGTATAGGAACTTTGATAAAAAAGACCAATAGCGTGTATCGTAGACCGTTCATCGTTCATCGCCTTCATTGTACGTCGATCCAGCCTGTTTACACGATAAACGATATACGATAAACGATCATTACTGTATCGTAATCGTACAATACCGGAACGCATTTACAAAGTTCAATGAAGTGATAATCACCTGAGTACAATACCGGCATTGATGTTGAACCCATTTCAACATTAAAGCACCCATTATGATCCGGAACTTCTTCAAAATCGCAGTTCGGAATCTCAGAAAAAATAAAGTGTTTTCTTTTATCAATATCCTGGGACTCGCCGTCGGGCTTACCTGCTTTCTTCTGATCGCTGCCTATGTATATAATGAACTGAGCTACGACCGCTTTCCGGCGGAGTCGAAAAATATTTACCGCGTCAACCTGACCACCCTGGGTAATGGCGATGCGTCCGTTTATCCCATGGTGGATATCGCCGTGGGCGAAGGCATTCAGTCCGCCTTCCCCGAAGTAAAATCCTTTACCCGGCTCTCGCCCAACAGCGCCGAATTCATCCGGTACAACGATAAACAATTCAAAGAAGAACACCTGGCTTATACCGATTCCAATTTCCTGCCATTTTTTTCCATTCCCCTGCTCGACGGAAACCCGTCCACCGCTTTAACGGCTCCCAATACCATGGTTGTTTCCAGGGCCTTCGGAATAAAATATTTCGGAGATGAAAATCCCGTGGGGAAATCATTGAACGTGGGGCGCGACCGCATATTTAAAATTACCGGGCTCTACGATAAAATTCCGGACAATGCGCATTTTCATTATGATGCCTTTCTGAGTCTCACCACTTTTCCGCTCACCCGGCACACCTGGAGCAATCTTGGATTTTTCACCTACCTCACGCTGAATCCCAACGCGAATGCGAAAAACCTGGAGTCCAAATTTCCGCAGCTGGTGGCAAAATACGTGGTGCCCGAAGTGCAGCATGATATGGGCGTGTCGCTGGCCGAAGCGCAAAAATCGGTAAATACTTTTTTGTTTACCCTCGTGCCGCTCCGCGATATTCACCTGCATTCCAATACCAGGTACGAACTGGAGCCCAATGGCGATATACAGTATGTATATATTTTCACCGCACTCGCCTTTTTTATTCTGCTCCTGGCCTGTATCAACTTTACTAACCTGTCCACCGCCAGCGCAGTAAAAAGAGCGAGAGAGGTGGGCATCCGTAAAGTGATGGGCTCGCTTAAAAAACAACTCGTTTCCCAATTCCTGACCGAATCCGTTTTACTCACTTTTATTGCGCTGCTGTTTTCCTACGGAATTATTTTTTTACTGTTGCCTTACTTCAATCATCTCTCGGGAAAAAATATTTCCTTTTCTTTTTTCGCAGACTACAGAACGGTACTCGTGGTACTACTGCTGTCCTTCGGGGTCGGTATCCTGGCGGGTATCTATCCTTCTTTTTTTCTTTCTTCCTTCAATACCATCAAAGTACTCAAGGGCTCTGCAAACAGTGGATCATCGAAAAACAATTTGCGCAGCGGACTCGTCATCTTCCAGTTTTTTGTTTCCACCACGCTGATCATCGCAACCATCATCGTTTACCAGCAGCTGCATTTCATGCAGAATAAAAAACTCGGTTACGATAAGGACCAGGTGGTTTTTCTGCCCGATGCCTACCTGCTCGGCAGCAACCAGCAGGCATTCAAACAAAATCTGCTGCAGGACCGCCGCGTGCTTTCTGCCAGCATAGCCGCCAGCATCCCCGGTTCCAACAGAATAGACGGAACGGAAATCTTTCCTAAAAATGAAAAAGGAAACGGCGCTACTATTCATTCCAATATCTATCATATCGACTACGATTTTATCGGAACCCTCGGTATGCATATGGTGAAGGGCAGAAACTTTTCGAAGTCCTTTCCCACCGACTCCTCCGGCATTCTCATCAATGAAGCGGCCGTAAGGGAACTGGGCTGGACGGGCAGAGATCCTATTGGGCGATCCATCGTTCGGTCCGGTCAGAAAGAATACCGCGTCGTGGGCGTGGTTGCCGATTTTCATTACGCTTCCGTAAAACAGAAAATCGCACCGCTCATGATGATGCTTGGAAGAAACGATGGCGGCATCATCCTGAAAATAAAAACGGATAATGTAAAGGGCTTTCTGGATGATATGAAAAAACAATGGGATGCTTTTCAACCTGCCGGTCCACTGAACTATCAGTTCCTCGACGAAAAATTTGCCTCTTTATATTCAGCGGAACAAAGCACGGGTCAGCTGTTCACCTCTTTCACCGTCATTGCCATCCTGATCGCGAGCCTCGGGCTATTCGGACTCGCCGCTTTCATCACCGAACAAAGAACCAAAGAGATCGGCATCCGCAAAGTACTCGGCGCTTCGGTCAGCCAGCTGCTGCTGCTCGTGTCCAAAGACTTCCTGATTCTTGTCGGCATCGCCTTTCTGATTGCCGTTCCCGTAACCTGGTGGGCGATGAACAGCTGGCTGCAGGACTTTGCATACCGGATACAAATCAGCGCCTGGGTATTTCCCCTCGCCGGACTCGCTGCTGTTTTAATTGCCCTGCTCACGATCAGTTTTCAGGCGATCAAAGCTTCCATTGCGAATCCGGTTGACAGTTTGAGATCAGAATAGTGTGGAATTGTGGGAGTATGGACAGACCCGTTTCACGCCGCAGACCTTCCGGGCATGATCATTGTTTGAATTTTACAAGTATTAGATTGAAGCATGCAAGGCCTATATGAAGCGCGCGGTTTACTTTTACATTCTAAAAATTCAGTAACAACATGCCCACACAAAACAGAATAGCGCTCATCACGGGCGGCAGCCGCGGACTCGGAAAGAATATGGCAGAACATATTGCCGCCAAAGGACTCGACGTGATTATTACCTACCATAGCAAAAAAGCCGAAGCCCTGGCCATCGTGGCGGAAATTGAAAAAGGCGGACAGAAAGCTGCCGCGCTTCAGCTTGATGCAGGCCATATCAAGAGCTTCGACGGATTTTTCAGTGAAATAAAATCCCTCCTCAAGGATAAGTTCCACACGAATCATTTTGATTTTCTCGTGAACAATGCCGGCACCGGGGTGCATGCCTCTTTTGCTGACACCACTGAGGACCAGTTCGACGAGCTGATGAACCTTCATTTTAAGGGCGTTTTTTTTCTTACCCAAAAAGCATTGCCGTTGATGAACGATGGCGGAGGGATCATTAATATTTCCTCCGGTCTGGCCCGTTCCACTTCACCCGGTTATTCAGCCTATGCTTCCATGAAGGGCGGAATTGAAACGCTCACAAAATACCTGGCGAAGGAACTGGGCGCGCGACAGATTCGGGCAAACGTAATCGCACCCGGCGCCGTGGAAACAGATTTTGGGGGAGGTCTCGTGCGTGATAATCCGGAAGTAAATAAAATGGTCGCCTCCACGGTAGCGCTTGGCCGTGTCGGATTGCCCAATGATATCGGACCGGTTGTTGCTTTTTTATGTACACCCGAAGCCGCGTGGATCGATGCCCAGCGGATCGAAGTATCCGGCGGACGAATGATTTGAGGAAAGAGAGGAAGTATGGGAGTATGGGAGTATCGGTCATCCGTCAACCGCCAACCGTCAACCGTCAACCGCCAACCGCCAACCGCCAACCGCCAACCATTTTACCCGTACCTTTAAAATAAAAATTAATGCTCGCTCCAAATACTGCCGCACCGGATTTTACACTGAATGCCACGCCGGATCAAACCTTTTCCCTGAGTGAATTCAGGGGAAAGAATGTGATACTCGCTTTTTATCCGGCGGACTGGAGCCCGGTATGCGGCGACCAGATGTCGCTCTACAACGAAATGCATAAGTACTTTGCCAAATACAATGCGGAGATCCTCGGTATTTCGGTGGACGGGAAATGGTGCCATGCCGCTTTCCGCGAAGCGCGCAACCTGCATTTTACTTTACTCGCAGACTTCGAACCCAAGGGCGCCGTTGCCAGGCAATACGGAGTGTACAATGAAAAAGAAGGACGCACCGACCGGGCCCTTTTTGTAATTGACGCAGAAGGCATCATTCAATGGAGCTATTTATCGCCTACCGGCATTAATCCCGGCGCCGACGGGATCCTCGAGGCCCTGGAAAAAATGGCTGAAAAAAAATAATCATGAGCAAGCTCAAACCACCGGTTTCCGATAAAGACCACTGGCAGGGAGATCCGAAAGCGCCTATTGTACTTGTTGAGTACGGCGATTTTCAGTGTCCCCATTGCGGAGCCGCGCACCCCATTCTGAAACAGATAGAAAAAAAATACGGACATACCCTCGCCCTCGTGTTCCGCCACTTTCCTCTGGCCGAATCACATCCCTATGCCCAGGCCGCTGCCGTAGCTTCTGAAGCCGCTGCCAATCAGGGCAAATTCTGGGAAATGCACGACCTGATTTACGAGCACCAGCGCTCCCTGGGTGTGGAACTTTTACTGAGGCTGGCAGAAAGCCTGCATCTCGATATGAAAGCATTCGAAAAAGACCTTCAGGACCCGAAACTCTTCAGCGAAGTGGAAGCCGATTTTGAGTCTGGCATCATTAGTGGAGTAAACGGAACACCATCCTTTTATATTAACGGAAACAAGTTCAACGGGTACTACGATTTCGACTCCCTCACGGAGGCTATCGACAAAGTAAAGGTTTGATTTACCCGGTGGACGTCAACAGCAGTGGTTTTATTTATTATGAATGATCGCCGGCCGACGGTCTCGATAATATCCGACATTCTCGTGCCGAATGGGTTTACGCCAAATAACGACGGACTCAATGACGTTCTCCGTCCCCTCACCCTGGGCATCCGCGACTTCCATTATTTCCGTGTGTTCAACCGCTGGGGGCAGACCGTTTTCGTAACCCGCGATCCCGGTCAGGGCTGGAACGGACAGGTGGCCGGGCAGGACCAGGAGCTTTCCACCTATATCTGGGAGGCCGAGGGCGTGGATTTCAACGGAAACCTGATCCGTCGCAAAGGCACCGTGGTTTTAATAAAATAGGGCATCATCCCTCTTGCTAACTAAGTGGAAACACTTACCTTCCCTTTCTGCGGTTGCCATCCATAAGAACACCCTTTAAGGTTAACGGCTCTACATTCCTGACCTCTCAACCGCGGGCTTTTGGCAGACCTGTTTTCTTTAACCCTTCATCAAGCAAAGACATTCGTCTTCATAGCCCTGTGCCTTCCCTTTTCTTCCCGCGCGCAGATGACCATTTCTCTTCAGCCCACCAATACAACCTGCGGCTCTTCCAACGGTGCGATTTTCACGGTCGTGAACGGAGGAACTTCACCCTATACTTTTTCAGATAATGGCGGTCCCGCGCAGGGCAGCGATCTCTTTACCGGTCTTGCGGCGGGCACTCATCTCATCCGGGTGCAGGATGCACAGGGGAAAAAAGCTTCCGCATCCGTCACGCTCACCAATGCGGGCATGCATCCCGCACTCACCGTTGCCGCACAGTCCGCCCCCGCCGGCTGTAATGCCGACGGAACTATTACCCTTTCCGTTTCCGGGGGATCGGCACCTTATCAATATAGTGCGGATGGAATTAACGCGCAGGCCTCGCCTTCCTTTACCAATCTGAGTGCGGGCGCCTATAGCCTTTATGCCACCGACGCCGCGGGTTGCAGCAGTTCGCTCCCTTTCATTTTTCCCAGCGCCTGTTCTACCATCGTCAATTACGATTATTCAAAAACAGCCTGTACAAATGACGGATGGCTGATTGCCACGGCTGATGCTTCCGGCGCCCTGCCCTATACCTATTCGCTCGATGGCGGTGCCTACCAGGCTTCGGGAAATTTTGTGGGGCTCGCTTCCGGTCTCCATCATCTGTATACAAAAGACAATAATGGAAATATTTCGGTGAATGCATTTCCGATTCAGACCCACTGCGATTTAACCGTCACCGCCACTCCAACCGACTCCCGATGTTCAGCCAACAATGGAACACTAACGGTCACGGCTACCGGAGGCCGCGCGCCCATATATTATTCCGTGGCCGGAAGGGACTATCAGACCGGCAACACGATTGGCAGTCTCGCGCCGGGCAGCTATACCGTGTTGGTGAAAGATGCGGGCGGATCGGTGGGCAGTTTAACGGGTCTTGTAATCGGACAGTTTTGTCATACGCTCACGGCCGACATCACGCCGTCGAGTTGCAGTACCTATACGGGCATCATCACGGTAACCAATGCCGAAGGCACGGCGCCGATTGTTTTTTCGATTGACGGAATCAACTATCAGTCCGGCCGCACCTTCAGTTCGCTGCCCCCCGGCAATTATAATCTGAGTTCCAGAGACGCCAACAATATGATCAGCACGCTCAGCCTGGTGGTGGGCACCGTGAACGGTCCCAATATTTCTTCCAGCACCACGCCCACGCCCTGTACGCTGGGCAACGGCACCATTACCACGCTGGCCACAAGTGGTCTTCCCCCTTATAGCTTTCAGCTGAATAATGGTGCGGTGCAGGCCACCGGAATTTTTACGGGACTGCGTGGCGGCGACTATTCAGTGATTGTAACGGATGGCAATGGTTGTTCAGCCGTACAGACGATGACGATTTTAACAACCGATGGTCCGGCCATAGATGATTCTGTTTACGCGGCTACCTGTTCCAATACCGACGGAGCCATAGAGGCGCTGGGCAGCGGCGGAACTGCACCGCTGAGTTATACGCTCGACAATGGCGCTTTACAAACGGCCACGCTCTTCAACGATCTCATTTCGAAAACCTACACTTTAAAAGTGCAGGACGCACAGGGATGCACAGCCGAAAAAGAGATTATTGTTCCGCTGATCAACGGCATCATCATCGATGCCGGCACGGCGCTTTCGGTCTGTATCGGCTCTTCGGTTAGTCTTGCGGGTTATACTTCCACGAGCGACTTCAGCTGGTCGCCTGCAACAGGTCTCAGTGATGCGAATGCACTCAACCCGGTAGCGACTCCGGCATTAACAACAAAATATTATCTCACCGCACATTCCGGTGTATGCACTTCCGTAGATTCCGTGCTGGTGACGGTGGACACGCTGCCTCTCGCACACGCGGGTCCCGACGCGCTGGTCTGCTATGGCCATAATATTCAGCTGCAGGGAAGCGGAGGAAGTTTTTATCAGTGGACGCCGGCAGATTTTCTCGACAATCCGCAATCGCCCCATCCAACGGTAGTGGATCCGGTGCAGTCCGTCACCTATTCTTTGTCAGTAAAAGACAATAACGGTTGTTCTTCGGCTTCGCCGGATAAAGTGCAGATAAACGTAACCCCCGAGGCCAAAGTTTTTGCGGGGAACGATACCACCGTGCAGACGAATGTCTCTTTTCCATTGCACGCCAGCGATGTCAACAACAGCGGATTTACGGAGTATACCTGGTCACCTGCCGACGGGCTCGACAATGCCTCGTCACAAAACCCCGCGGCCAGCATCGGAAGACCGCAGACTTATACCGTGGAAGCGAATACGGATAATCATTGTACGGCAAAGGCGGAGATCCATATCAATACCTTCCAGGCCGCCGACATCCTGGTGCCGAAGGCCTTTACGCCCAACCACGATGGAAACAACGATATCCTTCATGCCATTCCGCTGGGCATCCGCGATTTCCATTATTTCCTGGTGATCAATCGCTGGGGCCAGCAGGTATTTCGTACGCAGGATCCCTCGAAGGGATGGGACGGACTGGTGGGTGGCCTCGAGCAGGAATTATCCACCTATATCTGGGAAGCAGAAGGCGTGGATTATTATGGAAAATGGATTCACCGCAAAGGCACGGTATTACTCATCAGATAACGGTCCCGTTTTGTTATTGAACGGGAATGTATTACTTTAAGGCTCTTAAAAATCCGACCGTTTTCAAATGGCCAATATAATATACGATTTCCCGGATCTGACCCTGCTGATCACCCATTACAACAGGAGCAGTTCGCTTGAAAGGCTGCTCTCCACGTTTCAGAAACAGGGTTGCCGTTTCGGGGATATCGTGGTATCGGATGATGGCAGCAAACCCGAGCACCAGACCGAACTCGACCGCCTTCAGTCGCTATATCATTTTCAACTGATCCGTACGCCCGTCAACAAAGGCCTCGGCAACAATATCAATAAAGGTCAGGATGAAGTAAAAACGCCTTACACTTTATATATACAGGAGGATTTTCTTCCTTATGAAAATTTTGCAGCCAGCCTGAAGGATGCCGCCGGATTTATGGAGGACAGAAAAGAGCTCGACATCATTCGCTTTTATGCCTATTATACTTTCCCCTATCTCGTTCCTTTTAAGAAAGGATATTCTGAAATGAAAATTCCGGCCATTGCCCTGAATTATACCAAAATTTATTTCTACAGCGATCATCCCCATCTGCGCCGAAGTAATTTTCTGCAGAAATTCGGGCGCTATCCCGAAGGACTGAAGGGCGACAAGACGGAATATAAAATGTGTGTTTCCTTTATTCAGAAAAAAGGGAAAGGTCTCTTCTACAATGAATTCAAAGGTCTCTTTGACCAGGTCAACTCTGAGGCCGAGCCCAGCCAGATGACCCGCAGCAGTTTAACCCATACCCGCAATCCCTTCATCAAATTCGTGCGGGACATTTACCGCCAGGTGAAGTACAATTTTGATTTGCGGTTTTTGAAAGTATAAGAAGCGATGGTTGATTATTAATTATCGTTTATCGACAATTGTTTATGGTGGATCGTTCCCCGATACACCATAAACCATATACGCACTTGGACTACGGCCGTTTTCAGGCTTTTGGCATGCTAGCAGCATGCTCCTGGCATAGCGGCCCAGGGTCTCTGTAAGGTCCCTGTAAGGTCTCTGTAAGGTCTCTGTAATTTTCAGGTTGTGTCGTCCTAAAATAGCTATACAGGTGATTTAATAATCCCACACTCCCACACTACTCACTCCTCAGGCTTTTCACCGGATTGGCCAGCGCCACTTTGAGACACTGCAGTGAAATTAAAACAATGGCGATGGCCGCAACAAAAACGCCCGCTGTAATGTAAATCGTCACGGGCTGAACGATCCGGTAGGCATATTGTTGCAGCCACTGGTTGCTGAAATAATAAGTGAGCGGCCAGGCAATCGCATTCGCAATAAGCAACAGCGCCGCATATTGCCGGATGAACAGGGAAAGAATATGATGCACTTCGGCACCGAGCACTTTGCGCACGGCAATCTCTTTGTTTCTTTTCGTCAGCGCCAGGGTGAGTACACCGAAAATACCAAGCAGTACGATCAGCAGCATAAGTCCGGTGGCCATGCCCGCGGCTTTTTGCAATTGCAATTCCGCTTCGTACATGGACTGCACCCGTTCATCCATAAAAAAATAATCGAAGGGCGCACCGGGGGAAGCTTCCTTCCAGGCGGCTTTAACACGTTCGACTTCACCCGTCGGATTGCCGCCCCGCAACTTCACCGTAACATACCGATAGGCTCTCACATCTTTGATATGGATCAGTGACAGGGGTCCGATATTTTCATGCATGGAGGCCATATGAAAATCTTTCACCACACCCACAACCGTTAACTCGCTGCCGTTCACTACCTGTAAACGATGACCGACCGCAGTTTTCCATCCGAAGGCTTTCATGGCGGATTCGTTGATCACCGTTTCATTACTCACGTATCCTCCAATGGAATCCCTGAAGAATCTTCCCTCGAGTAAATGCAATCCGAAAGTGGAGGCGTATTTCTCATCCACGGATACAGATTGTATACTCATCTCGGTATGGCTCTTCCCTCCCACAGGATTCACACGAACCTGTCCCGGCGAAGTTCTTTCCGGCACTTCAAAAGATACCGTCGCGGCTTTAACCGCACTCGACCTCATCAGGCCGTCGCGTATGCTTTCCATCCTCACCACACCGGCGGAGTCCCACTGTTTTGGAAAGGCCGAAATCACCAGCAACTGTTCCTTATTGTATCCGAGGTCGGTATTGAAAAAGAATTTTACCTGCTTCGAAATCGTCATGGAAAATATAAATACGGCAATGGCAATCGTGAATTGCAATACCAGCAGGGATTTGCGCATCCAGACTCTTTTGTCCACCGAATCTGATTTCCCCTTCACGGAAGAAACCATTTCCGATCCGCTCAGTACCATGCCGGGATACAGACCAGCGAGACAGCCGACAAGGAGCGCCAGCAGCAGGAGAACGCCAATTTCCTTCCACTGAAATCCGGCAAGCGTGGGCAACACCGTATGCAGCACTTCGTTGAAAAGAGGCCGGGCCAGGCTATAAAATAAAACAGAGAGCAGCGCTGCAAAAAAAGTAAGCACGATGGATTCGATCAGGTATTGGGCAACCAGTTCTTTTCGTCTTCCGCCGAATACTTTGCGGAGACCGATTTCTTTGATCCGGTAGGAAGAAGTGCCGATCATGATATTAACGAAATTAACTACGGCGAGCAGCAGGATGCCGAGCGCCACGATCGAAAGAATGGAAAGCGTTTTTTCGATGGCGGCATTATTCGCTTTATAATAATAATTGCTCAGGGGATTGAACGTCACTTTCAGATTGTTCCTGGTGAATTCCGGCGCATTCACCGACATCAGATGTTGCACCGGCGCTTTCAGTTGCGTAGGTTGAACACCCGGCTGAAGTTCCACGAAACCCACAGTAAAAAACTGGTTCCAGTCCTCCTCGCCCGTTCCGCCCCTGGTACCTGCGCCCGGGTAAAAGTTATTTCCTTCAAAAGGTACAAACATCGAATAGCCCTTATCCGAAAGCAGATTGTTGACGGTATTGAACTTAATTGTTTTCATCACGGCAGAGACCTTATAGTCCTGCCGCGACCCGCTGTTGTTATTCATGGTGACCGTGAGATTGATCGCATTCGCGGTCCCGAACAATTTCATGGCGAGCTGTTCGGAAATGACGGCTGATGTGCTATTGATAAACGCATGCGTCGGATCTCCAAACAGTAATGGATAACCGAACATGCTGATCACCGAAGTATCTCCGATGGCCACGTCTTCGCGGAAATGTTTGTCGCCCGACGACAGCACGGTGGTCACCGGATTAAAGCGATAATAATTGGCAACCAGGGAGGGGTAATCTGTTTTTAGTATTTTGGCCAGCGGTCCGAGGGTCGTGATCTCCGGGCCGGTATTTTTTATCTTCCAGTCACTCGTCAGAAAATACTGCTGTTTGATGTTCCGGAGTTCCGAATTCACCGAGGTCTCATGTAAAATGTACTGTCCGATCAGCAGGCAGAAACTGATGCCGATGGCCAGGCAAAATACATTGAGTGCCGAAAATAGTTTATGGCGGCTAAACTGACGAAGCGCGATCAGAACGTAGTTTTTTAACAAAAGCGGGCAATTAATTATTGATTATTGAATATGGATTATGAATTGGGGACAATTCAAATGCCAAATCTTATCTCTTTCAAAATCAAATACTTAATTCTTTACTCCGCAAAATTTATGTCCGGTTGTGACGCAGCAGGTGAACGGTTGGCAGTTTTAGGCTTTAAGCTTTAGGCTTTAGGCTTTAAACGGTTTTAGGCTTTAGGCTTACTGGCATTTATACGCATAGGTATGCGTAATAGTCGTGGAGTTTCCACTGGAGTCGGTCCGGATCACCGTACGCTTTGTCGGGTAACCCTGGGAATTGTATTCGTAGCTCATTACATCCGTAAGGATACTGGTTCCGAAATTTATTTTGGAGCCGGTGGGGTTATGCGGACTCAGGGCATAGAACATCTGTTCGTACTCGGGACTTGTCCATTGTGTTGCCGGAGTCAGAAATATCCACCCCGCAATTCCTGAATAAGGAGATGGATGTCCGTCGAATCCATTGGCGGTTACGGTGGACGAAAGTTTCGGTCCCGTAATGACACTATAAACCATCGTGGAGATATCGCCATTGTTATCGTATTCAACCCCCAGGCCATAGAGCAGGCCGGTCACAAAAGGGGCAGACTGATAGTAGCCATCGAATTTTCCATCGGCCTTATACTGAAAAGTATATGCGTAGCCTGCCGTATTTATCCCATCATAATAGAGTTGATAGCTGGTCGCGAGACTTGTCGGCAGATTCGCGCTGTCCTGCATTCCGCCGGTATATAAATAGTCAAACTTATTGGGCGTTTTCCCGTCGGTTCCCTTATAGGTTATCCAGAGAAAGCCGTCTGGATCTTCTTTGCAGTAACCAGTAAGAGTTGCCCCGGGGTAATCTGCATAGTAGATGGAATCCAGTTTGTTATCCTTGGTATAGGTATACCAGTAGTGATCGAAATTGCCTGCAAAGCTTTTTGTTTCATCAATCAGCAGACAGGAATTTGTCGGCGGCGGTGGAGGTGGCGGAGTAAACGGCGTGGTTGTTTTCTGGCAGGCGCCAAAAATAAATACAGCAAAGCAAATCGTGAATAATTTTTTCCGGCGCAACAGGCTGATTGTTTTCATTGTCTCAGGTTTGAATGTGGATTCCCGAAAAATATCAGGATCAGGATATACCCGGACGTAAATTATCTGCTGCAGGCTCTAAAGTCAAAGCTATTCGCTGAACGACAGAATGGAATCGCTGAACGACATGGAGAGAGTGGAATGAATCTTTGCTAAGAGAGGGTCTTGTCCTGCGTATGCGGCAGGGTGAGTATAAAAGTAGTCCCTTTCCCGGGTTCTGCCTGCACGTCGATCCGGCAATGGATGGCTTTGGCGAGATCGCGGGTCATATGCAGACCGAAGCCTTCGCGCGCATTGTCCGCAATGCCTTCTTCATAAAGTGCTTTCGCCTGCTCTGGTTTCAAACCCGGACCATTATCCGTAATAGAGAAAATCGTATTCAGGTTTTCCTTCCATGCCTTCCATTCTATGGTTGCGCCGGGCCGGTCTTTCAATGCTTTGATGGCGTTGGAACTGAGATTCTGCATGATGGTGCGCAGATAATTTTCATCGGTAAAAACGATAAGACCGCCTTCGGCAGAAAAGACGAGGTCGATATTTTCCAATTCACCGAAGAATTTTTTCAGATAATCAAACTGTGCATCAACGCTTATATTTTTCAGCGAGGGCCTGAAACTTTTCATCTGCTGCTTGCTCCATAACAGCATTCCCTCCATCGTATTCAGCAGATTTTCCGCAGAGTCCGTGATCTGTCGCCGGTTGGAAACCTGCTGGCTCTCATTCATCAGGTCGGGCGCTTCTTTCTGGATATCGAGAAAATGAAGCAGGCTCGCGACGGGGCCGCGCAGATCGTGACTGAGAATTCCGAAAAATCGGGCTTTTACTTTATTGGCTTCTTCGAGTTCGGCATTGGCCACCTGCAGGGCAGCATTGGTTTTTTTTCGGCTGCTGCTCTGTCTGTACAGAAGAATACCGAAAATCGTAAGCAGTCCGACGCCGGCCACCAGTCCGATGGTTGTTTTGCGCTGGCTGGACAGATTCAGCTGGCTAAGTTGCAGCTCCGCATCTTTTAACGCCACGGTATGATCGGCTTCCTGTCCCGCTATTTTATTTTTACTGTCCTGCGAAAACAGGGAGTCATTGAGTGTGGTCATCATCTTATGATCGGCGAGCGCTTCTTTATATCGTCCCTCATATTCTTCGAGTTCAACTTTCACCGCCAGCACTTCAGCCAAACGGGCCGGATTATTTCTTTCCATGACCAAAACCTGGGCTCCCTGCAGATAGTCGCCGGCCTTTTTCAGGAGCCCTGCTTTTTCGGAAGGGCCCGCCTGTTTGGCCAGCGTGAGGTAGTCGCTTCCCAGTTTGGCCATCATGGATAAATGACCGGTGGAATTCGGTGTAATTTCTTTCATGAGTTTCTCGGTTTCCAGTTCATAGCTGACCCTTTTTTGCAGATCGGATATAAACTGTGCCCGGTCGCCCATCGCATCTGTAAGATCTACGAGCAGCCCCGCTTTTTTGGCAATGGTTACTGAGCTGTCCATCCAACGCAGGGCGGCGGCGGTATCTTTCAATTCGGCGTACGCGTCGCCTATGAAATTCAATCCCTTGATCATTGAACTCGAATCACGGGCTTTGGCCGCATGGTCGACCGTATACAATCCATACTCAAGTCCCTTTTGTGCATTGTGCTGCTTCAAAAAATTACTGGCCAGGTTATTTGCCGCCAGCGACATTTTCTGTTCATCCTGAATTTCCTCGGCCACTTTGAGTCCCCTGAAAAAATAGTCTACGGCCCTGGGGAAATCGGATTCATAGGAATAGGTGCGACCAATATTGACGAGGTTGTTGACCACATTGATGCGGCTGCCCCGCTCCACATTGAGTTTATAACTGATTTCGAAATGCTGGCGCGCACCCACCGTATTACCGGTATCGCTCATGTAGAGACCGAGATTATTTTCGGCGTTGGCGATGCCTCTTTTCCAGTGCAGTTTTTCCGAGAGCTGTAATGCTTCGTTGACGGGAGCAAAACCCCTGCTGTGATCGGTTACCGCCCAGGCTCCGCTCAGTCGCATCAGCGTGAGCACTTTGTTTGTGTCGTCGGGCTGCCGGGCAATTTCTTTCTGCAGAGAATCTACCAGTTCCTGGCCACGCTTTTGGGAGAAGCCGGAAAGCGGGAGCGCGATCAGCAATACACATATTACAGCAGCGCTCCATTTATTTTTCAGATCCATGAAAATGTATTTCCCCTTTTTTTATCAGACACTGAAAAATTTGTCGACTGATTCCTTATAACTTCTGCCGACAGGCAATAAGATATCGTTAACCCGTATGCCTTTGGCCGAAATTTCGCTGACAGCGTGACGGTGAATGGCATAGCTCCGGTGAATACGTACAAAACTCTGAAAGGCTTTTTCTTTTATGAGGTTTCCCAATGGCGAGAGCACACAGTATTTTTTGTTTTTCATCACGATGCTGGTATAATCCTTCAGTGCCTCGAGGTAAACGATTTCCTGGATCTGCAGCTTCACCTGGTTATAGCCGTCCTTGATGAACAGCGTATTTTCCCCCAGGGTAAAATCGAGCAGATCGGCCTTGAAATGCAATTCGAGATATTCTTCCAGCCGCCGCATGGCTTTTTCAAAACGCTCGGCGTTGATGGGTTTCACGAGATAGTCGAGCGCGGCCATTTCGAAACCCTTCAGGGCAAATTCGGGATGCGCGGTAATAAAAATGCAGGCCGGAACGGTGCGCAGTTCGTTGCGCAAATCAAGCCCCGATTTACCCGGCATGTCCACATCGAGAAAAAGTGCATCAGGCATCCCGGCGCTGCGGATATGTTCGAGGGCCTCCTCGGCAGAAGCAAAACTGCCCGCGACCTGTATAAACGGATATTTTCGTAATAAAGCCTGTACGGCGAGTCGGTCAATTTCTTTGTCATCGACAAGGATACAGCGGTATATTTTTTTTTCTCCGGACGACATATTCTTTCAGCTTCTGTTCTTTTTAAATATAGCGCAAGGAAGCCAATTCCGGAAATAATTGACGGGTTGCGGGAATAAAATTTGTCGCTCGGCGGGTAGATAACGTCATTGAGCGATTGAATTTGTGACGGCGGACCGGTCTCGTTAGGTTTAACGGACAATACATCGGCATGCAACCCACCAAAACATTTTGTCACCGGCTCTTCCGCCATATCGTAGCGGCCGGCATTTTTCTTGGGGGTTGTACAGGCGTAAACGCCCAGGCACAACTGATACTCCATGGAGGAGCCGTTGTACTTGCGAACAACGCCACGCTGGTTATTGCCAATTCGGATAACAACGCCATACAACGCAGCGGCTCCGGATATATCCTTAGTGAGGGAGAAGGCAACCGGATCCTCTGGGCCATCGGAAACGGGAATGGAAATACGTACACCCTTCCCTTCGGAACTGCATCCCGGTATTTCCCGGTTTCATTCAAAGCTTCATCCGGTACAGGATCAGGAGGTTATTTTGTCTTCAGCAGCTTTCCCGTTTCGCCCGTAAACAGCGGTGAACTTCCATCGGGAGTAACCAATATGACGATTACTACGGGCGACAATTCTTTGCAAACGCTCGACCGGTTCTGGCAGATCAAACCGCTGGGATATAGCACGCCTCCGAATCTGACCGATCTCTCTTTTTCTTATTCCCCCACGGAAATTGCGGCGCCCAATGAAATCACGGAGGCCAATCTGACGGCTTTCCGGTGGAACAGCGGCCTGCAGAAATGGAACGATTATATGCCTGTATCCGTCGTCAATATCCTCGCCCATACCGTAACGGTTTCCTCCATTGGCGGCAATCAGTTGTCGGACTGGTGGACACTGGCCGATGCAACGGGTTCGCCACTGCCTGTGACCTTGCTCTTTTTTACGGCCAGGCCGGTAAACGGACAGGTGCTCACGAACTGGCAGACCGCCATGGAAGAGAACAGCGACCATTATGAAGTCTGGCGTAGCCGCGATGACAATCACTTTGACCTGGCGGGATCCGTATCCGCCGCGGGCAGCAGCAACACGCTGCTCAGTTATTCATTCACCGACATTCATCCCTATTCCGGCATTTCCTATTACAAACTGAAAAGTGTGGACCGCGACGCGCGCTTTACCTGGTCGGCAACGGCGCAGGTGGAGCTGGGCGATCAGGCACAGTTTACGCTTTATCCCAATCCGGCAACATCGGTCATAACCATTATCAGCAGCGCGGAAATATTGGCCAGTCAGCCGAATGCGAGTCTTTACAATATTCGCGGCCAGCGGCTGAAAACATTCCCGCTCACGGCTGGCAGTCAGTCCGTCGACATCTCCACCCTGGCCTCCGGTGTCTATCAGCTCGAGATCCATTATGGCAACCAAAGCAAAACGCTTCGCTTCGAAAAATTATAACACTGAAAACATGAAAAAATATCTACTTGTTCTTACAATCTCTTTTTCCGGACTGATTTCAATGGCGCAGAATGTGGGTATCAACGCCACGGGTGCACAGCCCGACCCCAGCGCGATGCTCGATGTGAGCGCTTTCAATAAAGGCATACTCGTTCCGCGTACGTCCACTGTTTCGCGAACGGCCATTGTGAGTCCCGCAAAGGGCCTGATGGTTTACGATACCACCACCAGCAGTTTCTGGTTTCACGACGGCACAGACTGGAACGAAATCCCCAAAGGATCCGGTGGCGGTGGAAATAACTGGAGCGCCAGTGGCAACAATATTTATAATACCAACACGGGTTTTGTAGGTGTGGGAACGAATGCGCCGACAGAGCCACTGACTGTTGTGACCGCAGACCTGCAGCGCGGATTTTCTCACCATGGAGCCAATGGAAAAATACTCAGCTCTTTTATGGGAGATACCTATGCCGAGTTCGCCACGCTTCAGAATACCGATTTATACCTCGGAGCCGGCGGCTTTCCGCATGTGATTTTACGATCAGACAATGGTAATGTCGGAATCAATTATTCCCATCCGACCAATGTTTTACAGGTCGGCTATCCTGACAGTAATAATTATAATGGATATCAGTTCGCCTTCGGAAACGGAACGAATGGCTCGGGATTCTATCAAAGCAACCAGACGCTCTGGACCAGCAGCACCAATATGCATATCGTTCCCAAATTCACGGCATTGGGTTCAGGCACCTTAGGCATCAACACCTATGAAGAGACCAATAATAAATTGCAGATCGGGAGCCTGGGCTCCTCGGGATATAATGGTAACGATATTGCCTTTGGCAATAGCGGACAGGCTGCGGCTCTCGCCCAGACCTCCTCTATTATGCAGGTGGCCAGTACAACCGACATGAATTTAGTTCCCCAGAACGGCACCGGCCATGTGGGAATTAACTCTAACTATCCGATCAGTAACAAGTTGCAGATTGGCAGTCCTGCCGGCTTTGCGGGAAATGACATTACCATAGGAAACAGCGGTCAGGTAACGGGCATTACGCAAACCGCCAATATTCTGCAGATTGCCAGCACCACAGATGTTTCATTTCTGCCACAATATGGAACCAATCATGGTCGGGTAGGAATCAATACAGCCAGTCCACTGGCGCCGCTGGATGTGGCTTCTTATTACAACATCGCACCTTTATCTCCCGGATATTCCTTTATAGCTGAATTCTCACTGGATGGCAATCACGGTTCCACCTCCTTCTTTTATTCTCCGACTGTGGTAGACGCTGTTTCTATCGTCAGCCAGGGAAATGTCTATTGTAGCGAACTTGACGCCTTTTCGGATCTGCGTATTAAGAATCTCATCGGCACCAGCGATCCTGTTAAGGATCTGGAATCCCTAAAATCCATTCGTATCAGGGACTATACGATGAAGGATAAACTCAAATACGGCAATCGTCACTTTAAAAAAGTGATTGCGCAGGAACTGGAAAAAGTATATCCCGAACTGGTGTCGAAGCATACCAACTTCATCCCGAATGTGTACCAGCTTACCGACAGCGTAACCCGGGTGGCCGGTGGTTACCGTTTACACTTTGCGCATGATCACCATCTCGGTGACAGCGCGAAAGCGCTGAAAGCCCTGCTTACGGAAACAGGCATTCTGGAAGCGCTGGATATCGTATCCATTCCTTCTCCCCGCGAAGTGATCATTAAAGCCGGCGAAATTAAAAATAGTCGTGTGTTTGTCTATGGCGAACGGGTGGATGATTTCCGCACGGTTGACTATGAAGGCCTGACCACGCTGAATATTTCTGCTACGCAGGAAATTGGCCGGGTCGTTACATCTCAGGCCGAAACGATCAGTAACCAACAGAAAGAAATTGACCTGCTGTCCGCGAGATTATCTGCCCTTGAAAAACCCTCTCATCCTCCTAAAACCCGTCTGAACAAAGGCGGCGCGCTGGCGAGTATAGCTAAAAAATAAAAATGCCCGCCGTTTAAACCGGCAGGCATCAAAAAAGTATTTCCTATTTTATGATTTGACAGAATTCAGAAGCCTCATGAAAAGCTCACCATCCTCGCGGGTTTTTATTCTATCTGATAATGAATTAGGAGCAGTCCATTCCTTAGGCAAAACAAAATCGGCAGGCTGTTTGCGATTCTCAGCCGCATCCAACAGTTCTTGCATTTTCTTTTCAATGTTTTCGTCCATAACAAATTTTAATCAAAATAAAGTTACTCAATTTTTAGGAAAAAAAAATTCCAATCAACGTGACAAATTGAATTAGAAAGTCATAGTTGATTTGAACCAATTTATAATAAAGAAAGGCTCTTATTCTATTTGACCCATCTATTCCAATAAATTTCTCAGGATATTTTTTGAGATGTGTAAAAACCCCAAAAAGAATAGTGGAATATACTTTGGAGGGATTTTGGTGGCTAATTTTAGCCTGATCGTCAAAATTCCCGGTTTTATTTAACGGTCCGAATACCAGATTATAAACGTTAGGAATAAAAACATTTGCCGGTGGTTGAATCTCAACATGCACTATTATCACGTTACCATGATTATCTGGCGATAAAAACAAAAATCTTCGTAAATCCGGTTCAATATCAGTTATGGCAAAAATATTTTCAAAATCGAATTTAATATTCAAATTCATCTTCGCAAGTCGGTTTTTTGAAAATTAAAACGACCTGCGCGATGTGTAAGAGGGAAAAAACTGATTTTAAAACCGAAAAAAACGTTGCCGCCGACGAATGACGATTCAGGGGTTTTAGGCTTTAAGCTTTCGGCTTTACGCTTTAGAAAGTATTTTCTTCGCCCGGCTCTTAAAAGCAGGTGTTTCAAATTCCCACCTTGCCTCGATGATGGATTTTATTTCGGGAAGAATTTCGGGATAGGAAACGCTCAGGTTTCCCAGAATAGTGAGAGAAAACGCTTTGACGGCAATGGCCTCTTCCGGTGAGCTGATAAATTGGAAACAGCAGTCCATCAATTTGCCCTGATATCTTTTAGGCACTACAGTAAACTGGAGCAGGCGAACGATATTTCTTTTTGCCGCAGGGTGTGCTTTTGGATCGGCCAGATGATCGATGAATTTCTTAAAATAAGGTTTCGCGAGCGAAGGACTCTGGCGTATGCAATAGCTGATGGGCCATGCCGCGTGTTGCGTGAGCCAGGTATCGCCAAGGAAAAAAAATCGAACCAGTTCGGCAAAGCGCCCTTCATCAGCCCCCACATATTTGATGATGCGGTTGCATTGCACGAGCGTTTGTCGTTTGAGGAGTTCTTTATAGAGATCCATGCAGGTTGACGGTTGGCGGTTGACGGTCGTCGGTTGTGTCCATTAAGCCAGCCCCTCCAGGGCTGGCTTCAGTCCTTTTTTCTTGACTTTCTTTACAGCGGCGATTCGTTCTTTGCAGAATTCAGTATAGTCGGCCTTCACTGTCTGACTGTATTTTTTTGCGAAATCCAGCACGGAATCCTGCCACTGCTTATTCTCGCCAAAGGCGCTCAGCTCATCCACCACCGCAGCACCCTTCCATCCCGAGCTGCGGATCTGGGCTGAAGCAGTCAGCAGGGCCATATCATGTATCACCTGGTAGAGATCGCGGTACTGATCGCGCACCAGCTTGAAATCAAAACTGTCTTTTGTGGGCTGCATTTCCTGGATAATAAAGGATTCCTTCCTGAACTCCCCGAAACTCAGGAGCGCCGGCGGAATATTCTGCATCCGCTGCTGGATATTCACTACCCGCTGCGCCTCGGCATCCCAATGAGGCTGCTGTATATGTAAATATTTCATCGGGGCGCAGGGCACGGCCTGCTTCATTTCCATCAGCATGTATTTATCTTCCTGATTCTTACTTTTAAGCAGAAAGAGATAGCGCTTGAGCCCGAGGCTACCGGTGCCGGCCATGCGAAAGGCCACATCCTGCACTTCAAAATTATAGGGGCTGTAACTATTATGCTGCATCCACTCATTGAGATAATTCGCGAGTTCTTTTTTCAACTTGGCCTCCAGTGAAAAATGCCGGGGATGCTCCAGCAGAATGGTCAGGTTGTCCTTACTGCGAACAGTGCGCTTTTGAAGAATTTTTCTTTCTTTCCGCTTACTCACAGACGATAAAAAATCATAAACAATGCCCTTCGCGGTCTGGGGTTCGATATAATAAGACTTTCCCCTCGCCAGGAAATCCGAATAGGTTTTCAAAAAATGCTGACACATATTCTCGGCCTTGGCTTCTTCGATCTTCAGGGATTCAAAGGCAATAAAAATACTGCAGGTCAGTCGCGCAACATCACAAACGGCAGGCGCGAGCAGGGCATCGTCAAAATCGTTGACATCAAAATATACCAGCCGGTTATCTCCTTTATAACTTCCGAAATTTTCCAGGTGCAGATCGCCGCAGAGCCAGGCCAGCGGCGAAGGGGGCAGGGGATTATTTTTCTGCAGATCCTCCCAGAACAGGTGATTGGTTCCCCTGAAAAAACGAAACGCATCACCCTGCATCAGTCTGTACTTTACGCGAAGCATATCCGGCAGACGGCCCTCATTAAAATCCTTTATTCTCTGATAACATTCCGCCATAGTTGAAAATTCATTAAATATCAGCAATTCACCCGAAATACGGATCTTTATTCACCCATGCGGAATACCACCAAGCTCAAACAGATTCTTCTGAAATACGATATTGATTTGTCCATGGAAGAAGACGGACTGATGATACTCACCCTGGTCGATAAAATTAGCGGAACCCTCACCCGTTTCGAACACAGCTCCTACAGCAGCTTGTTAAGCAAGTGTTATTCGTTTTTTCTCAAACAGATTAAAAAGCCCATTAAAGCCTAAAGCCTAAAGCTCAAAGCCTATCAAGCCTGAAGCTTAAAGCCTAAAGCCGTTAACCGCCAACCGCCAACTACTTCTTCACCACAAGAACCCTAAACGTTCCCGGCACCATCGGTGGACGGCTGCCTGCTACAGTGGCTTTCTGAAATTCAGCAGCGGGCAGATAAACCGTATGCGTTTTGTCATTTAGAGCAATCGTCCGTGCGCTGGATTTGGTGGGAATATTTTCAAGCAGCTCATAGCTGCCGTTCACTTCATGCACGATGCTGAGTTTGCCTTCGCCGCAACTTGCCAGCACATAGCCTGTTCCTGCATCAAAAGCCACACCATCGCATCCGTCTCCAATGGTAACCCGGTTCAATACCTTGCCCGTGCCGGCATCCAGAACCACAAGGGTTTTTTCACATCCCGCAAAAAGGCGGTTTTTTACCAGGTCGATCGCGAGGCCCGTGGGACCGTCAGCAGGCGCGATGGACCAGCGGTTCAGTATTTTCTTCGATGCGATATCCACGGATATGATTTCGTTTTTGTCTTCGATATTCACAAATAATTTTCCCTTGCCATCACTCACCGCCGTTTCCGGTTTGCCTCCCACGGGAATCGTCGCCATAATATTGCCGGCCACAGGATCAATCAGGCTGAGGTCGTTGCTGCGACCGTTACAGGTGATGATGAGTTTGGAAAATTCATCATACATAATCGCATCCGGATTGGTACCCGCTGTGATCATGCCCAGCACTTCGTTGGTTTTTAAATCGAAGACCGTCACATTATTCAACCTTCCGTTGCTGGTATAGCCCTTTCCCAGCGAAGGAATAAAGGCAATGCCGTGCACTCCCGTTGTATTGGGAATCACGCCAACTGAATCGCCCGTTGTTTCATCGAGAACATTCACCTGCGTTCCGTGTGATACGTATAGGCGGTTGTTATCGGGACCGACCGCTATATAGTCCCAGCCACCCGCACTCGGGATCGGGTAACTCGCGGCTACATGATAGCCCGTGGCGGATTGCGCCTGGCATACGGAAATAGAAAAAACAATGGCGGCAAAAAGAATAAGTCTGTTTTTCATATATTTTTTTGAAATGATGAATTAAACCGTCGAACTATTTTTTTCCTTCTCCCGGTAAAGCATTCTTAAAAAAGAAGGAAGTACAATTAATAATAATGGCAGAGCTACCACAAATCCGCCGATCACGGCAATGGCCAGGGGCTGGTGCATCTGCGCGCCCGTTCCGATACCCAGTGCGAGCGGTAATAAAGCAATGATGGCTCCGAAGGCCGTCATCAGTTTGGGCCGCAGTCTTGTGGAGATGGCATATACCACCGATTCATCCGGACTGCGGGTCAGCCGCGCCTCACGGAATTGCAGAACGGTGAAGATGGCATTCTCTGCGATGATGCCCACGATCATGATCAGTCCGGTATAACTGCCCACGTTGAGCGGCGTGCCGGTTAAAAATAAAGCGAGCCAGCTGCCGGTAATGCCAAGAACTGAAATTCCCAGAATCAGAAAGGCCAGCTTGAATTCTTTGAATAAAAAAAGAATGACAATAAATACAAGCATGCTCGCAGCAATCAGGATCAATAGCAATTCCTGAAATGACTGCTGCTGTTCTGCAAAGGATCCGCCATATTCCACATGATAACCCGCAGGCAGATTCAGATGGGTGGCCACCTGCGTCCGGATGCCCTGAATAACCGAACCCAGGTCGGCGTTCTCGAGACGCGCAGTGACTACGGCCATGGATTGCAGATCCTGTCTTTGTATTTCTGCATCACCCGGGTTAATGGCGATGGTAGCCAGTGAATTGATCGGATTGAGTTTTCCGCCGGGCAGAAATATCTGCCAGGAGGATATTTCAGAAACGGACCGGCTCCGGCTGTTGGGATATAACATGCGGATCGGCGTGGCCTGCTCTTTTTCGAGTATCTCTCCCGCCGTTGTTCCGTCAAGATAGGTCTGTACCTGTGTTTGAAGCTGCGCAGGGGTAAGACCGAACTGCGCGAGTTTACTATAGTCGGGCGTTACCGTGATAGAAGGTCCGGCGATCACGATACCATCAAACACATCCGCCGCTCCTTTTACCGAAGAAACAATTTCCGCCATCTGTTTGGCAAGCACATGCAGCTGTTCCTGATCATTGCCGAATATTTTTACCTCCACCGGTTGCACAGAAGTCATCAGGTCGCCGAGCATATCCGTGATCACCTGTCCGAAGTCGATCCGCAGCGCGGGCTGGGAAGCTTCCACTTTCGCGCGGATATCCGAGATCACTTCTTCGGTTGTCCTTGACCGGTTGGTTTTAAGCTGTATTAAATAATCACCGGTATTGGGTTCGGTAATAAAGAAACCCATCTGTGTGCCCGTCCTTCGCGAATAGGCAGCTACTTCCGGAATGGTATGAATGATTTTTTCGACTTCCTTCAGCAACCTGTCGGTTTCTTCCAGGGAAGTGCCCGGAGGTGAAGCATAGTCGAGCACAATACTTCCTTCGTTCATCTCCGGAAGAAATCCGGTTTCAAGTTTGGGCAGTATATAAAATCCCGAAAGGATCAGCGCGAGAACCAGCAACACGGAGATCCAGGGGCGAAATATAAAAAAGGAAACCCAGGCCCTGTTTTTGACAGGATGAGGTTTGGATTTTTTCACGACTCCCTTTTTGCTCAGCAGCAGGTAAATCACCGGCAGGCCGATCCAGGTAACAAAAAAAGAACAGACCAGGGTAATGATCATGGTGTCGGTCATCACTTTGAAATAGGCACCGGCTACCCCGCTCATCAGCACAAAAGGAAAAAATATGACGATGGTGGTGAGTGAAGAACCCACCATGGCCGGCAGCAGATACTGTATTGCTTTATGTAAGAGGGGCACCGTGGGTTCATCCGGATGCTCCTCGTGGGTGCGATGAATCTGTTCAACAACCACAATGGCATCGTCAATGATTAAACCGATGGCGGCAGCAATGGCGCCGAGCGTCATGATATTGAGTGTAAACCCGAATACATAAAGAAAGATCAGTGTGAGACAAATCGTTACCGGAATCGTGATCAGAATCGTGAGACTGGCTTTAAGTGAACGCAGGAAAAAAACGGCTACGATGATGGCGAGGGCAAGCCCGATCCAGAGACTGTCCGAAACACTCTGTATGGACGACTTCACAAAATCGGCCTGCACATAGTAAGGTTCGATAGTCACGTCCTTGGGAAGTATTTTGCGAAGTTCTTCCAGCTTGGCCTGCATCTGGTCGCTCAAAGCCACGAGGTTGGCATTGGGCTGTTTGATAATGGCCACCAGGATGCCGTCATGCCCATTGGCATTTATTTTTGTGTAAGCCACCGCTTCCCTGATGTCAACCGTCGCTACATCAGCAATGCGTACAATACGTTTTCCGTCGTTGCGGATCACAATATTGCGGATATCCTCCATCGAATGCACGGTGGCGTCGGTCGTTGTGAGGTATAGGTAGCGGAAGTCGGACAGATACCCGTTGGACCGGATAAAGTTGGTCTGTGCGAGTGCAGCGCTGATACTGTCGGGCGAAATCATGAGTGCGCTCATTCTGCGGGCATCGAGCTGCAGCCAGTATTCTTTTTGTTTCCCGCCGATCACGCGCACTTCGGATACACCGGCAACCTGCGATAAAAAAGGTTTGATCGTATAAATGGCCAGCTGTTTCAATTCGATCGGAGACCGATCATGACTCTCTATCGTATAACCGATTACCGGAAGAATGGAGGGATTCATTTTCTCCACCGTGATCTGTGTTTCGGGGGGAAGGCTGTTTCGGATCTGTGCAATTTTTGATTCAATCTTCTGCTGGCTCAGATCCACATTGGAGTTCCAGTTCATAAAGGCCGAGATCTCACAACTTCCCCTGCTGGTTGTACTCCGGATCATCTGCAGATCCGGCACCTGTTTGATGGCATTCTCGAGGGGTTTGGTCACCGTAATCATCATCTTGTTTACGGGCTGAAGTCCCGCGTCGGCAATGATTTTTATTTTCGGAAAACTGATCTCCGGAAATAAAGCCGTCTGCATTTTGCTGTAAACGAAAAGACCGGCTCCGATGATGAGCACGAGTAATACCGTGACCGGGTTCTTATATGTGAGGAAGAATGATTTCATATTATTTTGATGGCTCCGTGACCCGCACTTTCGCTGAATCCCCTAATCCGTAATTGCCCGTAACGAGTATTTTATCTTCTGAAGAAAAAACAGGTGAAAGAATTTCTATGCGGTCCCGGGTTTCCATTCCTTTTTTAACCTCAACTTTAACGGCCGTAACACTGTCGGCGAGCTTCATGACCCAGAACTGCGTTTGCGTTTCGTCCGACAGCACCGCAGCGCGCGGCAGGGAGATGGAATGATCCCGGATCGTTTTAGGGATTTTTACTTTCACAACCAGGTTCTCCGGAATGGAATGGGTAGCGTTCACTTTAATCACGATATTCTGCGTCTGCGAGCCCGCATCCACGGTGGGCATGAGGGAGCTGATGACCCCGTTTAGTTTTTCTCCGTCGGGTAGTTTCAGTTCCACCCGGTTGCCGGTTTTTATATAGCTCCGCAGTTCATAAGGCAGTTCCATGAGGAAAACAAAACTGCTGTTGTCGCTGATCACGGCGAGCTGCTCACCGTCCTGCACATAATCACCACTCTGGTGATTGAGCTGACTGATAAAACCACCTGCCCCGGCCCGAATGGCATTGGTTCCTGAAAATTTGAAGTTTGAATCCAGCCGGTTTATGGCATTGCCGATACTTACGGCTTCTTTGGTTTTTATGGTGAAAAGGGTTTGTCCGGCCTTTACGAATTGTCCCGGCTGCACATGCGCGGATTGCAGGTATCCCGTGGCATTGGCCTTGACATAATTCTTTAACAGAAAGGTGGATGTCGCATTGAGTTCTATAAAATCCTCCAAAGGCTCCTGACCGATGCGGGTTACCGTTACCGGCGTTTGGGGAACGGGCGTCTCTTCCACCGGGGCCGGGGCCTTCGACTGGCAGGCAGTCAGCAGGCAGAGAGAAAACAAAAAGCGTATGGTCCTGAACGTTATGCGCATGAATTCATTTTATCGGTTCCAATAGTTGATCTGGTTAATAATCTGGAGGCGGCTGACCTTATTCTGCGTGAGCAGATTTTTTGAAACGAGGTAGTTATTCAGCGCGATGATCAGGTCGGATATCCTGGCATCGCCCGTTTCCAACAGGCGGGTGTTCACCTGGATCAGTCCCTCACTGTATCTGATCTGGCTGTCAATATCGCCGATCAGGGATTCGGTTTGTTGTAACTGCTGGCGCAGCTGCTGCACCTGTTGTTCGTATTGCCGGCTATAAAAAGATTTGTATTCGCTGCGGGTGCGTTCAGAAATATCGAGTTTACGATACTGCATTTTCTTCTGCTTCCCGTCGTAAATCGGAATTGTCAGATCGAGTCCTACGCTGGTTCCGAAATTCTTATAGCCCTCATAAGCGAATGAGGACATATAACCGCCATTGGCATAAAGATTCAGTTTCGGTTTATAGCTGTAATCTATCAGCGTCCGGTTATGGACGAGCAAAAGACTGTCGATCGTGTATTTCTGAAAAAAAATGGACTGTTCGGGAACCATACGGCCCGTGATGGTAAATGCCGGTTCATCCAGATTAACCGCTGCCGTATCCACGATCCCCGCCAGGTAATTCAGCGTGGCATAATCATTATGAAACTGAATATCGAGCTGGCGCAGGCTGAGATCCTGCTGCTGCACGGTCACCAGCAGGGTGAGGTAATCGGTTTGCCTGTACACATTTTTTTCCGTGAGTGTTTTCAGGATGTCCACTTCCTTTCTTAGCAGTTCCCGGATCTCGCGGGCCAGATTGAGTTCCTGCAGGGTTCCGAAAGCGGTGAGATACTGATTGGTGATGGTTCTCCGGAGACCCTGTTCGCTGATGCGGGAGCTGTTGGTTATGCCCTCGTTTTGCAGGCGGATATTTTTGTACTGGGCGTCCAGGTTTCCGCGGCTGACGATCGTCTGACTCACATTCACGATGCCACTGAGCTGTCCCCCATTCGTAATGGCCCGGTCATACCCGTAACCCTGTATCACCGGTGCGTAGGAATTTACACTCGAGCCCGTTACCTGGGGTTTATAAGAAGCCCGGATGCGCTGACTGTCTATGCCGTTGAGTTCCATCTGCGACTGGTAGTCCTTGAGCAGAGGACTGTTATGTACCGCTTCCTGCAGGTAAAAGTCGAGTGTATTCTTCTGGGCCGGGGACTGCAGACAGGCCATCGCCATCAGAACCATAAAAGATAATCGTATACGCATACGGGTATGTCTGGAAGGAACAAAACTCAGGAGGAATTCTGTTTTAATTCTGTAGAAAACCATCCCCTGCCGGCCGGGTTTTGACTGGTTCCGGCGGCCAAATAAACGATCTGTTTTTCAGTTCCGGGTATGGCAAATGAATTGATAATAGATAAATAATCAACATTCATTTTATGGCAAAATATTCCAAAGGCAGTCAGGAGAAAGTGAAAGAAGTCATGGACGAAATGAAAGAGGGCAAACTGAAAAGCGGTCGCAGCGGAAAAAAGGTTACCAATCCAAAACAGGCGATAGCGATCGGGCTTTCAGAAGCAAGAAAAAAAGGCGCGAAGGTTCCGCCACCCCCGAAAAAGAAAGCAGCGAAGAAAAAATCGGCAGCTTAATCGGGCAGCGCTTTCATTGGCTGATGCATGATGGCCTGGTTGATGATGCGGCCCATTTGTTCGGGGGAAGTTTTTTCAACGAGCCGAAACTGCCGGGTACCTGGTTTCCATTCATCCAGTCCCCTGTCATCTATGTTGCAGTTTCCGGGCAGCAGTTCGTAATTATTCTTCCATCCATTGACCGCCACAAAAACAGCTGTTTCATCCCAGCTCATCCGGCCTGCACTGTCTTCGGGCGAAAAAGGAATGCAGAGGGCGAAAACATCTTTCACGGGACTATGTGTTATATTTTCATTGTGCATGAGGGGTAGTCCGGTTTTAATTCTCATTCCGATTTCAAATCCGCTGAGCAGGATGGGTGTGGGCCATTGAGCGAATACTTTTTGCGCAGAAGTAATATCCTGATCCAGATTGAATTCATATCCCGAAGGAAAGCGCCCTGCCATCGAAACCAGGCTGATCACTTTGCGTTTCACCAGATCATAACCGTTGAGTGAAGAAACGGAATCAGGAAGGGAATTCAGCAGGTTTGCAAGGTTGGAAAGAAAACCAACGGTTATGATAGTCACCGAATTGTCGGGCTGTGCAGCCAGTATTTTTCTGTAGAGCGAGAGCGCATCCGCTGCCTCCCCGTTATTTTTTATCCGGTGAGGATAGTGTCCAATAACCGAATCGGTCCAGTGCTGTTTATCTCCAAGCTCCACGGCTTTACCAGCGACAACCCCAACAGGAATATCCGGCCGGTTAAAATAGGTATTGAAAACACTCAGCGAGGCCGCTACATTTTTATGTTTCGAGCTGGCGATGGTGGCCAGGATCTGCACCCGGCCGCTATCTGCATATGCATGCAGGAGGGTGATCGCTCCCACATCGTCGTAATCAGGACCAAAATCCGTATCGAAAATCACGCGCAGGGGGAGAACGGGTGACGGAAAAAGTTTTTGCGCACGGAGTTCGCCCATGACAGATACAACGGTTACTATCAGAACAAAAAAACTTCTCATCATTCACTGAATATACGAAAAAGCAAACCCGCATGAGCTGGTCATGCGGGTCACCAATGAGTTCATGAAAAATATCAGATGGGCCGGTTGATCGCGTTGGCGTTTCCGTAGCGCGTCATAAATTCTTTTTTTGAATCCTTGTACGTGGATACCATGCCGAGCTTGAAAAGACTATAGATATAGATCCAGGCCAGGTCGAGCTGGTAAGGAAGAAATCCTGCCCTTGCGCTGCCGGGAAACAGGTGATGATTATTGTGCCATTCGCCGGAGAGCATGCCCGGACGGGTCTGATTGATAGACAGATTGGACCGGTCGAAGTCGATGCCGTCAACATGTTTGTGTTCGCCCTTGCCATGGCCCGTATAATTAAAGGCCCGCACGAGAACGAACCAGAAAAAAGCGCCGCTGAAACAGGCCAGTGCCAGTCCGTGCCCGCCGATCAGCCACAGCGCTCCATACCAGAAGGCCCAGTTCAAAAGCCAGAGTGTAACCACATAAAAAGGTTTGGACACCGAGCCCCAGGTCTGATATTGTGCATAGGTATTCAGTCCGACTCCGGTGTGACCGAGAAAATTACGTACGCGGGTATATTTGTCGCTGCTCAGATCTTTCGAAATGCTCTGATGATTTACATCGCTCAGCATACAGTACCAGAAGCCGCCCATGGGATTATAAGGATCGCCGGGTTCGTCCGACTTCACATGGTGCACATGATGTGAGATTACGTAAACTTCTTCGGGAAAAGTTTTTATCACCAGGTTCTGGGTGATCAGGCGAAATATGGGGTGACTGAATTTATAGGCTTTATGGGTACAAAAACGATGGAACCAGATGGTGCCATGCGTACTCATAATAACCATTGCATAAACTACCAGTACAATAGCCGTTTTCCAGGTAAGAAAATAAATAAGAAAGATCACAAACATGGGAAACATGCATGCAGCCATATACCAGCTGATGCCGGCGATCCAGTTCTTTTTTGTCTTAAAAATGTTAATACGGGAAAATGCTTCTTTAAAAAGTTGTCCTGTCGTGGGCTTGAAAAACAAACCCTGCTGATCTGTCCATCCATACGAAGGCGTCTGGAGGATTTCATCGATAAAAGCCATAAAAAAAGAACGGTTAATGAATAAAAGAGTTTTTCACAGTCATCCAGCTGACAGACTACAAACAATGTACGGTAAATATCCCGGTTAAGTTTCGTAATTACTTAAATAAACCTGTTAATTTTATTGTGTGTACAAGCCGGTTTTTCTTTCAAAACCTATACCGGCGCAGGTTTGCGGACAAAACTGATTTTAATCATATGATTCTTGAAGTCGCCATTCTCCATGTTATTCCCGAAAAAACAGCCGAATTTGAAGTCTCTTTCGGCCGGGCACAGTCTATCATTTCCTCCATGGCCGGATATTCCGGTCATCAGCTTCAGCAATGCCTCGAAGTTCCTAACCGCTATATTCTGATGGTCAACTGGCAGAAACTGGAGGATCATACCGTCGGATTCAGGCATTCGGCAGAATATCAGGAATGGAAAAAACTTCTCCATCACTTCTACTCCCCTTTTCCGATGGTGGAACATTATTCTCTGAAATATGAGAATAAATTGGCATAAGCCGGCCGCCTGCCGGGGTAACGGGCATCAAACCTTAACATTGGGATTTTGAAAATCCCGGTAACTTTATATGAATAAATTGTTACCAACTATTATGGCAAAGAAAACGAAACAGCCTTCACAGAAATCTGCAAAGAAGTTGCTGGTTAAAGAAATCGAAACGAAAATTACCGACTCCGTTAAGGGATACCACAAAAAAGTAAGTGGCAAAAAACTGGAAAAGAAAATCCATAAGGCGGGAAAGATGCTCGCCAAATCGCTGACCAAGGAACAGATTACCGTGGCACACAAGAAAAAAGTTAAGGATCCGAAGAAGGATAAGAAAGTTGCTGATAAAGTGGTTGCTTCGTAAATTAGAGGCGTCATATTTTCATCCACAAATAAATAGCGTGCGGAAATTTTCCCTCCTCCTGTTTGTACCCCTTTTATTTCTGGCCTCCTGTTATGGACCGAATGACGGTGGCTACGCCGTGCCCGTATATGTGGGCCCCGGTGTGGGACTTGGAACCATTATCGCCGTAGTCGTTTCCTGGAGCAGAAACAAATCCATACTCTGGGCCATCGTTCATGGAATCCTCGGATGGCTCTATGTGATTTATGCCCTGCTGGTACCTAAAAAGTAGTCTTCAGCACCCGGAAAAATTAACCCTTTATTTCGTTTTGATCGCGTGCCTTAGAATGGTTTTTGCAGCTCATAATTTATTATTCACCTAAAAACCAATTTTATGTCTACAGCAACGACGGTTATGCCGACCAAAGAAATTGCCCGGAGATTGAAACGATATTGTGATGAAGGGGATTTTGAGGGCGCTCATCGCGAATTATATGCAAGAGATGCCGTGAGCATTGAACCCCAGGCAGGGCATGGTTTCGAAAAAGAAACCCAGGGCCTCGATAATATTATTCAAAAAGGAAAACAATGGATGTCCATGGTGAAGGAAATGCATGGTTTTGAGTGTTCCGAGCCACTGGTTGTCGGCAATTCCTTTACCGTTTCCCAGCGTATAGATGTGACGATGAAAGAAGGCGGACGGATGGACATGCTCGAACTTTGCGTATACCGCGTCAAAGACGGAAAGATTATCTCCGAAGAGTTTTATATGTAAACAGTTAACAGATTCTTTGGAAAGGATCCGGCTTTTTGTCAATAGTGCGACAAAACGCCGGATCTTTCTCATTTAGTTTCGTTGTTTCTAAACAAATTCATCATGTTCCCACTGTTAAGAAAATATTACCTGATCCTCATTCTGCCCGGCATGTTGTTTTTATTGAGCAGCACAAAGAATCCGGAGAAAAACATAAGCACTCCTAAAACCTTCAAAACAAACGCGCCGAATCCGGAAGGATTTGCCCTGGTAGAATTATTTACTTCCGAAGGATGCTCCAGTTGTCCACCGGCGGATGAAGCAGTAGGTCGCATTCCGCCTTCAGAAAAAAATGTGTATGTACTGAGCTTTCATGTGGATTACTGGGACTATCTGGGATGGAAGGATTCTTATTCAAATGCGGCTTATTCGGCCAGACAAAAACAATACAGCTCCTGGTTTCATTCAGATAATATTTATACTCCGCAAATCGTCGTGAATGGTAAAGAGGAATTTGTGGGCAGCAACGAATCGAAGCTCAAAGAAGCCATTGATCATTCGCTGAAAGAAACACCGGCCGCCCATATTGAAATAAAAAACATTTCTGTTGATCAGCATCAGGTGACCGTCCTTTGTCATTCATCCGGCATTTCAGGAGCGGATCTAAACCTGGCCCTGGTACAGAAAATGAGTTCCGGATTTATACAGCGGGGAGAAAATAAGGGAAGGACCCTCACGCATTATTTTACGGTAAGAGATTTTAAAACGGTTGCGGGACAAAAAGATTCGGTGAGCTTCCGCCTGAATTTGCCTGACAATCTGAAAGCGTCTGACTGTGCGCTGGTTGCTTTTGTCCAGAACAAGCAGAGTGGATATATTGTCGCAGCTACAGGCGCGAATCTTCCTTAATGAAAATTCATATTGGATCCTGAGCAGACCGAAAATCCGATGGTAACCAGTATACCGGCGAGTATGAGTGCATTGAGCATGGGGCTTCGTTTTCCCTGAATAGCGTAGATGGTCACCAGCACCATATTCACGAAGGCCATGAAGAGAAAAGCCAGGCCAAAACCCGCTGATTCAAATCCGCCGCCGATAATCATGAGAAAAAGACAGAAGCCAAAAACAATGGCATTGACAATCAGAACTGATTTTTCGATTTTCATAAAACGCTTTTTTATTAAACCTCTGCGCGTTCCCTCTGTAATTTCTTTACATATTCCTCTTTATCGTCCCGGTAAAACAGGTTCATGGTTTCAAAAGGAATAATGCGGCCGTCTTTATGAACAATATGCACACAGCTCTTCTTGACCGAACGCACATCAAAATCGTAGGCGTCGATAAAACGCATGATGATGATCCGGAATAAATTTTCATAGGTCAGTCCCGGCGCCTGAATCATGGGCAGGCAGCACAGCAACTGTTTCATATTCTCTTCCACGCGATCAACCGAAATACCCGTGCTGAATATTTTTATCAGATGCTGGTGCAGCTCTGTGTCCTGCTCATAAACAATCGTATTGCGGCTGTTGTCGAGCAGATGTGCAGGATCAATATAACGGGTTAAAGGAAATACACTGCCGTTCAGTTTCAAAGCATAGCCCATGGCCAGCGCATCAGGGTTACAGGGAACCGGAACAATATCATTGGGTTGAAAAACGGAACTCTGTTCAAGTATTTTTTGTCGCACGCCGGTCAGGGTCATACGATCCGTTTGCGGATCGAAGTTTTCATTACGGCCCGCGATCTGTACAGGCTGAAAAGTAACGCCGCGCACACAGGGCTGTTTCAAGGCAAACTCAATGATTTTTCCAATCTCGTGGTCGTTCACACCCTGTTGCAAAGTAACTACCAGGGTGGTGGACAGGTTCAGCTGATTGAGATGTTCGAGCGCTTTCATTCTGGTTTCGGTGAGATCCTTTCCCCGCATCTGAATCAGGGCATCGGGCTCAAAGGAATCAAACTGCAGATAGATTTCAAAGTCCGGTGCGTAGCCGGCAAGGCGCCGCGTAAACTCAAGGTCTTTTGCGATGCGGATGCCATTGGTGTTTACCATCAGGTGTTTGATGGGTTTGGTTTTTGCGATATCGAGTATCTCAAAGAACTGCGGATGTATGGTAGGCTCCCCGCCACTGATCTGCACTACATCGGGCTGGCCCTCGTTGGCCACAATGATATCGAGCATCCGTTCCACTTCTTCCAGGCTGCGGTGATTTCCGTAATGCGGTGAACTCATCGCATAACAGGTGGGACAGGATAAATTGCAACGGTCCGTGATTTCAACAATGGTCAGGCAGCTATGCTGTTCGTGGTCGGGGCAGAGGCCACAGTCGTAAGGACATCCATAATGCGTTTGGGTATTGAATTTCAGTGGAATCTCCGAAGCCTTATTGTAATTGCGGATTTTTTTATAGTATTCGATATCCGTGGCAATCAGCACTTTCATGGACCCATGTTCTCTGCAGAACTTCAGCATATACACATTTCCATTCTCGAATACAATTTTGGCATCAATGCGGCGCAGGCAAAACGGACATAGACTCAGCGTAAAATCGTAGTACGTATAAGGTCTTTCAGGCATGGGGTAATTTTAACTGAATCATTTTCTCTGGGAAAAAAATATCTCGCCGGTAATAGATCAGCCCGGCAATACAAACCAGCTGAATAGTGGACAGGCTAAAAACAATATCCGCATGCGGCTTAATAAAATCGAGCAGAAAACGGAAAAGCAGGTAAGCCATCATAAAAATCTTAAAGGAAGATCCGCTCCTAAGTTCGTATTTTCTTTCAAGTTGCGGGATGAAGATCCAGAGGGCCGCCAAAAAAACGATTTCATAGAGCGCCACGGGATGCCTCCGGAGGCCATCGCCGAGGTTCATTCCCCAAGCAAGGGTTGTCGGCAAGCCATACGTTTCCTCGTAAATACCCATACTGAAACATCCGATGCGGCCGATAATCAAAGCCAGGAGAATAGGCTTTACAAAGAGATCTCCGGATGATTTTTTTTCCCCGATTCTTTTCTTTACCCATTCAACGCCGGTCAGTCCACCGAGGAAACCACCCACCACGGTTTTATTTTCGTAGAAATACAGAAGCGGATTTTTTGCATGCAGGAGTAGTTTCGGATCTTCGAGGCCCCCGACCAGCCGGCTTCCCAGCAGTGCACCAAAAATAGCGCCTGCCAGAATCCAGGCCCGGTGTTCGGAGGTGACCGGATCTCCTTTTTTCTTTTTGAGCCATTGAAAGTATTGGAATCCAACAAAAAAAGCCAGCAGCTCAGCCAGGCTGTGCAGGAGGATGCCACTGTTTCCCAAATGGATATAAACCGGAAATTTCAATTGATATAATAAGGGTGCCGGTCAAAGATCGCGGATTCCTGCCTCTATAGAGGTTTCCATTTATAGTTTGCGTAAATTCAGTAAAATTTTCTAACGACCGCCATGGAAAGAAAAAAATTTCTTCAACTGTCATCCGCCTTTGCCATCACGCCTTTTTTACCCCATATGCCGCAAATAGTACAGCAGGAAAGACTAAAAAACTGGGCAGGCAACCTGACCTACAGTACATCCAGTGTATTTTATCCGACAACGGTTTCCGAAGTGCAGGACCAGGTGAAAAAGCTGGATCATCTGCGGGGATTGGGAACCCGTCACTGTTTCAATGCCATCGCCGACAGCAAGTACCATTTAATTTCATCTTCCAAACTGAATAATATTCTTTCGCTGGATGAAAAAAAGAATACCGTTACGGTGGAGGGCGGCATCCGATACGGGGAACTCGCTCCCTGGCTCGACAAAAAAGGATTTGCCTTACACAATCTGGCTTCCCTTCCGCATATTTCCGTGGCGGGCAGCATCAGCACGGCCACCCATGGTTCGGGCGTGAAGAACGGAAATCTGTCGACTGCCGTGCGCGCACTCGAACTGGTGATTGCCGACGGATCTGTGCTGACTCTTTCGCAGGAGAAAGACGGTGAACAATTCAATGCGGCCGTGGTGGGTCTGGGCGCGCTGGGTATTGTGACGAAAGTGACGCTCGCAGTACAACCGACCTATCAGGTGCGACAGTCAGTATTTGTAAAAATGCCTTTGGCCCAGGTGAAGGATCATTTTGACGAAATCGTTTCCGCCGGATACAGCGTGAGCTTATTTACCGACTGGCAGTCGGATTATATTAACGAGGTATGGATAAAAGAAAAAGTAAATCCGGATATCATGTACCGGCCCATGTCTGAATTTTACGGAGCGAAGGCGGCTGTCAAAGACCTTCATCCCATCATTGAAATATCTGCCGAAAACTGCACGCCGCAGATGGGCGTGGCGGGTCCCTGGTATGAACGCCTGCCTCATTTCAAAATGGGATTTACGCCAAGCAGCGGAAAGGAATTGCAATCGGAATATTTTATTCCGAGGCAGCACGCCGTTGAAGCCATGATGGCCATCCAGGCCATGGGTAAGGACATCGGGCCGCACTTATTCATTACGGAAATCCGAACCATTGCGGCTGACACACTCTGGCTGAGCCCCTGCCGCAACCAGGATTCAGTGACCATTCATTTTACGTGGAAACAGGAATGGGAAGAAGTGAATAAATTATTGCCGCGTATCGAACAGGAACTCTCACCCTATAACGCCCGGCCGCACTGGGGAAAAGTGTTTACCATGGCGCCCGGCGTTCTCGATTCCCGATACGAAAAAATGGAGGATTTCAAAAAACTTGCTCTGATGTATGATCCGAAAGGAAAATTCAGGAACGAGTTTATCGATAAAAACCTTTTGGCTGATTATTGATTATTAATTAGTGATTATTAATTCAATCAATAATCAATATTTAATAATCAATAATCAAACAAGCTTTATTCCTGTTTGTGTAAAAACAATCTTCTTCTGTTTATACAAATTGCCCGTGGTCATTTTAAAGGTTTTCTTGCTGATCTGAAAGAACTCGTAGATTTCTTCCGGAGAGGATTTATCGTGATAGGGCAGGTAACCGTCGTTCTCTTTTAAAAGTCGCAGGATTTTTTCTGTTTCATCTTCCACGCGTTGATATCCGGCTTTTCCTGCCACCACATCAATTTTATTTTCCGGAAGAATATTTTTAATGAAGCCCGGAAACCGGTCACCGATCTGAATGGGGCGGTAAATTTCATTGGCATGCAGCATACCTTTATGCTGTTTATTAATGATCACTTCATAGCCGATTTCCGTTTGGCGATATACGAGCAGATCAACCGCTTCCTTTTCCTTTACCGTCAGGATTTCATTCGAGAGAAAACGCTCCAGCTTTTCCGTCGCCGCCACGCGTCCGGTTTGTTCGTCCATCACAATTTTCACCAGGTATTCGCCCAGGGGGCGCATGAAACTGATCATGCCCGACTTGGGAATGAACAGATCCTTCATCAGGCCCCAGTCGAGAAATGCACCCTGTGGCGTTACGCTCACGGCTTTCAAACGAACAATATCGCCCAGAATACCCAATGGTTTCTGCGTGGTGGCAATGGGCCGGCCTTCGCCGTCATGATAAAGAAATACATTGATTTCGTCGCCGATGCGGGTGCCGGGGGGGACGAAGCGTTTGGGCATGAGGATACCTTCTTCCCCATTATCCATGAAAACGCCCATATCCTTTACTTTAATAACTTTAAGCAGATTATATTCACCCATCCTGACCATACTGACCGGTTCGATTGGCTGCAAAGGTAATTGGTTCGGATGAGCGGTATCTTGCCTTTTTTTAATAAGCTACTATGAGAAAAACGAGTTTGCTGTTGGTTCTGATGTCACTGGCTGCCTGCAGCGAGCGTAAGAATATTTTTGACCAGCTCGATTATTTTTATAAGCCCGTCACGGTTCCCGTGCTGAGTCACGATTCCACGGCGATTTTTTTTGATTCACTGAAAAATGAAATCGTTCACTGGAAACGGGCGGATGTATTCAACCCGGCAGCGATCGTCAGAAACGACACGCTCTATGTGTTGTCGCGCTGCGAAGATAATCCCGCTGCCGCATTGGGTGGGCGCACATCGCGGATCGGTATTTCTGCGAGCACGGATGGCATCAATTTTAAGTCCTTCCCGGTGCCCGTGCTTTACCCCGCAAAAGACAGTTTTCAGATCTATGATTTCCCGGGAGGATGCGAAGATCCGCGCGTGGTGCAAACCGAAGAAGGAGAGTATGTGATGGCCTATACGGCATGGAACGATAAAGTACCGCGGCTCTCGATTGCTTTTTCCAAAGATCTTTTTCACTGGGAGAAAAAAGGCCCGGCTTTTGCGAAAGCTTACGACCACCGCTTCCTGGATTCTGCCAGCAAGTCGGCCTCGATGCTAACGAAAGTGGTAGACGATAAAATAGTGCTGGCAAAAATTGCAGGCAAATACTGGATGTACTGGGGTGAGCATTTTGTGAACCTCGCCTGGTCGGAAAATCTCTACGACTGGAACCCGGTGCTGGATAAATCGGGATTTCTGAAAAAAGCCATGGAAACCCGTCCCGGACGATTCGACAGCGACCTGGTGGAATGCGGTCCCCCGGCCCTGATTACCGACCGGGGTGTGATGCTGATGTACAACGGTAAAAACGCCAACACAAAAAAGAATGCCGACCCTTCCCTGCCGCTTGGCACCTATTCCGTGGGCCGGGTATTTTTCAGTAAGGTGGATTTGCAGACCATGCTGATCCGTTCCGACGATCCCTTTCTGAAACCGACACTGGCCCATGAAATGAGCGGACAGTACGCAGCCGGAACCACTTTTTCTGAAGGATTGGTATTCTATAAAAAGAAATGGTTTATATATTATGGCACGGCGGATTCCTTTGTGGGTGTTGCCGTATCCAGATAATGTTTTTCATATGATACGTTCTGTAATCACAGGTACGGGCTCCTATATTCCTCCTTTTGTACAAAGCAATCAGGATTTTGCGAAGCATGAATTTTTTACGGCAGAAGGGTTACCCCTTCCCGTAGATCCTTCGGATGTGGTGAGTAAATTCAAAAAAATAACAGGGATTGAAGAAAGGCGATATACGACCGACAATCTGAATGCGAGTCATATCGGATTTGAAGCCGCCGGGAAAGCGATCGCGGACAGCGCGGTGGATCCGGAAACCCTGGACCAGATCATTGTGGCCCACAATTTCGGGAACGTGATTAAAGACACGATTCAGACGGCAGCGGTTCCCTCCCTGGCCAGCCAGCTCAAACATGCGCTGGGCATCAGAAATCCCAACTGCATTGCCTACGATATTTTATTTGGCTGCCCTGGCTGGCTGCAGGGACTTATACAGGCAGATTCTTTTTTTAAATCCGGCATGGCAAAAAAAGCCCTGATCGTGGGCACGGAAACCCTGAGCCGGGTGATTGATATGTATGACCGTGACAGCATGATTTTCAGCGACGGTGCGGGCGCCGTGATGCTCGAAGCCAAAGAGGGAGACGCAGCTGCGGCGGGCATATTGTCTTTTGTGGCCCAGACGCATAGTCTGGAAGAAGTGGACTATATCAATATGGGCATGTCTTATTTTCCGGGCAGTGATCCGCGGGTACGCTATTTAAAAATGAAAGGAAGGAAAGTATATGAATACGCCCTGAAACATGTTCCTGAAGCCATGAAAGCCTGTCTCGATAAAGCCGGCATCCCCCTGCTCTCGCTAAACAAGATTTTCATCCACCAGGCCAACGAAAAGATGGACGAAACCATCATCAAAAAATTATTCGGACTGTATGGAATAGACCCGGTGCCGCCGAATATCATTCCAATGAGCATCAGCTGGCTGGGCAATAGTTCCGTCGCCACCATTCCCACCTTGCTCGACCTCGTGCGCAAGCATCAGTTCCCCGAACATGATCTTCACGCGGGAGACCTGATTCTCTTCGCCTCTGTGGGTGCCGGCATGAACATCAATGCCGTCTGTTATCGCTGCTGAAATCGCCGGGCCCAGTTTTTGCCGTCGTTATACACGAACTGACTCCTATGCCCCATTCCCAACAAAACGAAGAAGAACTGATGCTGCTTGAAGAAAGAATAAAACTGGCCGTGGAAGCAACAGGCATCGGCACCTGGGACTACGATCCTGTGCATCGGGTGGCGGTTTATGATGAACAATGCAAAAAGTTGTTCGGATTTACAGGAAATCATGAATTCACCTACAGTCATTTTCTGGCCTGCATTGATCCCTCGGACCGTGCGGAAAGGGAAAGGGTTCTTTATAAGGTGCTGGTAGAAGAAAAAAACGGGAGATATGATACCCAATATCGCATAAAAACGATCGACCAGGGAATTACCCGATGGATCAGTTCCAGAGGCAAAGTGTATTATAATGAAGAAGGCGATGCCGTTCGTCTGATCGGTACGATGCTGGATGTGACCAGGGAAAAAATCAGCGAGCAGAAACTGAGGGAAAGTGAAGCGCGGTTCAGGCTGGCTTCAGACGCATCCACCGCGATGATCTGGATGACCGGGCAGGACAAAAAGGCAAACTATTTCAATAAAACCTGGCTCCGGTTCAGGGGAAGAAAGCTGGAAGAGGAAATGGGTGAGGGATGGACGGAAGGAATTCATCCGGAAGATGCCGAAAAATCGCTTTCCTACTTTGAACAGAAATTCAGGGAGAGAAAGGAATTTCATATGGAATACCGTATGCGCAGACATGATGGTGCTTACCGGTGGGTTTCAGATTCCGGCGCTCCGCGTTTCTCTGTTGACGGCTTTTTTGAAGGTTATATTGGCACCTGCATGGACATTCATGATCAGAAACTGAGTCACGATCAGCTGGAGCAGCTGGTGGAGGACAGGACCACTTCCCTGCAGGATTTGAACAACCAGCTGGAAGCCACTAACCAGAATCTGACCGAATTTGCCTATGCCGCTTCACACGATTTGCAGGAGCCCCTGAGAAAAATCAACACGTTTACAGCGCAGCTGAAAGAAAAAAGCTTCGGTGATCAGGAAGAAGAAGTAAATACCTACCTGAATAAAATATCAGGATCTTCGAAAAGAATGAGCCGGCTCATTGATGACCTGCTGAATTATGCCAGACTTCAGAATACCGAAGAAGCCAAACAGCAAACCGACCTCACAAAAATAGTTCATACCCTGCTGCACGATTTTGATCTCGAGATCGTACAAAAGGATGCAACGATTATTGTCGGACACCTGCCGGTCATCCACGCCATTCCGCTTCGGATGACCCAGTTATTTCACAACCTGCTGAGTAATTCTTTAAAATTTACGATACCGGGACAGTCACCCAGAATCATAATACAGTCAGCGACGCTGACTGAAAAAGAAAAAAAAGAACAACCTTCCCTCAATCCGCATCTGGACTATGACAAAATCACTTTTACCGACAATGGAATTGGTTTCAACCCGCAGTTTGCAGAAAAAATCTTTAATATCTTTCAAAGGCTCAACGGGAAAAGCGCTTACGAAGGAACAGGAATCGGCCTGACACTCTGCCGCAAAATCGTACTCAACCACCATGGTTTGATTTTCGCCAGTTCCCGTGAAAATGAGGGCAGTACGTTCACTATTATATTCCCCGCCGGCGAAAAATCCGGAGAAAGGTAAATGGATTCTTTATCCTGCCGGCAGACTGACGAATCCTGATCAGGATTACAAATAACCTCTATCTTCAGGTTTAGAAAAAAACGAACATGATCGACGGACCTATTGTATTGATAGAGGATGATGAAGATGATCAGGAAATATTTGAAGAAGTGCTGAAAGAATTAAATATTCCGAACAAGCTGATCTTATTTTCCCATTCCGAAGATGCCTACAACTTTCTCGCAAACACCAGCGAACAGCCCTACCTCATCATCAGCGATGTGAATCTTCCGGGATTCAGCGGGCTCGAATTCAAGAACAAGCTGGATTCCAATGAACGCCTGAGAAAGAAATCCATTCCTTTTATTTTCTACAGCACTTCAGCAGAAAAAAAATATGTTACCGAAGCCTATCTGTACCTGACGGTTCAGGGATATTTCATTAAAGCACACAGCTACAAAGACATTAAGGAGCAGGTAAAGACGATTTTTGAATACTGGAAGATTTGCCAGCATCCGAATTCTTAAAGCCTAAAGCTCAAAGCCTAAAGCCTAAAACCCTTGACCGACAACGGCAAACGGCAAACATAAATATCAATATAAAGCGGAAAATCAGTAAATTTAAGAAACGCTTGCGCATGAAATACAGAACCTTCCTCCCGGTTTTAGTATGCCTTTGCTGTTTCCTTTCTTCCACAGCCCAGGTCAATACAGCCGGCAAGTCTTATCTGGACAACGTACCGAATAGTCATCCCGACAGTATTGAAGTAGCCGCGTTTAAACGACTATTGATTTTCATCACAACGGAGTCTGTTTCCTGGAAAAAATCAGATATCAATCTGGATTCCCTGAGCAAAATAGGTGAGTCTCATTTTTTATACTCCCCTTTTCAGACTATTCCGGGCCAGTATCAACAGGACAATACCAGTTACGATAATTTCCTGCCCACCGTTTACCACAAAGATCTTTTAGAAGGTTCACCTTTTTTTCTGCCGGCCTATGTTCCCGGTCTGGTGGTCAATCAGCTCGACAGCGTGATAGATAACAAGGATTATCTCTACAACTACGATAAGAAGAGCGAGAATCTTCTTTTGAAAAGAGGTGATGAGGCGCCCATTGCCGTGAACAGAAACCAGGTGAAATATTTTTGTCTGAAACCACAACAGGGCGGATATATTTTTGAACGGGTATTGCTGATCAGTCCCGATGAATATTTCCAGGTGCTCTATAAGGGAAGCAAATATTCCTTTTACAAACAGATAAAGAGTATTTTTATTCCGGCGAATCAAAAGACGAATGGCTATAGCAGAAGTGGAAATGATTACGATGAATATCAGGATCAGTACAGTTATTATATCGTGGATCACAGAAAAATGCAGGTCCTTGTTTTTGAGTTAAGCAAAAAATCACTCCGCAAATCGCTCTATGCAGAGGATGCAGTACTTGAAAAATATTTCAGGGAGCACAAATGGCAGCCTGTAGACGAACCCTATCTCGTTCACCTGGCAGAGCTGGTTAATAAATAAATTTTTACTTTTAAATCCCTCATGAAAATTCATCTCTCTTGTTTGCAAAGGTCTTTTGCAACTGCGCTCCTTATTTTATTGATAAAAATTCCGCTCCACGCCCAGACGATTTTACCGGTTGAAACCGGGAAACTGGCCCTGGTGATGCAAACGGCGCCCAACAGGGATTTGAATATTATTTATTTTGGAAAGAAATTGAATCAGGCCGGAGAATATGCGCAGATACCGGGGCAATTTCGTGAGTCAGAAGATTATACCGCTTCACTGAACGCAGCATATACTTCATCCGGATCGCGTAACCTCGCGGAGCCCGCGATCAGTGTGATACATGCAGACGGAAACGCTTCCCTCGATCTGAAATATGTTCGTTCTTCCGTTAAAAAAATCAGCGACAATATCACTCTGCTCAGCGTTTTGCTGAAGGATCCTGTATATGATTTCGAAGTAACCCTTTATTACCAGTCTTACTATCGCGAAGATATCGTTGAGCAATGGTCCGTGATCAGACATCACGAAAAAGGGAATGTGAGGCTCGAAAAATTTGCCTCTGCCGGTTTATATCTGAAATCAAATGCATTCTGGCTTACCCAGTATCATGGTGACTGGGCAAAGGAAATGCAGCCTGAGGAATCCCTGCTCACGCATGGCATCAAAACCCTCGACAGCAAGCTGGGTACCCGGGCCAATCTGTTTCAACCCTCCGTGTTCATGGTTTCCCTGGGACAGCCTGCAACAGAAGACGCAGGCAGCATTCTCTACGGAGGCATGGAATGGAGCGGAAATTTTCGTGTTGACCTGGAACTGGACCCGCTGGATAATCTGCGCATACTGGCAGGCATGAATAATTATGCATCTCCCTATATATTGAAGCCGGACGAAGATTTTACGACACCGGCATTCTGGTACTGTTATGCTGACCAGGGTAAAGGAGAAGCCAGTCGCAAAGTACAGAGATGGGCCAGGGACTATAAAATTCTGGATGGTAACGGAGAACGCCTGACCCTGCTGAACAATTGGGAAGCAACCCAGTTCGATTTCAATGAAAACAAACTGTCAGCGATATTAAAAGACACAAAAAAACTGGGTGTGGATCTTTTCCTCCTCGACGACGGCTGGTTTGCCAATAAATATCCGAGAAACAGCGATCATACGGGGCTGGGTGACTGGCAGGAAAATAAAGAAAAACTGCCGCATGGCGTTGCTTCACTGGTAAAAGAAGCCGGAGAAAATGGGGTGAAATTCGGCATCTGGGTGGAACCGGAGATGGTGAGTCCGAAAAGCGAGTTGTACGAAAAACATCCGGACTGGGTAATTAAACAACCAGAAAGGGAAGAATATTATTACAGGAATCAGCTGGTGCTGGACCTGAGCAATCCGCGGGTACAACAATTTGTATTCGGTATCATAGATAGTCTGTTTATAAAAAACCCGGGGCTCGCCTATCTGAAATGGGATTGCAACGCCGTGATCTATAATGCCTATTCAGCCTATCTGAAAGATCAGTCGGCCTTTTATATTGATTATGTGAAGGGGCTCTATACGGTGCTGGAAAAAATACGTGCAAAATATCCGAAGGTTCCCATGATGCTTTGTTCGGGCGGTGGCGGACGCGTGGACTATGCCGCGCTTCGTTATTTTACCGAATACTGGCCCAGTGACAATACGGATCCGATAGAACGGATATTTATTCAGTGGGAATATTCCTATTTCTATCCGGCCATCAGCAGTTCAAACCATGTGACGGACTGGGGCAAACAGCCGATCAAATTCAGGACTGATGTAGCCATGATGGGCAAACTCGGTTTTGATATTGAAGCAGGGAAATTATCGGCTGCAGATTTATTGTTTTGCCAGCAGGCCATTAAAAATTACAACGGGTTAAAAGAAATCATCTGGCATGGCGATCAGTTTCGACTGGCGGGACCGCGCGACCATGCAGTAGCTTCCCTGATGTATATGAATGATACCAAAACATCCGGCGTGATGTTCAACTATCTGGTGAATAACCGCTATGATGAAAAAAGCAGAACGCCCGTTCTTTTGAAAGGATTGGATCCTTCCAAAAAATATCTGCTCACGGAAACCAATCTCTATCCCGGAACCCAAAGTATGATTCACGGGCCCTCTGTTTATTCCGGCGACTTCCTGATGACCGTGGGTTTCAATCCGCAGGTGAATGCCGGTCACAGCAGCGTGATCATTACAATCAATGAAGTAAAATAAAAACTGCCCGGCCGAATACAACTAGAAATTATAATACAGGGTTACATTGCCAAATTCGTGACTGTACAGGTCCTTCAGCAAAGTCGTGTTATAATTCATGTCAAAGGATATACCGATATGACCGCAGGTGAGCACCGCGCCATAACGGAAAGCGTATACGAAAGGACTGATGTTGTGGAAGGGTTTGTATTGCTCGGCGGACGCATTCATTCTTTTTTGCGGATCCTCTGCGCCCAGCCCCTTTCCCTGAAGCAGGGCATTGGTTAATACATACTGGAGCGTGGGTCTGACCCTGAAATATAACTGGAAACCATGGGGGTGTGTCGCACTTCGTTTATCCGCGTACTGGGCAATATAGCCATTGAAATAACCCGCCATTTTTCCAAAGCGGATTTCGGGGTACACGGAAAAAGCATTCATCATCGTACCTGCATTGAGCTGGCCGCCCGCGATCATTTCGACAAGCCCTTTATAGGAAAAGAGCTGCTTCTCCGCAGTGAAGCTGATATTGAGCAACAGACGGTTACCTTCCTGATAGGCCCAGCCCTCGGGTTTTTCAAAACCGCCCCACTGATGGATGAGATCCTGAGTTTGCCGGGCCAGGGATGCGGGGCCTCTTACACCCACAACTGCTTCCGTTTGAAAATCAAATTTCTTTTGCTGATTGTAAGAATATAAGCTGTGGGTAATAAACAGGGCACCCGAATACGGATAGTCGTCCGGCTGATATAAATTACTCTCCAGGTCACTGGGTGTAAAAATGATCTGCTTAATGCCCCATCCGTAAATGTCCGTGCTCCCCGCCCCGGCTTTCGGCATCAGCCTGTCCACAATAAAAGCCGGACGTTTATTCTTTATATAAAAAAAATCGACACTGGTACCATTGGTATAGGCATCGTCGGTTGCGCGGAAGTACACATTCATAAAATCATTGTCCTCATAAATACGTATCAGGTGAGCCGGCTCCTGCTGCCCGGACTGTGCATGCAGTAAACCCGGAGATAGCAGAACAAACTGTAATAATATAAAAGGTAAAAAAGCTTTCATGCCGCTGCCTTTGGCGCCTGTTTAAAAGCTGAGAACAATTCATCCAAATTATTTGTTCACGATTTCCCCGTATATGATTTTTTTGAAAAAAAATATATAAATCCTTCTGCCGGCAGGTCTTTTTTTCTTAACTTGAATCGTCACCAAAAAAAAGGAGGTATTCATGAAATCTACAGTCAATTCATGGAAACATCCCGTTAGTTTTGCCTAACCAGGATCTTTCATTAAATAGCTGTGGCGTTTGACGCCAAAGCCACTCCGGTATACCAGGGTGGCTTTTTTTCTGTTCTGACTTTGGAAATTGTAAGGAAATGTTAGTATTTTCCATTTATTGAAGTATTTCAATAAATAACGTATTATCTTTGCCCTGCAACTGATTTATATGGACTCGAAAAAAAGCGGAAAAGATCTCGAAGGCGCTGGCTGACCCCAACCGTCTGACCATTCTGAAAGAGATTAAGAAAAGCAAACAATGTCTGTATTGTGTGGATCTGAACAATACCCTGAACCTGGCCCAGCCCTCAATTGCCCATCATTTGAAACTGCTCATTGAAAGTGAACTGGTTACCTCCGATAAAGAAGGCCGGAATATGCGTTACTACCTCAATAATAAACTGATGGATGAATACATCCGCTTCATCGAAGGGCTAAAGATTTAAATTTTTTTATTTTATTTATCGAATAACTTAAATAAATCTATACCTTTGTTTCCGATTTCGGCATTTTGAATGGAAATCCTTGTTCTGATACATTGAAATATTTGAATATATCTATTAATAATCATCACCATGTCAACACAAACCATCAGCAGAAAACTCATCAGCAGCCCCTTGCTGGCTGCCCTTGCATACTTCACCATTATGTTTATCGGCGGCTGTTATGCCAAAGCAGAAGACAAGGCGGCTAAGGAAGCTGCAGTTACCACGCCCGTGAATCCGGGCATTCCGGTAGACGGCTATATTGTTAAACCGGCCATTCTGAAAGATGAGCTGGAAATTACGGGAACCCTGGAACCCCGGCAGGAAGTGGATATCGTTAGCGAATTGCCGAGGAAAATTGTCCGTATCCAGGTAAAAGATGGATCATCCGTAAAAGCGGGTCAGCTGCTTTTTGAAATGGACAATGCCGATTTACTCGCCCAGCTTGAAAAATTGCATCAGCAGGAAAAACTGGCCAGACTGAATGAAGAACGTTTGCGTGATCTCATACAGCATGAAGCGGTTGTTCAGCAGGATTACGATCAGTCGTTTACCAATCTCAAAGTGCTCCAGGCGCAGATTGCCGAGCTGCAGGTGATGCTGGATAAAACCAGGATCCGCGCACCATTCAGTGGACAGCTGGGTATCATACATGTATATACAGGAGCCGTTGTATCGGTTAATACGGTGCTGACCCATATCCAGGACAACAGCGAAGTGAAACTGGATTTTCATGTGCCGGAAAAATACGCGCAAACGATTGCCATCGGCAGTCTTCAAAAATTTACCGTGGCCTCCGACAGCAAACAGTATCATGCTACCGTCGTTGCCAGGGAAGCCGGTGTGGACCAGAGCACCCGCACGCTGCTGGTGCGGGCGGTGAGTCAGAATCCCGGACATGTGCTGCTCGCAGGACAAAGCGCCCGTATGCAGCTTTCCCTCCACTCCTCCTCCGATGCACTGATGGTTTCTTCCCAGGCGCTGATTCCTTCTTCACAGGGATATAGTGTGTATACGGTTAAAGACAATCAGGCGCAGATCGTTCCGATTGACATCGGACAGAGAGGTGCTTTTTCGGTAGAAGTATTACACGGCCTGAGTAAAGGGGATACGGTGATTACCAGCAACCTCCTTCGTTTGGCGCCTGGCGCAACGGTTCGGTTTGCCACTATTAAATAAGCTTAAAGCCTAAAGCTTAAAGCCCAAAGCCTAAAACTTAATTCGTATATGGTTTATCGTGAATCGATAAACGTTACACGATACAATCGATTTAATTAATTATACTCAAAAAATTATATGAGCGCTATCTCTCAGGTAAGTATATCCCGGCCGGTACTGGCCGGCGTAATGTCCGTTCTGCTGATCTTATTCGGCATTGTCGGCTACACATTTTTGGGAACACGTGAATATCCTGTAACGGATTCACCCATCGTGACCATCACAACCGTTTATCCGGGTGCCAGTGCAGATATCATTGCATCGCAGGTAACCAAACCTCTGGAAGAAGCCGTTGCCGAAGCCAATGGGATAAAAGCCATGTCTTCCGTTTCGCGTGAACAGGTGAGTGTGATCACGGTAGAATTCAACCTGAATGCAGACCTCGAAGCAGCCGCCAACGACGTGCGTGACAAGGTGTCCAAATCTCGTCAGCAGCTGCCTACAGACATTGAACCCACTATCGTTGAAAAGTCGGGCCCTCCGGATTTCCTGGTTTTCCTGACCGTTCAAAGTGATACGAAGAGCCTGGAAGATATTACCGACTTCGTAAACATCAATATCAAAGAAAGACTGCAGTCCATACCCGGCGTGCGTCTCGTGGATTCTTACGCGGGCCGTAAAAGGTCCATGCGCCTGCGCATGGATCCCGTGAAGATGGCGGCCTACCAGCTCACCCCGTCTGATATCCAGGCCGCCCTGCAGAAAGAAAATGTGGATCTGCCGAGCGGACGTATTGAGGGACAGAATACGGAGGTTACCCTGCGTACCCAGGGAAGGCTGGTTACGGAAGATGATTTCAATAATATGATTCTTCGTCAGCAAAACGGTGCGATCGTGCGTTTCAAAGATATCGGTACGGCTATCATGTCTTCACAAAATGAGCGTACAGCCATGATCGTTAGTGAAGGCAATACCGCGCGTTACGGTGTCGGCACGGGAGTACAACCCCAGCGCGGAGCCAATTCACTGGCCATTGTGGATGAATTCAAAAAACGTTTTGCAGATATTCAGAAAACTGCACCGAAGGATTTTATTATTTCACTCGGAAAAGACTTTACCGTACCCGTGCGCAACTCTCTTTCTGAAGTAGGCGAGACCCTGGTGCTTGCCTTTGTGCTGGTGGCGCTGATCATATTTATCTTTTTGCGCGACTGGAGAAGTACCATCATTCCTCTGGTGGCCATTCCGGTTTCTATTATCTCTGCCTTCTTCATCATGTATATCGGTAATTTTTCGATCAATGTACTTACCCTGCTCGGACTCGTGCTCGCCATCGGTCTCGTGGTCGATGACGCCATTGTGGTTCTTGAAAATATCTACAGCAAAGTGGAACAGGGCCTTTCGCCCATCGAAGCTGCCCGTAAGGGATCCGATGAAATCTATTTTGCTGTTATTTCAACCACGATTACCCTGGCTGCCGTTTTTCTTCCCATTCTTTTCCTGGGGGGAATTACAGGAAAACTTTTCCGGGAGTTTGCCATTGTGGTTTCCGGTTCCGTACTCGTATCCGCTTTTGTGGCACTTACCTTATCTCCCATGATGAGCGCCTATCTGCTGAAGCCGGGCACGCATCATAACTGGCTCTATAAAAAAACAGAACCGTTTTTTGTAAATATGAATGACGGTTATGAAAAGTCACTGCGCTTTTTCTTTAAGGCAAGATGGGTTGCATTTGGTCTTCTGATATTGTCTTTTGGTATCGCCGCTTTGCTCGCGCCTAAACTTCCTTCTGAACTCGCACCACTGGAAGACCGCTCCATGATCGGCCTCGCGGTGATTGCACCGGAAGGAACTTCCTACGAAAGTATGCAGGAGACGATGAAGTCCATCAGCAATTATGTGTCAGATTCCATCCCCGACCTGAATGAAAACAGGACCTATGCCGGAATCGCCGCGTCTATCGGTACACTGGTGCAACCCGTGAACGGAGGATTCCAGTGGATCTTCCTGAAAGAACCGAAGGACCGCAAGAACGGCATGACCCAGGCACAGCTCTATCAGAAACTGATTGTTGCTTCCCAGAGATTCCGCAATGTGATCGTCATTCCGATTCAGATTCCGACCATCGGTGGTTTTTCCAGCGATCAGCCGCTCGAATATGTGATCCAGGCTCCGGACCTCAAAACACTGGAAGCGACCATGCCCAAACTGATGGGAGAAGTGTACAAGAGTAAAAAACTCTCTTTTCAGAATCCGGATTTTAAAATCGACCGTCCCGAAATTGGTATCAGCATAGACCGTCAGCGCGCCGCCCAGCTGGGCATTTCAACCCAGGAAATCGGACGAACACTACAGCTTGCTCTCAGCGGAAGACGGTATGGATATTTTATTTACAACGACCGTCAGTATGAAGTGATCGGACAACTGGACAGGCAGGAACGATCTGCACCGGATGACCTGCGTTCGCTCTTCCTGAAATCAGGAAGCGGCGATATGGTTTCCCTGGATAATCTCGTGAAGATGAATGAGACCGTAAGTCCCCCTGCCCTCTATAGATATAATCAGGCTTACAGCGCCACGATTTCTGCGACGCCGGCACCAGGTGTAAGTCTCGGTGACGCCATCAGGGAAATGAACAGCATCACTTCCAGAGTACTGCCAGCAGGATTCCGTACAGCGCTGGCAGGACAGAGCCGCGATTTCGCAGAAAGCAGTTCCAGCCTGATTTTCGCTTTCATCTTTGCCATCCTCCTGATCTACCTGGTGCTGGCTGCGCAGTTTGAAAGTCTGATAGATCCCTTTATTATTCTGCTGACGGTTCCCATGGCCGTGACCGGCGCGCTGCTCAGTTTGTGGATTACCCATCAGTCCATCAATGTATTCAGCGAAATCGGAATTATCATGCTCATCGGACTGATTACAAAAAACGGAATTCTGATTGTGGAATTTGCCAACCAGCGCAAAGCGGAAGGCATGAATCCCAGGGAAGCTGTACTAGCTGCGGCCACTTCCCGTTTCCGTCCCATCCTGATGACCACGCTCGCCATGATATTCGGAACCCTGCCGATTGCCCTTTCGCTCGGCACTTCTTCCGGAAGTCGTACCTCACTGGGTATCGTTGTGGTAGGGGGTTTGGTCTTCGCGGGTGTGTTAACGCTCTATGTGATTCCGGCAGTCTATTCTTATTTCTCCAGACCCTATAAAGCGAAATCAGAAGTCCATACGGTGCCCCTGCCCATACAGGGAAATATTCTTCCAGCATAAAACTAAAGATCATGACACTCAGGAAAGCTTTTATATATACAACACTCGTATTCGCTCTTATTACCCTGGTTTCCTATATGGCCAGTGCGCAAACGAAACCCTTATCCTTACACGATGCGCTGGCGCTCACGTTGTCGCACAACCGCGAAATAAAAATCAGCTCGCTGGATATTGACCGTTCGCAACAGCAGCTCCAGGTTGCCAAAAGTGCCGCCCTGCCTTCTGCAGGTATCAGCGCCCAGGTTTCCCATTATTTTTATGAAACCCCTTTTTTTGGATTTACCAGCACCGCATCCAGCAGCGACAAAATTCCCTATGCGCGTTTCGGTGGTCGTGATCAGGCAGGAGCCACTGCCTGGATCACACAGCCGGTTTATAATGCAGCCATTAAACCCGGCATTATTCAGGCTAAATTACAGGAGCGTCAGAGCCGCCTGATGGTGCTGGACAAGGAAACGGATATCGCCGCCTTTCTGAAACAAACCTATATACGGATTCTGGTTTTACACGAACGTATCAAACTTCAGAATGAGAGTCTGGCCCGGAATAAAAAAGCCCTGGAAGATTCAAAATCCCTGCTGGCCCAGGGCAGGGCGCTGCGCGTGGATACGCTGCGGGCCTATACCTCGGTAAAAAATCTCGAACCCGATCTGCTTAAATTATCCAATGCCATTGAAGTGGGAAAACAACAGTTGCGGACACTGACGGGTCTGGATAGTCTGCAGGAAATTGAATTAACAGATTCTCTGGTTCTTCCGGAATCTCCCGCGGTTTTTTCAGAAGAAGAAGTGTACAGTCAGGCACGCCTGCACCGCGCCGATCTGCAGTCCCTCGATTTGCAACAGCAGCAGTCGGACCAGCAGATCCGGATTGCGGCCGCTGCCATGAAACCCACCGTTTCCCTGACCGCACAGTATCTTATTCAGACACAGACCAATCAATTTCAATATACACAGGCCTACTACCCTTCCACTCCATTTGTGGGTGCACAGCTGAATGTGCCGGTATTCAATGGAAACAGTAATAAAGCCAAAGTAAAACAGGCGCAGATAGAAAAATCCCAATCCGTTCTTCGCTCACAGCAGGCTTACGAAGACCTGCGTACCGCGGTGAAGCAGTCCGTTTCCGGTGTGCGCGAAACCGCAGCGCGGATACAGACCAGCGCCAATGTGGAGCAGACAGCCAAGCTGAGTTATGAAATCACCCAGTACCGTTATGCCAGGGCCGTGGCATCCAGACTGGAACTCACGGATGCAGAGCTGGCCTATACGCAGGCCCGGTCGAACTACCTCGAAGCCGTGTATGATTATTTGTCAGCCAATATTGAAGTGGAAAGAACGATGGGCATTGTGGGGAAATATTAATGGCCGGATTGGCCTATTTTAGCAGGAGCGACTGGCCCGGCATCGGGCTGAAAAGCTTTTGCTAAAACCAGTGTATGAAAAAAATATTTTGTTTTTTTACCAGCCTGTCGGTCCTGTTTTTGATGATCAGCTGTCATGGTACTAAGTCGCTTACTGACCCCGCCGCTTCGAAACTCAACGGCATCTGGGAACTGAATTATATTTCTGGTCCCCGCATAGCTTTCGACGGACTGTTTCCCAAAACAAAACCAACGATCATTTTCCATCTGCCCGATACGCTGGTTATGGGTAATGGCGGATGTAACGGTTATAGTTGTCCGGTCAGACTGAATGGAAATAAAATCAGTTTCGGCGACGCGCTGTCCACCATGATGTACTGTGAGCCTGGCGGCGAGCAGGTCTATTTCAAAACGCTGAAATCCGTGAATTCCTTTAATGTCAGTGAAGATGCAAAAACACTTACCCTCATCATGGGCGATATCGCCGTGATGCGTTTTGCAAAAAAATAATTCCCCGGGGCTGACTATTTAAAATAGGACAAAGGAATTTCCTTCCACAAGCCATGTGCAAGATGTCCGGTAAGCAGCTGATAGACCAGGTATATCGGCCAGAAAATCCAATGTATCAGGAGCCAGAAAATGGAATGGTTATAATACCAGCTCACCATGATGGCATAAATACCCAGAAGAAAATAAAGTATTCCCGAATCACGCTTTTTCACCGGCAACCGTATTTCTGTTTTCAAATTTCTGCATCAGGCCGGGAAGGGCTGCCGCGATGGCACCGGTGATGGCAGGAGACAATCCAAATTTGCTGGCGAGACTTCCTACCAGTCCGCCAGTGATGGCACTCGTAGCCACATTACCCGAAGCCAGACTATGCTCCAGCTGCGCCAGAATGCCCCCTCCGTCGGTTGTTTCGGCTGCCGGGGGATTCTGCAGTCCGTTGGTAATATGTGTGGCAATCTCATTATGGATTTCATCGGCCTTTTCAGGGGGAATATTACCGGCAATCTGAGGATGCGCATTGAGCTGATCCTTGACAAGCTGCAAAATCTGATCGAACATATAAATTATTTTAATTGAGGAATAAGGAAAATGAAGTTAAAGTAAAAATCCGGTTATTTTGTTTAAGGCGGTCCAATATTGTGGCGCTGCGCACAGCGTATTTACAAATAATAGTTAGATTGTGCTAACAGAATGATGAAGACATTACCTTATTTTCCATTTGGTCAGCAGTTCGACCTGCGAATGGGAACGGCAGCATTCAGGCCCGACGACCGGCTCATAGAAGTGGATAATGAATATGAATCAGAAATAGCGCAGAAACGTCTGCTGCTAGAAAAGGATCACCGGTATTATTTCCGTGCATCCGAACATTCCGAGGCCGCCCAGTGGGATGTACTGGAGCTCATACTGAATAATCTCGTCCAGTTCCGGCCGGATGTATTCATTCTTGAAAAAAAATCTGAAGGATGGCGCTGGCAGAATAAAAAAACCCGCGAGGATATTGTTTTTGTATTTGGGAAAAAAGAAACGCTGCCGCTGGAGCCGCTCGACTGGGTCGGGCGACAGGTGCAGGAGGATCTGGTGATACTGAGCAGTGACGAGTCGGCTACGCTGATCGCGGGACAGTTGTGCTTTGCCAATGGATATTCCCTGGATGACAAATACGGTCAGCCTTTTTTGACTATCCATGCTCCGGCGCCTAAAATGATCGGACCGACCATGCAGGCTGCGCAAAAACTGATGGAACGTATACTGGTAAACCGTTCCGTGTGGCGAGCCAGCTGGAATTTTAAAATATCCGAAGAACTGGACCTTTCTTCCCGGCATAATAAAAGATATATGGAAGAACTAAAATCAGAAGCGCCTTCACTGAACGCGGAAAATATCGGCCGGCGGCTTTTTATCCGCATCGAAAGGCAGACGCTGACGCGGCTGGCCGGCTCCCACTGCATTCTGTTTGGCATTCATACCTATCAGAACCTCCTGGAAAATGAGGTTCAGGATCCCTTAAAGGCGTTGAACATGCTGCAGGTGCTCAGAACAACTCCGAAAGAAATGCTCAATTATAAAACCATTAATTTTTTTGAACCCGCCCTTCTGGAATATCTTGAGAAACATTCAGGCAACCATCAATAACCAGGTATGGAAAATAAACAGTTTCTTTTGCGGTCTGTACTGGACGGACTCATGCTTCGCTATATAGACCGTGTTCCGGATGTTTCGCGCATCATGGATCTGATGATCGCAGAGGGCATCATTGAAAAAGGCGCGGATATTGAAAACGATCATATTGCTTTTCGCAGTCTCGGCGTTCCCCATCTCGGGTTGCAATCGCTCGAAAAAGTCTTTTTGTATTATGGATATATCAAAAGGGATTACTATTTTTTCCCTGAAAAGAAATTAAATGCATATTGGTATTCCCCACCGGTTGAGGGACTTCCCCGAATATTCCTGTCTGAACTGAGAGTTCATGATCTTTCGGACGCCGCACAAAAAATTATTCATTCATACACAGATAAAATCGCTAACGATCCGGTGGATGCACTGGATCTTGCAGATGTGACGGCAGTGGATCATTATCTGCACAGTTCTTCCTGGGACCTCCCCAGTCTGAAAGACTACCTGGCCCTGTCCGCCGAAAGTGAATATGCAGCCTGGGCTATTTATAACCGATACTACCTGAACCATTTTACCATGTCGGTTCACAACCTGAAAAAAAATTATAACACACTGGAAGAATTCAATGCCTTTCTTGAGCGAAACGGTATTATCCTCAACGATTCGGGTGGAAAGATCAAGAAAAGCCCGGATGGCCTTTTATTACAAAGCAGTACCGTAGCGGAAATGGTTATGGCAGGGTTTTCGGATGGCGAAGAGAAAATGATTCCCGGATCCTATATCGAATTTGCTGAACGGAAAATTCTTGAACCATTTCGTGATCTGCCGCCTGCGGAAGTTTTGCCCCTTCACCGAAGGGAAGGCTTTGAAGCGGCCAACGCCAATAAAATATTCGAAAGCACGTATCTGGAACAGGCTGATAAAAAAGGTTTTTAAGAGGACGCGAATAAAAAACAGGACTGGCTTAATTCAGCAGTAAAAAAAAATGAAAATAATCTGTATCGTTCTTGTTCTGTTTGCGGGTTGCAAAACTACCTCCGTATTCGTTACGCCCAATGAGGTTAACAAAGTAGAAGTGACTTTGCAGTATATCAACGGTTCCAAACAATCCGGTGAGCTGACCATACTTCACGAAAACTTCAATAGTAAACGGGTGAGTTATGATGAATTTGTCGATTTCAAGGCCGATGGGAAAACGAATTCCGAAAAAGTAAATCTGTACAGTCTCAAAGGATACTGGTATAAAAACGATTACTATGCGCTTAAAAAACTGGACATCCGCCTGACGGACGAATACCGTCTGTTATTTGCGAAAAGGCTGACCCCTGACAGTTCCCGAATTCATTTGTATGAACTGCGCGAATCGGGCGACGGAAACAATGTGGGTGAGCCGGGCTACAGTTATTATATTTCGCTGGCAGACTATTCAGTATTCGAAGCCATAAATGCCAGGAGCATCCAGCTGATGCCGAACTTTGAACAGAAAATGAGTCTGATCGTTGCCGATTGTCCGGCCCTCGCCAAAAAAATTCAGTCCAGGCAAAAGGGTTATTTTATCCCTCAGGCCACGCTGAATATAAAAAAAGTGCCGGATGTGATGCTGACAATTATTAGTGAATACAATCAATGCCATTAAAATGAATACATCGAATAAGTCTGTTGCCCTGGTGAAGTCCGGAGAAGGGACCGCTCTTTCTGTCGTTGGAGATTCATACCGCATTGTGATGTCGGGCCGGGAAACCGGAGGCGCATATGCGGTTATCGAAATGCTTGTTCCTCCCGGCGGGGGGCCCGGACCGCATGCCCATGCCGGATTTCAGGAATCCTTCCATGTGCTCGACGGTGAAGTGGAAATAAAAACCGAAGCCGGAAAATATACGGCGGTTAAAGGAGATTTTGTGAATATCCCTTTAGGCGGACTGGTTCACTGTTTCAAAAATAATTCAGACCAGCTGGTCCGTTTATGGTGTGTGGTTGTGCCCGCGGGACTCGATGCTTTTTTTGAAGAGATAGGTGAGCCCGCTGCATTCGGAACCTTTATTCCGCCCCCGGAAATGAACCCGGAACGGATAGCCAGATTAGAGAAGATCGCCGAAAAATACGGACAGAAACTGTTTCCCCCGAACTATCTTGGTTAAAGTCGTATACCAGTTCCCAAAGGATTTTTTTGTTCGCTGCTCAATGGTGAACAAGTGATAAGACAGCTGATGCAAAAACTTCCGGTGATTCCTGTGGAAGGTTATGTCCCGTGTTCCGGACAATCTTTCTTTCGTATCTGCCGGTGAAATAAGAAAAATATTGATCCTGAAGAACCAAAGGACTAACTCCATCGCTTTCCCCATCTAAAACGATTGTCGGTATGGAGATTTTTGGTTGGGCGGCCAGCTCCTGTTCCATTTTTTCGAAAACCGGAGATCCGGTCTCCAATCCATAACGATGTCTGTAAGAATGAATAACAATATCAACGAAGTCAGGATTATCAAATGATACAGCGGTCTGGCTATACGTTGTTTCATTGAAATTCCAGGTTGGCGACCAAAGTTTCCAGAGTAAGCCGCCAAATTCCTTTCTGTACTTTGTCAGGCCTGCCCGTCCTCTTTCACAATGAAAATAATACTGGTACCAATCCAGCATTTCCAGTTCAGGCTTCTGGGGACGAATGGATTCAGGAATGTTTTGAATATTATAACCCCCTCCTGAAACCAGACCAATGATTCTTTCCGGATAAAGTGCGGCCACAATACAGGCTGCGCGACCACCCCAGTCATAGCCGGCTACGATCACTTTTGACAATGACAATGCATCCATAAGTGAAATAAGATCATAAGCCAATGCTGCCTGCTGGCCCGATCGAAAAGTATTTTCTGATAAAAACTTCGTTGATCCGTAACCTCTCAGATAAGGAATTATTGTCCGGCAATTCGAGCTGATTAGTAAATCCCGTACTTTATCGTAGGTCCTGATGTCATAAGGAAAACCATGCAAAAGAATAACAGTTGTTCCTTTTAAATCCCCGCTTTCTTCATAAGCAATCTGAAGTTCCCCGGCTTCAACATATTTCAAAATCGGCATTCACTGAAGTCTTAAATTATTGATGGAAAATACTAAAATACCTCCACTAAAGCTTCTGTCATTTCGTCGTGAAAAATCAAAAAGGTCTTTGTAAAACGGTCCAAAAACCCCTGTTCGGCATACTCACTTTTAATCAGGCAGACTATAATACAAGGGTAAAACCTGCCGCATTAAGCGTCTGGAGAGCCGTAGAAGGCCTTTATCCTGCCGGATCGATAAAAGATATCAAATAAGTTTCCCACTGATTTAACCGCCTGGAATTTGATTTAAATGCCATAAAAAAAACTTATACCCTCAACTCGTGAATTTTTCTGATTTTGCAAAACTCGTTTTCGCAGATTATTCGGAAAGACTACCGTATTTCCAGGGAGTTCCTTCGGGAATCCTTGCTGAAATCAGGTGGTTTTCCCGAAGAGCTTCCGAAGAACCCCCGAAGAAATCGAGAACGAATACTGTCCAAATATCGAAGAAAACAGGTAGGAAATCCGAAGGTTTCCCAATTTGGGAATTATTGAAAAAAAGTAACCGACAAAATGTCGTTTTAGGTCAACGAACAACCATTTAAATCATCAAATAGTTACTCGCCGATTGACCGCATTTTTCAAATTTTAGAGCCTGGCCGGTCCCAATTAAAAATTATATTTGATGACCTTGTCATTTTATTTTTCACCTAAAATATAACGCGATGAATAGAGAATTTTTTAAAAAAAATATTCTTGCCGTCATATTTTCGGCTGCGTCAATTATTGTGGCTAACGCACAACAATTATCCGTCAACCAGGGACCTTATCAGCCAAATGATGCATCATTAAAACAGTATAAATATCCGGATTGGTTCAGGGATGCCAAATTTGGTATATGGGCGCACTGGGGCCCGCAGGCAGTTCCGCGACATGGTGACTGGTACGCCAGAGAACTTTACGAGGAAAATACCGCTGATTATAAAGATCACCTGGAGCGTTATGGGCATCCAGGTAAAAGTGGGTACAAGGATATTATTCCACTCTGGAAGGCTGAAAGATGGGATCCGGAGAAACTAATGGCCCTTTATAAAAAAACCGGCGCCAAATACTTTGTAAGCATGGGCAGTCACCATGACAATTTTTTTTTATGGAACTCAAAAATACACAGATGGAATGCCGTTAATATGGGACCGCATAAGGATGTCGTCGGCATCTGGCAAAAAGCCGCAAAAAAAGAAGGCTTATATTTTGGAGTGTCCGAACACCTCGCTGCCAGTTATACCTGGTTCCAGATGGCGCATAAGGCAGATACAGCCGGGCCCTATAAAGGTATTCCTTACGATGGCAACGATCCCCTGTATAATGATCTCTATCATTCCCAAGCTGCTCCTGACGACAGGGAATGGCTAACCACCAATCGGGAATGGATGAAGGAATGGTACAGTGATGTGAAAGAACTGGTAGACAGTTATCATCCGGATTTGCTTTATTCAGACAGTAAACTGCCATTTGGGGACACCGGCCGTAGTATGCTGGCTAATTTTTACAATGGTAATTTGGACTATAATCATGCTGTATCAACCGCCGTGTATACCTGCAAAGAGCCGTCAGATGGCAAGTGGGTGCAGGACCTGGAACGCGGGGTGCAGGACAGTATCAGTCCCTACCCTTGGCAAACCGATACATCTATAGGCGATTGGTTTTACCGTTCAGGTCAGCAGTACAAAACATCAACAGATATTTTGCAGATGCTGGTTGATATCGTAAGCAAAAATGGTAACCTGCTCATCAATATTGTGCAAACACCCGAAGGTGATCTGGAGCCTGATATATTGAAAAGTTTAGATGAAATTGGCCAATGGATGGCATCCAACGGTGATGGCATTTATGGTACCCGGCCATGGAAAATATTTGGTGAAAGACCCGATCATACCACTGTGATTAAAGCCGAAAATTTTAACGAGGGCAAAATAAAATATACTGCCAAAGACATCCGGTTTACAACCAAAGGCAATAGCATCTATGGTTTTTGCCTGAATGTTCCGGAAGGAGATATCTATATCCGTGCACTCGGAAAAGGATCAAAGCTAAATGACAAAAAAATTGTTTCCATAAAGCTGATGGGCAGTAACAAACCCATTGAATGGCAGCAGAACGAAGATGCGCTGGTAATTAAAAGACCGGCTGGTCTGCCCGACTGGAATGTTTTGGGTTTCGATATCGCTTTACGGCAATGAAAACAGGAACTTCGGTATCGCGTCCATAAGCCAGATTTTATATGAAAACACTTATTTGTTCAGAGCCGGGAAAGCTTGTGTATGGAACTGCAGATATACCTGATGCTAAGGCAGGTTTTGCGATTATTCGCATCAGGCGGATCGGTGTTTGCGGAACAGACTTACATGCATTTGAAGGGACGCAGCCATTTTTTACATACCCCAGGATTCTCGGACATGAATTGTCCGGTGAGCTGATCAACATAGAAACAATTGAAGGATTCAAGACGGGTGACCTGGTAACCTGTATACCTTACCGTGATTGCGGCCATTGTATTGCATGCAGAACGGGAAAACCCAATTGTTGCGTAAATATGCAGGTTTTCGGCGTACATATAGATGGGGGCATGGCAGAATATCTGCAAATCCCGGCCCGTCTTTTAGTTCATGGATCAGGGCTGAGCAATGATGAGCTTGCATCGGTAGAACCATTAGCCATTGCTGCCCATGGCGTGGCAAGAGCAGAACTGCAATACGGCGAGTTTGTTCTTGTAATGGGTGCAGGGCCGATAGGTATGGGAGTCATCGAATTTGCCCGCATTGCAGGCGCCCACGTGGTTGCCGTGGATACCAATGAACATCGTTTGGCTTTTTGCCGGGAAAATCTAAAGGTCGGCTATACCATTAATCCTTTAGAAGCAGATGTGGTTTCCAAACTCGCGGAAATCACGCATGGAGATATGCCAACCGTTGTTATAGACGCAACAGGAAATCAAACAGCCATTAATCATTCATTCCATTATATGGCACACGGTGCCAGGTATGTTCTTGTTGGCCTGCAAAAGAATGATTTGATTTTCAGTCACCCCGAATTTCATAAAAGGGAGGGAACCCTGATGAGCAGTCGTAATGCAACACGAAAGGATTTCGACTATGTCATCGCCTGTATAAAGCAGGGGCTGGTTAATCCCAATCATTATATCACTCATAAAATGAGTTTTGATGATGCATCGGGAAAATTTAAAAACTTTCTTAATGCGGGTAACGGGGTTATTAAGGCTATGATTTGTATTGATTGATTAAAGGTCTGAAAACGATATGTTATTAATAAAAGTCTAAATTAATTGAATAATAACCATGTTAAATCAGGAATTTGAACTGCTTGGCAAACACATTCTTTCCAGAGTGCCGTTGAATGACGATGAATTAGATTTTATGCTGTCTCAATTTAAATTGACAAGGATTAAAAAACGTCAGTTTATTGCACAGCCTGGTTTCACTGCAAAACATAGAAATTTTGTATGCCGTGGTGCCTTTAGGGCATACGTTGTGTTGGATAATGGGGAAGAGCACAGCATCCAATTTGCCATTGAAGATTGGTGGATAACTGACTATAACAGCTATTATAATAACGAGCCGGCTACCATGTTTGTCATTGCGCTGGAAGACAGCATTATTTTACAACTGAGTCGTGAAAATGAAGATATACTTAAACAGGAGAACCATAAATATGAAACATTCTTTCGTATTTCCGCAGAAAGGGCGCAGGCATTCCATTTCAGGCAACTCATTAGCAATCTCACTCAAACAGCCGAATACAGATATGAAAATTTTCTGAATAAATATCCGAAAATTGCTGGTCGTGTCCCCCAATATGCCCTGGCTTCATACCTGGGGATGACAACTGAATATCTTTCTAAACTGAGAAATAAGAGAGTTATTAAATAACAACTGCCACTTTTAGACTACCCAATTTAATAAGCTGATGCATCATAAAAGCTACTATCAGGTGGCTTTTTGTTTTACCCAAAAACATATTGCGCGCTAAAAAGTTAAGCTGGTTCAACTTTTTTACCCTAACCTGTTCGCCCTTATTTCCTAACCTACTTCATTGGAAAAGGCTTCCTGTCGATAGCATCTTTGTACTGTCAATAATGACGGAAAACAAATCAATATTTCAAAAATGACTACTCGCAAAGTAACCTATAAAAAAATAAATATTGACGGAGTCAACATTTTCTACCGCGAAGCCGGTGATAACGACAACCCTGCTATACTTTTATTAGGCGGCTTTCCGTCTTCCTCCATAAGCTTCAGGAATTTAATTGAAGACCTGAAAAACGATTATCATTTGATAGCACCTGATTACCCCGGATTTGGCAATAGTGATTCGCCATCAAATGCCGACTACAAATACAGCTTTCATCATCTGACAATAACAATAGAAAAGTTTATTGATAAAATCGGGCTAAAAGGGTTCAGCCTGTATGCTTTTGATTACGGAGGTCCAATTGGTTTTAGACTCGCAGCAAAAAGACCGGAATTAATTCATTCGCTAATTATTCAAAATGCCAATGCCTATATGGAAGGTATTGGCGAAGGGTTTGGCGCTGCCCTGCCATTTCTTGAAAACAGGAATGAAGAGACTGAACAGCCTGTCCGATTTTTAATGACGCTGGAAGGCATTAAAATATTTTATTTCACAGGTGCTGAAAACCCGGAATTGATAAGCCCGGATGCCTATCTATCTGACCTGCAAAATTTATCTAAACCAGGTTTGGTTGACATTCATTTGAACTTGTTGCAGGATTATTCAAGCAATGTTGCAGAATATCCCACATGGCAAAAATACTTCCGCATGCATCAGCCTAAAACACTATTGGTTTGGGGCAAAAATGATCCGTTCTTTCCCGAAGCTGCGGCCAAAGCCTTTTTAACAGACCTGCCTGATGCAGAATTGCATTTATACAACACAAGTCATTTTGCCCTGGAAGAATATCACGAAGAAATTTCCGGCAATATCATTTCCTTTTTAAACAAACCAGACATTAAATAAAAACAATTTTATGAAACTTAAGCAAGCAGAAACTGGTAATTCCAGTTCAAAAACTTCAGCAGTGGCAACCATTACAAAAGCCACAATAATTTCAGGTGGCCTCGATGCTACAGCAGGAGTAATAGTATACTGGATATTTAAAGGGTTAAACCCGCTGCAGGTGCTCCAGTATATAGCAAGCGGCATATTTGGTCCCTCCGTTATTAACGGGAGCTTTTTATATGTGCTCATTGGCCTGTTATTACATTTTCTGATTGCCTTTGCATTTACATATGCTTACTATCTGGTTTATCCTTTCATTAAATCATTTGCCAAAAACGCCGTTGTAAATGGCCTGATCTATGGCGCTTTCATCTGGGTATTCATGAATTATCTCGTATTGCCTTTTTCCAACATCCCGCATTCACCAAAGGATTTTGTATCGGTGCTCGAATTGATTTGGCATAGTGCGTTAGTGGGATTGCCTATTGTTGTGATTATAGAAAAATATTATAAAAATTAATCACTTTATAAAATATTAAAATGATACTTAAAGGTCTATTGCTCCGGTTGATTGCAAAACCAGGCAAGTAAAATGAATTGCAACAATTATTGATAGACGGTCTGCAAATTGTAAATGACGAGCCGAAGACCATCAACTGGTATGCATTCAAAATAAATAAAACCAGCTTTGGCATCTTCGATACCTTCCCTGAAGAAGACGGGTTACATCAGCACCATACCGGCAAGCTTGCAAAGGCAATTCTAAACGGGGCATCAGAATTACTGGATCAAAAGCCCAGCATTGAAGCAACAGAAATTTTAGCATGGAAATGATCGCATCCGACTGCTGCCTGTGATTAATCCAATTTATATAATACTCCCCATTTTCGATACCAAAAAGCTAGGCTGTTAAGTTCACTATAAGTAACAGAAATTTCTTAGCTCAATTGTTGGTCAATAGCTTAATTTTCTTCCATTCAGTCAGTGCACATATCCCCACGACTAAAAAAATAAAACAAATTTATCTTCGTAAATCCAATATAAAATATATTAAGTTTTTGTGAAACTAAACCTCGAATGAAATCATTGGTTAATAAACAAATATTGTCACGCGAATTACATTTGAGTTTATTCAATTCTTCGCCGCTAAGATGAGACTGACCAATTCTGTAAATTGCTCCAGCGTTTCGCTGGGCAGTTTGTTTAATTCAGCAGCCGGCATCTGTGAGGCATAGTCGGGAAATTCAGCATCATTCAGATAGGAAATGACAAGATCATATTCGGGAATCACAACGAGGTATTTTCCCAGCGCTCCCTGTGCTGAAAAACTAACGGCCGGAAGATGAAGTCCGTTTATCCACCAGAGGTAACCATAGCCCCCGCCTTCCTCGGTTAATGAATAAGAAGTTAAACTTTCCTTTACCCAGTGTGCAGGAATTATTTGGCGTCCGTTCCAGTTACCTCCATGTAAAAAAAGATATCCAAAGCGGGCCATATCACGAGCCGTCATTCGAAAATGATAAGCAGGGTAAACTGATTTTTCATATTCCTTGGCATCCGGCCGCGCATATAAATAATAAAAGTCGGAGATCAGGAAATCCTCCATGCCCGTAGGTTTAGCGATCGATTCGTTAAAAGCGTCGGCTATTTTTCGGCCGGTCAGTTGTTCAAAAATACCTCCGAGCGCATTGAAATCCCAGTTATTATAATACCAGAAACTGCCTGGCAGGTGAGAACCTCTTAAGGGTGTATTGCTCCGCATGGACGGGGTGCCGGCTACATAGGAATGATAAATGCCCGAACGTGCCTGCAGGAGCATACGGATAGTTGCCGTTTTTTCTGGAGGAGTCAGTGCTGGATTATCATCTATTCCCAGGGAAGCGAGAGAAGAATCTAGCGGTATATAGCCATTGTCCTGATAAATCCCGTATAAAGCGGACAGCAGGCTTTTACGCATGGAACTTATTTTAATCTTCCGCGCCGTATCACCCCAGCCGACAACCATTTTTCCGTGATCAATGACAACTAATCCGGCAGGTGGAAGCTGATCGAAATATCTTTTTTGGGATTTGGAGTTTTGCTTCCGTCCAGCTGCCGTCCCGTACATCTAACGAATCCCAATTTTTACCAGGGAATATGCTTTCCGTATGCTGGGCCTGGGATGAAGTCAGATAAAGCAGGAGGACTATAGCAACGGCATATTTCATTTTTCTAAATTAAGCTAAGTATTCGGACTCGTCAGAGAATTCAACTGCAAACCATTCACTCGCCATTCAGGCCGTTTACTAAATGATGTCCGCTGCCAAGTAGTGAATGAATAAATTCAGTCTTAAAACGGATACAATGAAAAGATTAACCCTGCTGTTTTTTATTATGGCTTTGATCATTTTTCACTCCGGGTGTTCAAAAAGTGATCCGATGAATACGCCGAAGCCTCCGGGTTCGGACAGTACGCCCAACACAAAGCCAACAATCTGTCTGATTAAAACAGTTAAACAATGGGATCTCACCGATCCCTTACATGATACCAGTTATGCAGTGTTTACCTACGATAGTAATCATCGGATTACCCGGCTCGACGATGGAAGCCTCCGGGCGGGCGGTGCAGTTACTGCTGATCGCATCTGGACATTTGAATATACTACCAGCGGGCAACTCACCCGGATCGGAATTCAGGATGGCAGAAATACTCTTTTTGATATCGTAGAATACAGCGGTGGAATCATTCACAGTATACAATCGGCTGACCCGGGTACACCCGATACGCCAAAAACCGTATATGTATTCAACCAACACGGTGCGGGCGAACTCGATCAGGCAACCGGTTCGAACCCCGGCTGTGCGAGCGGAACAACATCCTACAATTACGGCAGCCCGCTAAATAGCGGTATACTTTTATCGATCAGTTTTTTTTCTTGCACCACACCTCCTTATCTTGAATACCTATTCGATGCCATCCCGGCTGCCAATCCGGTTCAATCCTTTCCCAGTCCGTTTTCCGCCAACACCACACAGGAGCAGAAATTTATTTATTTCTATACACATATTGTCGGCTACCTTGCCCTGGGACCAGAACTGCCACTGGCGACCTATGAAACCTACACTTATTTTACGGGCACGCAAAAACCTTTTACCCGTTTTAACTATAGTTACACAACGGACAGCTTGAACAGACCCAACGGGTATACAGAATCCATATCTTATGCTCCCTCATTCAGTGAATATTTGCCCGCGGAGCTGGCTGTCTGGACTTATGAATGCAAATAATCACTCGATAAAATGCAAAGAAAAAAATTTGTAAAAACTGCAGGTGCCGGGGTATTCTTACCACTGCTTTTCGATTGGTCTGCAAAAAAAACGGAGATCCAATCGGCTGACTCCGTATTAGTAAAAAATAAGAATCAGACGGAGACCTGGTTTGTGCGTGAACAGACTCCGATTAGGATTTTTATCTCGCGGGATACAGACAGCATACATTCTATTTCTCTTTGTAGTGAGCGTATGTTGCCAGGCAGCAGCATTCCTATTCATAAACATTTGAATGAAGATGAATATTTTTATTTCTTGTCGGGCGAAGGACTCTTTCATGCAGAAGGTAAAGAAATAGCTATTCGTACGGGTAGCGTAGCCTTTGTTCCAAAAAATACCTGGCATGGGTTAAAAAATTCAGGGAGCGAAGAGCTTGTCTTTGTATTTGGTTATACGCCCGGAGGTTTTGAAGATTTTTTTAGAAAAATCGGGTCGCGGGAAGGCGAACTTTTTATTGCCAGGCCCAAAGCGGAAATTATAAACTGGGCAGCTCATTTTGGAATGGTTTACCAATAAGTAAAAGCAAAAAGAGTAGATTTACAAGAAGACCGGTCTCGCTATTACTTCACAGTTCAATAGGTTGGGTTACCCGAAATTTCAGGTGGTCAGATCTGCTGAAGTTTTTTCACATGAAAAATATTCTGATCTTTCTTTGTTTCTTTTTTAGCAGCATCGGCTGCTGGTCGGGACTATCGGCACAGTCGCCCAAACTTCAGGATATTTCATTCAAAAATTATACGCCGGCGGCAGGTTTGCCATCTGATTTTATTGAAGCGATTACCCAGGACAGATATGGATTTCTCTGGCTCGGTACGCACAATGGATTAGTACGTTACGATGGATCCCATTTTTCGCTTTACCACTGCGATCCAAAAGATTCAGGCAGCCTGTACGGGAACGAATTCAGGAGTGTCGCAGCAGATCCAACAGGTAAGTGCTGGGTTGCCTCCCGGAACGGACTCTTTTATTTTGATTATGCAATCAATGCATTCCGGCACAAATGTATTTTCGCCGGCCACGCCATTCAATGGGCCTCGGGCCTGGCTATCGATTCCGGAAGCAATCTCTGGTTTTTATCGAACGCAGGCATTGGTCTTCTGAATTGCCGTTCGGGGTTGGAAATGTTAATCCCTCTGCCAGAATCTGCGAGTACCCGATATTCTGAAAACGATTTTTACTGTACCTTTCCGGGCACGGTTTGGTTTTTTTATAATGCTTTACTTTTTAAGCTTGATAAAAAAACCCTCAGATTTCAATCTTTTACGCTCGATTCCGTCATTTTTAAGAAACTGGCTCAGGGCATTTTTGCCGTTTATGAAACAGCGGGTGAAGCACTCTGGATTGCGTCCTATGCCGGATTTTACCGATTGGGGTTAACCAGTCACCAGATTACAAAAATCCCTTTTTCATTTCGCGGGATATACGATCCGGATATTTCCATATCGGGTTTTAATTTGTGCCCGGCGCTTACGGGCGATACTGTCCTCTGGTGCAGTACACCCTACCAGGGATTGGTTCTCTTTAATCTTCATACCCTTCGGTTTACCGGACAATTTTTACAGAACGCTTATGATGCCACCAGCATCGGTGGTTCCCTCTGTTACAAAAGTTTTCTAGATCATAGCGGAATATTATGGATCGCACAGTTCAATGGTTTGAGCAAACTCGATTGGCGCGACCAGCGCATTAAAGCCTATCGCATTTCGCAGATGGTGGATTCAAACCGGCTCATGCCCATCCGGAAAATATTGCAGGCGCTGGGTGATGCAACCCATCTGTGGCTGATCACCTGGAATTTTGGTGCATTATACTACGACCAAACCAACCACCGGGTCATCACCCGATATATAAAAACTAAAGGCAAAGATCGCATCGATATATCGGCGCTTTATGATGCTGTATTCGATGCTAAAAACATCTTGTGGGTGGGAAGCGAGCAGGGCCTTTGTTATTTTGATAACCGCACAAAACAGTTTATTCATTGTCCGTTAGATGCAATGTCAGACAACAATCCGTTGGTTGTTTCCCGAATATTGGCAGTAGGAAAAAATCAACTCCTCCTAGGCACTGAGTCTGGACTCTGGGTTTTTTATCCGGAGAAAAAAACATACCTCAATTACCCGTTTTCCAACGAAAGCGATTCAATGCTTAAACACTTGTCTGTTTATGCTTTATGCTTTGACCGGAAGGGCAGGTTATATATGGGTACGCGGAAAGGTCTTTATGTAATCGATACCACTACACATCGTTGCGAGGCAATGATCAGAACCCCGCCGGCGACGGGGGATTTCGATATAAATTATATATGGGGTATTGTTGCAGATACACAAAACCGCATTTGGGTAACCACGCGAGGTGGCGGGCTGTATAATTATGATCCTGCCACAAAAAAATATCATGACTACCCGATGGGGCATGGACTGTCAACCGATGAGTTGAGAGATGTATTTGTCGATTCCCTGCAACGGATATGGATGAGTTCTTACGACGGCATTTTTATGCTTGACCCGCTCAGCGGCCAATTCACACGATATGGACCGGAAGACGGGCTTGATAATTTAAATATTTCTCTGGGCCGCTGGACGATCATGAATAATAAAATATACTCTGGTTCTCCGGGAGCTTATTCCATCATTGATCCTTACGTTAAAACGGTTTCCCAGGATTCGTTTTGTGTCAACATCACCAGTCTGCAAACAGACGCCGGTGTTAGGTATTTCAATCCCGATTCAACCCTGTCACACACAGAGATTTTATCGCCGGGGGAGACGAACCTGACGATACATTTTGGGGCTCCTGTTTTTTCCGGTATTGAGAAAAATCAGCTGAGCTATCAGCTCAGCGGCATTGATAAGGGATGGCAGGAGGCTGCAGACAGGCTTTCTGCCAACTATCATAATCTACCGCCCGGTGAATATGTATTTCGGGTAAAAGCAGTCAATACAGCAGAACACAGCGCTTCAGTAACCGCTTCCCTTCCCTTCGAAATCAGGCCACCTTTCTGGAGAACACGCTGGTTCTGGCTACTATGGATCTTCCTGGTGGGTTCGATCATCTGGATAGCTATGACACGCCGGATTAAAAACATACGACGGTCAGCGGCCCTGCTACAACAGCAAACGGTTATCCGGCAGGAGCTGGCAGAAATGGAAATGATGGCACTACGAACACAGATGAATCCCCATTTTATTTTCAACTGCATGAACATCATGGATGCGCTGGTGAGGGAAAACAGAAAGGAAGCGGCGCAACAATTTATTCAGCAGTTTTCGAGATTGCTGCGTCTTGTGCTGGAGAATTCTTCTTATCCACTGGTTTCCCTTCACTCCGAGATGGAGGCGCTTACCCTGTACATGAACCTTGAAGTGATCCGGAACAATCAGTCATTCACTTATCATTTGTCCATTGACCCCGAATTGACTGAAAACAACTACCAACTGTCTCCCATGCTTTTGCAGCCTTATGTGGAGAATGCCATTGTACACGGATTGAAACCACGTCTTCTGCCTGGCGGCATGTTAAATATAACCATACGGCGGGTTGATCATATGGTGATGGTTTCTATTGAAGATAACGGAATAGGCCGGGCAGAATCCATGGCGTTAAATGAAAAAAACCGGATGTATCATCAGCCCGTTGCGCTGCGTCTCACTGCCAAAAGGATCGAATTGCTTGAACGTAGCTTCGGTACAACTATTCACGTTACGGTTGAGGATTTGAATCCCGGCACAGGAGTAACACTCAAGCTACCCTACCCTTTTACAATGAATCAGAAATCTTAACTTTCAATGATGTTACGGGCCATCCTGATTGACGACGAACAAATATCCCTGAATGCGCTGGCTGACAAGATCAGGCAATATTGCCCGGATCTTGACATTGTCGGGGTTTTCATCAGGCCCGAACTTGCCCTTCCGGAAATAAGCCTGCTCAAACCGGATGTGCTATTTCTGGATATTGAGATGCCCCGCCTGAATGGTTTTCATTTTCTGGAAGCCCTGCAGCCGATTTCCTTTGAAGTGATTTTCACTACGGCGTATAGCGGGTACGCAATAGAAGCGGTTCGGCTACCTGCGCTCGATTTTCTTGTCAAACCAATCGACGAAAAAGAGCTGATCGCATCTGTTCAACGACTTAAATCCAGAAAAAACGGTTCCCAAATAACCGGTTTGCAGGAATCGCAACTCAGGTTACTGATTCAGAAAGCAGCTTCTCAGGGATCTGGGAAAGTTGTCTTTCCTGTATTGAATGGTCTCGAGCTCATTGCCGTGAACGACATTATCAAAATACGTGCTGATAATGTCTATTCCGTTCTATATTTCAATAATGGCAAAACCTTCACGGTAACTCAAACGCTTAAAGAGGTTGAGATTCTGCTGAGCGCTTATGATTTTTTCAGGGTACACAAATCTTATATCGTGCATTTGAAATATGTGGTCCGCTATATTAAAGGCGAAGGGGGGTATGTTTTATTAACGGATGGATCCGAAGTGGAAGTGTCCAGGCGAAATAAAGCGGAGTTTCTCAAAAAACTTCAGCAAGGCTAGTGAAAATATACGCCACTTTACCGCCGGTTACCTGTATATCCAACCGTTAACTAAATGCGGCATATAGTCGTTTCGGAGACCTTTAGATTGAATTCATTTCATAAAATATTTATGATAAAAAAAACTTTATTATCCGTATGGTTCAGGACGGCGTGCTGATGCTGATTTGTATCAGTGGGAAGTCACAGGAAATAATTGTTGCAAAGGACAAACTCTACCTGAAGGCCTGCCAAACCCGCCATGAAAGACGCAGGGGTATCGCTGGGATATGGTTATTTTTGGTGGCTCTGGCAGAATACCGATGACAGGCGATTGAGTGGAGGCTATTCCGCAATGGGTAAATATGGACAAAGCATTTCTATTTTTCCAGCGGCGGATGTCGTTATCGCCTATAAAACAAAAGATATTTATGAACGATCCAATTCTGGCCGAATACGATGTGCGGTATTAAAGACGGGCGTTGAATACAAATCTTTGTCATGGCTCACCCCGCACGATCAGAAATAATATATGTTATACACTTAAAGACCGTTATATGACGAAATATTTCATAATTTTCTTTTTACTCATCACGAATTCAATATCTGCTCTTGCGCAAGATAGTAAGACACATTCCAAAGACAGTTCATTAATAAATACGAAACTGGCATCAACTACTCCAATAAATAATATGTCGCCCGAATTGCAGGGCTGGACATTTTCTGCAGAAGAAGCGCTGCGGGTTCACAGAAGTTACACCTTAAAAGATTTCAGACTAGGCAACACAAATACAAAATATGCGTGGATGCATATCAACGAATTCATGCCGGTGTCTACGGTGGGAAGAAAAGGAACGGTTTCGCAACTTTCATACGCTCCAATTCCTTCAATAGGAAAGGTGATTGTTACCCATAAACCCGATTCACTTAACCTGGAAGAATTCATTCAGCGTTCCAATCTGCAGGCCATTATCGTCGTGTATAAAGGGAAAGTAGTGTACGAGCATTATCCGAGAATGCGGCCGGTGGACAAGCATTTGTGGTTTTCTGTTACCAAAATCCTGGCCGGCACAGCTATCGCTTTACTGGAAGAAGAAGGAAAAATAACATTAAAGGATACGGTCGGAAAATATCTTCCGGAACTCAACGCGAGTAGTTGGGGTGGGATCAAGCTGCGTGACTTGCTGAATATGGCATCGGGAATGACACCTCAGTTTGACGACCCGGGAGCCAGAACGGATTCCAATAACCTCTATTTTCAATTTGAGAGCGCCCTCGGCATTCAGATTTACACTTCAGCTAAGGAGAAAGGTGTTTTGCAGGCCCTGAACAACATGAGTCAGAAAAAACAGCCAGGCCTTTCATTCGAATACGGAGGTCACAATACAGTTATTCTTTCCATGATTACTGAACGGGTAACGGGTTTACCATTTTCAGCATTTGTCAGCGATAGAATCTGGAACTCAATCGGCGCGGAGGCAGACGGGTATATCGGATTATCACCTGAAGGCATTGCCGTATCCTCCGCTACGATGAACAGCAGTCTGCGTGACCTGGCCCGATTTGGTTTATTATTTACACCCAGCTGGCGAACGGTCAGCCAGTCAAAAGTTATTTCCGATGCGGTGATAAAAAAAATACAGCATGTCGGGGTGGATAGCCAGATATACGATAAGGGAGCTTTCGGAAAAAGAATGATCAGCGAATTGGGTGAAAAACCCAGCCATAATGCCTATCAATGGGATTTCGTTATGGAAGACGGAGATTTTTTTAAGGCAGGGATAAACGGCCAGGGGCTTTATGTCTCACCTGAAAAAGACCTGGTCATAGCCTGTTTTTCTCACGGTGATTACATACCAGGAGTAAGCGTTGCTTTTTTGTCCAGAGCTATTGCTAATTATTTTGAAAAAATGGCTGGCATACGTTGAAATTTCATCTATTGACTTCCCTCCCAATGAAGCATTGTACGATCTATCCGACAGGTCTGCTATAAATGCCACTGGTTAAATTTGCCTTCGCGATCCAATTCAACACAGCAAATTCGAAATAGGTTCTCCCGAGCTATTGCAGAACGATTATATTCAAATCTCCCAATTTAAAATAGTTTGCGGTCTTCTGTGAGGTTATTGAGTCTTTCCAAAACATAAGAGGAAAGTAAAAATTATGATTCTGCACTTCACCATTTTCAAACATTTTATACTATAAATGACACTTTATTTTCTCAGGACAAAAAAAATGAACTTCCTGGTCTCGAAACTAAGCAAAAAGTACTTGAAAAAAATAATGAATTGGCGATTGGCTACCTAAAGCTGATCAATCAGCAAAAAACCGTGACTGGAACTTACCAACTTGTTCCATTTCGGGACATTTACACCCTTCACAATGAGCCATAAGCAAAATGATAATTCACCAATAAAGGCAGGTATCAGAATAGCGGGAAATATTGTATAAGCAAATTTGGGAGCAAGAATCAGTGAAAAACTATTCGTCAGATAGCATAATCCAGCAATTTGAATCAGGATGCCTATATTCTTTGGTAAGTAGCCCGATCTAAAAATCAAATATCCATTAGCAAGACAGGTAAAGCCGAAAAATATAAGACCTATTCCAAAACCGACATCATGCAACTTTAGAGAAAGGTACATTTGCGCATGTAGCAGAGATGGATCGACTACCTTCAGGTAATCCACGCTTTGCAATTGAAGTAATGCCGCCACCAGATTTAATTTGTTAGCAACCAAAACAGCGGTTTGTATCAAATTAAATAACAACGCAAGCAAGGCAATATTTTTATTCACAGGTCTCAGTAATATATAAATGATCAGCATGATGGGTAGATCACACACGTGCATGATCAGATCAGCAGCTATACCACTGCGCCACAGTAACTGAGAAGCTACAATGTTATTTGCAGTAGCTGTAACATCTCCTACTACAATAAGTTTATCTCTTACGAATATCACAGAAAATATCCCAACAAGTATTAAGATCAGATAAAGGAATCCGCCAATTCTGGCATAAATTTGTGGAGATGTTTCAACTTTAAAACTTGTCATTTCGTTCTAAATATTAGGTGTGAGCTGGAGGTGCGGTAAAAACATTATAATGGCCAAAGTTAAAAATTGAGGAGTTTTCAGCACTATTCCATTCAATAAAATTACTGATTTGAAACAGCGTATATACCGATCAACCGTAAAATGAAGTTTTATCCAAGAATTTCCGGTGAGCTCACCGGCTTTCGGTGATTTCACCTGTCTTCTCCCTCGTTAGCTATCAACCTCTTGCGTAGTTCGGTACTTTTTGTTCTGCATCGATACAGGAAGTGGGAATCCGCTGCTGATGCTGACTTTCAATTAAAAAGTAACAAAATTGGGTCGTTATTGAGATAATTTCAAAAAAACATCTTTTAGAAATATTAAATTGATTTCACCAGTTTTATCATGTTTTACTATAGCCCCGACAATACTAAGCGACTTGTTGGTTACTATACAGCCGAATTACACTTTCTGTGCGTACTGACTTCACTCCTCTGGCCGTCAACTGTAA
>CBDCCE010000029.1:0-188076 GCA_965214575.1 Puia sp.
TATAGTTATACGTTTAGCTGCAAAGGCAGTGATTTTATTTCCTGTGCCGAACCACAAACCGTTTTACCTGGTTTTCCCAGGGCCAGGTACGCGCCCCGGATAAGCTGGAATTCGTCTGAGCCCATGAACTTTTTCAGCGCAGGCTCATTCAGCCACTCTGTGTAAACCGAATAGGCCGCTTCATTTTGACAATCGATTGCCAGATTCCTGTCCGAGCAGGCCAGTGGAAGCTGATTGAAAACAAACCTTACAGTTTGCTCGAATTCCTTTTTTTACCGGCAGCGATGGTTCCGGATATTCTGACAAAGTGGATCTGGGGCTTCTCGTTTGATTCATTCATTGCGCGGTAATTCAGAAAAGTTGATATCTGCCGGTCAGAAAGACTGACCTGTTCAGTGATTCCTTTGAAGTCTGCTTTTCTAATTATGTGCCAAAAGAAAAAGGGCATTGCAAAATGCCCCGTAAAGTGCTGACCAGTAAAGCCATAAAAAATATGGGCGAGTGGAATTCTTGGCCGCTCCCAGCCGAATGGCTCACGAAATATCGTCATTGACGAAAATTCGATAGCAGAAGGCTATTCTGAAGACTCTTTTGTGCGGCGGTATATCTGAAGTTTTTTCAGTCTTGAACGCAGGGTATTGGGATGCATTTCAAGTTTTTCCGCGGCGCCATTTTCTCCATTGATGCGCCAGTTACTTTCTTCCAGTATCCTGAGGATATGCTCTTTTTCCATCATTTCCATGGAGCTGGGATGGCTATTCGAAGTGCCGCGGCCTTCCTCGTTTTCCCTGAAAGAAAAGGCTATTTTAAGGGTCTGATTTTCGCTGGAAATGACCGCTCTTTCAATCACATTCTGCAGTTCCCGATATTTCCGGGCCATGCGTATTCACGGAGATTTTGTATGTCGAGTTTGGAAATATTGTCAAACTGTTTACCGTGTTTTTTTGCTTTGTTCTCAATAAAATACTGAACGAGCATGGGAATATCTTCTTTCCTGCTCCGTAAAGAAGGGATGGTGATGGGAAATACATTGAGGCGGTAGAAGAGGTCGTCGCGGAACCTGCCTTCCTTTACCTCCTTTTCAAGGTCACGGTTGGTTGCGGCGATTACGCGAACGTCTACCTTAATGGTTTCCTGTCCGCCTACCCGCAGAAACTCGCCATCCTGCAAAACCCTGAGCAGCTTAGCTTGTAAAACCAATGGCAATTCGCCCAGCTCATCCAGAAACAGGGTTCCTCCGTTGGCCAGTTCAAAGCGTCCCTTGCGCGATTGTATGGCGCCCGTAAATGCTCCTTTTTCATGCCCGAACAATTCGTCTTCGATCAGTTCTGCCGGCAGGGCACCACAGTTCACTTTCACGAAAGGCATGGCGTTGCGTAAGCTGGAGCGTTGAATCAGATCGGCAAACAGTTCTTTTCCCACCCCGGTTTCTCCTTCCAGCAATACCGTGGCGTTGGTTTGTGCCACCTGCCGGGCTTTGTGAATGGTATAGGTGATGGCCGGACTCTTTCCGATGATATCATTATTCATCCAGTCCGGCAGGGGCTCCCCTTTCAATAAAAGATTTTCTTTTTCAAGTTCTGCTTTCAGGTCATGAATCTGGTTAAAATATTTTTCCTGTTCCGTAATATCTGTACCGATGCTGATACTGCCGTCCACCAGGCCTTCGTCATTATAAATAGCCTGATTACTCCAGCTGATGATTTTTCGCTCCCCGTTTTTACAAATCACTTCGCCTTTATGATGAAGCGTTTTAGAGTCCTTCAGCATGATCTGTTCGAAATGCATTTTGCGGAAGGATACTTCACCCGCGGGTATGACATGATCAAACCAGTTGCTGTTGAGTATGATGCTTGACGACTCAAATCCCAGCAATTCCACGGCATAGGGGTTAATATATTTGATCATCCCCTGTGTATCCAGATTGACCACCATGATCTGCATATTCTCCATCAGGGAGGACCACCGGATATTCCTGAGCCGTAGCACCTTCCCCAGCCGGAATCGTTCATAGGAATTACTACGAAGACGCACCCCCATAATCAGCAGAAATGCGAGCGGAAATAAATTGATGGGATAAAATAATTTAGCATGAATAAGTTTTCCGAAATAATTATCAGAAAACAGATTGACCACAGTAGGTGTATAAAATATCAGAAAGAAAATCATGGCTATCCGCAACCATTTGGCCTTTCCCCTTTCACCGGAACGAACCTGATACCTTAGTGCCATAAAGCCGTGGATAACTGCCACGCCCAGTGCAACTACTAAAATTCCCATCCATAAAGGGAAAAGAGAATCCGTTTTAGTAAAAGCCATAACCAGATAAGAGAAAACACACAGAACACTATTTAATAAAGGCAAAATCCTTTTGGTATAACCGGAATACTGCAGAATGAACCAGGGTATCATGGCAGCATAGAAAAAATTAAACGCCCGTTTTATGATGATTAAAAATGGATAAGGCGCTTTATCCAGAAGAACAAATCCGATGGGCGGTATAATAAAATAAATAAAAAGTGATAAACACATAATACCAAAAAGCAGATCTATTTTTTCTCCATCCTTATGTAATCCGCTGAAAAGGCTCACGCAACCCATGGCCAGTGAGATCCCCGCAGTGATGAGCGCAATAGCGAGAAAGGCGAATTCCATTGTTTACAGTAGTTGAGGTTTTTAAATATAGTGAAATTATCCGGGTTTTTCCCGGTGGGAGGCCATCCGGAAATATACCCGATCACTTTATCCTGTAAACGGTCTTTTATATTTTAATGCACGGTTTTCTGATGATCCAGTATAAACACAATGATGTCTTCCATAGTCTGGTCAATGCGACCGATCGCGTCTGAAATATCATCCCTGCTCACCTGCGCAGCAAAGGAAGCTGTCTTCAGTTTTTTGAGTACTGATTTCGTATCCATGCCCTCGTAAACCGTTGGCCGGATCAATGCGGATGCATGAATAAAGCCCGACAGTTCATCAAACACATAAATCATTTTGTCCATCTTTGATTCGGGCTCCACGCCAAAATATTTCGGGCCGTGTGAAGCGATGCAATGAATAACCGCCGGATCGATATGCCGGATTTCGAGTTCTTCAATGATCTTTTTGCAATGGGTGTCAGGATATTTTTCCCAGTCCGCATCATGAAGTAATCCGGCGAGCTCCCAGGCCTGTGCGGTTTGCGCATCGGCGCCTTCCTTTTCAATTGCCCAGGCTTTCATCAATGCGGCCACCTGTTTCATATGCAGCTGGAGTTTTCATTCGGAACCCATTCCTTCAGGAGCTGATGTACTTCTTCGATGCTCATGAGTTTGCCGGCATCCGCCGGATCGCCGAATACTGTTCTGCCGAGGTTTAACTGATGTTCTGTCATGTATGTGCGTTCTGAAGATTTGGGGTTTCGCTATGGGTTGGGAAACAGACTTCTTAATTGAAAGACTGTCTGAATTCCTTCGGCGCCAGACTGGTTTTGTTTTTAAACAGCTTGTTAAATGACTGGGGATGTTCAAAACCCAGCTGATAGGCAATTTCCGCAACCGACATATCGCTTACCGACAGCATGTGTTTGGCCTTTTCAATAAGCTTGTTATGAATATGCTGCTGCGCATTTTGGCCCGTCAGTGAGCGCAGCATATCGCTCAGGTAGGCGGAGGAAACATTCAGCTGCTCTGCCAGGTATTGTACCGTGGGCAAACCCTTCATCAGAGCGGTTGCGTTATCGAAATAATTATTCAGCAGGTTTTCCATTTTGGACAGCAAATCATTACTGACGGCCTTACGGGTAATAAACTGTCGTTTATAAAAACGGTTACTGTAGTTTAAAAGCAATTCGATCTGTGAAATAATCACATCCTGGCTGAAGTCGTCGATGTTTGACTGCAGTTCGTCTTCGATACTCCTTAAAATCTGAAACACTACTGTTTTTTCCTTATCCGACAAATGCAGCGACTCATGCACTTCGTAAGAAAAGAAGCCATACCGCTGAATATTTTTTCCCAAAGCAGAGTCTTTGAGGAAGTCCGGATGAATCAGTAAGGTATAACCCACGTATTCTGTATCGTCCGTTGTCGCCAGTATCTGGTTGGGGGAGGTAAAAACCAGCCCCCCTTCATCAAAATCATAGTAATTCTGACCGTATTTTATTTTTCCCCGAAGGCTTTTTTTATAAGAAATTTTGTAAAAGTCGAAAAGGAAAGCGGCGGGCAGTTCCTCTTTATCTACAGCAATCAGCGTATTATCTACCAGACTCACCAGGGGATGAAGTGGTTTGGGCAGGCCCAGCACCCTGTGCAGTTCCGATATCGAACTGAATTTGAACACCGGATTTTTTTCCTTTTTCACCATATAAAGATAATTGTTTTAAGCGCCTATCAGGTTTTCCTCCATCTGTTTTCTGAATTCTTCCGCGCCAACCTGCTGCCTTTGTGCGTAAAGGGCTTTTGCATCTGTACCGGCAACATAACGTAACTGCTCTTTGCCATCGGTAGCCGCTTCATAGACCACTTCTGCAATTTGTTCAGCGGGAGTAAAATGGTCTTCGTTCAGTCCGGCAAACATTTTATTCATCCATTGATCATAAGCGGGATGATTAGAGATTGCAGCGGAGCGGTTTAAAAAATCCGTTTTGATACCACCGGGAGAAACGGTTTTGATGCCGACCCCGATTTTCTTCAATTCAAAAGCCATGCTTTCGCTCCATCCCTCGAGTGCCCATTTGGTTGCATGATAAACCGAGCTGAACGGAAAAGTAATCAGTCCCCCGATAGAGGTTGTAGTAATAAAGAGTCCGCTTTTCTTCTCCCGGAAATAAGGATAAAAGCCTGGGTTACGCGAATCACTCCAAGAATATTGGTGTCCAGCTGACGAACCAGCTGTTCATCCGTGGTGGATTCCAAAGGTCCCATCAGTCCGTAACCCGCATTATTAAAAACCACATCAATATCCGCCATGGCCATGGCTTTTTGTGTGGTTTCTTTAATCTGCCCGGGTTTCGTTACATCCAAAGGTAGGAGCCGAATATTATTTATTTGATTGAGTTCCTTTTCCAGTTCCGGTTTTCGCATTGTGGCAATGACCTGCCAGCCCTGCGATGCAAATAATTTTGATGTGGCTTTGCCCAATCCGGTGGAAGCGCCTGTGATAAAAATCGTTTTCATTGTATTTGATATTTTTGAAAACCAAAAGTCCTTCACCGGCATCGCATCCACGTATCCAAACTGCAGATAGATGTAGCCAAAATGAAGGGTATTGAGTATATTCAGGAGACCAAAAGACTATGCCATGAAAAAGCTATTCACCTCTCTTATACTTTTACAGACTTTTACTCTTTTTGCGCAACGCCAGATCCTACTGGAAAATGCACGAATATTCAATGGAAGGGACGACAAAATTCAAACAGGGAACCTGCTGATCGAAGGCAATCTGATCAGCAAAATATCTCCGGCGCCGATTGTAACAGATAAAAACAGGGAACTCATTGTGATTGACTGCAAGGGAAAATTCCTGATGCCCGGACTCATTGATGCCCATACGCATCTGATGTTTGCAGGCATTTCACTCATGACTATCCTTACTGCAGATATCGGATTTGTAAATCTCGTAGCTGGCAGGACGGCAGAAACGACGCTAATGCGGGGCTTTACTTCGGTCAGGGATCTAGGCGGACCGGTTTTTGGTCTCAAAAGAGCCATAGATGCCGGCATAGTGACGGGACCGCGCATCTGGCCAAGCGGTGCATTTATATCCCAGACGGGCGGCCATGGAGACTTCCGTCTGCCTAATGAGATTCCGCGGCTAGCCAACAGTGGTCCGGTTTATTCGGAGAAAGTGAATGCAGCGATGATAGCCGACAATCCGGATGAAGTGAGAAAAGCGGCAAGAGAACAACTGATGCTCGGCGCAAGTCAGTTAAAACTGATGGCGGGCGGCGGTGTGGCATCTTCCTATGATCCAATCGATGTGAGTCAGTATACAGAACCCGAATTTCGCGCTGCTGTGGAAGCCGCAGAAAACTGGGGCACTTATGTGACCGTGCACGCTTATACGCCGCGCGCAATTAAAATGGCTATTGCGGGCGGTGTGCGCTGTATCGATCTTGGGCAACTGGCAGATGATTCCACGGCGCGGCTCATGGCCGCGAAAGGTATATGGTGGAGCCTGCAGGTCTTCCTGGATGATGAAGATGCCAACCCCCAAACCAATCCGGAGAACCGTAAGAAACAACTGGAGATGTCCGCAGGCACGGACAATGCCTACCGACTGGCAAAAAAATACAAGATCAAAACCGCATGGGGAACAGATTTTCTTTTTGATCCCGCATCTCGTGTGCAGCCGGGAAAGATAATCGCCAAAATGGCACGCTGGTATACTCCTTTCGAGATTTTGAAAATGGTGACTTACGACAATGCATCCCTTTTAGCTTTATCGGGCAAAAGAAGCCCTTATGCCGGGAAGCTGGGACTGATCGAAGAGGGGGCACTGGCAGATTTAATTGTGATAGATGGTGACCCAATGAAAGATCTGAGCGTGCTCGCTGATCCTGACAACAAATTCGTCGTGATCATGAAAGATGGCAGTCTGTATAAAAATACAATTCATTAAACGAGCCTGCGGTTTGAAAATCTTACTTCAGACCGGGACCAGTCACTGTTCTGTATGAGCGGCGATTCCTATTTCAGTTTTTCATTAAAAAAATCCATCGTGCGGGACCATGCGAGCTCGGCTGCAGCTTTGTCGTAACGGGGTGTGCTGTCATTATGAAAACCATGGTTCACATTGGGATAAATGTAAGCAGCGTACTCTTTCTGTTGTTCCTTTAAAGCCTTTTCATAGGCGGGCCATCCTTCATTTACCCGGGTATCCAATCCTGCATAATGCAAAAGAAGTGGCGCTTTAATTTTTGCCACCTCTTCATAAGAAGGTTGTGTGCCATAAAAAGGAACCGAAGCGGACAAACCGGCAATGCGCACGGCCATCATATTGGCGATCCATCCGCCAAAACAAAAACCCACCACGCCCACTTTACCGTTGCAATCAGGAATCGCTTTCAGATATTCATAGGCATCTATAAAATCCTGCAGCATGTCATTTTTATCCAGTTTGCTTTGCATTTCGCGACCCTGGTCATCATTTCCGGGATAGCCGCCCAACGGGGTAAGTGCGTCCGGAGCCAGGGTAATAAATCCAGCGAGCGCTGCCCGTCTGGCTACGTCTTCTATATAAGGATTCAATCCCCGGTTTTCGTGCACCACCACAATACCGCCTAGTCTTTGTTTGGTGTCGATGGGCATGGATAGCAGAGCTTTGATTTTCCCTCCGCCTTTCGGTGAATCATAATACACATACTCCGATTTTAAACGCGGATCATCGGCTTTCGTTTGAATGGTTCCCGCATATGCGGGCATCAGAAATCCCAAAAGCGCATTTACGGTGATACCTCCTACGGCATACGTCGATAGCTTTTGAATAAAATCACGCCGTTCGATGCGACTATGGGCATAGTCGTCATATAAATCAAATACTTCCTGTTTGATATCTTCTTTTTTTACTTCGCTCACAGCATTATTTTTTGTGTGTTAAATTATCAGGTATTGCATTTGCGTACAGTATAGTTTTATAATTTACGACTTTCAGGATCGTATTCAATCTTAAAATAAAATCATATGAGCAAAATTACTGTTAAAGACGGAACCGAAATTTATTACAAGGACTGGGGAACGGGGCAACCCATTGTTTTTCACCATGGCTGGCCGCTCTCGGGAGATGACTGGGACGGGCAAATGATGTTTTTCCTAAATCATGGATTCCGGGTCATTGCCCATGACCGCAGGGGACATGGCAGATCGACGCAAACGTCTGACGGACATAATTTGGATACTTATGCAGCAGATGTGGCGGAACTGACCAGGGCACTGGATCTCAAAAATGCGATTCATGTAGGACATTCCACCGGCGGTGGTGAAGTGATCCGTTATGCCGCCAGATACGGAAAGGATCGTGTGGCCAAAGCGGTACTAATCAGCGCGGTGACGCCCCTCATGGTAAAAACAGCTGCCAATCCCGAGGGTATTCCAATTTCTGTATTTGATGAAATTCGTGAGGGAACTGCCACTAAACGTGCACAGTATTTCCAGGATTTCACGATGCCTTTTTATGGCTATAACCGGCCCGGAGCAAAAATATCCCAGGGCATCCGGGATAATTGGTGGCGCCAGGGAATGATGGGTGGAATCAAAGCGCATGTGGACGGGATCAAAGCGTTTTCAGAAACAGATTTTACTGAAGATCTGAAAAGCGTTGATATACCGGTGCTGGTTCTGCACGGTGAAGATGATCAGATTGTTCCGTTTCCGATCAGCGGAGCGAAAGCAGTGAAATTATTAAAACATGGTAAGCTGATTTCTTATCCGGGCTTTCCTCATGGTATGCCGGCAACGGAAGCTGCAACAATCAACAAAGATCTGCTGGCCTTTATTCAGTCCTGATTACAAATAACTCAGCCACCATTTCTCTTTATGACCGCTTTTATAGCGGTCATATTTTTTACATAGCGGATATAACACGATTATCAGCGTGATCCAGACGAGATATACGCCCGACAAAGGCAGGCCGTATCCTTTCAGATCAGGCATGCCATCTACCCAGCTGGTGAATGCCGTCATATCCGTCCATGGATGTCCCTGCAAAACAACCAGACCGAGAGCGAACAAATGGATCAGCCATATATGTATAATATAATAAAACATCGGTACGCGGCCATAAACAGAAATGACTCTACTCACGCGGTTCGAGAGATTTTCAGTTAATGCCATAAAAATAAACGCGAAGCCTTCCGTTACCAGCAGGTAATCGAGTGATGGCGGATATTTTGTCAGATTCAGAAAAGACAGGATGGTACGCACCGGAGAAACCTGCGTTGTCCACGGAAGGAGATTGCCATATACGTTGATATAGCGGATAATAATAAAGAGGATCCAGGAACCGATGCCGAGCTGCAGCAGGATTTTCTTTCTCCGGGCTTCATCGAATCCATTGGCAAAAATACTTCCGAGACAATAACCCAGAGCCATCACACCGGCCCAGGGAATAAACTGATAACCTTCGCCGATCTGCGCGTCACCGATGGCAAATACTTTCCGCTCGTGAATCGCCCCCCAGAGAAATCCGGCAAGATTATGTCCGTTAAAATGAACTGCGTCGAGAAGATTATGACCAAATACCATGAGCAGGCCAATGCCCAGAATCCATTTCCGTGGAAGAAATATTAGTGCTGCCAGGCAGATCATGGATAGTCCAAGCACCCAGATCACACCAAGTATAAAAAAAGTGAAATGTATATTGAAGAACCAGGAAAAATTAATAGCGGTCTCCTCCAGAATAATCAGCCAGATGCCCCTCTTCACCAGAAAGCCCGCCAGTTCTTTTTTTGATTTCCGCTGACCGGAAAGAAAGGCCGATGTGCCCGCCAGTAATATAAAAATGGGTGCGCAGAAATGCGTGATCCAACGGGTGAAGAAAAGCAGGACAGATGTCTTATTCAAATCAAGCGGATCATACAAAAACGCATCCGCGTGAAAATAGTCCCTGACATGATCCAGGGCCATAATGATCATGATAAAACCTCTCAGCAGGTCAATTGACGTGATCCTTTTGCTTTTTACTAATTCCATACGGCGCTATTGTAGAACTTCTTTTGGATGCTGAAGTTACAATAACAAACGGCTTCGGAAAAATCACTGCAGGAGAAAATGCCTGCTTACCGAATCATATACCAGGAGCAACGAATTAGATTTCCCGTCTTTATCAAAAATACTTTCCCAGGTATTCAATGGCTCCCAGATACAAGTGCCCTTACCCCGTCCTCCTCCAACATTAAAGGCGATGTTATTTACCGCTTCCTTGAATTGCGAATATTCCACCACGATGATGTCTTTCTGATAAGTCAGTGCCAGATTATTCATATTGTATTTCAAATCGGCCAGGGTGCCGTGCCATTTTGGGTAATAAGATAACCCAATAACATCGAAGGGGACTTTTCTCCCGATCAGGTTATCCAGGAAAAAATGGGATTCGTCATTCTGACCACCCAAAGCAATATGTATCATCACCGGGGTACCGGGAACGGATTCGCGGACGGCCTGTATGCCGACAAATATCAGCTGCGCCAGACTGTCGAAACTGCTGACATGACCCTCCGGCCAGATCATTCCATGATTGATTTCATTTCCTACCTGCACCATATCGGGGGCGGTACCCTGATTTTTCAGTGCCTGCAGAACTTCTGTCGTATAAGTATATACGGAATCCTGCAACTGCTGAAAGTTTTTTCCTTCCCAGGCCTGAGGCTTAAATTGTTTTCCGGGATCTGCCCAATAGTCGCTGTAATGAAAATCGAGCAGAAATTTCAAGCCCGCTGCTTTTATTCTCTTCGCCATGGCCATCGTATGCGCCAGATCGCAGAACCCTTTTCCGGGTGAATACCCGCTGTCTTTTTGAGGATCTTTGAAAATACGAAGCCGGATATAGTTGAAACCATGGTCCTTTAAAATATCCAGAACATCTTTTTGAATTCCCTTATCAGAAAATTTTATGCCGCGGGCTTCCAGTTCGGGCAAAAAAGAAATGTCTGCTCCCAGCATTTTGCCAATGGGCTTTTGCATGGATTTTTCTTCAAAACCATTTTTTTCCGGATGGCCGGAGCTTTGCCTTTTCGTGCTACGCGGCAACACTTGGGCAGTCTGCACAGGTCTTTTCTGCACGGTATAAATATCTGTTGATCCGCTTTTCAATCCATCTGCCCTGGCTTCGAATCTGATCAGTGAATTACTGAAACCCGACTGTACAATCACCTGGCATTTCCCATTGAATAAATGCCTTTGCCAGATACTGTCAGGACATTTATCCGGTTCATGACTGCTCGGATCTCCGTTTCCGACGCCAATCATTTTAAGGTCGCCGTTAACAGAAAAACGGATCAGGTCGGAGGCATCGGGCACTTCGCGGCCCTTCCCGTCAACAACACTGATGTTGATGACGGTTGCATCCTTCCCGTCTGCGGTCATAGTCGTTTTATAAGGAGTCACTACTACTTCAACAGGCTCTCCGGTTGTTTCAACAGATGCCGTTATTTTTCTTCCTTTTTTGCAGGCGATGGCTTCCAGTTTTCCGGCTTCATATTTTACCTGCCACTCCAGATGACGGTTTAGTGGCATGGGTTTCATTCCGAGGCTTCTGTCATTCAGAAAAAGCTCTACTGAATCGGCATTGCTGTTAACCCAAACCGGAATCAGACTGCCTTCTTTCCCTTTATGATTCCAATGAGGTGAGATATGCAATACGTCGTCGGTTGTCCACCAGGACTGATAGTAGTAATAAATATTTTTGGGGAACCCGCAGATATCCATCATACCAAAACTCGAATTGATATTCGGCCATCGATATGGCGTAGGTTCCCCGCGATAGTCGAAGCCTGACCACACGAACCCGCCCATCCACCAGGAACGTGTTGCTGCGATTGTCCACCAGGCTTCGGCGGTTGTAGCCCACCAGGGAGCGATCATATCTTCATCCGGCAGATAACCTTTCACAGTGTCTTTGACATAAATACCCCGCGTGGTAACGGTGCTTCCCATTTCTGTTCCCAGTATGGGCTGTCCCGGATGATCAGTATGATAAGGATCCACACCGAATATGCGGTAGTTAAATCCGCGAACCGGAATCACTTCATTCACTCCACTGAAAACATTGGCCAGGTCTGCAGCATAAGTACAGGTCCTTGTCGGATCCAGTTCTTTTTGTCTTTGTATCAGGCTTTCTGCGATCCTGCGTCCGACAGAATTGGTCTGCACCATACCTTCTTCATTGCCGATGCACCATAAGAAAACAGAAGCGCGGTTTCGGTCACGAAGAATCAGTCGCTCAAAATGATTCATGTATTCGGGACTGCTGTTCATTAATCTGTTTTCATCCAGCACCAGCATACCGAGACTGTCGCAGGCATCCAGCAATTCCGGAGTGGGCGGATTATGACTTGCCCGGTAGGCGTTAGCGCCCATTTCTTTCAATAAGCGAACGCGATAATATTGCAGGTTATCCGGGATCGCTGTTCCTATTCCGGCATGATCCTGATGAACATTTACTCCTTTTATTTTTGTGTACAGTCCATTCACATAAAGTCCTGTCGAATCAATCCGGATGGTACGGACACCAAAACGGATCTTTTCCGAATCTATGGCACTGTCCTTCACAGTTTTGGTTTTTACGGCCGAGACTATTACGGTCGCCCGGTACAAATAGGGATTGTCGGGAGACCAGAGAACAGGCTGATTCAATTTTACGGTTTGACGAAATGTTTTCGTTTCATGCGCATTTAAAAGCAAAAAGCGGCTATCGCTTTGCGCGACGATCTTTCCATACCGGTCACTCAGGTAACAGGTCAGCATGCCCTTTGACGATTCGGGATTCCCGTTAACGATTTTTGTCTCAATGTTTACGCTGGCTGAACTATGACCCGCCCCGGTGTTCAGAAAAATTCCGTCTTCCGCAATATGTAAAGTATTCATGCTGTTGAGCCATACATGACGGTAAATACCGGCGCCTTCATAGTACCAGCCTTCATATTGCGAGGCGTCCACGCGAACGACCAGAACATTTTCCTGACCGAAGTGAATATAGTTGCTGATATCATAGGAGATACCGATATAACCGCTCGGGTTGGTGCCCAGGTAACATCCGTTGATCCAAACCTTGCTGTCCCGGTAAATGCCATCAAACTGGATCACGAAGCGTCTTCCCGAATCGGATCGGGCGATCTTGAAGTGTTTCCTGTACCAGCCAATGCTGTTTTGTGGAAAGAGGCCTCCGACCGGTTTATATCCATGAGACATCACATCAAAGCTGGGCGATTCTTCAAAAGGCAGTTCCACTACCCAGTCGTGTGGCAGTTGCAATGTACGCCAGGCGCTGTCGTTGAATCCCACGCCGATAGCTGTCTCCCCTGTTTTACCAGTCTTCGAAAAGATCGCGGTGGTTGAGTAGCCAAAATCTTTTGTGGGATCCGAGGCATGACCCAAATGAAACTTCCAGTCTTCGTCGAAAGAAATATGCTGACGGTCAGATGCTGCAGCAGGCATAACCGTGTGCAGCAGGCTCTGGGCAGAAATTGCATTCCGGAATAAAAACAGAAAGGACAAACCACAGAATATCCGGCGGAATATATTCTTCGTGAAACATTTCAAAAGCATCCATTTTTAATTTGAAAAAGCATTCATTGCCACTGTGGCTTTTCCGCTGTTATCGAAAGCGCCCAGGCCATATCCCTGCCAGTTATTATACGATTCCGGTTCCCAATAAAAAACCCCCAGTGCATTGTGGTTAGTTACGGACTTCGTTTTTTGAATCAGATCGGTGAGGAAAGACTGGCATATGCTGGCCTGGTTGGCCGGCATACCCACTTCACAAATCATCACCTGTTTACCATATCTCGATATCATATCATTCATATTGACCAAACAGGAGTCGTTGTAAGACTGCCAGTTTGTGTTTGTAGGATACAGTGACATACCCACGATATCCCAGTGCGCCCCATTAGCTTTCAATCCATCGAATACCCAGCGGAATAATTCATTATTATATCCGTTGGAAATGTGCACGATCACTTTAATCGAATCGTTCACTGCTTTCACCGCATTGTAGCCGGCGTTTACCAGTGCGGCAAAGTTCGCCATGTTTACAGAAGCTTTCCCATCGGGCCAGAGCATACCATCATTGGTTTCATTTCCGACCTGCACCCAGCTGGGAACGATGCCGGCCGATTTCAACGTATCCAGCACGATAGCGTGTAATTATAAACACTGGAGGTGAGTGTTGGAAAATCGTAGGCCGTCCAAACCGCTGGTTTGTTCTGGTTAGCCGGATCGGCCCAGGTATCGCTGTAATGAAAATCAATCAGGATTCTTAATCCCAGCTGCTTTGCCCGAAGTGCTTTCGCCACCACATCGGCATTTCCATTCCATCCTCCCGACGGATTAACCCATACCCGAAGGCGGATGGCATTTATGCCAAGACTCTGCATTAATTGAAAGCAATCGACCTGGGCGCCTGCGGAGTTATAGAAATGATTTCCCGCCTGTTCCATCTGGGTAATCCAGCTAATGTCGGCTCCTTTCACAATTAACGAACTATCACTAACCACCGGCGGTTTATTCTGATTGCCGTTCGCGCTTTTTTGGCAGGATGAAGTGAACAGCGTAAAAATAAATACGCAGGTTATCTGAATCGTTTTCATTGAACGGCTTTCTATTTTACGGAATAACTATAATTTCCTGCCCCGGCGCTCAGATCCAGAGTCACGGTAAATGTGCCTGTTTTTGCTGCAATGATATTTCCCCCTCCGAAAGCCAAATTGCCTTTGGTATCCAACCCGAAACTGGAAACCCATCCCGGATCACCAACAAATTTAAAGGAGGAACCTGCAGTCAGACTGATATTGGTTGCTGTCCATTGATTGGTTGTTGTATTCAATGTCATTGGATTCGCCGATACGCTCCATGAATTAAAATCGCCGGCTACTGACCAGTTTACCGGTGTGTAGGAAATGGTGAGAGCGCTGACATCCGCAGCCACCTTACAATATCCCGGGCCACCGAAATAGCAATTCCCGGCGGAGCCGCTGCCGCTGATCGTGGTGGCGCTGCCTCCCCAGCCGTAGTTGGTGCCGTTCCAGCTGGCCTGAGTACATAATTTAAAACTATTATCAGTATTGGGAAAGTTTACGTAACCTTCATAGTAACTGTCACTCTTTACGGATGCCAGAATCCATCCCGGCTGGTCGAGCTGGGTCCAGTTGGGAACCAGAAAATCTCCTGCGAGATATAATTTAGGATAGATCAGAATCACCTGGTAAGGTGTTACGGTTAAACCCAGATCACTATAAACTGAAGCGATAGTTGAGGCCGCTCCTGTACTCTGATTGATATCTGATTTCAGCCGGACAACCACGGGACTGGCCACATCAAAGGGTAGTCCCAGCTGGTTCATGATTTTATTGAAATCCGTTCCGAGAAAAGATTTTGCCACACTGCCCGAAGGCACGGTTAACTTAATCGCATTACCCCATGCATTGCTGCCGCTGGTATCCGAAGGAATATCAAAAATCATGGTATAGGTATTGGCAACACTTACCCCATAGGAAGGGGTCTGCCATTTAAACTCAGTCACGGACACCGAATCATTCGCAGCCGTTAAAACAACATCCTGTGCCGTACTGCTGAATCCGGAGATATTTGTCGGCGGACTAACCACTGGATTCACATCATTCTTTGAACAACTGTATATACCGCATGCCAGCAGCATAAGGAATAGAATGACCCATTTACGTATTTGCATAAATTGATTTTTTAATTTAGTAACCGGAATTTTGTTGCAGGTTCGGATTAGATGTGAGATCAGTACTCGGTAATGGGAAAATATTATATTTGTCCGCAACTGCAGCTCCGGTTTCCACTCCTCCTTTCCATGCCCATAAATAAGCACTGCCAGTAAATTTTCCATAACGAATCAGATCCGTCCGGCGGAAAGCTTCATAATATAATTCGCGTCCTCTTTCATCCAGCACAAAATCGGTGGTCAGATCAGCCGGCGTGATATCTCCTGACGTATTTCCGTAGGCCCTTTCGCGAAGCAGATTGATATAATTCAATGCGGTTGTCTGATCTCCTCCTGTACCGCCTCTCAAAACCGCTTCTGCATAAATCAGGTAAATTTCTCCCAGACGGAATAGAGGGAAGTCGATATCGGAGAAATTACCTGCCGCATCGGCATGCGGCGCAGGAGCTCCGGTTCTCGTCAGGTTTCTGTATTTGAAAGTGGAGAAACCGTCCGTGCCCGTATAAAGATCTTTCATGTTCAGACTCTGACCTGTTTGATAAAACTGGGCACGCTGATCCGTGTTACCGCTATAATCCGAAAAGAGGTTTACAAAATCCTGGGTGCAACGTAGGCCGCCCCAGCTTCCGTTGGTTCCTGAAATGGTTCCCGGTATGCCTGCAGGGCCATGGGCCAGATAGGTAGTGCCGCCATAGGTTTGGGTATACGTACCATCGTAATTAATGGTGAAAATAAATTCATCTGTATTTAAATTGTTATCGGCCAGCAGCAGTTCAGGATATTTCGGATGTAAAGAATAACCGGCATTAATTACTTTATTGCAATAGGTAATGGCATCTGTATATCTTGAAGTGCCCGTATATACCTGCGCATTGAGATATAATCTCGCCAGCAGGGACCAGGCTGCGGCCTGATCCACGCGCCCATACTGATTGCCTCTTGCCGCTACGAGTCCCGAATCTAGAGACTTCAATTCTGATTCCACATAATTGAAAAGATCTTTTCGTTGAATCTGTTTGGGTATAGTTGTAGCCACCGCATCATTTTCCGTTACGAATGGGGGATTGGCATAAAGATCCATCAATACCCAATATTGATAGGCTCTCAAAAAACGCGCTTCTGCCCGGTAGTTTCGGATCGTATCCGCAGTGGCGCCCGTGATGCCATGACCCGCAATGGCGGCATCGGTGGATTGCCGGATAAAATCATTACAGAGCGCGATCTGGAAAAAGGAGCGATAGTACAATCCGTTAATGATTGGATTAATGGAGGACCAGCTCATTTCGTGGAGCCCCTGAATACCCGCATCATTTTGCCAGGTCCAGGCTGCTTCGTCTGTGGTAATTTCCTGCAGATTAAAATACATACGCAGGAAATCAGAATTTCCTTCATCCGAAATAATCTGTGTGGAAATATCCGGATTACCTGTACCTCCGGAATTACCGGTGAGGGCAAATGATCCGTATACTTTCGCCAGACCGGAGCGGTAACCATCCGGTGTACTGTACACTTTGGAAGCGGTCACATCATTCGTGGGAACCTTATTCAGTTCCTTCGAGCAGGATACGAAACCCAGTGTCGTTATCCAGCCAATCATCATGTATGCAAAATGTTTTCTTTTCATAACTATTTTTTCAATTGCGTTCATAAATTAAAATCCCAGATTCAGTCCCAGCGCATATACCCTTGGTCTGGGATATGGATTATTATCAATACCCGGATTGCCGGCAGTTGGTGCATTCGCCGCGATTTCCGGATCCACCCCGGTATATTTCGTAATGACGAAAACATTCTGGACGACCCCGGTGATCTGTAATGTAATTCTGCTGTGGGAGGATATCTGTCCGAAATTATATCCGACACTTATATTATCCATACGCAGAAAAGAAGCGTTCTGAACATAGTAGTCGCTCAGCAGCTGCTGACTGTTTCCTCCTTTGAACTGCGTAGTCAGGTAATTGGTGGATGCGTTGTATAATACTGCATTACCGGTGATCTGATTAAGGGTTCCGGTCTGACTATAAATATTATTGTAGTTGTAATTTCCAAAACTTGCCCGGAGTACGAAACCCGCGCTCCATTTTTTATAGTTCAGATTAGTGGTAAAGCCGAGATAGGCTGTGGGATCTGCAGGATGACCCTTATATAAATCGCTCTGATTGATAATACCGTCTCCGTTTTTGTCGGTGAATACTCCTTCAATCGGATGGCCCGATTTATCGTAGGTCTGCTGGTATAGGTAAAAAGTATTCTTCGGCGTGCCCACAGCGTTAATGAAAGCAAACTGTCCCCCGATTCCGCCGGCGATATTTCCGCTAGGGAAACCGATATAACTCGTATCACCCGGGATGACCGTCAGATTCGAAATATTGTTTTTGTTATAGGTGATATTGAATCCGATCGTCAGGGTAAGGTCCTTCTCCTGAATAGGCACCGCATTAATAGCGAACTCCACGCCTTTGTTGGTCATGTTCCCCACGTTGGCGATAAAAAAAGCAGAGAAATTACTTCCCGCCGGCTGTGGAATATTGTTCAGGAGGTCAGAAGTATTCTTCTGATAAAATTCGAGACTACCGGATATGCGGTTATTCAGGAAACCGAAATCGACACCTACATTGGTGGTCGCTGTCTGTTCCCATTTTAAAGAGGGATTGAATCCGCCCGGCCGGTAACCCTGGTAATAGCTGTCACCAAACTGGTAAGAGGCGTTTGCATTGCTGAGCGAATAACTCGCGAGATAAGCATAATTCGGAATCCCATCCTGCTGACCGGTGATTCCGTAGCCCACACGCAGTCTCAAACTGGATATGGTTTTGCTGTTCTTAAGAAAATCTTCCTGATTGATATTCCAGGCCAGAGCAGCGGAGGGAAAATACCCCCATTTATTGTCCGGACCAAAACGGGAAGATCCATCCCGGCGTATGGTTGCCGTTAACAGGTATCGGTCTTTATAGGAATAATTCAATCGTCCGAAATAAGAAATCAGTGTATGTTCAGGAATATCGTAAGGAAATGCGGGGGTTGAATTGGCCACCTGTGTTCCATCTGCATAATAAGAAGCGTAGTTGGTGATGGTGGTTTTAAAATCGTTGTAAGCATAACCGGCGGTCACATCTATCCGGCTGTTGATGGCTTTCAGGTCCTTGACATAGTTGAGATAGAATTCAAAAATTTTATTGTCATTGACCTGCTTGTAAGGATTGTTCACACCGCCCGTTCCTCCGGCGATATAGGAAGTGGCCGCACTATCCGAGGTATAAGATCTTCCTTTGCCACGGGCATAATCATATCCAGCATTTACGATCGCACGTAATTCCGGAAGGAAATGGAATTGGTAATCGAGCTGTATGTTACCAATGCTTCTGGCTGGCGTACTCGAATTGTCTGTCTGTTCCAGCAAACCCAGCGGATTTCTTACCACCAGGTTGCGCAAACCAGTGGGTGCGGTTGGATCGAGCCACTCATAATAACCACCAAAACGCTGACTGCCCGAATATACCGGCTGGGTGGGATCGAAGGTGATGGCAGAACCAATGGCGCCTGTGTTGGCAAAACGCGCATTTTCAATACTACCCAGCAGGTTCAGATTTACTTTCAGGTGGTTGTCAAAAAAACTTGGATTCACTGCGAGGTTGGCCGAGGTTCTCGCTAGATTGTCGGTTTTTAAGATCCCATTCTGATTTTGATATCCGACAGACAGGCGGTAGGGGAGATTTTTAATTCCTCCTGTGACGCTGATATTGTTGGTTGTTCCGAAGGCTGTCTGGTAGATTTGATTCTGCCAGTTCGTGTTGGCCGTTCCCATCATCGCGATCTGAGCCGCTGTTCCATTTGCGTTGACAACGGATTTGAACTGAGCCGCAGACAGAACGGGCACTTCTTTGGTTATTTGTGAAACGGAATTCAGGGTATTGAAATTGATTTTCACGCTACCTCCCTTTCCTCTTTTGGTGGTAATAATAATAACGCCATTGGCTGCCCGGGTACCATAAATGGCCGAGGCCGATGCGTCTTTTAATATAGTAAAGGACTCGATGTCGTTGGGATTAATAAAACTCAGGGGATTACCAGCTCCGGCAATGGCGCTGGTCTGACCCGGCGGGATCTCATTATTGATCGGAATACCATCAATAACAATGAGGGGGTCATTACTCGCATTCAGGGAAGAACCCCCGCGTATGCGGATCGTACTGCCGGATCCGGGCTGGCCGCCGTTAGAAATAACGGATACGCCCGCCACTTTACCTGCAATCAACTGATCGGGTGATATGATCACCCCTTTTTGAAAGTCTTTCTCGTTTACCGTGGCGATGGATCCTGTCAGGTCTTTTTTCTTTGCCGTTCCGTAACCGATAACCACAATATCATTCAGATTGCTGTTGATCGGTGAAAGAGAAACAAAAATGGATTTCTCCGAAGCAGGCGATTCATGAATCACGTAGCCGACAAAGGAAAATACCAGGATCCTCACATTCGGACCCACTAAGATCTGGTAGGTTCCGTCTGCCGCGGTGGTCGTACCGGACCGGGTCCCTTTGGCAATAACACTTACTCCGGCGAGGGGTAAGCCATCGCTGGCGCTGGTAACTTTACCGGTAATAGACCTTTCTTGTGCGAAAACGGATGAGCTGAAGAATAAAAGGAAAACCAGGACCTGAATCTCTGCAAGCAATCGTTTTTTCATTTTCGTTTTGTTTTGGAATCTGAACCCCTGTTCAGATTTTAAGCAGTATATACCATGGCAATGCGGGCTAAAATTAAACCCATTCTGATTTTCTCACTTGTTCCAACGTGCATTTCTGTGGTCCTAACTGACTAAAGCCGGTTGAAAAGACATTTAAACTGAATTAAATACCGGCTGAATGATAAATTTGACAAATATTCCTTTTACAGACGTTCGGCCATGTGGAAATTTCTTTTACTATATATTATTATACCAGTTACCGGATTCCTGACCGGCAACGGGAGAGTGGCTGCCCAGTCACCCAAGCTCCGTTTTAGCCATATCGCCAGCGAACAGGGGATTTCCAACAGCACGATCGAGTGTATTTATCAGGACAATCTGGGCTTTCTCTGGTTCGGAACACGGGACGGTCTCAACCGTTACGACGGCAATGAAATTCTGGTTTACCGGAACGATCCTCCGGACAGCAACAGTCTGAGTGATAATTATATCCGCTGTATTTATGAGGACCATCAGCACCAGCTATGGGTTGGAACTACCAATGGTTTGAACCTTCTTAACCGGGAGAAAAATAATTTTACCCGTTTTAAACACCGGGATAGTGATCAGGCCAGCCTTAGCCTGAACCTCGTGACTTCTCTGGCGGAAGACAAAAACAATCATTTATGGGTTGGAACTTTCGGCGGCGGCCTAGATCTTTTTGATCAAAAAGAACAGGCTTTTAAACATTGTCCTTTGCCGGATAATCGGGTGAACGCTCTTTTAGTGGACCACGCAGGCAATGTATGGATAGCCACTCAAACCGGGCTAGGCCTTTTTAATCCAAAAGACCACCAGTTTACTTTGTTCAGGAATGAGCGGGCACTAACCAACCCAAGTGGAAACAGTATTACCTGTTTACAGGAAGAAAGAAGCGGGGATCTCTGGCTGGGTACAGAGGACGACGGAGTATTTCTTTTTGATCCGGCTCAAAAAACCTTTACCCGTTTCGCCCATTCAGATAAAAATCCGGGCAGTCTGGGTAATAATATGATCAAAAGCCTGCTGGTGGATAAAAAAGGCAGACTCTGGGCAGGTTGCATAAACGGGGGACTGAATCTGTTCGACCCATCAAAAAATTCATTTTTCAATTATCAGAATGAACCGGGAAATAGTTCCAGTTTATCCCAGCGAACGGTATCAGCACTTTGGGAGGATCATCAGGGAAACCTGTGGATCGGCACTCATCGCGGTGGCGTAAATGTATTCTCGCAGGCCATGGAGAAGTTTAATCTATTCCGTCAGGAATCGGCCAGTTCGGGGCTCAGTTATAATGATGTGCGTGCTTTTTGTGAGGATAACGGAGGGAATATCTGGATCGGAACCGATGGAGGCGGATTGAATTTATTCTCCAGAAATAAACATGATTTCCAGCACTACCGGTACGATCCATTTAATGAAAAAAGTCTCGGCTCCGACGCTGTCCTCGATGTTATGCAGGACCGGGAAGGCCGGCTATGGGTGTCTACCTGGGGTGGAGGATTAAACCTGCTGGATAAAACGACCGGGCATTTCATCCGTTATCAGAATAATCCGAAAGACAGCGGATCGATCAGTTCGAATTTTGTGCAGAAAACTTTTGAGGATTATGAAGGCAATATCTGGGTGGCCACCTACTACGGGGGACTGAATCTCTTCAATCCTAAAAAAGGAATATTTACCAGGGTCACCGATCCGTCCGGGAAAACCAGTCTCAGCGGAAAAAATATTGTTTCGATACTGGAGGATATGGACGGGCATATCTGGCTGGGAACAGATGATGGCGGATTAAATTGTTATGACGAAACTGCAAGGCATTTCACTCATTATTTTAATAATGAAGAAAAAATGCCCGATCTGCGTGTACTCTTCTCGGATAGTAAAAACCGGATATGGGTTGGACAGAAGGGATTGTATCTGCTGGACGCGGCGCACAATCATTTCAGAATCTATACAGATAAAGCCGGGCTCTCCAGTGAATTTATCAAAGGCATTACGGAAGACGGACAGGGCAATTTATGGATCTCTACTTCCAATGGACTGACGCGTTTCAACCCTGAGACAAATGTATTCAAGAAATTCAATACAGCCGATGGATTGCAGGGTCCGGAATATGAAGCTAATGCATGCTTAAAAACAAGGGACGGTGAAATGTACTTTGGCGGAATCAATGGTTTCAATACATTTTATCCGGGCAATATCAAAACCAATCTGTTTATTCCGCCAGTATATATTACCGGCTTCCAGATCTTCAATCAGAAAATAAATCTGCGCGATCCCGGATCTCCGCTAAAGAAAGATATTACGCTTACCAGGGAGATTGCGCTCTCATATAGACAATCCAGCTTCTCATTCAATTTTGCCGCTCTCAATTTTACCATTCCGGAGAATAACGAATACGCGTATAAGCTGGAAGGACTAGATAAGGATTGGAACTTTGTGGGAAAAGAAAAAAAGTCTTCTTATACCAATCTCGATCCGGGAGAATATACTTTTCATGTAAAAGCCTCCAATAACGACGGGCTCTGGAACGAAGAGGGTGCAGCAATAAAAATCATTATCAGTCCCCCGTTCTGGAAGACCGCCTGGTTCACCTTATTATTGTTGGCGGCCGCCCTTGCCGCACTGTATTTTATTTACCGCTTCAAAACAAGGCTTAAGTTAAAAGAGCTGGAGGAAAAGAAAAGAGAAGAGATCCATCAGGTTCAATTGCAGTTCTTCACCAATATTTCCCATGAATTCCGAACGCCTCTTTCCCTGATTACAGGCCCACTCGAAAAACTGATGAAGGAAAACAGCCGGCCATCCGTTCAGCGTCATTATGTAACGATGCATCGCAATGCACAAAGACTGCTGAGTCTGATTAACGAACTGATGGATTTTGGAAAACTGGAAAGTGGCGCGCTGAAGCTGCTGGTTATGAAAGGCAATATGAACTCCTTCCTCAACGAGATCGCCGATGAGTTCCGGGAATGGGCCGAACAGAAAGACATTGATTTTCATTTGAATTTCGGCGGGTCTGCCTACCCTTCTGTTTTATCCGAAAGCCCTGAAGACGGAACTGTGCTGGTTCATTCCAACAAGGAAACCTGGTTTGACCGGCAGGTGTTGGAAAAAATTGTACTCAACCTGTTGCACAATTCTTTTAAGTATACCAAGACAGGGGGTCGGATTAGTCTTGAAATCCTTCCCTCATTGTCGGCGTTCAAACCTTCTTACGGCAACGAACTGATTCTTAAAAATGAATTCCGCGGCAGCGATTATATATATATCCGGGTAGCAGACAATGGCATTGGCATTTCAAAAGAATCCATTCGCCATCTTTTCGAAAGATATTACCGGATCACCGATTCGCACCTGGGTTCCGGGCTGGGCCTGGCATTTGTAAAAAGTCTCGCTCTTTTACATAAGGGAGATGTATACGTGTACAGCGAAAGGCTCAAAGGAACTGAGATCATCATTGGCATTCCGGTTGCCGCAGCGGATTATGAAAAGGATGAAAAAAGGGACACCAGTTTCGCGGCAGGCGACGTTCGTCTCGAGGGATTGGGTGACAAGCCCGTAGCGGCGTCTCAGAAAGAAGAAGAAGTGGTTCCTGTTCATCTAAGGGCTTTTTCAGAAGATCTGACACAACGGAGAACTCCTGTTGAATCCGTTTTGCTGGTAGAAGATAATGAGGAACTGCGGCAATTCATTAAAGAGAGCCTGGAACCTTATTATAAAGTTGCAGAAGCGGCGGACGGAAAAGAAGGATTAGCCAAAGCAAAAGAGATTTCGCCGGATCTGATTATCACGGATGTGATCATGCCCAATATGAATGGCACGGATCTTTGCAGGGCACTTAAACAGGATATTGATACCAGTCATATTCCGGTGATCATGCTGACGGCAAGGACCGCACTCGCTTCGCAGAAAGAAGGACTCGGCTCGGGAGCGGACTATTATTTCAGCAAGCCGCTTAATATGGAACTACTTGGGCTAACGATTCGCAACCGGTTTGAACAGAATACCAAAATAAGAGACCGCTATACGCGTGAATCCCATATTGAAGCCATGGAACTGGTGCATTCGGAAAAAGACAAAGAATTCATGACGCGCCTGCTGGAGATCATTGATTCGGAACTGGTGAATCCCGATTTCGATATCGAAAATCTATGCAATAAAATCGGCATGAGCCGTACCAAACTCTATCAGAAAATTAAGAGCATCAGCAATCAGTCCATCGGCGATTTCATCCGGACCATCCGTCTCAAAAAAGCCGTTCAGATCATGACCCATGAGGATGTGTCACTCGCAGAAGTCATGTACCGGATTGGAATCCAGACGCAGTCCTACTTTACGAAAGCATTCAAAAAAGAATTCAATCAGACTCCTTCGCAATTCATGCAGGGAATCCGGAAATATTAGATCTACTATTCCTTGATATCTGTCGTCATTAAGGGCTTATCAAATTTCCATTCGCTGCGGTCCAGTTTTCTCTGCAGCGGATATACTTCGTCGCCGCTGTTTCCATCATAGAGCCGGCCGTTTTTCATGACGAACTGTATGCTGTTGGTATTGCGGATATTTTCGAGCGGATTCTTATCCATTATAACCAGGTCTGCCAGTTTACCCGGTTCCACGCTGCCGAGATCCTTATCGAGCCCAAGCCCCTCTGCGCCCAGTATGGTAGCGGCTTTCAGCACATCGATTGGACGCATGCCACCACTTTGCAGAGCCCACATTTCCCAATGATAACCGAGTCCCTGAAATTCGCCGTGGCTACCCACGCCAACCAGTCCGCCGGCTTCAATCAGGTTCTTCATATTCTTTGCGTGTTTGGGAAATACCTGTTCTTCGGGAAGTGTCCACTGACCCACACGCCGGGTTTTTCTCGCCAGTTCGGTGTAAGCGAAAAAGTATTGCACTTTGGGATCGTGATAAGGGTTCTCTCTTTCCCAGAAATAATTTTCCGCAAAGGGGCCGCCATAAGAAACCAGCAAAGTGGGGGTCACCATCATTTTCGCCTGAGCGATCGTTTTAAACACATCATTATATAAAGGATAAATGGGCAGGGCGTGCTCGTGACCCGGATAACCATCCAGGAGGTTGGTCATATTCAGCTTGAGATCGAGACCTCCTTCGGTAGTGGGCATCAGTTGCTGATTGCGTGCGGCCATGATGATCCATTCCCTCTGTTTCCGGTTACCGGTCAGATACATTTTGATATACTTCGTATGGAAGTATTTGCTGTACTGCTGCAGAATACTTTCAGCCTGGGCGGAATCCTTTACGTTATAGAACCAGAATCCAACACCGGGGCCGGTGGAATATATTCGGGGACCGATCATTGAACCGGCATCCACCATATCTCCGTAGGTGAGCACATCGGTTGTGGCCGTTTGCGGATCGCGTGTGGTGGTTACACCGTATGCGAGATTGGCGGCATAAATCCAAACCTGGTTTTTATGTATCCCCCAATTCGGCCACATATGCGAATGCGGATCCACAAAACCAGGCACAATGGTCTTACCTGTCATGTCCATAATTTTTGCACCCGATGGCACCGTGAGCGAGCCCGTTGCGCCGACTCCGGCGATTCGGTTATTCACAACCAGCAGATCTCCCTGTTCGATCACTTCATCGCCCTTCATGGTAATGATTCGGGCATTCTTCATCAGTACGGTTCCGGTCGGTAAATCCTTTTTGAAAAATACTTTCACGTCGTTTTCGGAAGCCTTGAATTTGGGTTCTTCCTTTTTAGGATCTTTTTTTGCTGTCGTATCCTTTGTCTTGAGTGAATCGGTCACCTTCTTCAACGAATCGGCCATTTTCTTTAAGGAAGGATCTGCCGTTAGACGGGCTATGGAATCTGCCGCTCTTTTATCGGTGAGTTTTTTTGCTGCGGCTACACTGTCGTCGAATGCCTGCGCTTTGTCCACGTCGTACATAAAATGCGTGCTCCCAAGGCTCCAGTGCACGGTTTTTCCGTCCGCTTCCCAGGATGGAAACTCCCCTCCAATTTCTGTGAGCTTGCGGGCAGGAAACTCCGACTCGGCAGGATTCGAGACAGAAATATTATAGAGCTTGCCCGTTTTGGGAATCGTTACTACATAAATATCATTGTTGATTTGTGTCAGTGCCCGGTCGCCGGCAGGCGACATCGTGATCAGCGCGGCGGGAGAAGGCAGGGTCACTTCTCTTTCCCTGTCTTCGGCGTCATTCTCGCCAACGATACATTGCATTTTCTCCGCGTCGGGCCTGCCATTTTTCAAAGGAATTGTTCCATAGGTTGTGATGCCTGTTACGTGCGTTATTTTTTTCTCGTCGGTACCGTCGAACTTAATCGACACAAGATCGCCGGTTCCATTGGTGAGATAGAGTCTTTCGGGCTGACTTTTGATGAAATGGGGGTTGAATCTTCCAAGTGCCTTGTCGATGAGGACAATGTCGCCTCCGCCAGAAGGGATCAAGCAAAGATCATCTTCATCACCGTCGTATTCGGGACCATAAGCTTCTTTATATACGCGTGACTTACTTCTGACGAAGGCGATTTTATCTCCTGTTATATTAAATACCGGAGTCTGATAGAGACCGGGCTCTTTGGTTAATTTTTGAGGTGAGGCATTTTTTGCAGTCAGATTTATTTTGAAGAGATTGCCTCCGTCTGCATTCCATGTGGTAAAGACGATGGCATTGCCGTCGGGCGCCCAGGCAGGCTGTGCTTCTGTAAACTCATTGCTGGTGAGTCGCCGGGGTTTGCCATTGGGATAGTCCATGATATACAACCGGTTCAACACAGTAAAAGCCAGTCTTTTTCCATCCGGTGAAGGAACGGCGTCACGTATCTGGGTGGCCTGCTGATAAGGCGTATCGCTCACAGGGTATTTGAAAGCGAGGCGGGGACCGAGTTCGAGCTCCAGGTCCACACTAAACGGAATCTCCGTTATAGCGCTGCCATCCACGGGCACGCGATGGATTTTTCCTCCGTAGGAAACAAACAATGCCTTACTGTCGGGTGAAAAAACCATGCCCGGCAGAACGCCCAATGGCGCAATGGACTCCTGTTCGTCGCGCTGCACGGGATAGGCCAGCCATTTTTCCCCGCTGGTTTCGAGATTGCGGATAACCAGTCCGGTCTTGTCTTCAAAGCGACTTCCGTAAACCAGCCATTTGCCATCTTTAGAGAGCACGGGGGTGAATCCCGATCCGTAGCGCGAAGTGACGGTATTTACTTTTCCGTTCTCGCGATCGTACACGCCCACCTGATATTGTGGCAATACGGCATTGTAGTTCCATGCATTGGTACGTTGGGAAAAATAAATATAACGGCCATCGGGGCTTACCGCGGGATCAATGGTTTTTAAATTGGCGGGTGCATCAATCAGCTGCACACCGGTACCACTTTTCCGGCTGGCCATGAAGAGCTTGATATTTCTTCTGCCCTTGGCGTAGACAATATATTCTCCGTCGGGAGTCCAGCAGGCGCTGGGGAAATACTGGTTCTGGTCACTCGTCACCTGAATGGTATCCTTCTTTTCCGTATCGATGTACCAGACATTATCGGCACCGCTTCTGTCGGAGATAAATAATATTTTTTTGCCGTCGGGACTGAAACGCGGATGTACATCGTAGGCCAGCCCCCTGGTGATCGCGGTTGCCTTTCCGCCGGATGCGGGCATGGTATACAGATCACCCATCATATCGAAGATCAGGGTTTGCCCGTCGGGGCTGATATCGAGACTGGTCCATGAACCCTCTTTGGAATTAAAAGCTATTTTACGCTGCGGTTTTAGCGGCAGGCTTTTATATGATTCGTATTTTATAGAATCGGCTTTTGTGGTATCCGATAAAATGATACGACTGAAACCGGAATAGCTACTCACTCGGGCTGAGGCAAAAATGAGCACGGGTGATATTAGCAAAATCAACCTGAAACAGGTGCGCGGGGCGGAGAAAGACATAAGCAGGTGGTTTAGCCGGTCAAAATAAGGAAGTTCAGGTTATTTCGTTCAAGTTTATGATGAATGGTCCTAATTTAGGGGTGATGATGATGTCTTGAATAAACTTGTTAACGAGTGAAAATAAAAACCTGGACAACAATTGCCCGCTGCCTGCTCGGATTTCTTTATCTGGTATTCGGTCTGGATTATTTTTTACATTTCATACCCTACCAGCCCCTGCATACGGGAAAGCCGGGTGCGCTGGTGGCGGGACTCAAGGGTACGGGCTATATCTATCCCATGATGAAAACCATACAGATTCTTGGCGGCCTCTCGCTTCTCTTCAATCGCTACGCTCCCTTTGCAGCTGTGGTCGTTTTTCCGATCAGTGTGAACGTATTATTATTTCATACTATTCTGGTTCCTTCGGGATGGCTGATGGGTGTTTTCTTAATGGCTCCCAATCTTTTTCTGGGATACGCCTACAGAAAATATTATAAAGGCCTGTTTACCGCGAAACCTGCAGTGTAATTATATTGCATTATGATAAAGAATTGTTTATTCGGTTTTGTTTTTTTACTGTCGGGAAAAATAGCTTTTTCGCAACAAGTATTGCCGACTATCCAGGCCAATTCAGTAAAAGTAGATATCCGGGATGGCGGAGACTTTAGGAAAAGCTTCTGGACCATTACGCCGGAAGTAAAACCGGATATCTATGCCACTTCTTCAAAAGGGCAATCAGTTACCTTTTATACAGATAAAGATTCGATTTCAGTGCCCATAACATCAGAAACAAAATTTGATTTTATCATTTTGCTGAATGGAAATAAACAGGCACTGACGGAAATTCAATATGTTCCGGGCTATTTGGACATTTTGAAAACCGCCGGCAACTACAATCTGAAAGACCGGAGGCCGGTGCCCCAATTCACGTACCAATCCGCGACCGATAGCAACCTGGCAGCCTTAAGAAAAGGTTTCAAACTGGATTCCGTTATAGGCGAAGGAAATGAAGTGTCACAAATATTAAACCTCCTGCACTGGGTGCACAACCTGATTCCGCATGACGGCGAGCATATGAATCCGGTAGTTAAAAATGCCATGAGTATGATTGCGGAATGCAAACGCGACAATCGCGGTCTCAACTGCAGGGGACTTGCCACGGTTTTAAATGAATGTTATTTATCGCTGGGTATCCCTTCCCGTTTCGTCACCTGTATGCCAAAAGATTCTGTATTTCAGGAATGCCATGTTATCAATATAGTCTTTTCCAAAGAACTCCATAAATGGTTGTGGATAGATCCGACCAATGATGCATATGTTATGGATGAGAAAGGAAATCTGCTGGGTATTGAAGAAGTCAGGGAACGAATCATCGACGACAGGCCGGTTATTTTAAATCCTGAAGCCAACTGGAACCATAAAGTATCCAAGACCAAAGAAGACTATCTATACCAATACATGGCGAAAAATCTGTTTCGGTTGGAATGTCCGCTGGAAAGTAAATTTGACTATGAAACCGCAGTCAAAAGTAAAACGGTTAGCTATGTTGAATTACTGTCGTCAAATGCATACCAGCAGTCCCCGCAAAAATCATCCTATACGGATCCAAAATCCGGCGTAACCACCCTATCTTATAAAACAAATAATCCGGATATATTCTGGGCTTTACCCCAATGATTAAAATAAATGCCGGCTTAACACCTGGCCCGATCTGCCTTCTTCTGCTTGCCTTTTTGTCCTGCGCGTCGGGATCAGCCCAGAATGTGCCCATTCTTACACCCCCCAGTATCCCTATTTCCGATTCTGTAAATAAACAAAGCTTCACCTATGCCATAAAGGATACTCAGTCACTCGGGCTGGATATTTATTCCCTTAAAGGCCTGGATACCCTGGTGAAGCATCCCTGCATTCTTTTTGTGTTTGGGGGCGCATTTATGGGTGGCGAAAGAAATGACAGCATCTACAATCTCTACTTTAACAGTCTTGCAAAGAGTCATTATATCGTTGTGTCGATGTCCTACCGACTTGGTCTCCGCGGCGTAACAAATATTTCAAAATTCAATATTGAACCTTTGAGACGAGCAGTTGACATGGCGGTAGATGACGTGTATGATTGTACCCATTGGATCATCTCCCATGCAGGTCAGACAGGTATTGATACATCCAAAATCATTCTGTCGGGTTCTAGTTCAGGAGCCATAACGGTTCTGACGGCAGAATTTGAAAGAAAAAACGAATACCCCGTCTCGGATAAACTGCCTGCTGGATTTCAATATGCAGCCGTTGTCTCATTCTCTGGTGCGATTCTGAGTTTTGATGGCAGTTTAAAATATAAACACCTGCCGGCGCCAAAAATGATGTTTCACGGAAGCGCAGATAAAATAGTTCCTTATAATAAGATCCGCTTTTTTAATAAAGGATTTTACGGCTCTGCGTGGATCGCCAAAATATCGAAAGAAAACAATTATCCTTATTTTTTCTATAGCGAAGAGGGCCTGGGCCATGAGGTATCCGTCCTCCCGATGTTTTATAATATACCTGAGATTCTTGGCTTCATTGATAAGTATGTGATACAGAAGAAGCCCTATCAGATTGAAGAATACTTTAAAGATCCCGACCAGAAACCATTGATGCTGTTGACGCCGGAAGAACTGATGAAAAAACTGAATCACTCACCCGGATCTGACTAAATAAATCTAATATTGAAGAGAATAATCGCTCTAATGGCAATGAAAGAAATCAGCCCAACTAAAACCGGATTCCGAAAGTCTGATTTTTCCAGCTCGCGTTTGTTCTTTACGATTTGTTTTCTGAATACTAAAAAAATAATAAAGGGCAGCGTAAGAACAAAGCCCCAGGCATAAATAGTGGTGATGTGCATCAGTTTATTCATCGCCCGACGGATGATGCCAAAAAATATCAGATCGGACGCCATGGCTTCAATAATGAAAACAAGGCTATTTAAGTAAAGAGCCTTTATGAGTGAAGACCCGGGATACCGGACAATACAACGATACGATGCAATGCCCCAAAGCAAAGGATTTATAGTAAGCATTAAAACCTGTCCCAGCGTTTCATTCAGGCTCCAGGGATACCAGAGAATCAGATTGGAAAGCCAATACACGGCAAAGCAGACGACAATATTATATAATATCCATTTGGAGATTTCTGTCATTTTAAACATCTGGTTTTGCTATTTAATTTACGAGTCGGGTTCGGCAAAGTATGGATTTCCTACTAACACTTCCGAAACATAATAAAACCCCTGTCCTCTTTTGTAAATCCAATTTTGGGATAATAGTCCATTGCAGCCGGAACAGATAATAATAAGATCATCGACTGGTCCCCCAGTTTCTCTATTGTCTGTTCAACAAGTCTTTTACCGATGCCTGATTTCTTGTATCCCGGATGAACGGCCAGATCGGCCATATACCAACTCCAGACCCAATCCGTAATGCATCTGGAGATGCCAACTAATTTTTGCTCGTCCCAGGCAGTCACAATCAGGTTTGAGTTTTCATACATTTTGCTGATTCGCTCCAGGTCGTCTGTTGGCCTGGGCAGTCCGGAAAGATCATATAACTCAACAATTTCACGGATGGATGCAACTCAGGTAAATCCACAGAATAAAAAAAACCTGTAGTGGGATTCTGAATACTAAATAGTTCAGTCCCTTGCCCTCAAGTGTGCCCGTTTCGTGATCTACTTTTTTTTCGCTGCATTAATATTGGCGGGAAGCATAACAATAAATAAAATGATCAGCGACCAGCCGCATAATTATTTTTTGTAAAAAACATAGATTTTGGCCTGAGGGTCGGCTACCAGCTTAACCGGTCTCGTATCCCCGGATGTAAAAGCGGGAGTGGTAAACTCCAGTTGGGCACCCCTCGCCACACCGATCTGTGCCCGGTCAAAAGGCCTCACCGTATATTTTTTCATGAGTGCACTGTCTGCTGTCATTAAGTGCGCCTTAAAATGAGTAGCCGGATGATTTGTATTATCGTAGACAAAGAAAATGAGGTAGCCTGTTTTGGGTGTTACGTTGATGGCAGCCTGACCTGTAGTGGCGAATTTGATTAAATATTTATACCCATTCTTGAAAGCCCCGTTTTTTATGAGGGCAAAGGCTCTGTCCGCATCTCCTGAAAAATTACTGGTTGTCTGACAGATAGCCATTGTGGTTGCAGCTAAGAAAAACGAAAGAAGTAAAATCTTTCTCATAAAAAGGCATTTTGAAAATTGCTTAATGAAAATAACACTAAATTTGAACGCAAACTGAATTTCTGAAGGCGGTTTCCCGGAGTATCGCCCTCAGCATTATGCTCAAATGTATAATTAATTACACTGTGTGGGATATGGCGCCAAATAAACGATTCCTCAGCGCTGCTTTTGCCGAACTGGCTGCCAGCGCAAACCAGAGCGCGAGCAGCACGCCATAACTTCCCCCGCGCTCGATCCATTCGAATAAAGCGTAATGCGGATAAAAAAGTTCGTTGGTGATTTTCCATATTACAAGGATGAAAATCAACGGGCGAGTGGGATGAATCAGCACTAAAAAGGCGGCGATCATTTCAAAACTACCGATCATGAAAGCACTATGAACCGGATTGGAAAGACCAAGAGAGGAATATTGCGCGAGCAGACTTTTTTTCCCCGTGAGATTGAGCCAGCCATGCCCCGCCAGCAAAAGAAATGCAGTTATTCTCAGACAAAATAAAACCCGGGCCCAGGATTTCGCTTCAGGCGCCGGGTTGTTATCAAGTGTTGCAAACAGCTTTTTCATATTAAAACTGCCCGTTAAAATCAACAGCGCGAGCGGTGCACCAAAGTTGCCCGCTCGTTCAATGAATTCGGCAACCGGTTCTCCTGACAAAGGGCGTAACCCGGCGGTTAAGACACCCCAGATCAGCAGCCAGAAAGGAATTGCGCGAATCGGGTACAGCAGCATGCCGATTCCCATCAATATATCAAACAGGCCCAGCATGGGCATGAGGCGATAAGCGGTTTCATGGCCAATTCCGAATACAGCAAAATAATTGCACCAGATGGGTTTCGTTATGATACCGAATGCTCCGTGGCCGATAAAACACATCGCTACTGCCAGTCGCAACGTGTAATACATTTTCTGCTGGTTGTTTAAAAGGGACATGTTTTCCTTCATTTAAAATGGCCCGAGGTCTTTGGTAATATTGGCGCTGACAGTTCGTCCCTGAAGCAATCCCGCATCAATGGTCGGCTGATAGTGAATGCCGCCATAGAATCTCGAATTGCCGGCGTCTATTCCAATATCCTGAAATGTCGCGAACGTACGTGCCGGGAAACTCAGGTAATCATAAGTATGATCCGTGAAAGACCCGATATCCCCATACAATGAATGCAGCGCATCGGAGGCCGCGGCGGAAACTACGGCATGGGCCGATGCAAATTCCGGATGTGCTGGCGTTGGTATGGCCGGAAGCCAGCTGGCATCCCCGATCACATTGCGGATATAAGTTACCGGCCTGACCAGATTATACTGGTATTTGGTTTCCCAGGCACTGATGATTGCGTCGTTGAGATTGATTCCCACCAGGGCATATGCTTCCGCGGCTTTGTCGAGCGGACTTTTCGCTTGCAGGATCACCTGCCTGGTGATATTCAACCAGTGACCAGGTGTTGTTACACCGGGCACGTCCCTCCAGAACAGGGCCCAGTTTTTCTGATCGGTTGTTAAGGTTTTTGACGCGTTGTACAGATCGCTGACCATCTTGTAAAAGGCGGATGAAGCATCCTCTGAATAAGTCGCTGAGGGAGGAGGAGGCTGTGCATTTAATCCGCTTCCCAGAATAATCGGCCTGTTATTTTTCCAGAAAGGTCCGCTGGCGGCTGCAAAGGCAGTGGGCGTGGGCACCCAAAGTCCCATTCCGGCAGGCGGTGTATAGGGCAGTGCATTATTTTGGGCATAGCCGTCCGTAGTTGACCAGGCCAAAACCACATCAGCTACTGATTTTCCGTAAGACTGCGACCGGGCCAGAACATCCGCAGCTACAGTGCCGAAGGAAGAATCAATGGCGTTTTCCAATGAATCAATTGCGGCCAGATCCGTTGCGTTCACATTGGCAGCGGTGAAGAAGGTTTTATTAAATTCTGCCAGCGCCGCATTCACATTCGCCGGCCAGTAGTATTCGGTATTCTTCAAGGTTTGCGGCAATCCCGACAATCCATTGTATTTGGACCTCCAGGAATTCACTTCGGGATCAAGCGATTCATAGGCGCTGATGCCCGAATAGGCAAATGGACGCGCAAAGTACCCATTGGCCAGTCCCGTGGCGTCTTTATAAATCCGTACTTCCAGAGTCATCCATTTATCTATCACGTCGGATGGATAGTCGTGAGGGGTTTTCTGAGTCGGATAGTTATTGCCCGATTTATTACAGGCAGTAAAACAAACAACGGAAAATAACAGAAAGCAGAGTGCCAGCCCCATTGACCGGTCAGGTGGATTTTGCAAAATTTTTTTCATAAAATGTTTTTTTTAGGTCTGATGAATAATTGAAACAACCACCTAAGCTATTGACGGTTATGTAGAAAAAACAGCGGCGTTGAGTGGCTGACGGGAAAAGCCTTGGGATTGCGGGATTGGGTTGACGAACTGCCTTTAAGGAGTCTATTATATTTGTTTGTGCAGATGCAACAGCGGGGCTGCTGCTTTTCCGGGAATGGCTGGAAAAACCAGTGCGATTTAAAACCGAAATAACTGGAGCACCGCGCTGGTAACGCGTAAGAGAAGATGATCTGTTATTGTCCAGATCACAGCTGTTCAATAAAAACCGGATCAGTTAATTATTATCGTCGCTCCGGATCGACGGTGATGACGATGAGCAACCGTTTTCCCCGGTCGGGATATCTCGCGTGTGCCGTATAGCCAATATAGGATTTTCTCAATTCCCGATATTGAATTAAATTCAGGACGAACTTACGTTTGCATCTGTTATGGTCAATTTTCAGGAACGTGTTTTAAGTTATCCGCAGTATTGCCGGCAGTTCTCCTGCGGGGATTCGCTCATTACTATTTTCAACTGCCCGCCGGAAGCGCGACTGATGAAAAACAGGTTTTCGGATTTATGGAGTAAGGAAAATTACATTTTTTACGTGCTTGAAGGAAAAAAGGTCTGGCATACGGCACATGGTTCTTATGAGATCAGTGATGGGGATTGTATACTGGTAAGAAAAGGCGCCTGTATCCTCGAACAGTTTTTTGATATTGGATTCTGCCTGGTATTGTTTTTTATTCCGGATGAATTTATCTGTGAAACACTCAAAAGCAGGTCCGTCCCCATTCCCAAAACAACAGATAAATACGAGCCCGTAATCCGGCTGCAGGCTACAGATACACTGAAAACCTTCTTTGTTTCCATGTATGCTTATTTTGCCGGTACAAATACACCGGATAAATCACTGCTCGAATTGAAATTCAAAGAACTGATTCTAAACATCGTGGACAACCGAAATAATGTGGAGGCCCTGTCCTATTTCAGCTCCCTGATGAGCGAACCGCAGGCGGTATCCATGGAGCGTACGATGAAAGACAATTATTGTTTTAATCTGGGTTTGGAACAATACGCGGCTTTATGCAACCGAAGCCTGTCCTCATTTAAACGCGATTTTCAAAAACAGTTCAACAGTACGCCGGGAAAATGGCTGCTGGAAAACAGGCTGCAGCAAGCCCATCTTCTCCTCCGCTACCAGGGTAAAACGGTAGCTGAAGCCGCTTTTGAAAGCGGTTTTCAGAATGTTTCTCATTTTAGCCGGTGTTTTAAGGAACGTTTTGGCCGTTCACCGGCTGCAGCAAAACAAATACATGACGGTGAACCGGAAAGCAAAATATCCGGACGCTAAAGCAAAGACTGGTTTTCTTCCCGTCTATAATTTCGTGTTGTGAAAATAAATCTTATCATTTTTAATCAACAACACGATGAATCCGAACAAAGCATTATGGGAAAAAGGTGATTTTACTAAGATTGCTGAAACCATGAGAGAAAGTGGTGAAGCCTTCGTTTCTGCCATCGGCATTAGCAAAGGGCTTAAGATTCTTGACCTGGGTTGTGGCGACGGCAACACGGCCATTCCAGAAGCGAAACTGCAGGCCACTGTATTAGGTGTCGATATCGCCGTGAACCTGGTAGAAGCGGGAAATGCAAGAGCCAAAAAAGAAGCACTTTCCAATTGTACTTTTCAGGTTGGCGACGCCAGCGATCTGAATGGATTAAGCAATGAAAGTTTTGACATGACGATCACCATGTTCGGCGCTATGTTCGCACCGAAGCCGTACGACGTAGCAAAAGAAATGGTGAGGGTGACCCGGAAAGGCGGAAAAATTATCATGGCGAACTGGATACCCGGGGACCTGACCCTGGTTGCACAGATATTAAAAATAAGCGCCGCCTATACTCCGCCGCCACCTGAAGGCTTCTTGAGTCCGATGTTATGGGGCGTGGAAGAAGAAGTGACCAAAAGATTTGTGCAGGCCGGTGTACCCAAAAACAATATTTCCTTCGCCAAAGAAACTTTTGCATTTATTGCGGAATATACCCCGTCTGTATTTCTTAATCATTTCAGACATTTTTATGGTCCAACGATGAATGCCTTTGAGGCTGCTGAAAAGAGTGGTAAGGCAGAGGCGTTACAAAGCGAATTGGAATCTTTGTTTAACAGCCAGAATAAAAGCGCAAAGGGGAATACGACTCATATCCCGGCGACTTTTTTAAAGGTTACCGTAACCTGCTAAACAGAAGATTTTTTTCCCTCATATAATAATTTTTCGCGCCGCCGGACGTTCTGATAGGGAACATTGTCCCTATTTAACCCATGCGACCAAACCTAAAAACCCTTGGCCTTAGCCTTCTGGCGGCTGGCGTCATGAACTGTCAGCCCCTTTCTGCGAAAAACACGCCGGTTACCACTTCGGAAGCCGAGAAACTTTCCACGCAGCTGGAGGTCTCTATAAACAGCGGAGATCCTGCCATACTCAATAACCTGATCTATTTCCCGGAATTTATCAAAAGGACAGGTTCTAAAAGCCGCATGATCGATAATGTGGATACGTTGACCAAAATCGCGAATGGTTTTGGATTATTTCAGATTGGAAACCGAACGCTTGAGATTTCGAAAAACGGAGGCTACAGCCTGGTGCGCGGTTTTATGAAAAATGAAGAAATGCACCTGTTGTTCCGGGCCTTCGGGGACGGCGGACTCAATTACCAGGATATTACACTGATCAAAATAAAAGACTCGTTGCGGGCCGCCGATATTTTTTCCTATCAGCTTGGCGAGTCCTACGCCAGGCTATTTTCTTACCTGATCGAAGACATGGCCACGCCGGACGCGCATGCTTCCATGACATCAAGAGAGAAATACGGCGCGATATTCGATCATGCGATGACAGCCAAAAACTATAGTGTGGCCCGATCGGCCTTCGAAAAATTTGATGAACAGACCCGGAACGACAAACACCTGTCGCTGCAATATATGCTGGCTTGTGATAAGCTCGGCGATAAACCATTCAGGAAATCCGCTGATCATTTTGTTTCGCTGTTTCCGGATGAACCAACGACCTATCTGCTGATGACGAACAAGTATGTGAACAGCAACGACTACACGGATTACAGTCGCGCGATTGACCGGCTGGACACTCTGGTGGGAATTGACCCGTTCCTGGATTATTTAAGAGGTGATCTGGAGTCGAAACTGGGCGATTCAAGAGGAGCTCTTCATTTCTATCAGGCCGTGTTTGAATATGATCCGGGTATCTGGCAGAACACCGAAAAGCTTGTGGCCCTCAAAGTCGTCAACAATGAACTGGTTCAGGCCAATGACGTGATCAATACCTACAAACATACTCCCGGATACCGGAAGGAACTGGTGGAATCGCTTTATGCCACTTACCCCGTTTTAAGATAGAAGCACACTGGAGGGACTGTATCCAAACAATTTTCTGAAAGAAAAAGAAAAATGCGACAGGTTTTCAAAACCCACATCCAGGTATACAGAGGAAGGATGTTGATTTTTCTGCTTGATCAGGAAATGCGCCTGCTCCAAACGCTTTTTCAATAACCATTTCTCAGGTGAAAGGCTGAATACCTTCTGAAAATCACGTTTAAAAGTCGCGAGGCTCCTGCCCGTCATTTTTGCAAACTGACTCATACGCACATTGTACGTGAAATGCTGATTCATGAAAAACTCGAGATCAATCTTATGTGGTTCGCTGAAATCAAATAAAAAATCCTGAAGTGCAGGATCCGCCCTCAAAAGCAACTCGATGATTTCCCGGGTCTTTAATTCTGCCATAGACTGGGTCATTTTTCCATCCTGGTCCATATAAGGATGGAGCGAATCAAAATATCCTTTTATAAAAAGGTCGTGGGAAAGACCAACGACAGGTTCGCCTTTGTATTTTTTATCCGGCCGGATATTTTTTTCCGCAGCGTACTTACGCAGAATCGAATCCAATATAAATATTGTCAGGGAAGTACAGGGCGTCCCGTCCGCTTCCGGCAATTTGGTTGCCTTCACCAATTGATTTCTCCTGAAGAGATTAATAGACCCCGGCCCGGATACATGGCTACCGTTATTGCTGAAAAAATGAACTTCTCCCGAAAGAACATAAGACAATGCGTGATCAGTTGCAAACTGGTCGCTGGCTCTGTGTTGCTTGTGAACGCAGGAATAAAGCATATTGTATTGCAGAGCTTCTGTCATTTTTTTATTATTTCATCCGTTTAACCTGGCTCATGATCATTTTATCAAACATATTGTCGGACAGGATTTTTCTCATAAACAGCGCGGGCTTCGCCATATATCCCGCAGAATACCGGGTTTTTGGTTTTGTAGCAGTGATTGCTTTATAAATCAATTTTGAAATCAGGAGGGGACCGGGAACCTTCGATTCGATGTTGTTGAATGCATCTGCCACAGGCACCGCAATTTCTTTATAAGCCGTATTCCCCGATACCCGAATCAGGCTGTCATGCGCAATCCCGCTCCACTCCGATTGAATACCACCTGGTTCGATCACGATGACATCGATTCCAAAGGGCCTGACCTCATTACGTAGAGAATCGCTAAGTGCCTCTATCGCAAACTTGCTCGCATGGTACCATCCTCCAAAGGGCATGGCCAGTTTACCGCCGATTGATGATATGTTCAGGATTTTTCCGGAGTGTTGCGCACGCATATGAGGAAGAACCAGTTTGATTAACCGTGCCGCGCCAAATACGTTCACTTCCAGCTGATACCTGGCGTCTTCGATGGAGACATCTTCAATAGCTCCGTAAGATCCGAAACCGGCATTATTGATCAGGATGTCGATGCGACCTTCGGCAGTGATGATTTTGTTTACACCCTCGCTGGACGAATGTTCGTCGGTCACGTCCATCGTCAGGGTTTTAATATCGCGGGCTTTCAGATCAGCCATTTTGTCTATTCTGCGCGCCGCGCCATAAACGATATAACCCCGTTCAGCAAGGTATTCCGCTGCTGATTTTCCAATGCCGGAAGAAGCTCCGGTGATTAACACTACTTTTTTCATACTTTGAAAGATTATTTGATCTGACAAAGCTCGGCACAAATTTAGCGATATGCTATTGTCAGCAGCTCAAATTTCTTTGCCCAGCGGCTCATCTCCTTTAAATGTACAGTTCCGTACGAATCCGGACAGTATTTCATGGCCCTGCTTTTACAAAGCGTTAAGAATAAGTGACATATCAATTGGTATCCTATTGGGAGGGTAGTATATATTAATCGTAACGTATGCTGAAAAATTATATCAAAACAGCCTGGCGCAATATCATGCGGGGTAGAGGTTACAGCGCATTGAATATTTTCGGACTTGCCACGGGCATGGCCGTTGCCCTGATCATAGGACTTTGGGTTTACAATCAATATAGTTACGACAAATTTCTACCTGACTATAAACAGCTCTTTCATGTGAGCAGAAATTTTTATGGGAATAGCGATACACTTACTTATGCCGGCACGTCGCTCAAACTTGCCGACGCCCTAAGAAATCAAATTCCTGAAATCAAATCGGTTGCCGAAACCGATCGGGGCGATTCCCATGGACTTATGGCAGGTAACAAAAAAATGTATCTGAATGGTAACTATGTAGCCGGTGAATTTCTCCTGATGTTTCAATTTCCTCTGCTGGAGGGAGAACCTAAAGACGTGTTGCGTGATCCATACAGCATCGTACTGACGGAAAGTACCGCAAAAGCCTTGTTCGGCAATGAAGATGCACTCAACAAAACGATTCGCTTTGATAATAAAAATGATTTAAAAGTCACGGGCATTCTCGGAGACCTGCCCGCAAATTCGACCTTCCAGTTCAATTACTTGTTGCCCTTCAGTTACCTGGAGGCTACCAATGACTTTGTAAAAATCGCCCGGTCCAAAGGGTTTGGCTGGACCAACTTCATCACTTATGTCCAACTCAAGCCAGGTGTTTCGGAAACACAGGTTGCCAGGAAAATCAGGGATATCGAAAAAACGGAAACAGACAACGAAATGTCCATGAAAACAAATGTTGTACTGGATCCCATGGCGAACTGGCATCTATATGAATCCTATGAAAATGGTAAACCTATTGCCGGATTTATTGAGTATGTTCACATTTTCACGATTATCGGCGCCATGGTGCTGCTGATTGCCTGCATTAATTTTGTCAACCTCACCACTGCGCGCTCCGAAAAAAGAGCAAAAGAAGTGGGCATCCGAAAAGCGATCGGCTCGCGAAAAAAAGAACTGGTCTTTCAGTTTCTGACGGAGTCAGTGATGCTCACTTTTATCGCATTCGTGCTGGCCATACTAATCGTGCAACTCGCATTGCCCGCGTTTAATTTACTCACTGGCGGAGCACTAAGCATTCCGTTTACCCATCCCGCATTCTGGAGTATATCTACCGGTTGCGTGCTGATTACCGCGCTGGCTGCCGGCAGCCGGCCGGCATTCTACCTTTCTTCCTTTAATCCGGTAAAGGTTCTGAAAAATAATATTCGCGAAGGCAGCACAGCCAGCCTGCCCCGAAAAATACTGGTGGTCCTGCAATTCAGCTGCTCCATCGCCCTGATCATCGGTACATTCATCATTTACCAGCAGGTCCGGTACGCGAAGAACCGGCCTTCAGGGTATGATAAAAACCGGCTGATGATGACGGATATAAATGAGGATCTGGTTAGAAATTATACTGCCATCCGGAATGAACTTAAACAAAAAGGCATTGCCGAAATGGTTACGACAGGATCGAACAAAGTGACCAGCAGTGCCAGTCACCGCGATCTGGAAAACTGGCCAGGAAAAAAACCCGGTGAATTCATCAACATGGGTTACGCACATGTAACCGATGATTATTTTAATACGCTGGGCATGTCGATGAAGGAAGGAAGAAATTTCAGCGGGATTTCAGATACCCTGAATGTGATTTGTAATGAAGCGGCAGTTAAACTGCTGCGGTTAAAAAATCCTGTTAATACTGAAATTACTTATATCGATACGCAGTTGAAAATAATTGGCGTAGTGAAAGACGCGATCATGGCTTCTCCATTTGCACCCGCCGATCCCACCATCTTCATGTATGAAACCAGAGCGCAGAATGTGATGATGTATCGTCTAAAGCCAGGCATTAAAACTGCCGACGCAGTAACAGACCTGACCGCCATTTTCATCAAATACAATCCGGCCTATCCTTTCACTTATTTTTTTGCAGATGAAAGTTACGCAGCCAAATTTAAACTGGAAGTGCTGATAGGAAAACTCGCGGGACTATTCGCTGCGCTCGCTATTTTTATCTCCTGCCTCGGTCTTTTTGGTCTGGCCGCATATATGGCGGAAAAAAGGACCAAGGAGATTGGCATCCGAAAAGTTCTGGGCGCATCCGTTCCACAGGTATGGATGCTTTTATCTATGGATTTTATTCTGCTGGTGTTTATCAGTTGTTTTATCGCATCACCTGTGGCCCTCTATTTTTTAACAGGCTGGCTTCAGAAATATGACTACCGGATTTCTATCAGTCCCTTTGTATTTATAATAGCCGGTATTTTAGCCATTACAATAACCATCATCACCATCAGTTTTCAGTCTATCAAAGCAGCGCTGGCGAACCCGGTAAACAGTTTAAGAGCTGAATGACAACACAGCTGCCATTTCCGGGAAAAGTAAATACTGAAGATGGTTCCTATCGTTCCTCCAGATATGATAAATATCATGCTTCCTTACCCCTTTATATCATATGACACATTTCGTATTAAGCATAGTTTTATTTAGTAAGAATCAGAACTATGATGAATAATTCAACCTTATTTGGAAATGATTTTATGTTGTGGGCAAGTTCACTCATACTGCTGTCCTTCTTTATCGCCCTGTTTTTTATTGAACGAAACAGGAAAGTAAAATGACAGGAAGTGCTGTCTCGGCGTATACGATCATTCCTTCGCAGCCCCCTCCATCAGTGCAATGAACCGGGGATCCTTACGAAGTGAATTATAGTCCGGATCCTGTAATATCCAGGTTCTATTACCCGATCCTCCTATCATTGCTTTTTCCAGTAATGCAATGACCCTGTCTTTCATTCCCGATTTTGCAAAAAGGCAGGCTCCGTCAAATAGTACACCCGACTCAGTGGGCGCGAGGATTAGCGCAAGTTCTATCCATTCGTAACTCTCCTTTACTTCACCTTATTCAAAGCTTTAGAGTCAGGTTAGTATTCCCATCCCTGCCCTTGAATTGATTGACTGCCTCAGCGGGAGGTTCGACCCACCAGGTATGATTGATCACAAATTTAAATTGCCGGAGTTCTCCTTTTTTTCCGAGCTGGGACTTAGCCACCGTGAGTCTGAACTGCTGATTGCTCCCTTTCACCGCTATATATTTTGAATCTTTTGGGTTCCAGTTATTAAAGTCGCCGGCCACATTCAATTCATGAATCTCATTGATCCGGTCTTTCAACAAAACCTGCACGTTTCCGATCCGGATTTTGCTCTGCTGTCCGAATATAAATTCAATTGAATCGCCCATATCGAGATATCCGGTTGGTGAAGAGGCCGACTGGCCCTTTACGGAGAGGACAGTGATCAGCGCAACGATATAGAGAAGGGTTTGACGCACGCTTAAAGTTAGGGAAAAGGTCTTTTAAGACTATTCCGTAATCACTATTCCGTCCAAATCATTGAGCCTCGCTTCCACGCCCCAGCCGCCAAAGTCCTCCGACACCGCGATCACCACTTCATTGTTTCCTTTTTTTAAATCCAGAAAGACTTCATCCCAAAATCCGATAGTGCCGTAAAAACGATAGTCTCTCGATTTGAAAGTATTATTACCTGCATAAAGCAGGCGCCCATTGAGGAATACTTTGCAGCGGTCTGAAAAACCAACTGACAGTTTTCTGATCTGGTCCTTGTCCGAGCGGGTCGTGAACTTTGCAAAAACGGAATTCTGTTCATTCGTTTTTACTATATATTTTCCAATGTTGACAAAACCCAGTTCCTCAGTAGCAAGGGTTTTCCAGGTGAGGTGTTGCAGTTCATCGTTATCCAGCAGGTATTTATCAGTGAGTGATTTTTCACTGAAAGAATTAGAGATCCGCCATGTTCTGACCATTCCCGCCGAGAGCGGTTTCGTCATTTTAGGAGCCGATTGCAGCGGTGCATTATCCATTTTCAGATAAGAAAAATTGGCGAAACGCACGGTGGCGTCGGAATGATTGTCGAGAGCGAGCCTGCCTGAAGCAGGACTGCGCTGCAACTTATACATATACAGGGTGGGTGTGGATTCGTGATCCAGATAGAGCTCTGCGCGATCGCCCGAAATAATCACCTTGATATGAATCCAGGCATTCAGGGCAAAATCTTTCTGTGCGCAATAACCTTCACCGGAATATAACTGCCATGAATCGTTGCTATAAATTATAGGACAATATTGAATCGCATCCGGATCGCCGGAATGATGGGGACGCAGATAAAGAAATTCATAATTTTTACTGTCAGAAATACGAAACATGAGTCCGGGAAAGCAACGATCTTTTCCAAAGCTTATATCAAATTCGACGATGCCGTTTTCGAATGGATCTTTTAAATACGCCGCGCCATCCACCAGCTTCAGGCATTGTTTCCCCAGGTACTCTTCCGTTTTTTTCGTTTTGGCATCTATATCCCAGTGCAGGGAATCCAAGGGAACCGGAACGGTATTTTGTGCCCGTGTTGCCGGTATGAAAACAAGAAACAGGCAGATCAACCATGCTGTTTTATATAGAAATGGTGTTTTTATTTTCATATCTGCCAATGCATCTATTTCGATGCCAGATTTATATTCTTTTCTTAATCAGGATTTTAAGAAAAAAATGATGCCGGGGCTGAACGCTGACGATACAGTATCCGTTCATTATTGTGCGCGTACCAGCCTGTATCATCTCAAAAGCGGCACTAATTGGGTTTTGAATAAAGTTCCTTCCAGGCAGCTTCATATTTATCACCTGCAATCCAATGCGGTTGCACTGGATTATCCGCAATATATTTAGCGGCGAGTATATATGACTTCATGTATTTAACCACATAGTCCAAATCTATATTTCCGATTTCGTCTCCTAGCTGGTGATAATATCTCATGATGGATTCATCCACTTTACTTACCCCCATACCATAGGTAGGCGCGGGCACTCCTTTCGCAGCCAGGCTAACGTTATCACTTCTGTCAAAAAGGCCCATCTCCGGCGCAGGGTCACCCCGGAGCAGAAGTCCATAGGCTGTGCAGGCTCGCTCCACCTCCTTGTCGGCAGAAGTTCTTCCCAGACCGATAACATTGATCAGGCGGGTATCGTTGACGCCCCCATTATCTATATTTAAATTGAAAACCAGTTTTTCCAAAGCGATGGTGGGATGGGCTGCAAAATACTTACTGCCCAATAGTCCCATTTCTTCACCCGTAAAAGCGATAAACAAAACCGATCTCTTCGGCGGATGCAGTGTAAAATAACGGGCCGCGTTGATTACGGCCGCGACGCCGATGGCGTTGTCTCTCGTACCATTATAAATACTGTCCAGTTTTCCTTCTACCATCTTCGGCTCGGAAGCCACACCAATATGATCATAGTGGGCAGACAAAACAACGAACTGATTTTTTAACTGAGGGTCGGATCCTTCAACCCAGCCCATCACGTTTTCAGCTCTCACTTCCAGGATCCTGCTGCCCGAGACCTGAATCGCGCAGGTGGCGGCATTTTTTACAAAGATGGGAAAACCGGCAGAGGAATCATGAATGAAGAATACAGGCAGCAGTGTGTCCTGCGGCAGCTGGGCGCGCTGGCCGCTAAAGGCATGCATGGGCAGTTCCCATTCGTCGGCCGACTGCCAGTAACGTTCGACCATGGCCAGTGCGCCTTTCTCACGCAGCAGTTTTTGCTTTGCATCTCTGAAACGGCCGGATGCCACCACTTTCGTTGAGTCGTTTTCGCCCATGTTTACGACAACAATTTTTCCCCACACATCAAGCGATACCAAATCTGCCAGAGAACCAAAACCTGCGAAAACAACCGGCGCTGCCAATTGAAGTTCAGGGCCTCTTACCTGTAAAAAATCAACTCCCAAATAATAGGTATTGGTACCGATTGTCAGGGAGCCTCTTAACGCAGGTGAGATTATCTTTAGTTCAAAACGCTGAAGATAGTCCGTTGTTCCCGCCAGTTCCTTCAGTCCAAAACTACGAAACTGTTCACTGATGTAGCGTGCTGCAATATGAATTTCAGATCGGGTGGTCGCCCTGCCCATGAGCTCATCTGAAGCAAGAAATCGCAACGGCGCCAAAGCCTGGCCGCGCCCATTTAACTGATCTATATCCCTGACCGGGTTTGTTTGGGCATTGGAAAAAAGAATCAGAATACTAAAAACAAAATAAAGGGCTGCCTTTTTCATGACTTGTAAATAAGCGTTTAGCGGGGGTACAAATTACTCTAACCTTTTTGTAACCCGCGTTTATTCAAAGTTATCCCAAAGTACCCGACTTTGTTAAACATGCCCCTTGGCCCCATGGCGCGCTAATAATACACAGTGCCTGTTATACTTATCCATCGGCTTTTTGCCTCTCTTTATCAAAATACTGAATATCATACTGATCGATAAAATTCGAACAGATTTTTTCTATATCGGAGATATTGGCGGATGAAGAAACGCTGCTCTTCAGCAGTATATAAGCAGTTTCATTTTTTGATGTTCGTATTCTCCGCGTGAGCAAAGAATTAAGGAAAAACCCGGTTAATTTTTCTCCGTTCTTCAGAGTAGCATACTGAACGGTTATGGAAAACGTGGACGAGTCGGTTGTATCGCTTACCAGCACGATATTCGGTTTGTTCCCCAAATCTATTTTTATATCATTCATTATTTTGGCGCTCAGCTTTTCGTCGGTTCCATGAACGACCAGTTTTACGGTGATATTCTGATGGACAGGCGGGTTCCGAAAGCTCAGGATCAAAATCAGCAGCAGGGCATTTCGAAAGAGATTTTGCATGGAAATAGTATATCGTGTTTGACTAAGCATAAAATTAGTCTATTTCATAATATACATGCCCAGCCTGGTTAGGCATTGAGGCCATATAAAATAAGACTATTATTGATAAGAATGTCAGGCAAATGAAGTTACGCAGCAGGGCTTTAAAGATGTCACATTCACAAATAGGTATTGGGATCGTTTAAAAACGATTTGGTTCTTAATATTATAGCGCAATCAATTTTAAAAATGGAATCGAAGGCGTATAAAAGTATTCTCCGCCTTTCATCGTCACGAAATGACCAAAGTGGATCGGCTGACTATCGTTCGGCGGGACGCCCCACTGTTTGGGCAGGCCCTGTGTAAAACCGGGAGGCACGGGACCCTGGCCAATCGTGCCGTCCTGGCCCACCATATGCGAGGCAATAGTACCCTGGTTCGCCCAGCGCGATTGAATAAATTCGAACTGCTTCACAATGCTGCTCTGATAACAGATAAACAGCAAGCCCACGCCATGTGTCGGACGGTCGCCGTCCAGATCAAACTCGTCGCGGCCAATATCGTTGTAGGGAATGGCGCGGCGGGTTAAACGCACCGATTTCGTAAAAGCCTGATCCACCACCGGATCTATGGGATCCTTTCGCGGATTCGTAATTCGGACATGCGCATGATAAGGGCATTTCGTTCCGCTGGTATCGTCGCGATAGTCAAAATCATTGAACAGCTGATCGTTTCCGGTAATCCCTTTGGCTATACTATGGTTGACCACTTCCGATCCGTCTTCAAAACGTCCCACTTTCATGGCGCCTTTGAGATCGGGGTTTTTGTCGCCATGCACGTTCAGAACTTCCGGCAATACATCGTCTTCATTATGCAAAAAATCTTTCACATTCTGATCGAGTTTCCTGAAGACCATATAACTACCAAAGCAATCAGCGCCAACCTTGGTCTTATCTTCTTCCACAAGCACCGTATTCAACATTGCGTGGTTGTCTTCCCACTGAACAGCAGGCGCATCATTATTTTGGAGAAAATTAGGCTGGCTGATCCCATCGGCATAACCAAAATGTTCCAGCCCTACTCCAAAAGCATTACGTAGAATTTTGCCTTTCTGAATATGCGTCGCCGAACAAAAGGGTTTAACCTCGAGCAGCATTTTTTCTAAAGTATCTGCGACTGTCGAACTGGTACTGTCCGCAATTACCAGCAGGCCATGAATTTCTCCCTGAAAAGCCTCTTCCCATACAGTAGGATCATCGGCCAGCGTGGCGTTGCTTTTCTTCATGCCATTGGCAAATGACGGATCCGGCGTGGCGATGAGCGAAGGGTCAGCGCCAAGGGCATTCAGCCCTGCGTTGCTAAACGACAGATTAAAAAATACACCGGCATCGAATGCTTTGCCGGATTCAGCCGGCTGATGGTGAGCCTTCGCATCCTTAAGTTGTTTGGCGGCGGATTGTGCATGGTGATTTACAAAATGCGTGATCCATTTTTTTGCCGCGGCGATTTTTGTCTTGTCGAGTGTGAAAAACAGATGGTAAGCGTGTGTGCGCCCGTGGTGTTTCAGAATATAACCCTGCATATTATCGAGCATCGAAAGGAACGGCGGATCCAGCGACACGTCCGTTTTTGACAGTAGTGCATTTGCCATAAAAATAAGGTTTAAGTACCAATTTAGGTTGCCGGAAGGCCGGTAAGATGCGTAGAGCTCCGAAATTGATTGCTGGGACTACGGTTTTTTTCAAGTCAGCTTATAACCGACCGTCTTACCACTATCATGAAGAGCTGAATCAGCAGGAATTTCAGTAGATCTACGCAGAATTTTAACTGCCTGCTGTCCTAATTTCAAAAATGGACACAAACTATTTCGCAGACGCCAAAAAAGCATATGACGATCTTGGGGAAATTGCTAACACACTCAACAAAGCTTGGGGATTGTCTTATCGCCATCCGGATAATCCAGAAATCAGGGCTGTTGCATTGTGTATACAAAAGCGTGCCAATGAACTTGAACGCGCGTTTCGCGAAAAATATCAGCCTATTCTCGCGGAGTTGCAAGGAAATGAATAGCAATAAGTGCTGTGCTACCTTTTCCGTCCTGCCCTCGACAATGTGACATCGGGCCTTCCTGAAAATCCCCCAAAAAATCACGCTGCGCTCTTGTAGCCGATAATCAAAATTTCATTTAATACCTGTAATTATGCCGATGCTTACGCACATCAGTTCATAAAAAGGGTTCGAACCATGGTTACCAGGTTTTTTCTGATTACTACATTATTCCTCGGCACTTCGGCAATCTGCCAGGCCCAGGAGGATAGCGCGGCCAAAGCCAGTCAAATCATTAAGATTGAGCAGCGTTTAGCCGATGCGTTGCCCGGAGATTCGGCAATGTGGAACAAATATTTAGATCCTTACTGGTTCGTTACCGGGGAAGATGGCAGCGGTCAGTTTAAAGCAGCTTTTTTGGCGGACTTCAAACCGTTTTCCAAAGGCATTTCAGGAAATATAAAAGTGACCCACCCCGTTTTTATATTTCATGAGAACTTTGCTGTTATTCATTACGTTGCCGATGAACATGAAACGGTTTACGGTCAGCTATTACATACTACCTACGGAACCGTGGATACCTGGTATAAAACGGATACTTCCTGGATAATGCTAAGTATGCTAAGCTTTGAAATACCCGCATGGCCACCCGCCATCGCTGTAGATCCACATTTTCTTAACTCCTACACAGGAACCTATCAGCTGACTGAAGGCCATCTTGCCGTCATCAGCTTAAGTCATGATACCTTGTATATCAGCAAAAACAAGAGTAAACCAGAAGCGCTGTTTGCCGAAACGGATAATATTTTTTTCCGTAAAAGCGATGCCCGGGGAAGAAAGCTATTTACAAAAAACGCTTCGGGACAAATGCTGATGCTGGAGCGTCGGAACGGACAGGATCTGGTTTGGGAAAAAATACCCAATATTAAATAACGCGGTAACCACTTCATTCCGTTCTCAAACTCTTTACGGGATTGGCAAAAGCGGTTCGCAAGGCCTGAAAGCTCACCGTAGCCATCGCGATAAAAACGACCAGCACTCCCGCGATAGCAAAGATTCCCCAGCTCAGTCCAATCCGGTAAGGATAATTTTGCAGCCATTGATTGGCTGCATACCAGGCCAGGGGGACGGCAATCAGGAGGGCCAGTATCACCAGTTTCACAAAGTCTTTGGACAATACGGTCACCACCTGCTGCACCGATGCACCGAGTACTTTGCGAATGCCCATTTCTTTAGTCCGTCTTTCTGCAGATAATACTGATAATCCAAACAGCCCGATGCAGGAAATAAAAATCGTTAATACCGCACTAAACAGCATGATCTGTTTCCATTTCTGTTCCGCTTCATAATTTCTAAAATTCTCGTCTGATTTGAATGTATAGGTAAACGGCGAAGCCGGAAAGAGTTGTTTAAATACCTGGCCAATATGCTTGAGCGCTGCCTTTTCCCTGCCGGGTTTTATTTTGATGAATGCCATCCCATAGTCATTGCCGGGTTTCATGGTAAATAACTGGGGCCTGATTTTCTCATTCAGCGATTGGAAGTGGTAGTCCTTCACCAGCCCGACGACCGCATATTTCTGATCATTATACCAGAAATAAACCTGCTGCCCAATGGGGCTTTTCCAGCCCGCTTTTTTTGCAAATGCTTCGTTTATCAGCACGGAATGAGTTGAATCACCGGGAAAATCAGGAGAAAAATTTCTGCCCTGCAGGACGGGAATCTTCAACAGGGGGAGATAGGATTCATCCACCGTTTCATAGGCAAACTGGATCGTGGAGTCGGCATTCACTTTAGCTACCGTGCCCCAATTTCCCCCGTTCTTGAAACTCACATCTGCAATACCGGGATTCTTTAAAAGTTCGGCTTTGAAGATCGCGGCTTTGTCTCGTCCTATATGCGATTTCTCCACTGCGACCAGATGGGTATCATCGTAGCCCAGTTTCTCCGTAGTGAGATAAGTAAACTGGGCGTAGATGGTAAAAGTGGCAATAATCAGAAAGGATGCCAGTGAAAACTGCAATACTACCAATCCTTTCTGCAAATAATTTTTACCGCCCAGATTGAACCGGCTGTATAAACTTTGTACCGGATTAAATCCTGACAATACCAGGGCAGGGTAAAAACCGGCCAGAAAGGCGGTTAAAAAAAACAGAAGGATATATCCGGCCAGCAGCCTGCCGTCGAATAAATAAGATAATGCGAGTTGCTTATTGGATAGTTCATTAAACACAGGCAGTATCCCTCTTACAATCAATACAGCCAGTGTAAAGGCAAACAGACAAAGCAACAGAGATTCTCCCAGGAATTGAATAATGAGCTGCTTTCTATTTCCACCGACCACTTTCCATATCCCGATCTCTTTGGCACGCTTTACTGAACGGGCGATGGTCAGGTTCACAAAGTTGATGGAGGCAATCAGTAAAATAAAGAGCGCGATACCCGAAAGAATATAGGCATACACCGGATTGCTGGCATCAGACAGTCCGTTGCTCGCATGAAGTTCTTTGCTCAAATGCATGTCCAGCATAGGCTGCAGCTGATAGTCTGCTTTCCAGTCCGCCACTTCTGCGCCGAATTGCCTGGTCAGACTCTTTAACGGCTCCCTGGTGTCTTCATCATAAAACTTTTTCATATTCGCCTCCACAGTCTTCAGATCCGCATGAGGCGACAAAACCACAAACGTGTTCAGAAAAAAGTTGAACCAGTTTTCGCCGTTTTGAGCCTCAGCCGCTGGTGTCTGCAGGGGAACCAGGATGTCAAATTTTATAGATGAATTCTGAGGACATTTTTTAGTGACCGCCGTTACGGTATAAGGAATAAACAAATCCTCGTCTTTCATCATGAGGGTTCTGCCCACGGCCTGCCTGGTCCCGAATTGTTTTTTTGCTTCATCTTCCGAAAGAACTACGGAATGAGGATCACGCAGGCAGGTTTTGGGATTTCCTTCCACCAGTGGAAAATTGAACAATGAAAAGAAATTCGAATCCACGGCCAGCATTCCATGAGAACTAACTTCCGTACCTTTTTGAATATCTCTTTGCTCGCCGCTTAGTCTGACGAATGACTGAATTCCGGGAACATGGGCTGCAAAACGAGGGCCCTGCAGATAACCGGTATTGCTGTTCCAGTTGACCTTACTTTCTTTCTTGTCAAAGGAATGCGATGTGATCCTGTAAATCCGGTTCACTTCTCCATGAAAACGGTCATAGCTCACTTCGTCTTTCACATACAAAATGATCAGCATGGAGCAGGCGAGGCCGAGGCTCAATCCGACAATGTTAATAAATGAATACACTTTGTTCCGCGTCAGGTTACGTATTGCCGTTTTGAAATAATTTTTGAACATGGAGCTTGGGTTATTGCGTGATATTCTCCCAAGAATGTACCAATTAAATATATAGCTGATAATCCAACGATTAGAATATTATTGCTTTTTAAAACTGTCCGGTTTTATTACATGAGCGTTCACAGACAGGCACCGGCGACTCGTGGGGAACATTTTCGGACAATGGTGGTGCATAAACGGTCACCCGAAATCATCATGTCTAAGATTCGTTCTGACTGTCAACAGATTAAGAATTGGCACCTGTATTGGCTAATACAAAAAAGTATTTAAATCAGATCACAACACAAACAGCCAAAGATGACATTGTCCACTCTCCGTATTCAGCATTTCGTAAGCAGTCTTGGTTTTTCTGCAGGGATATTTCTCATGGGGATTTCCTGTCAACCCGCACAGGCGCAGGTCAGCGACACTTCTTCGTTATATCAGACCATAAAAAAACAGGACAGCCTTTTATTCGATGTCGGTTTCAACACCTGCAGTATTCCTGTATTTGAAACGCTCGTTAGCGATAATTTTGAATTTTACCATGACCAGGCGGGCATGATGTTGTCGAAAACTGCCTTTATCAACAGTGTAAAAAATAATGTGTGCAGTCTGAATTACAAAGCCAGCAGAGTGCTTGAGCCGGGCAGCATGCAGGTTTACCCGATGGAAAAAAACGGCTCATTGTATGGTGCCATAGAAACTGGTATTCACAGTTTCTTTGCACTCGAACCAGGCAAACCATTATATTTTACCAGCCGCGCAAAATTCAGCAACCTGTGGAAACTGGAAAACGGCGGGTGGAAATTAATCCGTTGCCTGAGCTATGATCACCAGGACAAACCAGGCGGTGCGCCAAACCTGGAAGATGTGGCAGGTATGGAAGCGTGGCTGAAACAGAACAATGTTCCGGCGCTTGCGGTTGGCCTGATAGAACATGGCCGCTTGCAGCAGGTAAAAGTTTATGGCGAACTGGATAAAGGCCGGCCGGCTTCTTTCAATTCTATTTTTAATGTAGCCTCCCTGACAAAAACAGTCACCACCATGATTACGCTAAAGCTGGTGACCGAAGGCAAATGGAGTCTGGATGAACCGCTGTATACTTATTGGACAGACCCCGAAGTAAAGAATGACCCGAGAAGTAAATTAATAACCACCCGCCATATACTCACCCAGCAAAGTGGTTTCCCCAACTGGCGCTGGGAACTTAAAGATAAAAAGCTGGCCTTCCGGTTTGATCCCGGAACAAAATATGAATATTCGGGAGAAGGCTTTCAATATCTGACCCGCGCACTGGAAATGAAGTTTCATAAATCACTTAGTGAACTCGCTGATGAGTTGATCTTTAAACCCCTGGGCATGACGGACAGCCATCTGACCTGGGATAGCAGCATGGATGAATCCCGATTCGCAGTCCAGCACGATGTGAATGGCAACGCACTGCCTATCGATAAAAACAAATTGTCTAACGGAGCCGATCAATTTAAAACGACCATCGCCGACTATGGAAAATTTCTGCTTTCCGTAATGAATCATGAAGGCATATCAAAGGATATCGCCGCACAGATGATTAGTCACAATACACTGACGAAAACCGGACGTTATATAGGTCTCGGGTGGTTTATCTATGATCCGCTTGGCGATGGCGAATATGCCATTTCACATGGTGGGGATGACCCGGGTGCCCACTCCATCTGTTTTCTACTGCCGAAATCAGGACAGGGAATTATTATTTTTACCAATTCGGAGAATGGCACCAAACTCTATATCGACCTGATCAAAGCTTACATATTGCAAAAAGGACAGGCTATATTGAATATTGAATTACGTTAATAGCCTAAAGCTCAAAGCTTAAAGCCCAAAACCGCAGCTTTTGCAAGCGTTTTTTGAATAGATTGCATTCCATATGCTTACTGCTTCAACAAAAAATATTTTACTTCTTCTGATACCCGCCATGCTCATTTCACTTGGCTCGCTATCGCAAAAGCTAAAGCCGGGAGTATTCATAGGAAATCACAAAGCAGTATATGATAACAAGGGAATGCTTTTGCCCTGGACTTCCTGGGAAAACGCACTGAATCTTGAAATGCATTGGTATCTGAATTGTCCTGTTACCCATGGTTATCCAAACTTTGTATGGATGACTTTTATGGACGGAAATTATCAGCCCGACATCAGGCGAAATGATTTTATCCCTGCCACACAAAATGGAATGGGCATCATCTCCTACCTCAAATATTACACATATACAAAACGCAGAAATAAAAAAGTATTAGAGTGGGCAAAATATATGGGGGATTATTTGGTGAAAGAAAGTAATACACCGGATGAAGGGAAATATCCACACTTTACCCGTTCCACAGGCATCGCAGGAAGGTTTCCACAACCAGCGGATTGCGGCACGCAGGGTGACAAGCCTTATGAAATTCAGCCAGACAAAGGAGCGATTGCCGGTTGCGCATTATTTCTGCTGTACAAAGAAACCCTCGACAAAAAATATTTTGCTCAGGCACTGCACAACGCCAATGTATTGGTGGCCAATATGAGAAAGGGTGACTCGACCCATTCGCCCTGGCCTTTTCGCGCGGATTACAGAACGGGCGAAGAGCGCGGGCAGGTGTCGGGTGATATGGTTTATATCCTCCAACTCTTCGACCTGCTCTCCGGCACAGGCAATGCCCGCATAGACAGCGCAAGAAAAGAACTCTGGTCCTGGATAATCACCTACCAGCTTCCTGATCTTTCAAAAGAAGGGGAGCTCTGGGATCAGTTTTTTGAGGATCATGATGAAGCCAATGACCGCACGGCATGGGCACCACTCAATCTTGCCCGTTACCTGTTAGCAAAAAAAGCAATACTGGATCCTGCATGGCAGAAACATGCCCATGCACTGATCGAGTTCGTAAACAAAAATTTCACCGGTATCAAACAGGGCGTACCGGTATGCGGTGAACAGGATCATGACAAAGATCCCTGGGGCGGCATACTATCCACTTACGGAGCCGTTCTTACCCTGTATACCACAATCACTGGCTCTGATGAATATAAGAGTCTTGCCCTGCAGGCGCTCAACTTTTCCATGTATGCACTGAATAGCGACGGCTGCCCCTGCGACCGTGCCGGTTTTGGTCCCTGCAGAGGAGGCTGGCAGGAAGATGCGCATACAGATAAAATACACAATTATATAGATATGCTGATGGCCGTTGGTGGCAACGAAACTCCCTAGTCACCTTTAACGAAGGAAAGCCATGGCCACGCCGCCATCCACATTGAGCACATTGCCGGTAGATTTATTCAAAAAGCCACCTACAAATACAAAACAGGCGTTGGCAATATCTTCAGGCAGAATGATTTCATTCAGAAGTGTTCTTTTGGCATAGTAAGCCGGCAGATCTTCCACAGCAACCCCATAAGCTTTTGCACGTCCGGCTGCCCATTCCCCTTCCCAGATTTTACTGTCAGAAATAACGGCATCGGGATTTACCACATTCACCCGAATCTTATATGCACCCAGTTCAGCAGCGTTCAACCGGCTCAGATGCAATTGCGCCGCTTTGGCTGAACCATAACCTGCATTATTGGGACCACTCACCAATGCATTTTTACTTACAATATTCAGTACATCGCCCGGCAGATTTTGTTTGCGCATGATTTCTACCGCCGCTTTGGTCATAAAGAACTGGCCCTTGACCAGCACATCGTACAACAGATCCCAGTCCTTCTCCGTATGTTCACCGATGGGTTTTGAAATGGAAAGTCCTGCACAATTTACCAGGATATCCATGCCGCCGAATGCGACACAGGCAGCCTGATAAGCATGCTGAATGGTTTTATCGTCCGTTACATCGAGTACCGCTGTCGCGAACACATCGTTGCCAAACCGGCTTTTGAATTCCTGCTCTGCTTTTTTCAGACGATCCGCATCATTGTCGCTGATGATCACACAGGCTCCTTCTTCCGCAAATTTAATGGCAATGGCCTTACCGATTCCACCGGCACTGCCGGTGATAATGGCAATCCTTCCGGAAAGAGGTTTCGGTTTAGGCATGCGCTGCAGTTTCGCTTCTTCCAGTAACCAGTATTCAATATTAAACGCTTCCTGCCTGGGCAATGCGGTATAAGAGGAAACTGATTCCGCTCCCTTCATCACATTGATCGCATTGATATAAAATTCAGCCGCTACACGCGCCGTCTGTTTGTCTTTTGCAAAAGTGAACATGCCGATACCCGGATAAAGAATGACCACCGGATTCGGATCGCGCATGGCCGGACTGTTCGGGTGTTTGCATGAGTGATAATATTCGGCATACATTTCCCGATATACTTCAAAGGCCGATGTGATTTTTGCCGTAACCTCAGCGGTTGACAAATCCTGCAACGGAGACAGGTCCAGTATCAACGGACTGATCTTGGTTCTTAAAAAATGATCCGGACAACTCGTGCCCAGTGGTCCCAGTCTGTGCAGATCCTTTGAATTGATGAATTCCAATACCCGGCTGTCGTCGGTAAAATGTCCAACCATCCGGGTATTCGAAGAACAATAGCCTCTCAGCACCGGGGCTAGCATAACGGCCTGGGTTAATCGCTGTTCCCTCGCAGGAGACTGAATCATCTGCCCGCCAAAGGTTTTATCTTTCTTCGAGTTATCTTCCAGGTACTGTGCGCAGGTTTCAATCACCTCCAGTGTATTCACGTAACTTTCATATGAGGTATCACCCCAGGTAAACAAGCCGTGAGAGCCGAGCATAATACCCCGGATACCGGGATTTTCATCGAGACAGGCCCTTAGTTTCAATCCCAGGTCAAAACCTGGCTTCTGCCAGTCAACCCATCCGATGGTTCCTTTAAAAAGTTCTCTGGTTATTTTTTCCCCGTCTTTGGATGCCGCAATAGCGATGGCCGCATCGGGATGCAGGTGATCTATATGACGAAAAGGCAAAAAACCGTGCAAAGGCGTATCAATGGACGGCGCTTTGGAATCGATGTCGAACAAACAATAGTTGAATAGCGCCACCATCGGGTCTTCGTAAGCGATCCCTTTGTAAATTTTTTTGAGATCGCGCAGTTTCTCTACATAAAGCGCGGCAAGTCCCGATCTTTTCAAAGTGCCCAGATCGCCACCGGATCCTTTTACCCACATCACTTCCACCGGTTGCTCTGTCAGCGGATCGCTCGTATTCACTTTGCAGGATGTATTGCCTCCACCGAAATTGGTCAGGCGCAAATCGGACCCCAGCAGATTGGAGCGATAAATCAGTAACGCCACTTCATCGCCAGCGAGAGCCGCCGCTTTCTGTTCATCCCAGCAGTAGGTGACGTGTTTATACTCTGTAGCATTCCCGATCATAATGACAAACAATTGGTTTAAAATCTCTCTTTATGCAATATAAATGGTTTTAAGAAGAGTTTTTTTGATCTTTATCTTGTTTTTGAGAATAAGACAGGAGTTCCCTGCTCAAGCTATATTTTTATACATTACTCGCGCCATATGCAAATATTCTTTGGAATAATTTTTCATTTTTTGGGAGGTTTTGCTTCGGGAAGTTTTTACATGCCCTATAAAAAAGTCAGGGGCTGGCACTGGGAATCCTACTGGATCGTTGGAGGTCTTTTTTCCTGGCTCGTGGTTCCACCGCTGGCAGCCTGGTTCACTGTTCCGGGATTTGCTGAAATTATTTCAACGACGCCGTGGGCGATCATCCGCTGGACCATTTTCTTCGGTTTACTCTGGGGAGTAGGCGGACTCACTTATGGTCTCGGTGTCCGCTATCTTGGTATGTCTCTGGGTAATTCTGTCGTGCTGGGATTTTGTTCTGCATTCGGTGCGTTGGTACCTTCGATATATTATGATTTAAATCCTTCGCCCGGAAAAACCACTTTTTCCGATCTGATTACCACACCCTGGGGCCGGGTTATCCTGACCGGTGTGATCGTTTGTCTGCTCGGCATTTATATCTGCGGAAGAGCCGGGGTAATGAAAGAAAAAGAGCTTCCGGAGGAGGAAAAGAAAAAATCAGTCGCGGAGTTCAACCTGACGAAGGGACTGATTGTCGCGATCATCTCCGGCATACTGAGCGCCTGTTTCAATTTCGGAATTGAAGCCGGCAAGCCGATGGCAGAAGCCGCAGTAAAGGCGGGATTTAATCCACTTTTTCAAAACAATGTGATCTATGTAACGCTGCTGTGGGGCGGACTCACCACCAATTTTATCTGGTGTATGATTCTGAATTTCCGCAACCGGTCGTTTGGCGATTATACCGATAAAAAAACACCGTTAGTAAAAAACTACCTTTTCTCGGCGCTGGCCGGAACCATGTGGTTCCTCCAGTTCTTTTTTTACGGAATGGGTGAAAGCAAGCTGGGTAATGGGGCAAGTTCCTGGATACTCCATATGGCTTTTATTATCCTCATCGCAAATATCTGGGGAGTTGTTCTTAAAGAATGGACCGGCGTTGCACCAAAAACAAAAACTACCTTTATCGTAGGTATCTGCACCATTATTCTTTCCGTTACGCTGGTAGGCTACGGAAATTATATCAAATAACCTCAATGCATTCTGTACATATGATCATTGATAAAAAAAAGATTGACCAGTCCAATAGCGCATTACAGAAATCACACGAAAAAGATTTCAAATATATTTCAGAGAAGATACCTGTGGTGAATGAGATCATCGCGAAACTGAAAACCTTCCAGGTGGCAATCCCCAGCTGGGCACTGGGTACAGGGGGCACCCGTTTCGGCAGGTTTCCCTCCGGCGGCGCCCCGCGAAACCTGGAAGAAAAAATGGAAGACGTAGCGCTGCTGCATCATCTGAACCGCTCAAGCGGAGCCATTTCATTGCACATTCCCTGGGACATTCCTTCACATGCCGATAAAATAAAATCACTCGCCGTATCATACGGATTACAGTTCGACGCGATGAACTCAAATACTTTTCAGGACCAGCAGGGCCAGAAAGAAAGCTACAAGTTCGGTTCCATGCAGCATGTGAACAAAGCCACGCGCAAACAGGCCATTGATCACAATATTGAAGTGATTAAATATGGTGTAGCGCTCGGGTCTACCTCATTAACAGTATGGCTGAGTGACGGTTCCTGTTTTCCCGGACAGCTGAATTTCCGCCGCGCCTTCCAGAATATTTTAGAGAGCCTGCAGGCCGTATACGAACATCTGCCGGCCAATTGGAAAATTTTTGTCGAATACAAAGCCTTCGAGCCAAATTTTTATTCCACTACGGTGGGTGACTGGGGACAGTCATTGTTATATACCAGCAAACTCGGACCCAAGGCCTACACGCTCGTTGACCTGGGCCATCACCTTCCCAATGCGAACATCGAACAGATTGTTTCCCTGTTGCTCATGGAAGGCAAACTGGGGGGATTTCATTTTAACGACAGTAAATATGCGGATGATGATCTCACCGTAGGAAGCATCAGGCCTTACCAGCTCTTTCTGATTTTTAATGAACTGGTGGAAGGCATGGATGCCCGCGGAATGGATCACGCTACGGATCTCGGATGGATGATCGATGCTTCCCACAATGTGAAAGATCCGCTGGAAGACCTGCTGCAGTCCGTCGAGGCCATAATGATTTCCTATGCGCAGGCTCTACTGGTTGACAGGAAAAAACTTACTGAGGCACAAAATAATAATGATGTGACCGCCGCACAGGAGCTGCTGCAGGATGTATTCCGTACGGATGTTAGATCCATTATAGCAGAAGCCAGATTACAGTCAGGCGGCGCACTGGATCCATTACTATTTTACCGCCAGCAGGAAGTCCGCAATAACCTGATCCGCGAAAGGGGCTCCCATTCCCTGGCCACCGGATTATAATTCTTACACCTGACCGCATATGGACAGAATACGCGTGGCAGCCATATTTGACATTGGAAAAACGAACAAGAAATTGTTTTTGTTTAATGAGCAATATGAAATCGTGCATGAACTGCAGGACAGCTTTCAGGAAATCACTGATGAGGAAGGAGATGCCTGTGACGATCTGGATAAAATTTCTTCCTGGGTGCTCTCCTCGATGGATGCCGTAACGGTCATGCCCGACTACGATATCTCCGCGGTTAATTTTTGCTCCTATGGGGCAAGTTTTGTTCATATTGATAAAGAGGGAAATCCGCTCACTCCGCTGTATAATTACCTGAAAGAATATCCGGCAGATCTGACCAGAACTTTTTACACCGAATATGGCGGCGAGTCTATGTTCAGCGTGCAAACGTCTTCACCCGTGCTGGGCAGCCTGAATTCCGGTATGCAGTTGTACAGGTTAAAAAAAGAACGGCCGGAACTGTTTCTGAAAATTCATTTTTCGCTCCATCTTCCTCAATACCTGGCCTCACTGATCAGCAGGAAATATTATTCCGATATGACGAGCATCGGATGCCATACGAATCTCTGGAATTTCGTCCAAAACCATTATCATGAATGGGTTTACCGTGAAGGCATTATCGATAAGCTGGCGCCCATTGTTTCTTCCGGTTATACGCATACGATTTCCTTGAATGAAAAAAACATACCGGTCGGAGTGGGTTTGCACGACAGCTCGGCAGCGCTTATCCCCTATCTCGAAAGTTTTCTCGAACCCTTTGTTCTAATTTCAACAGGAACCTGGTGCATCAGTCTGAATCCTTTCAATAAAAAACCACTGTCCATTGCTGAGTTGCAGGAGGATTGTCTTTCCTATATCAGCTTCCAGGGCAAGCCGGTAAAAGCATCCCGTATATTCGCGGGTCATCATCACGAGCAGGAAATCAAACGAATCTCCGCGTTTTTCCATTTGCCGGAAGATTATTACAAAAACATCTCATTTGATCCTGCAATCGCCAGGGCGCTCAGTCAAAATAAGGATGATCAATATACCATACAACTCAGCACGGAACCGGGATTTAAAGCCAGGGAACTAAAAGACTTCCGGAATTACGAGCAAGCCTATCACCGGCTGATCCTGGATATCATGTTTCGTCAAACCCGGGCGCTCCATTTGATTCTGGATGAACAACAGGTGAAACGGATTTTTGTGGATGGTGGGTTCGGAAAAAATTCCCTTTACATGCATTTACTCGCGGAAGCTTTTCCGAGAACAGAAGTATTCGCTGCTTCCGTATCTCAGGCCACGGCCCTCGGAACGGCGCTCGCCATCCATCACAGCTGGAATACGAAACCCTTTCCCGGCGATCTCATTGACCTGCATTATTTTTCCGGGTCAGGAAAAACGATCTAGCCGTTTATTTTTCCTCGAGAAATTTCGTATGTGCATCATGTATTTACGCGTCCGCTTGGGCAATCTCAAATCCACAGATCAGGTATACGGCCTGGCCTCTCCGAGTGACAGATCCTGACTGATGTGGGAAAACGAAAAATTGAAAAAACATAAATGGTCAGGAAGAGTGCCCGTAAATAAACAGGCCGACGATGGGATAGAAAATATTGCCCGCGCCGGTATACCTTACTTTGACCGGGTAACCGGCGGCATTGTATTCGTACTGATAAAAAGAATGATTATCGCTGAAGCCACCGTTACCGTTGAAATGTATTTCGGTCGGGTTGTTTTTTCCAAATCCGTCCTGAATGCGTGGCTCATCCAACGTATAATAGGGAAAATCGTAATAGTTGTTGGCCAGTTTGTTTTGCGTTTTAGAAAACGGATTCGGGTGACTGTCATAAGCAAACTGGTAGCTGTCGGTTACCCCATAGATTGTGGTATCCATCTGCCCCATATTATTCCCGTTTACCCTGCTGATATGAGAAATTATGACAAAATCACTTTCACCTGTATTGGTCCCGGTGCTGTCAAAGATCAACGCAACTCCGGTATCGGTGATAGCGCCGTTCAGATAGGCATAGTGATTCACCAGCTGGTACCTTATTATCGACCCGGCAGAACGCTTCACGATGGAATCATAAAGCAGCTGTCCGTTGATATATGTATAAAAGTACAGGTCGTTGGCATAATGCGGGTCACTGTCGGGAAAATCCACCGTAACCGCTTGGCCAGATGGAAAACTGTCATTCCCCGAATACGTAAACAGACTGTGGTATTGTTCATTGGTGGGCATCCCGGAATTGTAATAGGCCAGCGTAATGGCTGTATTTCTTCCGGCATTGTCGTAAGAAAAGCTGGTGACGGACAACGTATCCACCACACCCGAACTGGTGTCCAGTTCAACATATTTCAAAAGCTGTGTACTGTCACTCAGAACCGTAACCGGATTGAGTTTAGGAGAATCCTTCTGACAGGCGACAAAAAGAATCAAAGAAATGATGCAGGTGCCGAATATTTTTTTCATAAGAATTGGTCAAAACTATCCTGATCCCATCTAAAGGGCGGTTATGGCTTAAACTTAAAAACCGGTATATTATTGTGAATTGATCTGCCACGCATTGGATACCTTTCCGCCTATGAGCTACCTGCCATGATAGAATTTGTTCCGATATTAGCCACACCTGAACAAAATACAGAACTACTCGGCAATCCCATTTGCAAAGATGTAGTGATGGCTACACTTGACTACTATAAAATAATTGGATTCAGTCAACCATGGATCGGATACGTTGTGCGGTTAACCGGACAGGTTGCAGGCAGCGCGGGCTATAAGGGACAGCCTGTTGGCAACAAAATTGAAATTGCTTACGGAACATACCCGGAATTTCAAAACAAGGGACTGGGAACACAAATATGCCGTCATCTTGTCAATATAGCCATTACAACTAACCCGCTGTTACAGATCACTGCCAGAACGCTGCCAGACAATCCGGGTTCAATTTCCATTCTAAAGAAAAATGGATTTCAGCTTTTGGGAACGATATATGATAAAGACGACGGTGACGTACTTGAATGGTTGTATAATCCTCACAACAACTTGATCCTTTCTTCTTCGAGATCAATCAGGTAAAGCTGATGACGAACGATTTCTTCGTTCAGCAAGGGATCCTGGTTGGCTTTTATGAGAAATGCCCGCTGACTATTGAGCATCTCATAATACATTTTTTTGTTCGTTTCGTTTCTCCAGTCCTCATCGGGTGTTTTTATTTTCTCTTCCCAATGCTGCAAAAGCTTCTGTACATGCTGGTTCCCATTCCATTCACCGTCATATTTGGTTTTGAGGAAATGATGGGTGTGTTCTTTCAATCCGGTTCTTATTTTCTGCGCAGCGATATCTTCCGGTTCCATGAAAGACGTTGTTTCAAATAATTTAGACCGGCTGATAAGATAAGGTAATGTGAGTCCCTGCACCAGCAAAGTGAGCAGGATCACGATGAAAGTAATAAACAGAATGAGATTTCGGTGCGGGAAATTTTCTCCGTTTGCCAGTGTAACGGGAATGGCCAGTGCAGCAGCGAGCGATACCACGCCCCGCATGCCGGTCCATCCCAGAAGTAGTGGAAGTAATAATTGTCGTTTCCTCGATCCGGTGCGGGGCATCACGCTGCGCCGGAAAATTAAAGTAGCCAGCATGGCTGTGTAGGCGCTGATTATTCTGGCCAGGACCAGCACAACGGTTACCAGCACCCCATATCCGATGGCTGTTCTCAACTGAATTCCTTCTGAACGGATGCCTTCCACGATTTGCGGAAGCTCAAGCCCGATGATCAGAAATACAATTCCGTTCAAAATAAAAATAAATGCCTCCCAAACATTGTAGCCCATAATGCGGCTCGCGCTGTTAAGAAAAACAAGATTCCGGTTCGACATATACAGACTGCAGGCCACTACGGCCAGCACACCCGAAGCATGTATTTCCTCCCCTACCCAATACATCAGATAAGGTTCGATAATGGTAAAAGCGATGTCGGAAGAAGCATCCGTGGGAAGTATCCGGTGCATTTTTACAAAAAACCAGCCCAGCAGCAAACCCACGCCCGAACCGCCAACAATCATCCATAAAAAACTCAGCGCAGCCTGCTGCCAGATCAGCTGTCCGGTTCCGATGGCCACCAGCGCAAACCGGAATATGATCAGCGACGAAGCATCGTTGAGCAGACTTTCTCCTTCCAGGATGGTGGAAGTTGACTTGGGAATTTTTACAAATTTCGTGATGGCGGAAGTACTCACGGCATCCGGAGGTGACACAATTCCACCCAGCAGAAAACCCAGTGCAACGGAGAAACCGGGAATATATTTATTGGCTACTACTGCCACAGCCAGCGCAGTAAACAAAACCACCAGAAAAGCGAAGCTTCCGATGATCCGGTACCATTTTTTCATTTCTTTAAAAGAAATGTTCCATGCAGCTTCGGCCAGCAACGGAGGAAGGAAAATGAAAAAGATCAGATCAGGATTTACTTTAATCGTTGGCAGACCCGGAATAAAACTGAGCAGCAGTCCCGCCACCACCAGCACGATCGGATAAGCCACCCGGAGTTTGGTGGCCAGCATTTCGAGCAGCACAATCGCCGCGAGCATCGCCAGTAAAAAGGGTAAAATGCCATGCATATTCCTGTAATATCGGGAATTAATTTCAGTTCAATATGACAGTTTGTCGCCTGTTTTTTGAGGATTTCCCAAAACGGGAAAGTCATTCATTTTATTCGGGATTTATTCGGGATTTGGGCGTGATTCGTTCCTGGTTTCTTCGCAGGTTCTTCGCGAGTTCTTCGGGAAATCACGCAGATTTCAGCAAGGTTTTCCGAAGAACTCCCGAAGGAATATGGAAGAAATCAGGAAGCCGCCCCGAAGCAGGCCCGAACACCGGTTTTGAAAAATAAGAAAAAAATAATTTTTGCAAAACGCATTTTTTTAAATGCCATTTAAAGAAATTTGCAGCCGATATTTTCGAATAATTTTTCCTGTGGTTTTTACCCTAATCAAACCTGGATCTCTTATTTAATATGCTCTAATAGCTTCACAGAATGCATTACCAGGCAGGATCACACTCTGCCCGGTAAAAGAACTGTTCCGAGGTATTCAAAAAAATTCCATTTAATAAATTTATTTTTTTACAATCCGGACGAAATGACATGCAAAAGTAAGGATGTCTTCTTCTCCCTGCAGCAGGTAAACCGGTATTTTGAATTCAGTAGCGGTTTCTGAAAAGTGAATCAATTGCCTCATCGGCGGAATGTCTAAAACCGCAGGTTGCTTTTCATATTTTTTTTATGATGCGCAGCAATCGTCCATAATAGCGCGCCGTATCATAGGGAGGCTGTCCCAGTCTGGCCAGTTCGTCCAGAGAGGCCTGATCATTGGATTTCTTCGCCAAACTGACTAACAGCTCATAAATTTTCGGGAAGCTTTCATTTGGGTCAACGATCTGGGAGTGGCCGATATAGGCATAGAAAAGCCCGGGACTCTGCATGGCCATCGACACGCCCGGCACGGACCCCCAGGAACTGCCGAACAAAATGAATTTTCGTTTTCCAAGATAGCCGAGCAGGTATTCGGATTTGGATAAACCGGTCTTCCGAGAATATCTTTTGAGCGCGGACAGCATAACTAACGGTCGCTAACGCAAGGAGAAAAAACAGATTCTTGTTTTCATGATTTTTGCCGCCGGTGCTCTTCCTTCGAACCGGAAGATTAAAGATAATCCCCCGAAGCAAAATACCGATAACCGGCGTTAGCAAAATCAAAACGCATCCGCAAACTCTTTGGCGAACTGCTCCAGTTTAACCTTACCCATTTCGGCAGGCCTGTGCAGATCGAAGTCCTTACGCAGCCGACCGGTTTGAATGCTTTCTCCCATCTCTACAAAAAGGGACACTACGGATTTGGGTAATCCGCTTTTCTCGAGACCCTCCTGCATTTGCGCGCTGGTCAGTTTCACCCATTTTAAATCAGGTTTTCCGATGGCCTTTCCAATGACGCGGGCAACATCCGATGCAGTCCGGTCTTCACTCGCAATGTAACGAATGGATTTCCCGTTTGATGTTTTCTCCATTTCTTCCGCAGCAACGGCGGCAATATCTTTCACGGAAACCAGCGGGAAACGGGTATCCTCTCCATAATTTGTGGCAATAAAACCCGCGTCCTTTATCATATCGGCAAACGCATACAGATTATAATAAAAATAACCCGGCCTCAGAATGGTCATGGATAAATCCGGTAAGGCATTCAGTTTTGTCTCCACGTCGTGGGAACCGAGGATCAGTCCGGTTCCGGATTCCAAATCTGCACCGATACTGCTCAACAGAACAGCTCTTTTAACAGCCGACTTTTCGATGGCTTGTTTATACGCATCTCCAATCTGATTATAATATAAGCGAATGTCAGGCACACCCATATTTGGAGGCACCATCAGATAAACTGCATCGGCGCCTTTAAAAATATTTACCAGAAATTCAGGATCCTCCAGTGACCCGATCGCCGGAGTGGCGCCGGTTGCTTCAATGTCCCGTTTCTTATCTTCCTTGCTGCTGATTAAAGTGATACGATGACCTTTCTTAACCAATTCTTCCGTAAGAAGCCTGCTGATATGACCCAGCGAGCCGGTAATGACCATTTTCATTGTTATTCTTTTAGAATCTACTGCAAATATTGTTCCCCGGACAAAAATTCAGGCAAACAATAAACAGTGTAGAAATATTAGAAACCGGGTGTTTACAAAGAATTCAACTCACTATAGAAGTTTACTTTGCTCAACCCCGTAAAGTATGGCCGTTTTCAGTATATCCTGATGGATATCTTTTAGCGTTTTGAACTTAATGCAATAACCTGTCACGCTGGCCTTGCCCAGCTTTTTGCCATAAGTCTGTGCCAGGTAAGTTTTATCTTTTAAACCCAGAATGTAGACAGAGATGCCGGATGTGTTTGCGCTCAAACCAATCTGATAAAACTCCTTTGTTGTTCCATCTGCATACCTGATGGTATAAAAACCATATCCAATATTGGGATTGGAAACGACTTTATTCGCGCTGTTTTTCCCATCCAGAAACCATAATTTAGATCCCGGTAATACCTGAAGTATGAACTTATGCAGGGCCTGCATGTCTGAGCGTTTGGGTTCAGGCTGGCTGTCAATATAGCTTTTGATTTCCTCTTTTACGCTCATATTAAATGAAGGGTTGTTTATATTTATTTGTAGATTTATTTCCGGGAGAACAATGTAAGAAAACCAACTGATTCGATAAAAACGCAGATAAATGTTATGAGCTGCTTAAACAGACATACTTTAATTATGGTCCTGCTCTCTTTTGTTGTGGGATCGTTGTTTGCTCAGTCACCGTATGACCATGCCAGCCAATCCATGGCTCTGCAGATACCCGCTGAATCTCCCGCGATGCCCCGCATCACTATCTTATATGATGCATTCGGTAAGCATGTTTCCATGAAGAAGGACTGGGGGTTCTCTGCGCTGATAGAAATGAACGGAAAGCGTATTCTGTTCGATACCGGCAACAATCCCGATATTTTTGAACAGAATGTGAACGTAGCGGGCGTTGATCTGACGAAGCTCGATTTTGTGGTTATATCCCACCGCCATGGCGACCATGTGGGTGGCCTTACGTATTTGCTGAAACTGAATCCAACCGTCACAATCTATGCACCCAGAGATGGCCTCGGCGGAATATTCGGTTCGTCGCTGCCGGGCAGTTTCTTCCGCAAAACCGATCTGCTCCCGACGGAAATGCGCTACTTCGATGGCAACCCGCCGGCAGTGATGAACCTGGGCAATGCATGGCCCGGAGCCAGTTTCAAATTAATTGACAAGACAACCGAAGTGATGCCCGGCATAACACTCACCGTCGTGGTTTCTGACATCACTGGAACGAAAGAGATGAAAGAGCTGTCGCTGGCGATCCATACTCCTGAGGGCATCGTGCTGATCGTCGGTTGCTCGCATCCGGGCATTGAAGCCATCGTCGCGGAAGCGGCAAAGATCGAAACACATATTCATTTCATCGCCGGTGGTTTTCACCTTGTAACGACACCCGACTCAGCAATCGCCAGGATCGCCGGCTCCCTGAAGGATAAGTGGAAGGTGGAGTATATCGCGCCTGGTCATTGCACAGGCGAACCGGCCTTTCTCGCGTTGAAGCAGGCTTTCGGCGAACACTATATCTACGCGGGGCTCGGGACGGTGCTTGACCCTGCTACTTTGATGGCACGCTAATGGATTTTGAATGCGATTCGATGAATAAACCATTCTATTTACTAATACTTATACACACAACCTGTCTCGCACAGCAGGAATCCATAAAACAAATCGCGCAGCAGACATCCACTGAAAATTTAAAAAATAATTTATATTATCTCGCGAGTGATCCATTGGAAAGCAGGTTAATGGCAAGCCATGGAGATACGCTGGCATCACTCTTTATAGCAGATGGATTCAGAATAAATCATTTGGTTGCGCCATACGATAATGGCAAAAACTATTTTCAGTCAATTACCGCAGTTAAAACGATTTCAAAAAAAGAAATCCTCCTTATTGCTGATAAAGAATTTGCAAGATGGGCAGGCTGGGTAATGGTTAACCGGCAAAATATTAACCGGTCCGACATTCGCGTTGTTTTTGCGGGGTACGGGTTGAATGATAGCTTGTATGATGATTTTAAAGATATAGATGTAAAAGATAAAGCGGTTATTGTTCTGCCAAGACAGCCAAGGCGTAACGAAACAGACAGCAGTTTGAAATTATCCAAGAGCACAAGGTTTTTCGCCAAAATGGCCTCACTCCGGGAAAAAGGCGCGGCCCTTATTTTATATTATGATCCTGTTTTTCAGGAAGATTTGGAAAGAAACAGAAAATCAGATTCCACCACCGGTCAATACATTAATTCAAATGATATAAACCCGCCAGTACCCGTGATTATTATTTCTGAAGAAAGGATAAATGAACTGCTGGCTTCCGACAGAACAAACATCAAACTTTTACAGGATAGCATCAACAAGACCCTGAAACCCGCATCATTTGATCTGAAACAAAGTTTAACTATAGATGTAGAATCCCATTTACAGGAAGTGCATGCGCCCAATGTGATTGGGATTATTTATGGCAGGGATAGCTCTTCAGGAAATGTAATTGTAACGGCACATCATGACCATCTTGGAAAATATGGAACCACTATTTATCATGGCGCCAGTGACGATGCAAGCGGAACTGCTGCGATGATGGAAATGGCTGTCTTGATGAACAATACGGTAAGCAGAGGCTTGGTTCCTAAACGAACGATTATATTTATTTCTACAACAGGTGAAGAAGGCGGAAATCTTGGTTCCCTTTTCTACGCCGAACATCCATTGTTTCCAACGAATAATACATTTGCTCATATTAACCTTGACCTGCTCGGGAGAATTGACAGTGCTTACATAAATAGCCCGGACAGCAATAATTATGCATTTGTCCTGATAAAAGATTCTAAAGAAAATGACATTGAAAGTGCCTTAGAAAACGCAAACCACTTATTATCATTAAAAATCAATAAAAGTTATAACAACATTTCAGCAGATGTTATGCTTAAAAGGATGGGATGCCGATTCTTTTATACAAAAAAATATTCCATGCATTAGTTTTTTCACCGGTGTAACTAAAGATGCTTTGCAATCTTCAGATACAGCAGATAAAATCAATTATGATTTATTGACCAAACAAACCCAGCTTGCCTTTTTACGCTTTGGAATTTGGCAAACGAATAATAAGATCTGTTCGTAACTTACTTAAAATCCTGTAACATGAAACGATATTCCATTTTGCGTTTATTCCTTTTTATCGTGCTGATGGTTTTTTCCTATTCATTCAACCGCTTTCAGGACGCTAAAAAAGATGCACAGCTCGTTAAACTCGGCGCAGGCACATGCCAGGCCGGTCTCGTGAATATGGCCGTTAAAAACAATTCAACAACAAAAAAAATAGACGTGGTGATTATCAGAAAGGAATCGGGTGGCGGATTAACAACCACTTCTTCAACAAAATATTCGGGCCTTCCGCCCGGTTACAAACAACCCATCGGATGCGGTGGTTCATTCAATAAAGACAGTCTCGTGGTCACTTATTCCGTTGCGGCTGTGATGTATAGCAGCAATTAAAAAGGCCAGGCCATAAAATCGTTTCATTTTACCAAAATTGAAAAGATGTCATTTTAAATCACCGTCACAACTTTTCCTCCACTCCGGGGGTAAAGCCGGCCGAACGACCGGTAATGATCTGCTGCGAAACCTTCCTGTTTGAGTAATTGTTCAAAATCCTTAACGCCCTCTTCAGATACAGCGACCAGCAGTCCGCCGCTCGTCTGCGGGTCCGCCAGCACATTCTTCCGATCATCCGGCAATGCATTTACTTTGTGACCATAGCTGGTCCAGTTGCGTTCCGTGCCGCCGGGAACACAGCCCTGCGAAAGGTAAGCGGACAAGGAGGGAATGACCGGGACCTTGTCAAATGCTATCGTGGCCGACAGATCACTGCCCTCACAGATTTCTATCAGATGACCAAGTAATCCGAAACCCGTTACATCGGTCATGGCTTTTACCTGGCTGAGTTTCCCGAACTTTTCTCCGATGCGGTTCAACGTCACCATGCTCTTCAGCGCAGCCTGCGCATCTTCCGGCAAAAGGATACCACGTTTTTGTGCAGTGGATAAAATACCCACACCCAATGGTTTGGTCAGATACAGATGGCAACCTGCCTCGCCTGTCGCGTTTCGTTTCAACTGCGAAATGGATACCATCCCATTAACCGCCAATCCGAAAACTGGTTCGGGGCAATCGATACTATGTCCACCCGCGAGTGTTATTCCGGCTTCAGCGCAAACGGCCCTTGATCCTTCCAATACTTTCTGTGCCAGCTCTGCCGGCAAACTCCCTACCGGCCAGCCGAGGATTGCAATGGCGAGCACCGGTTTGCCACCCATGGCATACACGTCGCTGATCGCGTTGGCGGAAGCGATGCGGCCGAAATCATAAGCATCGTCCACGATCGGCATGAAAAAATCTGTCGTTGAAATCAATGCGGTTCCGTTCCCCAGATCCAGTACGGCAGCGTCATCTCTCTTTTCGTTCCCGACGAGCAGGCGGGGATCGGTTGGAAAATGCTGGTTGGTCCGGAGAATTTCATCCAGGATGGCGGGACTGATTTTACATCCACATCCCGCTCCATGGGAATACCGGGTCAATTTAATTTCTTCTTCTGCACTCATGACTACGAATTGATGTTAACGGGCAATGGGAAATACCTGCCGGCATGTTGTAAAATAAGAGAAGCGTTTTCAGCCGGATTATCTCCGGAAACGGGTATCTGGCAAATGTTTTTGCCCGGCCGGCTGATCAATCCGCGTTGATAGGTCTTATCATAATAGACAAGCACCCAACGCACGAATTCATCCATCCGGTTTTCTCTGATGGCAGCAATGGCTTTTTTAGTCTGCTCCGTTCCCAACCTTTTTCTGATCCGTTCCGTGCAATCCACCAGGAAATCTTTGCTGAGGGAACCGTATTCTTTAACCAGCGCCTGCACCCGATCTTCCAGAGGGACTTCTAAAAAATAAAGAGCGGCGGACTGCATGCCCTGCCAAAACGTTTTCGGAACAGAACAGCGGCCGATAGTCAGGCTTTCATCTTCCAGCCAAATCCTTTTATTCGGGTCCATCAACTGCAACTGTGCAGCGAGATTATTTTCAAACTGTTCCTGGGAAGGCTGCTTCAACCGGTTCAGGCTGCCATAGGTTGATCCGCAATGTTGCGCAAGAAATTCCAGATCAATCACCTGTTCGTTCATACCACGCAGTTCCTCAAGGATACGCGTTTTGCCTGAGCCGGTCATGCCTCCGACCACGCAAAGATTTCCGGGATCTTCCATTTGATTTAACACCCATCTCCGATAATGTTTATATCCGCCCTGTAATACGAATACGTCAAATCCGTATAAGTTCAGCGCCCAGGCCATGGCCCCGCTTCGCATGCCACCGCGCCAGCAATGCACCGCCAGCTTTTTCTGCGGAGCGAAACCGCAGGCCTCGCGGATAAAACCCGACCACTTCGATCCGGTCAGATCGAAACCCAAAAGTATCGCGGCTTCGCGACCTGTTTGTTTATACGTAGTTCCCACGCGAACTCTCTCCTCATTGCTGAATAAAGGCATATTCGTGGCACCCGGGATATGACCTTGCGCAAATTCAGCCGGCGTTCGCACATCTGCCAGCGGAATGGATTCTTCCATGCTCATGAAATCGGAGATCGTAACAGTTTGAATCATGCGAACGGTCAAGGTACAAATGTATCTGACGCAACCAACAATTTTTGTTCCCTGAACAAACACGAATTGAATCCACGCCGCCGCCATAACATCTTTATGTGATAAAAAATGAAATCGTTGGTTGCGAACTTCACACTGTATCCCTGAATTCTGATTAACTCCGGTTTTTTTTGTATTTTAAAGCATGCGATATTTCTTTTGGTTGCTGGCACTCCCGTTTACGATGGCTCATGCCCAGGTGGCAAATACGGATAGTCTTCTGGAGATCGTAAAACAAAACAATCAGGACTTAAATGAATGCCATGCCCTCAATACGCTGGCTACAAATTACAGTCGCACAGACATGGTTAAAGCAAGAAATTATCTTTATACGTCTATTGTCATTTCAAAAAAATTAAATGAGCTATTGTCATTGAGCGATGCGTATTCCACCATGGTAGCGGTTCAACAGAATACCGGTCACGCAGACAGTGCTTCGGTGTATTTACAAGAGTTGAAGGCACTCGCTGATTTGTCACCGGGTCCGGGAGTCAAAGAAAACTATCATGGGGCGGCGGGATTATTTTACAAGCGTCAGGGGAATTATAAAGCAGCGCTGCCTTTTATGCTCGCCTCGGTTCAGGATGCCATAGATGCCGACCGTGAAAAGCACTCGCCCGCGGGCATGACAAGTATTGCCGGCCAATATCTGAATGCGGGCAATACCTATATTAAACTGGGAGATTATAAAAATGCCTTATCCTGCCATTTGAAAAGTCTGCACAATTTTGAAGAAGTAAACAACCAGCGGGGTATGTCGTTCTGTTATCAGAGTATCGCCTCCGATTTTCTGAATTTAAATCAGTATGCAGCCGCTACAGATTACACCCACCGTTCCATGGCGCTCAAAACCGAGTTGAATGATAAGCGCGGACTGGCCACATCGTATGCGGAACTTGGTGAAATAGACATGCGACAAAAAAACTATGACCAGTCACTGGTAAATTATTCCAAGGCGTTGAAGTCTTTCCATGACATGAAGCTGACGATCGATGAAGCGCAGGCCAATATTGAAATGGGCAAAATCTACGGAATGAAAAAAGAGCCGGAGTCAGCGGCCGTTTTTTTCCAGAACGCCAGAATGCTCGCACAGTCGCTGAAAGACAGCTCCCTGCTTTCCGCCGTGGAGTCGGAATCCGTTGCGCTTGAAACTGATATGAATAAACAACGTGCGGCAGAAACCAAGCTGGTCAGCAGCCTGCGCAGGTCTGTCGAAACGGGCAACAAAACCATGGAGCTGCAGAATGACCAGTACCTGGCGGATCATTTTGCCTCCGTTCATCAGTACGACAAGGCACTGGCCTACAGTAACAAGGCGCACCAGATCACCGATAGTATTCAGAGCAGTGATCTCATTCTGCAAATGAACCGGATGGAAAAACAGTTTAATCTGGATAAAAAGGAAAAGGAGATCGAACTGTTAAAAAAGAACCGCCTTCTGGACCAGGCCAATTTTCAACAGCAAAGAAATATCCAGATTGCGGGTCTGGTTTTTTTTAGTTTACTGATGGTTATCGGATTTCTCATGATCAACCGCTACCGCATATTGAATAAAGCCAAACGGGTGATAGAAATGGAAAGAATGCGAAATACGATTGCCCGGGATCTGCACGACGATATTGGTTCGATGCTCACCAGCATCAATATACTCAGCACCGTGATGATCGGGCAGTCCGCGCATGATATTCCTTTGGCCACAAATCTGAAGAAAATAAAAGACCGCTCTGCCACGATCATGGAAAATATGGGAGATATCGTGTGGGCCATAAATCCGGCGAATGACAACATGGAGAAAATGGTCAACCGGATGAAAAACTTCGCAGCAGAAATACTGGAACCGGCAGAAATAGACTATTCATTTATCGAAGAAGGAAAATTGTCGGAACTGGGATTGGATCTGAGACAGCGAAAAGATATTTACCTGATCTTCAAAGAATCCATTAATAATGCAGCGAAATATAGCCGTTGCAAGAATCTGACTGTGGAGCTTGGACAGTACCCGCAAAAATTTCATCTGGCGGTGATGGACAATGGTCAGGGATTCGATGTCGCAAAGTTGAGTTCCGGAAACGGACTCGCTAATATGAAAGAGAGAGCAAATTCTTTGAATGCCGAATTGCGCATTGAGTCTGTTATCAACAAGGGCACTACGATACGGCTTGATGTTCCGGTAAACAACGGGTAAAAGGAATGTATGGATATTGCGGTAGTTATATATGAAGATAATGACAGCCTGCGCGAAACGCTGGGCAGTCTGGTTACTTTTTCGAAGGGGCTCATCTTATTGGGTGCCTATGCGCATGCCAACCAGGTGATCCCGCAGATCCGCGAACTGAATCCGGATGTGATTCTGATGGATATCGATATGCCGGGAAAAACCGGTATCGAGGCGGTCAGGAATATCCGCGCCATTAACCAGCAGGTTCAGATTATCATGCTCACGATTTTTGATGATAACCGGCATGTGCTGGATGCGATTGTCGCGGGCGCCTCGGGTTATTTGCTGAAGAAATATATATCCGATCATCTGGTGGATGCCATCACACAGGTGAAACGGGGTGAAGTGCCCATGTCACCGGGTATTGCCCGCATGGTGATTGAGAGTATGCAGGTTTCCAGGCCGGTAATCAATCCTTATCATCTTACCCCCCGGGAAAAGGAAATACTGCAGGAGCTTTCCGCCGGCAAAAGTTATAAAATTATTGCCGCTGATTTGTCCATTAGTCTCGATACCGTCCGCATCCATATCAAAAATATTTATGGAAAACTTCAGGTGCACAGCCATCTGGAAGCCGTCCATAAAGCATCGAAAGAAAAGTTATTGTAGCGGTGTTTTCGTCGATCGCGACCGCGGGAACCGGAGCGCGCCAGGACCCGATCAGAGATTTTCCAACCTTTGCAGGAATTCTTCCTTTTTTCTTCGCGACACATCGATCTGTGTTCCGTCGCTCATAGTAATGGTTCCGCCTTCGCCGCGGGCATAGCTCTTTACATGTTGCAGGTTGATCAGATGGGATTTGTGCACCCGAACGAAACCACAATCATTGAGCAGTTCTTCATATTCCTTCAGCGTTTTGATGACCAGCATTTTCCGTCCCGAAGTGAAAAAGAAATGCGTATAATTTACTTCGCCCATGCAATGAATAATGTCTTTTACGGGTACTACCGTCAGGCCGGCAGACGTGGGCAGCGCTATTTTTTTTAATTCATTCTGGTAGAGGCTAAGGTTGTGAAACAGCGTTTCAAACTGCGGCATCGGCTGCTTTTTTTCCCGCCTTTGCTGATAATGCGATATGGCTGTGGCCAGGTCTTGCTCAGAAAACGGTTTTACGAGATAATCCAAAGCGGCAAATTTGATGGCCTGGATGGCATATTTATCGTAGCCGGTGGTAAAAAGAATTTCGAAATGGATCTCGCCCAATTCCTGCAGCATGGCGAAAACGGTCTCCTCTCCCAATTCCACATCACTGATCACCAGATCGGGATGTAAGCGCTCAATGGCCGATTTGGCCTCCCGGTTATTGCTGCAAATGGCCAGCACGGAAATATCATGTCCGTGTGCCGCCAGCATATTCGTAAGAATCTGTCTGCTGCTTTCCTCGTCTTCAATAATAATGGCTCTGATCATAGTCGGCTCTGTCATTAAAATGCCAGCTCAAAAGGCAACCATAATTCTACACGCATGCCGCCCGGCCGGTCGTCTGCATCTTTGAGCTGTACAATATTTACCGTTGCTTTGGCTTTCTTTAAGCGGTTGATAATATTCAGTCGTTCTTTAATTATTTTCTGACCCAGCGACTTATGTTTTTTGCCTTCAGTTGCCCCTGAGGCAATGTCTGTATTTCCGCTACCATTGTCGGTTATCACAAACCGGATCATGTCGTTTTCTTTGTGCACCTGTATACTAATCACGCCATTTTCTTTGTTCTGCATTCCGTGAAGTATGGCATTTTCAGCGAAAGGCTGTAATAACATGGGTGGCACCAGCGTGTTTTCACGATCAATCTGCGGGTCCACTTCCATATGGTAAGTGAAACTATGATTAAAACGCAACAGCTCCATGTCCATATACAGACTAAGCGCCTTCAAATCCTGTTCCAGGGGCACTTCCTGTTCCCGCGAATTCTCCAGGATTAAACGCATCAGGCTCGTGAACTTGGCCAGGTAGCCGGAGGCATTTTTTTTGTCATTGTCCATTACATATTTATTAATGGAATGCAGGGCGTTCGAAATAAAATGAGGATTCATTTGTGCGCGCAGGGCTTTCATTTCCACTTCCATGACTTCTTTATCGAAGCCGGCTTTTTTTCGGCGGTTGTACAGCCAGACCAGCAGGCCAATGAATGCCAGACTGATCACTGCGGCAATCAAAACCAGTTTCTTTAGCTGGGCCTGTCGCCTGGCTTCCGCTGCCTGCAAAGCAATCTCCTGATCCTTGGTCTGGGTAAGCCGTTCACTCTCGAGGGCCTCAATTTTTTGCTTATTCTCGTCGTTGAAAATGGAGTCTTTATACTGCACGTATTCTTTATGTGCCGTCAATGCGTTTTGAAAATGTCCGAGACGCTCTTCGGTTTCGGACATCAGGAGACTATGGTACATTAACAAACTCATATCGCCTGACTTCTTCGCCCAGGCCAGCGCCTGTGCTCCATAAAATGCGGCGCTATCCAGCAGGGTTCGTTTATCCTTTTTCATAAAGGAAGCTGTCTGGTAAACAGCGCCGCTATCTTTCGCCAGGTCAAGATATAGTTCAGCGATAAAACCATAACCATAACTCAGCCCGTCCTCAATGCCCAGTTTGGTATCGATCGCCAGAGACTTCCTGTAGTATTCGTAAGCCGACCGGGCATCACGCATTTTTATCAGGATGTTTCCCCGGTTGGCGTAAATTCTTCCCTGGGCCGGCTGGTCGCCCGAAGCTTCAAATATTTTTATCGCCTCCAGGTTGTAAGCATTCGCGCTGTCGTAATTCCCCTTCGCCAGATAAACCAGAGCGATATTATCCAGGTCAGAGCCAATGCCCATGTTGTCGCCTTCTTTTTTTCTCAGATCGAGCGCCTTGTTATAGTGTTCTATGGCTTTATCATACTGGCGCAGATCATAGTAGTCCACGCCTATATTGTTTTCACAAAGACTGATACCGTGTGTATTGCTGATACTTTCGTACACCGGTAATGCCGCCAGATTATTTTCAATGGACTTGGCGAAAAAGCAGGTGGACTGGTAGCTGTTGGCCATGTAGACCAGCGCGGCCGCAGTACTTTTTCTTCTCACTTGTTTGATTTAAAATGGTATAGGCTTTACGGGCGTTCAACAGACAGGCATTGTTATCAGATGCATTGCGATAAATTTTGGCCATCAGCAGATAATAATTTCCGATTCCTTTTTGCCAGTTATGCAACTCCGATAAATTCCTGCCTTCCCTGGCATATTTAAAAGCAGTGGCACTGTCGGTCGCTGCATATGCGTTGCCCAATAAAAAAGCGTCTTTGCTTTGGACGTGTCATCCTTTGAATGACCGAGGGCCTGTTTCAGCGAGTCTTTGAGCTGATCCCCCTGTACTCCCTGTGCAACGGCGGCCGAAGCGAGCAGGGCAAAAATCAAGACCTGCAGAAAAAAGAAGGCATACGGTTTGAAACGCGTCATGGATCAGGCTGGTTGTCCTTAGGAAGATAGCTTTTTTTTTGCTATTGAATAGTCCAAATGGTATATTTATCATAGGCAATATGAAAAAGATTTTTATCCCATTGATTATCCTGATTTCTCTTTACTCCTGTAAAAAGACTGTTGTAACGCCAGGTCCTGCACCGACCGTTTCTGCAGTCTATCTTTCTTCATTTACGCCTTTAGGCAACTTCTCACCTGTTTATGGAGACCCGTTTATCGCTACGTATTTTAAAGGCAATCAGCGTCAAACCATTGACAGTGATTCCACTAAAGTAAACGAAACCACGGGCATCTATGTAACGGGATCAGATGTGTACACCTCAGGTTCTGAAAGTTTTCAACTGAGCAGCGTAGCTAAATACTGGAAAAAACGGAAAGTCCTTTCTTTTGGGCGATCCATCCAATAATTCTTTTGCGAGCTGTATTACCGGATCCGGATCTGATATTTATGTTGCAGGAGCAGAGGCTACAAATGCTGGTGCAGGTATTGCAAAGTATTGGAAAAACGGAACATCCGTAAATCTGTCAGACGGTAGTTCCAATGCCGCTGCTTCAGCAATATGGCTGAGTGGACAGGATGTGTATGTGGCCGGAACCGAAAGTGCGGGGCTCAATTTATCGACCGCCGTGTTTTGGAAAAACGGAGTGAAGACAACGCTTCCCTCGCCTTCCAGCCGGACGGTGACCAATGGCATCACTGTTTCGGGGACTGACATTTATGTCGCGGGTTCGTATTACACGGGCCCCGATCCCGATATTGTCGCTGTAGGTGTATTTTGGAAAAATGGCGTTTTAAATACCCTCACGGATGGAACCCAGACCACGAATATTACCGGAATAGCTGTTCAGGGCAGTGATGTTTACGTGACCGGATATTCAAAAAATGGATTGAAAAGTTATTTTGCAGAGTATTGGAAAAACAACGAGTTGAACTATCTCTCCAACGGAACAACACTCGCTTACGCCAACTGTATTGCGATTGCCGGAAACGATATCTATATCGGCGGATCGGAAGCTGCAGCTAACGGAAAGGCGGTTGCCAAATACTGGAAAAACAATCAGGCTGTTTTACTCAGTGACAGCAGCAGTTCTAATTTTGGAACGGGTATTTTTCTTACGAAACACTAGATAATGCGGTCCGGTTGGAATGACAAATCCCATGACTTTGTTATTCTGCTCTCAGGCCCTTCACCGGGTTGGCCAATGCCGCTTTTACCGATTGAAAACTCACGGTCAGCAAGGCAATCGTAATGGCTAAACTGCCCGCAACAACAACTATTCTCCAGCCTATGGTTATCCTGTAGCTGTAATCGCCCAGCCATTTGTTCATGGCATACCAGGAAACCGGTGTGGCGATGACCAGTGAAATAAATACAAGTTTTATAAAATCGAAGGATAATAATCCGGCAATGCCGGTGACCGATGCACCCAATACTTTTCTTACACCAATTTCTTTTCTGCGGCTTTCCACTACATAGGCTGACAGGCCAAATAATCCAAGGCAGGAGATGAATACAGCCAGAAGCGCAAATAAACCGGCCATGGTTTTGGTGCGTTGCTGTTCATCAAATTGCCTTGCGTATTGCTCATCAGCAAACCGGTAATTGAAAGGGTAAGCGGCATTATATAATTTAAAAACCTTTTCTGCCCTGGCCAGATTATCTGCTGTGGAGTTCAAGGAATTGAATTTTATCTGCATCATATTGAACCAGGCACCCGGACCATAAATCACCGTGGGAGGAATCTTACTATAGGGTGAACCCTGAACATAATCTTTCACCACTCCCACCACAGACCAGTTTATTTTGTCGAAGGGGTTATAGATGATTTGTCCGACCGGATCGCTGAAGCCCATGGTACTCACAGCGGTTTCATTGAGCAATACCGAAAAACTATCCGCAGGAAATTTATTGATGTCAATATCCCTTCCCGCTACCAGATGCATGCCTGCCGTCTTCACCAAATCCGCATCCTCACTAAAAATGGTAATGGTTGTATTGGTGTCTTTTGGCACTTCATTTGGCCATCTAAGGCCCCAGGAGTGATATCCCCCCTGTACCAAATCGGTCATCGTTTTAGTCACCGAACTGGCAATACCCGCGGTTAATAAATCGTGTTTGATCAGGGAGTAATTCTTCCCCAGGTCGCCCACAAAATCCACCTGTATCAGGTTATTCCTGGAATATCCGGAATCCCTTTGCTGCACATATTCAATCTGATTCCTGACAACAAGTGTAGAAATGATCAGGACGATGGCAAACGTAAATTGCAGTACCACCAGTATTTTACGGGGTGATACAGCGGCACTATTTCTTTTGAATTGCTTTTTAAAAATGCCTGCAGGTGTAAAAGAAGATAAATAGAATGCCGGGTAGCTACCAGCCAGCAATCCGGTAAATAAAATAAACAGGATGGCAGAGAACCAAAAATAGACGCTGCCGTATGAAATAGTCAGTCTGGAATGAATCAGGGTATTAAATGCGGGCAATGCAAGCTGCACGACGAGTAAGGAAATGATTCCGGCGATTAAAGCAGTTAAGAAGGATTCAACAATAAACTGGCCAATCAACAAACCCTTACCTGCTCCCGCTACCTTTCGTATACCCACTTCTTTGGCGCGCTTTTCACTGCTGGCTGTACTCAGGTTCATGAAATTAATACAGGCAATCAGCAAGATAAAAGAGGCGATTAAGGCAAATACCCGAACGGTTTCTATGCGGCCGCCGGTGGGCTGGCCATTGTCAAAATCACTGTACAGGTGCCATTGGCTAAGCGGGAAGAGAAAATGCGTCCATACGTCGTTGCGACCGGATTCACGTTTGGTGATATCCTTAATTTTTACGTTTAAGGCTGCGAGATCGGTATTGGACTTTAATAAAACATAGGTCGGTGTATTGTTGCTGAGCCAGCTGTCGTTATTCCAGCCAATCTTTTTCAAGTAGTCCCAAGGCAACAGGTATTCAAAATCAAATCGGGTATTTGAGGGAAGGTCTTTCAGCACGCCCGTTACCGTAAAATTGTCCACGCTGTCGATTCGGATTGTCTTTCCGATGGCCTCTGCGGTTCCAAATAATTTTTTCGCCAGATTTTCTGTAATTGTAATGGAGTAGACATTTCGGAGTTGCCCGTTGACATTACCTTCGAGCAGGGGGAATGTGAACATGGTCAGGAAAGAAGAGTCGACAAAACTTCCGGTAATGCCCGTGAAGCTTTTTTTGTCCGCAGTGAAAAGAAAACTGCTTACCGAAGCCACGCGTGACTGTTCCTCCACTTCAGGGTATTTTTCTTTTAATGCAGGCCCCAGCGGCTGGGAGCTTACGTTAATGGCAGCTTTTTTACCATCTACATTGGATCCCAGTCCGTATACTTCATACAGATTGTCCTTATTCCTGTGAAATTTGTCAAAGCTGATTTCATTTTGCAGCCACAATAAAATAAGCATGGCGCCTGCCATGCCTATAGTCAGTCCTGCTATATTGATCAGGGAAAAGCCATTGCCCCGAAATAAATTCCGCCATGCGGTTTTGAAATAATTTTTCAGCATAGACTTTTCGTTAGGTATATATCTTATCTAAGCCGCGAAGAAGATGCCAGGTTTTTAATCGATTGCATTTCAAAGAATTAATGGAATAACATAACGGCAAGCATTGTCCGTTCCTGATACAATGCGTGTTCTGTTTTTTTTGCGAGTAAATCCTGAGTGTTTCTGCGCCAGGCATTTCTTTTCCCTCTTTCTCCTAGTTTGCGGCGGAATGAATCAGATGCGACTGAATCAGTCTGTTGATTTCATCGTTAAACTTTATAGCTGTAATTCCCGTTATTTTTTGCAGGGCCGTAAAATAGTTGTCATCTCCTTTTTCCTGTTTGCCACAACGTAGCAGCGTCATAACCGAAGCAAATTCTTTCTCCTGCTGGATGCTTTCCGCCAGCAACGCATTTAAGATATAAGCGATTGGGTTTTGATACACTCCCATACTGAATTTATCTCCGTTTTTATATAACGATATCCAATCGGCATCAGGGTTTTGATGAACATAGATCATAAAGCTATCCAGCACCTGAGGCCAGGAATAACCCCAGCTCCCACCAAATAAATACGCACAGCCCTCATCCACTGGTCTGTTGATTACCGAATCCGGCATAACTGTTCTCAGTTTCTCATGCCAGCTGTCGTGCGGATCAAAGCCGGGGAAACTGCCCGCTCTTCCGGATATCACGACCCTGCGTTTATCGGCATAGTCCGAAAGAGAATTATAAGGATAACCGGCATAATCCGATTTGAATGTCACGCCTGCCAGGTAAAGCGCTTGTTGAAAATGGTCTGCCTGAATAAAAAGGGTGCGCTGGTCCGGCTCATTTATTTTAGCGTTATACAATGAATCCAGTTTGGCAAACTGACGCGCTTTAACGTGGTCGATATTATTTTGGAAAACGAAGGTGGTCTTGCCTATCGTTTCCCTTTTCCAATTTTTAATATTTGATTCCAAAGGAGAATTGAAAATAAAATGATCATGGTATCGCCTGGCCAGCAGTTCAAAACTGGCTCTCAACATGGTTATGCCATTGTTTACACCGATATAGGAAAGCTGTATGAGATAGCTGGTATCGGAAAGGAAAATCAGGTTACCCAAATAAGGCTTAAAGAACAGAGAATCTTTTAAACTCCTGTTCATCCGGATGCCATTCAGCTCATCCGTTAGTGGCATGGTCAGGAGATCTGTTTTGACCAAATCACCACTAGTGGAGACAGAGAGAAAATGGTTCAGATCCCGGATAAACAAGGATTTTGTTTCGGGGTTCATAGGGAATCGGAAGTCAGGAGAATATACCAGTGTGTCGGACTGGGTGTGGCCGGATTTTACAAAAAATAAGAATAATATGAAAACAAGATATTGCCGCAAATAATATGATTTCAATCTGGAAATGTATAATTTTTTTTGACTCAAGCTATGGTACACCCGGATCGGTATTAATTACCAACGGGACCTTCAAATATGTTCCGATATTTTATTGAGCATTCTCAATTGTTAAAACATAACTCGTACTTCGCCCTCCGGCCGACTCTTTCGTCAAGACTTTTTTTTGTATGAGATCATTGATATCACGGGCAGCAGTATCCGACGAACACTTTGCAATTTTTGCCCACTTCGATGAGTTGAGCTTACCCTCGAATCCATCCAATAATTTATTGAGCATGATCCTTTGCCTTTCATTAAAAGAAACCGCTGCATGGCTTTCCCAAAATTTTGCTTTACCTATAACAGCACCCAGAATATCATCGGTGGACATCAATGCCCGGTCAAGGCAGTTTAGAAACCAATCCAGCCAATGGGTAATGTCGGGATCACCCTGCTGTGTTTTTTTTAAAATGTCATAATAAGCATTTCTCTCTTTTCTGATCTGGGCCGACATACTATAAAAACGCTGGCTATTATTATCCGAACGCGCGAGCTGCGTATCCGCTATCGCCCTGGCGATACGGCCATTGCCATCATCAAAGGGATGGATGGTGACAAACCACAAATGGGCAATACCGGCTTTCAATACAGGATCCAAATCCTGGTCTGCATTAAACCATTTTAGAAATGCCGACATTTCATCATCAAGCAGATCGGAAGACGGAGCCTGATAGTGCATTTTTTCCTTTCCCATGGGCCCCGACACAATCACCATCGGATCCGAGGGAGGATTATCCCGCCACGCACCCACCACGATCTTATGCATTCCACTGTGTCCGGTAGGAAAAAGGGCGGCGTGCCATCCGTATAAACGTTTATGGGAAAGGACGTCTTTGTAATTACGGGTCGCATCAATCATCATTTCCACCACACCGTCCACGTTTCGGTCGGCAGGCACCATTCCAGCGATGTCCATTCCCAGCCTTCTGGCAATGGATGATCTGACCTGCTCAGGATTGAGTATCTCACCTTCGATTTCGCTTGTTTTTAAAACATCCAGGGTAAGTGTCCGGAGTGAGGCTTCTGCCTGCAAACCAAAGCCAATTCCTTCCATTCGACCCATAAGGCGGCCCTGCCGGTGACGAACTGTCGCTAACGCAGCGTTCAACTTTTCCTGCTCCCAGCGGAAATTCGGCCAGTCTTTATGTTGATAAATGTATAGGGTCATAATTGCGTTATGCGGTGAATATAGGCATTATTTCCCGCATCTAAATGTATTCGCCGCATATTTTGCGGCGAATAAAGGTATTTTTCGTCGCATTTAGGGCTATTAACCGCAAAATATGCGGCGATTAGTCAAATTATGACTTCCGATAGTGAAGGGCAATCACCCCGCCGGGAAAGGTCTTAGACTCTACGAGGTTCAACTGGATTGTGCCGGTTACGTCTTTAAACAGGGGCATGCCTTTGCCTAAAATGACCGGATTGACGAAAAGCCAAAACTCGTCAATGAGCCCTTCGTCTAGTAAGGATTGTGAAGCACGGGGACTTCCAAAAATCAAAATATTTTTCCCCTCCTGCCCCTTTATTTTATTGATGTTGTCTGAAAGCTGTTCGCTGATCACCCGGGTATTTTGCAGTCCGGCTTCATGCATGGATCTGGACAAAATCACTTTGGAAACCTTGTTGTACCAGTCAGAATGTTCTTTATCGTGTTTTGATGCGTTGGGTTTTTTACCTGCCTCCGGCCAATAACCTTGCATCATTTCATAAGTTACCCTGCCATAAAGCGCGGTGTCCGCCTGATCTGTCATCGTTGCAACAAAATCAAACATCTCCTCACCCACTTTTATCCAGTTCATTTCGCCGTTGGGTCCTGCCACAAATCCGTCGAGTGTGGTGTGCATAAAGAATATTAAATTTCTCATTGTTTATATTTTTTTATCAGATATTTTTTTTGCGGGCTTATCGGGTGCTGTCACATTATTATTGCCGCAGCCGGTAAAAAAAAACGGCAAAACAGTCGTTTTTAAATTTTCTTAGTATTAACCTTTTTTGGTCTTAGCCGCTTTCTTCCCTTTCTCCGCCCGCTTTTTATCTGATACCGATTTTACAAATGTGTGACCACTCATCATTTGTTTTTGGTCCTTCACTTTGGCCAGCGAATTGGTATAGGCCTCTTTAATCAGTTTTTTAATATAGGCTTTGGGGAATTTCTTTTTATCAGTCACCAGGATATAGCGATACTGATTACCCTGTCCCAAAAGCATTTTTTCCGGATCTGAAATTTCGCTGCCCCAATAGAACCCGAAGTGGACATTTTTACTCGAACGCCCCACGGCAATCGAACAAATGGTATGTCCCACTCTGTCTGTCGGACTCCAGCCAAAGGCAACCGCATTATAATTGTCGTAAATTAATTCGTTGGCCTTTGGGCATTGGTCCCAGGCAAAGTCCCTGAGCCACATGACCAAATCGGTGATGTCATCGCCAAACGGTTTGAGAAACGTCAAAAGATCTTTTGTTTGTTCCTTACTCATTGGTTAATGATTTTATAATTCACCAACATAAAAGATACAGCCTTGTTCTGCCGTTCATACCGCTCAGTGAAATCAAACAGTCCTTTGAGCTGAACCCGCTAACCCTCTTTCAAATAATTCTTCAACGCCAGATAAACGCCATTTGTCCAGCCAAAACCTTCCTGACTTTCATATTCACCACCACCGGCTAATTTAGTCGTATCAACGACGTCGTATTTCTCCATCATCTTCCCGGTGGCGGCAAACACTTTTTCATTGAGGGAAACCCAGTTTGACGCAATGACTCTGGCTATATCGCCTTTATCGAATTTCTCCAGACCCTTCACCGCCATCCATTGCAGGGGAGCCCATCCGTTGGGCCAATCCCATTGCTGTCCACTGGGGATGGTGGTTGTGACCAATCCGCCGGGTTGCAGCAAATATTGGGAAACAGTATGGGCAATCTGATCCGCTTTGCTCTGAATAAAATCATTGCCCTCATGCAAAACAAATAATGGCGTCAATCCCGCAGCGGAAACAGGATCAATAAGCGTTTTCTTTTCCCAATTGTAGTCGGTGAAGAAGGACTGCTTTTCATTCCAGCAGTATTTTATGATGGCCTTCCATCTCTTATCCGCATTCGCCTCCAGCATTTTCGATGCATCGACGCCGCCCTGAAGGGAATAAGCTTTGGCTAAAACCTTCTCCAGCTTGTACATCAAAACATTCAGGTCAACCGGAATAATATGGGTGGTTTCAATCGTGGAAAGGTCGCGATGGTCCGCAAACCAGCGCGTGCTGAAATCCCAACCGGATTCACAGGCAGCCCTTATATTGGAGAAAAAATGTTCTGCGGGTTGCCTGCTCGTTTCACTGGCATGTTTATCCTCCGAATAACTCTCGGCCCGCGGGGTCGGACTTTCATCAAAATATCGGTTGAGTATTTCGCCGCCGGGCAGCTTTACGGTATGGAGATTCGCTTCGCCTTTATCGCCTGCACCCTTCTGCCAAAAATCATATTCCTTCTGCAGGGCAGGCAAATAGTTGACGTAAATGGTCTCGTCATTTTTAGCGTTGGCCAGCAATTCCACCATCAGGGCGAAAAAGGGCGGTTGACTGCGGCTCAAATAATACGTACGGTTGCCATTGGGAATAAAGCCGACGGTCTGAATAAGGAATGCAAAATTAGCCACCATATTTTCGATCATCTTCACCTGTCCCTGAAGATGCAAACCCAACATGGTAAAATAGCTGTCCCAATAATATATTTCACGAAACCGGCCGCCGGGTACGATAAATGGATGAGGCAGTTCAATGAGAGAACTTTTTTGTTCACCCGGCTGCCTGGTCAGAACAGGCCATAATTGCCGGATATGCTGATCGAGCGACTGGTGAACATCACTGGTAAAATCACTGGCCAGTTCCAGGGGCAAATCAAAATGACTAAGAACAAAATCTTTTAATTTAAAATGTGGAAGCTCTTTTTGTTTTAAGTATTGCTGAAGTATACTCTGCAGATCAGCCTTTGGGATGCAGTCGGGAAAGGTCTTGCCATCTTCAAACACATGGCTCATCTGCACCTCTTCAAACAGAGGATGACAATCGAACAGGTTGATTCCGTTTAACATCTCAAAAATTAATCTTTTTTAATGACCGCCACCCGAAAATTCAATTTTTGTATTTGTTTTCTTCTGAATCTGATAAAAGAAAAACAAACAGATCATCAAGACGCTCATAGGTATAAGTGAAAAATAAAAAGCTTTTTGTCCCCCGATATTTTTAAACAGATAGCCGACCAGTCTCGACCCCAGGGTTCCGCCGATGGCGGAGAAAAATACCAGCAGGGATGCCATAGGGCTGTGAAACATTTTCTCCGTAGCGCTCAATACAAATGAATTGACCAGGGGATAAATCGGCGCAAGAAAAAAACCGATCAATGGAAATACGTAGGCGATCACCGGAACATCTTTCAATGACGAGATCTCTTTGGGTGGAAGATTTTGTGTATGGGGTAGTACCAGTAAAACCATCAGGGCGGCACCGATTAAACAGCTGGCCAGTATGACCAGCCAGTCAATCTTTTTTACCAGGCGGGAGGATATATATCTTCCCAGAGCAATGGAGAGCATTAGGATGATGGCCATATACACGCTCGTTTTTTCCGGAAGGTGCAGGACTTTCTGATTGAAAGTTGGCAGCCAGCTCATAATGCCCTGTTCGGTCATCACGTACATGAAAGCCGCCACGGCAAATAATAATACCAGGGGTCTCTTCAGTAATTTGATCATCTCCATAAAATCGTCGCCGATACTGCTGCCCGGGATCTGGTACTTGATATTGAAGTCAGAAAAAAATAAAATCGCAAAGGATATGGCGATCACTACGGCCAGTAACAAATAGATCCGCAGCCAGGCATCGGGGTTCACATCACTGTAAAAAAGTGGAAATATCACAAAACCGGCAGCAATACCAATCATAAAAAAACTTTCTATGGAAGTCAGCACACTTTTGTGTTCCCTGGGACTGTTTGTGACGAGACCGATCATCGAATACACGGAAACCTTAATCACGGCAAAGGAAATACCCACGCAGGCAAAGAGAATTCTTACGGAAGTGAACGAGTTGCCCATATACATTCCGATACAGCCAAAGAAAACCAGGGCCAGCGCGATCAGCATACCTTTTTTATATCCGAGCCTGGGCAAAAAAGAGCCGACCAGGAAGGAGACAAAGGCAATGGAAAGGTCCTTGAACGCTTCGAGTGAACTGGCTTTCAGCTCATCGACGTGATAGGTATTGATGGATTTTTGAATCAGAATGCCCACGCTGTTCAGCAGGATGGCAAAAACAAAATAATTAAGATAAAGGGAGACTTTGATCTTTGCGTTGGATGGCATAGCGTTCGTTATATGGTTAACCAAATATAACTTATTGGATAACCCGAAACTCAGTTAATAATCTGCGCCTTGGAGTCTGCTTTTAAAGCAGCTATTTTTTCGCGCCATATTTGAAGTTCTTCGGGTGTCAGTCTCACCCAATCGGTTACTTCGCCGATTATTTTCAAAGCTGCGCTGCTGCGGTAGGAACGCGTGGGATTTCCCGGAAATTTTTTATCCGTTACGTTGGGGTCATTCTCAAAGCTTCCTGTGGGTTCAACGATATATACCCGCTCGTTGCCATCAGTGCCCTGAGCCAGTGCGGCGGCCAGTACCGCTCCATTGATCAGGGCGGTAAAATAAATATGATTCATGATCACCTCCGGTTTGTAATTTGACCTGAAACCAGCCTGCAACAGGTCGCCCGTTTTCAAATCTGCTTTCGTACCGTGATAAAAAGGTCCTTTGTCTGCAATCATTCCGCAAAGTAATAATTTTTTTTTCCAAATATCATGTTGGTTCAAGTGCCAGGGAATATCGAAATTCTTTAGAAAATGAGAGTCAAAAGTCAGATGCAGTCTGTAATCAGTCAGGTGATCCGGGAGATGTATCCGTATTTTCAGGTTTCGGTTTTTTGAAATCCAGTTTTCCGAATTTCCAGGTAAAATTGATTCCGAGCGACCGGAATGGGATTTTTCGGTTGCTATTGACCGTAAAATTTGATCCGAAAAGTTCGGTAGGCTGATTGATATATTCACTGAAAATATTGGTGCCGGTCAACGCGATACTTCCTTTCTTTTTCCAGATCTGTTTTCTAAACGCCAGTGTATAAGAAGAAAAAGAAGGGTATTTCCCCTGAATTTCATTTCTGGGAGAATTGAAATTGGCGAAGAATTCGCCCGCCAGGCTGCTGGAAAAATTATAACTCAGGTTCATATTAATCCGGTAGTTAAAACTCTCCACGGTTGTATTAGAAACCAGGGCGTTTATTCCTTTCCTGTAAAAAAGAAAAATATTGGTCCGCAGGTTAAATTTTGTATCGAAATGCAAGTCCGAAAATAAATTCAGTCCGAGGTTTTTCTCTGTCCCGATATTTTGCCTTGTACTTACCGCCACATTTTTATATACGGTATCTCCTACCGGCAGACTGGCGTAATAAACAACATAGGGCTGGATATCCTGCTGATTCAGTCTGTAAAAAGCCGAAATCATGAAAGAGCCGCCCGCGTCCAGATCATCACTCCATGCCAGTTCAAACCGGTGTCCGATTTCAGGTTGCAGATAGGGATTCCCCGTAGTTATATTGTACGGGTCCGTAGTATTCACAAAAGGATTCAGATCCCGGTAATCGGGACGTTCAATGCGTTTAGAATAACTCAGTTTAAGCGTCTGTTTTTCATTTAGTTTTCTGCTAAAAAAAATAGACGGAACAAAGGTATTGTAGCCGGGTTCGGCTATTTGTTGGGCTATATCGGAGAAGTAAGGTTGAAGATTCGTTCGTTCGTAACGCAGTCCCAGTTTAGTATCGAACCAGGTGGAAACAGGAAAGCTCAATTCTGAATAAAGCGCATATACCTGTTGTTTGTATAATAGATAATTTGACAGCGTGGAATCATAGGTATATAAGCCGGAAGCCGGCTGGAGACCATATACGTCAGACGTACTATGGATATCCGTAAAAACCATTTTCCCTCCGATGCCGAGCATCAGTTTTTTACTGATGGGCTCCGTATAATCCAAAACGAATTCCGTTTCTGTCTCCGTCCCCGGGTTATTACTATTCGTACCGTAATAAGCCGTATTGGCCGGCTGATTGTATTGCGTGTTTACAGAGTTGAAATTATTGTGATCCGTAGAAGTATGAATACCAAAATCAAACTCACGGTCCTCCTTGTCAAAGGTTCGTTTGTAGTCCAGACTGTAATTTATCGTATGTATGGAAAAATCGCTCTGGGTCACACTCGAACTAAGTAAAGAACTGAGTGGCAGTCCATGACTATCCTGGGTTGTCTGCAACTGGTTTTGCGATCCATTATTGGTCGCACCAAAATGATTGTCGCTCACCGAAAAGGTAAGGCTGTTCTTTTTATTAAAACTATAATCCAGACTGAGTCCGCTTTCCACACCGTAACGATAAAACCTGCTGCTGCCATTCTGGTCGAGAACGACCTGGGTATTGGAGGCAGTGTCCTGGGAAATTCGTTTGGAAGTTAGCCCTGTGGTTGCCGGCAAACGTGTGTTTCCGTTCACAAATACATTCACGCCAAAATTCCCGTCACGGACACTAAAATTGAGTGAGCCATTTTCGTTTCTGCTCGCCGCGGTCAGGGAGACCGATCCATTGATACCGCGAACGCTGTTGTGCTTTAAGATGATATTTATAATACCACCCAATCCTTCGGCATCGTATCTAGCGCCGGGATTGGTAATCACTTCTATGCTTTTGATCTGACTGGCAGGAATGGATTGAAGGACGTCAGAAATATTACTGCCAAAAGCTGTCGACGGTTTTCCATCAATCAGGAACCGGATACTTGAGCTTCCCGCCAGCTCCACATTGCCATCGACATCCACTGAAACCTGAGGAATTTTCTTCAGAATATCGGTAGCCACGCCTCCCTGGGAAGTCAGATCTTTTTCTGCATTGAAAACCATTTTATCTATCCGGTTGTCAATCAGTTTTTGTCCTCCCGTAACCGTCACGGCCTGCAGATCAGACAACTTATGCTGTAGTCGTATCGTGTCCACAGCCAGCGGCTTGTTGTGGGCGGTTAAGACCAATACTTTTTTGATAGAATTAAATCCAATCGCTTCAATAAGCAGCTGGTAAGTGCCGGTTTTCGTTTCCGCTAAAATAAACCGTCCATTCATGTCAGATACGGTCCCGGTAACCGTCTTTTGACCTGGTATTTCCACAAGGCTTATCGTCGCGTATTCCAATGGATGTCTCGTTAGGGAGTCTGTGATTATTCCGGATATCGTTCCGGATTGCGAACAGACTTTCGAACTTATCGTAAGAAACAGTGTGAAGAGGGTAGCAAAGCGGGCTAAAGGCAATTCATTAATCCTTTACTGATTTTAAAAAATTTCCAGTCATATCGAATAGGAGATCCTTTCCGTTGACCTCTGCTTCATAACTCACCACTCCAGCGGCAGTGGTAATTTTTGCCGATTCCCTGATTTTTTTGCCTTTGTACCTGCTTTTGACATAACTTATTGCAGTTGCCGGCAGTTCCGATTCTTTTATAGTGACCTCTGATTCCATAAACACACCATTGGGCTGAAAAGTAGCAGACATCGTTTTCCCGTCTTTCTTAAAACCTGCTTCAAAATTTTCCTTTTCTTTTTCCCAGGCAGGATTCAGCCCGGGGTAGGTTTTATTAAAAGTCGTTTTTACAGATTCTGGGACATCCGCTTCTTTTATTTTTTGCCCCTTAACAAAGGAATAAGTTGCAGAAGTGATAAGTAATATCAAGAGAAACTTTTTCATATAATCCATCTATAAACCAAAGATGAATTCCAATTCTGAAGAAAGTCTGTAGGTTCGTATGGGTTGTTATTTATTATAATCCAGCAACCATTCATTCCCAAACCTGTCCGTCAGCCCTCCGAATAATGCACCCCGGAAAGAACTTTCCAGGGGATATGTCGCCTGGCCGCCCTCAGAGAGTTTTTTATAACAGGCTCTGATCTCTTTTTCGCTTCTGCAGCTGAGCACCAGGGAAACTGCATTGCCTCTTGATAAGCCATGGTCACTGACCAAATCAGAGCCCATCAATATTAACTGTTCACTTTTCAGGGTTGAATGGACAATACATTTTCTCATCTTTTCCGGCATCCCGTCAGACAAAACTGAATGTTCAAGGGTTTGGAAAAACAGCTCGCCACCGAGGCACTTCTGATAAAATGTCATTGCCTCGGTGCAGTTGCCGTTGAATGTGAGATAGGCGTTTATTGTCATCACTTAATCTCCGATCGTACCGGTTTTCACTTCTCCGTTCCTTTTGTAGTTGGCGAAGACCACTCCGTTCGGTGTAATCATTCCCTCTGTAAATGTAAAGGCGGCAGGTATCGTGCCCTCACCAAACAAACGCTTGCCCTTACCTAAGGTTACCGGGAAAGTTTTGAGCCATAGTTCATCCACCAGATCGTGTTTGAGTAAGGTTTGAATCAGCTCTCCACTCCCGTGCACCTGAATGTCAGAACCTTCCGAATTCTTAAGACGTTTGATATCTTCCACGTTTCTCAGGAAAACTGCATTGTTCCAGTCCGATTTTTCTTTAGTATGACTCATCACATATTTCGTCACCTCATTGATGCCCGGCCAAAAATCCGCATGTTCGGGCCAGTAGGAAGCAAAAATATCGAAGGTTTTCCTGCCCAGCAGAAGGTCTGCCGATTTCATTTGTTTTTCCATCATCTTTCCCGCCGCTTCGTCGGCGTCGTGAAAATAGGGTGCGGTCCAGCCGCCATATTTGAAATCATCTGATGAATCTTCTTCGGGTCCCCCGGGTGCCTGCATCACGCCATCTAACGTAATAAATGATAAAACAAAGATCTTCCTCATGTTCACTTAATTTATAGTATAATTGAATTATTCCGGTTTAGTTTAAAAAGTCGTTCAGATAACCCAGGATTGTTTTCGTCTGCATCATCAGGCTCACATGCCCCTGCGAAGGAACGATGGCCAAATGCGATTTGGGCATGGGTTGCAAATCAGCAGAAACACCGCCTCCGAGTAATTCATAAGTCTTCATCAACTCCACTTTATCCAGTCCATCATTATCACCCGAGATGATGAGCACGGGCGAAGTAATTTTCGCGATATTGGAGTCACCGCAATTAAACGGTGAGCCGATAAAGCCAATCATTTGCTGAACGAACGGCCTCCACTTCGTTTTGTCGGGCGCTATCGAATCATAGGCTGCTTTTAACGGCGTGTTGTCAAAAAATTCCGGTTTAAAATTCTTAAATCCACCACTTACTATGGGCAGCCAGCCATTGCTTTTATAGGTAGAAGAAATGATCACCAGTTTTTTCAACCGCCCGGGGTTTTCTATCGCGAACTGGTAGGCTACGGAGCCGCCCATGCTATATCCGACCACATCCGCACTGTCGACCTTTAAGAAATTCATCAGTCCTTCCACATCAGCAGCCAGGTTAAGTACGTTTAACTTTCTCTCCGAAAACGGGGTATGTCCATGCCCCTGAAAATCGATCGCAATAACCTTTCTCGTTTTTGACAATTCCGGTATCATTTCTCCCCAGTTCATCCCGATATCCATAAAAGCGCCATGCAGCAAAATGAGCGGCTTCCCTTCACCATATACTTCATAGTACATTTTAATTCCATTCACAGGAGCATATCCGGAAATAACCGGTTTTAGTGACTGACTGAAAACGTTGACTGACAACAGCACCGTAAGGATAACTACTGTGAACATGCGGCGTTGTACTTTTTTGCTGATTTGCATATTTTTTATTTTCCGGTTTAATAATCGCTTGACCATACAAAGATGAAAAAGAAATAAGGTTTTTGCGGGTGGGTAATATGACGGTTTTAAGGGTAGATTACGACAAACCCGTTATCTTTATTATCAAACCCGTTTATCATGAGAATATCAATATACGTTCCCCAACATGCGGTAATCGAAGCCATCTCTCCGCCATACCGGCTTTTTAAAACGGCCAATGAATTCCTGGTTGCCAGCGGCAAAAAAGCAAAGTTTGAAGTAGAGTATGTGGGCTTACAAAAAAATGTGAAGGCCAATGATGGAGAATACAGCATCAAGACAGACCGCTTACTGGACGAAGTAAAAAAGACGGACCTCCTCTTTATACCTGCCCTTTATGGCAACATGAAAAAAGCCGTTGACGGTAACACAAAGGCCATCCCGTGGATACAACAAATGCATAAGAAGGGAGCAGAGGTAGCCAGCCTTTGCGTAGGTGCTTTTTTGCTGGGCGCCACGGGATTGCTGGATGGTAAAAAATGTTCCACTCACTGGGCTTACTGTAATGAATTCAGGGAAACCTATCCGGATGTGGAGGTGGTAGATGGTGCTGTGATTACGGAAGAAGATAAAATATACAGCAGCGGTGGTGCCCATTCTCTATGGAGTCTGCTATTATATCTTCTGGAAAAATATACGGACAGGGATACCGCCATATTAGCGTCTAAATATTTTGCCATCGATATCGACCGCAGCAGTCAGTCTGCTTTTGCCATGTTTACCGGCCAGAAAAATCATCCCGATAAAGAAATTTTAAAAGCACAGGAATACATCGAAAATAATATTTACGAAAGAATTTCTGTTGATGAATTAGCCAACCTCTCTTCCATTGGCCGCCGCACATTTGAACGCCGGTTTAAGCTGGCCACCCATAACGCCGTACTGGTCTATGTGCAGCGCATAAAAATCGAGGCTGCCAAACGGCAGTTTGAAAACAGCCGTAAAAATATAAGCGAAGTGATGTATGAAGTAGGCTATACAGATACCAAGGCCTTTCGTGACCTGTTTAAAAAACTCACAGGACTTACCCCCATTGAGTACAGGAACAAGTATAATAAGATGGCGATAGAGATTTAAGACCGACCGGCAGGTACAACTTTTGCACCAGGTAAACCACCGCAGGCAGGGGTTACTCTCCGGAAAAAGCGGCTGGGTCCAGCCTATATTCGTCTGATATTTAATACTTTATGTATAATTTACACCTCTACCTGCAGAATGGATATTTTCTGGTCTGAAAGTTGAATGTTTAGGTATCCGGAAGGAATAATAACTTAATTTCATCCTCCCCCTATACTTTCTGAGACTGAATCAGAAATCCAATTCTTAGTGACCCGTTTTTTTTGCTTCTAAACATTACCCTGGCCCCTTTGAATAGTCTGCCTATTAGTAAGATCGCGTGTAAAATGAAAGGTTCTTTCATTAGGGCATTTCTTTGTGTGAAATGTTTCTTACTGTTAACGGGTTTTTCCGCAGGCGCCCAGCAGGGAGGCAAACTCCAGTCGGTTATTGGCGGCAAACCCGTATCCGCCAATAAAAATAACTTTACCAGCTTCACAAGAAAATATACCCTCCGCGGAAAGGAATGGACGTTGAGAAATAAGGCATTCCTGAGCCACCCCGATGCCCATTTTGACGATACACGCAGTCCGGATAAAAATGCGGTGGAAATTTTTGAAAAAAGAACGATCAATTCCAAGTACTTCGTCAATACAGAAAGCCCGTCGGTTTTTTACGCCCGTAAATCCTCCAGTCCCCTCCACTTCAAAAAAAACGGGCAATGGATTACCATTGACGCCCGTTTGGGTCGCAAGGGTCCCATGCTTTATGAAGCATCAAATCAGGAAGATCCGCTGGGTTTTGACATGAAAATTAAATCCTCCTATATCGTTACGCCTGCAGGCAAAACATCGTTTAACGATTGGAAGTTATATGGGAAAAAAGGGGGCGCTGAAACCCTGTTGGCCACTGCGAACTGGACCTTGTTTAGCGCCGGCGATGATGGAATCAGGATTAAAAATATCTTTCCCGGAATCGATGCGGAAATGAAAGTCTCCCGGGGTTCAGTCAAAACCAATTTCATCATCCACGCCAACCGGTTTTCAGCCTACAAATTGCTGCTGTTCCGAGATTCTTTTAAAAGCGGCCAGGCCGGAAATTTCACATTCTCCAATGGACATATCGGAAATGGCCTTATCTCTCCGGTAGATTTTAAGCTGGGCACCGCGGCCCTCCTGCATGTAAAAGAAGGCGTCATGTACCAGAAGGTAAATCCTTCTTCCAATAAGTTCATTCCGTATTTTATTGAACAGAACAAACTGACCCTGGCGATCAATAGCGATACCCTCAGTGCGATGGTCAAAAAAGGGGATGTAATCATCGATCCCCTGGTGCAGGATGTGGGCGTGCTGAGTCAGAATAATATTCAGGGATCGCAGTTGAATCCGGACTGCAGCCTGACAGTCCCCTGCCAGTACAACCTGACCGTACCGGCGCCGCCGGGCGCACAGCTGATGGACGCTCAATTTTCTTTTGAATTTACCGCCTTCGATCCATGCGTTGGCCAGGACGGGGCTTTCTCGTTTATCATCAACGGCGGTTGTACTTCCCAGTTATATGCAGGCACATCGGCCGGTCCGGGACCCCAGACCTTCCCCAATCAAAGCATCCAACTGCAAAATGGAGCCAGCATCGCGGATTGTTTTCCCGCCCCGGTTTGCAACAACCAGGATATTCCGTTTACATTTAATTTTTTCAGGAGCTGCAAGGGACCTGATGGGTGTGACGGGTCATGCATTGCGGCATCCCAGGATTTACAAATCACACTGGTAGGACGCACATTCGACTCGGCGTCGCTGTCGATATCCCCCCAGTCTGCCTGTGCAGGCAGCCCCGTGACGCTGACAGCCAGGGGTTACTACGGAGTGCCCCCTTACGATTTCACCTGGTTGTTATTGCCGCAATTCAATGGCGATTCCGTGATTCAGGTGAATCCAAGCATTAGTACCGTGTATACCGTTTCGGTTACGGATGCCTGTAAGGCTCCACTCGGACTCGGTCTCCCCATATTAAAATCCGTCACCGCGACGGTCTCCAAATTACCCACGCCGGTATTTACATCCAATAGTCCCGTATGTGCCGGCGGGCAACTCATTTTATCTGCACCCGCGGTGACCGGCACAACCTATTTTATGGAGAATGCCAGTAACGGGTTGGGCAGTGGCCAGTATACCAGCTCGGCAGTTTTTAATAATGTAACGACTGCCTATTCGGGAAAATGGATCGCCGTGGCCTCCGATGGAAACGGTTGTACTTCGGACACCGCCAGCACGCAGGTCGTCGTGAATCCGACCCCTGCGCCGACCGTAACAATCACTTCTTCGGCCACCAGTATTTGTGCCGGTGGTACGGTCACTTTTACAGCTTCCGCAACCAATGCAGGCAGTTCAGCTTCTTACCAGTGGCTGTTAAATGGTGCAAATGCCGGCACGAATAATCCGGTGTACAGCGGCAACAGTTTTGCGAACAACGACGCGGTTAGCTGTGTGGTCACTGCCGGGGGTCCTTGTGCAGGTGGCTCCGCTATGTCCAATACGATTGTATTGACCGTTAACGCTCCGGCGGGTCCTCCGATCGTAACGATCTCCTCTTCAGCCACCAGTATTTGTGCCGGCGGCACGGTCAACTTTACGGCTTCCGCAACCAACGCCGGCAGTTCGCCTTCTTACCAGTGGCAGTTAAACGCTGTAAATGTCGGCGCGAACAGTCCGTTGTACAGCGGCAGCAATTTTGCAAATAACGACGCGGTCAGCTGTGTGGTTACTGCCGGCGGGCCCTGTGCAGGGGGTTCCTCCGTATCCAATACCATTGTATTGACGGTTAACGCAACCGGTGCCCCAACCGCAACGATCACGTCGTCTGCTAATAATATCTGTACCGGAGGCACCGTCACTTTCACTGCATCCGCAATCAATGCCGGCAGTTCTCCTTCTTACCAATGGCTGTTAAATGGCGGAAAAGTCGGCACGAATAATCCCCAGTACAGCGGCAACAATTTTGTCAACAACGACGCGGTTAGCTGTGTGGTTTCCGCCAACGGGCCCTGTGTGAGTGGCTTCGATGTATCCAATACGATCGTGTTGACAGTTAGCGCATCAGGTTCTCCGACATTTGACCCGATCGGGCCGCTTTGTCAAAACTCGATTCCGCCGCCACTTCCATCGATATCGAAGGAAGGAATAACCGGCACATGGAGCCCGGCCACCATCAATACTTCCGCTTTTGGAACAAAGACCTATACATTTACGCCTTCCTCTTCGGGCAATTGCTCCGCACCTGCTTCTATAAACATTACCATCGCCAGTAGCATTACACCCACGTTTCCGACGATCGCCAATACCTATTGCCAGCTTTCCGTGGCGCCTGCCCTGCCGTCCACTTCGAAGGAAGGAATCAATGGCACCTGGAATCCTGCTTCGATCAGCACGGCAGTCGCCGGCAGTACACTATATACGTTTACAGCAAGCGCAGGTCAGTGCGGAACATCGTTACAGACAACCATTGTGATCAACCCTTCTCCTACGCTGACTATGGGTCCGGATGTAACCATTACACCGGGAGCCAGCACTCCCCTGGTGGTGACGGTTACCGGCAATATCTCTTCGTATCAATGGGAACCGGTTACCGGACTGGACAACGCGACCATTAAAAATCCCGTTGCGAGTCCGCCAGCCACGACGGTCTATACGCTTGTTGTTACAGACGAAAATCAATGTGAAGACAGCGGCAGCATCCGGGTTACGGTGGCGGGCGTATCATCAAAAATTTTGGTGCCCAATGCGTTTTCGCCAAACAATGACGGCATAAACGATACCTGGGTGATCAGCAATCTGTCTGCATACCCGGGGGCAACCGTCGATGTATTCAACCGGTATGGGGAACCTGTATTTCATTCGGAAAATTATTCCAAACCCTGGGACGGAAATTATCATGGCAAGCCGCTTCCGGTGGCAACGTATTATTATATCATTGACCTGAAAAACAATCAAAAGAAAATAGCTGGTTCAGTTACCATATTTAAGTAAAACAAAATTATAGAATAGGGATGCCGGGAAAGAAATTTGTGATCAGTTGGGTTTGTCTTTTCATCGCGGGTTGCGCGTGCGCGCAGCAGCAACCCTATTATACACAGTATGTCCTGAACAATTTCATCCTCAATCCCGCACTTGCGGGAATCGAAAATTACTATGACTGTAAGGCAAGTTACCGTACGCAGTGGGTTGGTTTAAATGGTGCGCCCACTACCGCGTATCTTACAGTAAGCGCCCCACTTGGAAAAGCCTCTTATGATAACGAAACGCCGGTTACGATCCCGGATCTTAAAGCAAAGAATGAAGGTGCAAAACAATTCTCGATGGAATTTACGGCGCCCCCTGCCCATTCCGGAGTCGGTTTAACGATTATAAATGATAAAACAGGCCCCCTTAACCGGATTGCCGCCTATGGTTCCTACGCCTATCATGTTCCGGTGGGGCTTACAACCAGTCTGAGTTTTGGCTTGTCGCTCGGCGTTCAGGAAATAACGGTGAATATGTCGGAAGTGGATTTCGGACAGGCCAATCCCATCGATCCAGCAGTGGCGGGAAGCGGGTATTTAAATAAGCTTCAGCCGGATGTGAATGCGGGTCTCTGGTTATCGAATAAAAGCTTTTTTGTGGGACTGTCGGCGCAGCAGATTATTGCGGTGCCGATTAATTCCGGCGACGGGCAATCTTCTCCGGGGAGTGTTACGATACTGAAAGGGAAACTGGTACCGCATACTTTTTTTACGGTCGGATATAAGATACCCATAAGTGAAGACGTCAGCATTCTGCCGTCTGTCATGATCCGATATGTGCAGCCGACGCCCATCGGAGTAGATGTGAATGCTAAAATCCAGTACCAGGATCTGTTATGGCTGGGATTTTCGTACCGGTATAACCAGGGATATGCGGCGATGCTGGGAGTCAATGTCAGCAGCACATTTAATCTGGGTTATGCGTATGACTATACCACGACCGCATTGAATACCGTCAGCAGCGGCACGCATGAAATTGTACTGGGATTTTTATTCAGAAGAAATAATAAAGGCAATAATTCAAAATAGATGAAAAAACTCCATGACATGCGAAATCTCCTTGTTCTTTTAATTACATCAACGCTTTTGTATTCATTCGGCAAGATCCATGCACCTGCGGGATCAGCCTCCGGAAACTATGCCGTTTCCGGTTACACGCAGCATAGGGATACCCTGCCCCCTTCATCGAATATGTTACCGGGCAATATTTCAAAAGAGGAGTTCCAGCAAAAGGCGCTGTCCAAAATAAAAGAGTTTCAGGGCTGTCTGTACATCCTCTGTGATAAAAAGTCAGGCAATATTGCACAGGACAACGCGGTGGATCAGGCCACCCGCTTATTTATTGACGGAGCCATCATTGAAGTGACTTCCGTAAACAGTGATGATAAGAAACACCTGAAGGTTCGGGATTTCCTGGAGAAATTAAGAAACCTCCGGTACGAGCGCATTGAAATCACGTTCTCTCATGTGGACTATGTGAGCAGCATCCATAAAGGAGCCGATAACAAGTATTACGGACTGGTGAGTTTTGAACAAACCTTTCGCGCATTCAGCGACGGACGTTTGGTTTATCAGGATGAAACCAAAAAGACTACCGAGGTCCAGCTGGTCGTGTACGACAGGCATCTTCGCGGTAATGCCATTCAGCAGTGGGATGTGATGTTGTCGGATGTAGAGGTATTGGGCACGAAAACGCCAAAGTCATAATCGCCGGATATGATGGTAAAAACGCAGGTATTCAAATGGCTGATCTGTATTTCCTTTTTGGTTTGCCAGCACCGCGTGTTCAGCCAGGTGATTTCCAATAGGGGTGATGCGAACGATAAACATTTTAATTATGAGGTAAAGGAAATAGATGAGTTTTTTGAACGGTTTAATGACGATCCGAATTCATTTATCCGTGGCCTTTTTAAGGCCCGTCATATCCGGTTCAACATCAGCCGGCAGCAATTGATCCGGAGTTTGTTCAACAATGAAAACAGGCAGTGGGACAGCAGTCTGGTGAATACGTTTGTTGCCGGGGTAACGTTTAAAAAAAAACCGCTGTATCTCGATTTTAACGGAAACAACTGGTACGCCGCGCTGAGCTGTAAGTTCAGATACAATGGTTCTTTTATTATTATTCCGGTGATCATGAAAATAGAAACGAACCGGAACAAAGGAGCGAAATGGATGATTGTAGCCGTAGGTTCCAGCCCTTTGAAAACAAAAATTGCGGTAACCGAAATGGCTGCGGGCACAGCGACAACGGGAATTATCAGTCCGACCAGCTACGGTACCAATTTTGTTTCGCTGAAAAGGGCATTGGAGGACAAAGCGAATTTGTCGGGTTACTTTGAAAAGGAGTATATGAAAAGCTCCCATATGCTGGAAATGTATAACGCCCTTTTAAATAGCGGGATTGAATTCCTGAATGTCAGCAAAATAAAATATCATTTTTTGCTGGCTGACCAATGGATATTTACGGTGGAGAATTTTCCGCGGGAAACGATGAATTCGGGCTGGCTGATCAGTTCCTTACAAAGCGTTTCTCCGATGAGTATGGAGGATTACAGAAAAAATTTACTGAGTGGCAACGAATGATCAATATATCGGACAGAATAATAAAACCATTGCCTGGACGCAGAGGGTAATTCCTTTATTTGTCGGTCTCAGTTGCCTGGCCCAAATGGGCAGGGCCCAGGACACGATCACCGTGAGCGAAGCGAAGGTTATTAAAGCCCGGTCGGTCACGATCATCGACCGGTATTTTAAGAACCTGCTAAATACCATTTCATATACCGGGGTGGACAATGCCGATGTCAAAGAACTGATCAGTCAGAGTTTTGAAGACAACGACAAACAACTCTTTCTTAACAACCAGATTGCTGTTGCCGATGATATCACGGATCCGGATTACTCCGGTTATTCGAATGCACCCGATGTAACCGTTACCCAGTACTTAAATGCGTTTAATACTTTTTATGAAAAGAGTGATTCCAATTCGGTGTACTTCAGTGAAATCCGGACCTCTCCGGTAAAAAAAGGCAGGAACAACATGTATCTGAATATCTATTTCACTTCCTTTTTCAAAAACCGCTGTCTGTCCAAACCGGCCGACCTGTACAGGCCTGCCAGACGGGTTGCGGAAATTTTTGTGAAAAGGGCTGCGGGAAATAAATGGCTTTTATATATCTCCAGAATTGGATTTCTCAACCCGGCCGATTCGCTGAGTGATTTGTCAGATAATATTATATTGACCGAAGATAAAAAGCAGGACAATCCGGGTCTGGTTAGTGATGAAACCAAGGAGTCGGAGGAACAGGTCACGCGCTATGCTGATCAGGCCCGGTTGGAAGAGAAAAAAAGAAACTACGCGTCAGCGATTAATTTATACCGCACCGCCATCGATCTCGCGCCGGAGAAAGGAAGTATGTATGAAGCCCGGATAAAAGAACTCAATGCAGCCTTCAGAGCACTGGCGGATCTGGAGGAGAAATACAGGGCCGGATTGTACAAAGCGGCTATTCAGGGATATACCGAACTGCTCCAAAAACCCAAACTGAATTCTGATCATTTCAATTCGGACTATTATTTAGGACGGGCTAAATGCTACGACAAAATGGGGCAGCTGACAAAGTCGTACAATGAGCAGGTTAAAAATTACGATGCGGCGCTGAAGGACTATGCCAGGTCTTACGAATATGACAATGACAATATGGAAACCATCCGCAGCCGGGCAGATCTGTACCGGCGGATGAACTTAAATGTGGAAGCGCTCAGGGAATACCGGACCTACCTGGCCAAAGATCCGACCGACCCGTCCATTTATCAGGCTATTGCCAATTTACACCAACAGATCGGCGACCTGGAGCAGGCCATCAAAGACAGTGACGCCGGATTATCGCAGGGGAAAATGGATCCGGTTTCCAAATCCAAACTGTTTATCGAACAAGGCGTATTGTACGCCCAAAAGAAAGAGTATACCAACGCCGATGACTATTTCACCCGGGCCATCGCGCTCGACAGCAACAATGCATTTTCTTATTATAACCGGGGTATGACCCGGATAAAAATGAGCCGTATCCAACCCGCGGCGGATGACCTTGCTGCTTCCCGTCAGAAAGGTTTTGGTTCAACAAATGTTGCGAAAATCGATAGTGCAGCGCAAATTCTGTTTGAACGGGGATCCTATCACCTCAACTTAGGCAATTACGATTCGGCATTGTTATTTATTGATGCGGCCATTCAGGTAAATCCCGCGAAGAGCTATTATTATTTTGCCAGGGGAGATTGTTATTTTTCGAAGAATAACTTTCCGGAAGCGATCAAAGCCTATTCACTGGCTATCGGGCAGGCAGGAAATTATTCCAATGCTTTTTACAAAAGGGGACTGAGCTATGCGAAGCTGGGAAAGTTTAATGAAGCCATCGCCGACTTTACCCACGCGCTTCAATACGATCCGCAATCATACCTGGCGAAAAAAGGCATTGGCGACGCTTATTTTGACCTCAACGATTATAAAAATTGTGTTGTGAACCTGGAAGCCTGTCTGGCGATGGCTTCACTCCGGGAAGCCCATACGCCCAAAACAACTGCCGAGATATACAACACGATCGGCAAAGCGTACTTCCGGATGAAGGGTTATCCGAAGGCGCTGGAGAATTACAGGAGGTTTCTGGCCTTTCATCCGACTGACATGCCACCTTCCTTTAACTATGAGATGGGTAATATATATCTGAACACGGGTAAATACGACTCCGCGAATAGCTATTTGGTCCGGGCCGTTCGGACCGATCCGTTGAACGGTCATGTGCTGTACAGTATGGCCAGTTGTTTTTACCTGCGTGGGAAAACGGAAGAGTCGCTGAAATGGTTTGAACGATCTTTTAAGACAAAAGCACTGGAGAAGAGTTTTGTGGACCAGGACGCACTGTTGGGTCCATTGCAGAACGATAAGCGGTTTAAGGATTTGAAAAAGAAATATCTTTGAAATGGGATGGGCACCGGTTGCCGGCCCCTTCCCTGCGTACACATTTTAATTTGACTGATGATCAATCCCGAAAGTATATATTATTTGTTTGAGGCCGGCGGCGAGCCGAAACAGGAAGATTACCTGTGGCCTGTGGCCGGGAAAGCCACTGCCGCGGATAAACTGTTCATCGTTTGTGACGGCACAGGAAGCTTCCCGAACGGCGGGATCGCCAGTAAAATCATTGGCGAGTTTATGGCTGCGAAGGTTTCGAAATTCAGTGAGGAAAAAATGACCGCAGAGCTGATCAATAGAATCATACTGGAAGCACGGGACCGGCTGATCACATATGCCCGGGAGTACGGCCCGGACAGCGAGCTGGCCACCACGTTTTCGATGCTGATTCTGTACGATGAGAAAGTGTTTATGGCATGGTATGGTGACAGCCCGATGTATCACTTACGGGCGGGGGAAATTCTTTTCAGGACCGGTGATCATCAGATGGCCCGTGCATCGGGAAAAATAACGATGCCTGCGCGCGGCATAAAAGCCGATAGTGCAGCCATTGATTCAGCAACAAAATGGATTGAGGACGTGCGGGAAGGTGATTATTTTTTGCTTTGCAGTAAAAGCCTTACGGACGGGGTAACGGATGAGGATATCCAACGGCTGACCCTCAACGATCCGGAAGATAGCGGCCTGGCCAGGTCTTTCAGCAGGTTGGCTGCTGAAAAGACAGCAGACAATTATTCCATGTATCTGTTGAAAGTACATGCAGGTGAAAAGAAACCAGGAATAAAGGAAGGAGTCATCGAAAGCGAAAAACAAACGGGCAAAAGCTGGTGGCCGGTATCTGTGCTGGCGATAACGGTTCTTGGCCTTTTGATTATGTATTTTTATTTCCGGAAACCACGCATCGCAGATTCCGCACCGAAAAACCCGAATCTAACCGCTCAGCCTGTATACGTACCGCACGATGATACCGTTCCCAACGCCATTGTGATGATTGCACCCCGGTATAATAAGTCGCAGGTTAAACAAAAAGACAGTATCGCCTCTGCACCGGTTATACTGGCGCCAACGAAACCAGCTGTTGCGAAGACTGATTCAGTAAAACACGCCATTGTACAAACGACCGTCATTCCGAAAGCCGATCACCCCGCGGCTCTGCCGTCGGAGCCAGTGGTAAAACCGGCGACAAAGCAAATAACCGGCAACGACATCAGGCGACCGGCCCAAATGCTGATTAAATTCTCGACCGAAGAATCGTGCAAACTCACCATCACGAATATCGATTTGAACGAAGTGGTCAATTGGGATTTAGCGCAAAATGATAACGGAAACATTTATTTAAAACCGGGAAAATATTCGATCGTTGCAAAGAGTGTGAGCAATAGTTCAAAAACTAACACCTATCATTTTGACGTGCAGCCCGGAAAAACCTATGCTGCCCAGAATCTGCACATCCGTTTTTAAAACAGTTCACTTTTCGTTTGCCCGAATGGGCATTGATAAAATTCCTCGCCGGGGCAGACGGCATTGTACTTTGTGCGAATACAGCCCATCTTTTTGCTGGCCAGCTTCAGGAAAAAGTGAACCTGCCCATTATTCATACCGGCAAAAATTCACTCAGAGGCTATTGCGGAGTATATCGTTATGTGAAAGGAAGCAATCAGGATTTAATTAGCAGTTGAGCGTAAACCCGGCATCTGAGAAGGACTGGCAACAGGATTCATTTTACAACCTTAACATTGAAACGGTATTTGTCAATCCGCATTTCATCAACGTTTCTAAAACTTCATCTCTTGACTTAGGAGGGTTTCGCAAGCTTTGTATTTGGGGAAGTCTTTCAAATTGAATGTTACAATAACATCTGCATTTCCCCTTAAAGCAGCAGCAAGAATATGCCTATCGTTATCATCAGGTAAAATGAGGCTGCCAATTAATTCTTCATAATGGAAAATATTTGCGTCAGGGAAAGCGGAATTCATGGCTTCCTGCGTACTAACCAGGTTTTCTCGTTTCAAATCCGGTCTGTTTTCCAATAGACTTCTAACCCATTCTTCCTGAATTTCTACGGTCCACTTTGGTTTGTACAATTCTACATTGGCTAAATGTAAAAGATAATACCTTAAAGGTGCCGGATAAAGTGCATTCGCATCTAATATGGCGCTAAATCTCGAAGAATGAATCACTAATAACCCAAATTAAGTTCCTGTGCCTGTTTAACGAGAAAGTTCAATTTTTTATCTCTATTTTCCTCGGTTTTTTTCTGGTATTCAACAAGGTGTTTTAACTCAATTCTTCTGTGGGTACCCACTTTTTTAAACGGAATTGTACCTTCTTCTAATAGTTTCACCAGATGCGGCCTTGAAACATTCAACATTTCAGCTGCCTGTTGTGTGCTTATTTCGGAGTCAGAAGGTATTAATGTAAAAGATTTTCCCTGGGCCATATTGTCCAAAATATAAAACAATAATAAAACGGCTTTTTTAGGTATTTTCAACAACTCACCATTCTCCTGTATTTGAATTTTGATGAAGGTGCTTTTATTCCTCACAACTATCTTAGACGTCTCATGAATTTTTGAGATAGAAGTCCTGGCAATCTTCTGTTCCTCTTTTGTTGTTCTTTCTATTACTGCTTCCATATACCTTCATTTAGTTTTACTAAGTTAGATAAACGAAATAAACGAAACAAGTAAAAGAAACTAAAAATTATATTACATTGCTAATCAATTGATTATATTTTCATATACATGATGAAAACCACTTTCTTACAAAATGAAAATCAATAGAATTGACCACGTAGGAATAATCGTGAATGACTTTCTCTCCAGGGTACAATCATTTCTTAACCGCCTTAAAGCTGCCGTTAGGCTGTATAAAAGTACATTCTGTAATTTTCTCTGAACCTGCGGGGCCGAACTGGGCATAGTAACCACTCAATACCTTCAAAGCAAACTTGTCGTTACCCAAGGGTGTCAGTTCATATTCAGGCTGACCCGGTACCAGAATATACAAAGTGCTGTTTCTCACTGATACCTTGGCTGTAATTCCGGCGAGCACATAATCGCCGGCATATTTTTGCAATTCAGCAGCACTGACCACTTTTGCATCCACCCCTTTGGTAAATACTATGGACGGCAGGTCCGCCTCCATTTTGGACGACAGACTTTCTATCTCACCGGTGGGATTCATATTAAAACCTACACTCAATGGCGAAGTTTCAGAAGTATCTATGCCATCATGCGGATCTTTTTCATAGATGTCAAAAAAATCATAGCGGCTATGTTTTAACCAGAGCAAGCGGTCACCTACTTTTGCAAAAAGCGAATCTTTTTGGGCGAACACATGGATACTCCCATAGCCGGCATTACTGTACACCCCCTGAAAATCAGTATACGGATGGGTAGCAGGATGAAATGTACTATCCGTTATTTTTTCTTTTTTCAGTTTCTCCGCTTCGGTTTTATTTTTATCGGCTTCCTTTTTAAAAGTTCCGCTCCAGTCTGCATATTCCAAATGCAGGATACGATCGGCCAGCAGATTTCGAACGATGGACGGTACCGGAGAACTGTTTTGATTCGTTAATACGATAATCCCTATACTGTCGGAAGGGAAGAAACTGGTGTTGGCAGAGAAACCGTCGATATTGCCACCGTGTTCCACGCGGTAATATCCTTTGTAGGAAGAAAGAAACCAGCCGAAACCATAATCAGCGAAATAAACATCCGGCAGCTCTTTGCCAGGCAAGCCACCGCCAACAATACTTTGCGGGCTGATCGCCTGGTCACGATAGCCAGCCGGAATTATTTCCTTGTCATTGTATTTGCCATTGTTGATCCAGGTGATCACCCATTTGGCCATATCATTCACGCTGCTGTTGATCGCGCCGGCCGGGGCCATCGCGTTGATATGATAATAATCCATTTTATGGATCAGGCTATCGTGCTTAACGTCGTAACCATAAGACGCATCATCAGCTTTTTCCAGTTCAGGGATGCTTAGGCATGAACGATCCATGCCCAGCGGCACAAAAAACTGCTCCCGAATATTGTCTTCCCAGCTTTTACCGGTCATCTTTTCAGCAACAGCGGCCAGGCCGGCGAACATAAAATTATTGTATTGCCAACGTTGTCTTATACCGGCGGTTGGTTCCTGATACTGGACACGCTGCATCAGGCTATCCCTGGAGTTGGTTGTGAACAGATACCAGGACAGGTCGTGCCGCGGCAAGCCCGTGCGGTGGCTCATCATATCCCGCAGGGTAATCGTATTGGTCATGTTATCGTTATAAAACCGGAGCGAGGGCAGGTAATTGTTCACCGGTTTATCCAGGTCAAGTTTACCCTGTTGTTCCAGTTGGCCAATGAGCGCGGCTGTAAATGCCTTACTGCAGGAGCCGATGGCAAATAAGGTATTGGGCGTAACAGGCAACTTTTTAGTCAGGTCGCGATAGCCAAATCCCTGTGCGTAAATAATTTGATTCTTCTTTACCACCGCGACAGCGAAACCCGCCGTGTGCCAGGTTTGTAAAATGCGTGCAAAAGCGGTATCTAATCCTTTAAAATTAAGTTCCTGGGGCTTCTGTTGCGTTTTTTGTGCGCTTGTTTGCAGAGCGGCCAAACAAAACATCAGTACTGCATATTTTCTCATACAATGGAAATAATATTTCGAAGTTATGCTGTTTGGCCTGATAAATTCCACGTAAGAGTGATCACAACTATTGTCTATTAAAAGCACCGGCTGAGCACGTTTACTTCAATAGCCATTTCTTGTACCTTTTCATGAATTCATCCGCCGGTTCTGCGTTCGGTCAAAGTAGATGGCGAGTAGCCGTATTTTCTTTTAAAAGCAAACGAGAAGTGTGATAGATTTTCAAAACCAACTTCGAAATAAACATCAATTGGCTTCTTTTTTTTCTCAACAAACTGATAGTACGCCAATTCCAATCGTTTTTCTGTGAGCCACTTTTGAGGAGTAGATTTGAACGCTTTTTGAAAATCACGCTTAAAAGTTGTTAAGCTTCGTCCTGTCAGGTACCCAAATTTTTCCAACGGCATATTGAACATGTAGTTCTTTTCCATAAAGCTGATTAAATCGGCTTTTCCTGGTTGTTCAAAATTCGCCAAAAGACGATCAACACTCGTATCAATAATTCGAAGAATACTAATTGCCTCTGTGATTTTCAAAGCAGCAATATCCTCCGGGAATGTTCCCTCCATGTCAAAGTAGGGTATCAATGAAGCAAGGCAACTTTCCAGCAATGGATGATTGTTGAATCGAAGGATTTTTCTTACCGGTGAAAATTTTTGCTTTACATCAAGGTCGATATAAAACCTCTTCAACCTCTCAGTTGACAAATGCATAGCCACAGATTGATGAGGCAGGTCATCTTTTGGATGAAGAATGATGGTTGCCATTTGATTTCTCGGTATTAAAAAAATATCTCCGGGATGGAATAAGTAAGTGCCTTCTGCCTTGACAATTTTTGTTTCACCCGATATAAACCAAATCAACATATGATGATCGAACATCACTTCGGTGGTACATAGCTTTTCATTATAAGAGGATAGTTTGATATCGGGTGTTATATAATTTGTTTGAAAATTCATTTTCGACAGGTTATATTGTAACTAAAAATACTAAACAATCTTAAACTCTATTCCCGTTAAGCTCCCGCCCAATTTCCAAAGCCTTTTAGCACTCATCTCATCCAGGGAAGAAGGTGATATTCCATGTGATAGTAAAGAATCAGGCGGGTCCAGGCAAGCAAAGTCTGCATCTTCGCAATAAACGCCTCCCAACTCTCCAAGCATAGGGCAGGCAGCGCATTTGTTGAATCAATTTCACCGAAGCTCCCCTGGCTAAATCCGTTCCCCCTTTCTGAACCAGGATGGACTGAAAACGCTCTTACGTTAAATTCTTTTGCACGATTATCCAGTTCTATGGAAAATAAACTGACGGCCGTTTGTGTTTGTCGGCCGCATGGTTTTGTAGCGCACGGAGAAATTTATTTTGAATAAATATACTTACCCATGTAATCACTATACGATGTTAACAGGTAAGACCAGGCGTCTTTGCTGATTTCAAGTTTTGGAAAAACAATATCAAAGGCATGGAAACATCCTTTATATAGTTTGAACGTCACCGGAATTCCGGACTGCTCCAGATTTTCCACATATTGAATTGTTTCATCGCGAAAAGGTTCCAGATCACCGACAAACGTAATGGTCGGTGGAATTTTTGAATAGTCGTTGGCTCGTGCCGGTGCGGCATACGATGGAATGGGCGCACCTGTTTCCTTTAACTCACTCAAATAAGAATTCCATCCCAAACTGTTGGATCTGGAACTCCAGCCCGGGGCGTCATTATCAGTTGCTGATTGCGTATTTTGGCGATCATCAAGCATCGGATAGATCGGCATCTGAAAAGCAATTTTAACATCCTGCGTATCCGTTGCTTTTAAGGAAACAGCCGCAGCAAGGCCTCCGCCTGCGCTATGACCTGCGATAATCAGTTTATCGGGAATCATGCCAAGTTCTTTTACGTTTTCATTCATCCACAATAAGGAATCGTAACAATCATTAAAGGCAGCAGGATAAGGAGCATCAAAAGCCTTCCGATAATCCGGTGCTACAACAACACAAGGTTTTGCATCGATGAAATTTTTAACCACGGTCAGGTATTCTTCGGGATTTCCCATCAGCAAACCTCCACCATGGATATAAAGCATGCCTGGAAGATCACCTGTGAAATTTAAAGGTTTGAATACTCTGATTCGAATATCCGGTCCACCATTTCTGCTGAGAACAGATTTTTCTTCGCAATGAAGACCATCAATATTTTTGCCCCTGGATCTGGCACTGTTTGAATTGAGTAATCGTATCCCTGTTTTATTCATGAGTATTTTTGCTGACATTTTCAGCATCCAATAGCTGGATTGCAATTCTTTATTGAGCATATCTTTTCTGATTCGCATGATTTCCAATTATTTAGTTGTTTTTAAATCATTTAATCCATTAGGGAAAAAGGCTTCTACAAATGGGATTGTATTCAGAAACTCTCTATGAGACACAATTTTTCCCTCTTTTGCCACCAGATGCCCCATGTATAGTTGCCTGTAGGTCTTTCCGTTTGCCATGAGCGCTTCGCTTTCATATTCAGCGACCACTTCAGTAGGTGATTCCAAAATCATTTTTACACTTGTAAAATGGAAATTCGGAGCAATGCTTTTAATATGAGACATGGTTGTTTCAATTGCCATCTGCCCAACTATTTTGGCAGGCATGCCTAATGATTCAACATATGGAGCATCGATATACCCGTCCGGTGCAAAATATGAAGCTGTAACTTTTGCATCTCCTTCTCCAATACTTTTTAAGAATTCTTCCAGTAAAACGGATGCTTTTTTTTCGTTGTCAATTAGTGTTTTCATTTTAAATGTCTTTTTAGTTGTTAATAGTTTTATTTACTCATTCACGTGATTGCTTTGATACGACAAAAGTATATGGCATAAATCCGTTCGACTTTGTTTTAAAGTCCTATTTTGTTTTGTTTTAAAGGCCAGCGAAGCAATGACGGAATTTAGCACGCGAGGAAATATAAAAAAACCACTTGCTGCAATCAGCAAATGGTCGTTGGTTTTCAATCAGGAACGGGCATTTCCTATTCCAAAAGATACAGGAAATGGTCTTTCACAGGTGGAGTTATCAAAATCCATTGGGATAGAGCATTTTCAAAAGCGCGGCAGTATTTTTTAATTTTAACTTTCTTAACGCATTGTGGCGGTGGACTTCCACTGTTTTCCATGTTATGTTCAATAGGCTGGAAATCTCCTTTGAAGAATTTCCTTTGCTTACCAGCATAATAATTTCCAGCTCCCTCGGGGTTAGTGAATGAAGGCCGGCAGGACCAGCCGATGTATTACATTCCTGCGAACAAAAACTATTTCTAATCTCTTTGCATATATATCTCCCGCCATTCAGAATGGTTTCTATAGCATCCGTAATTTCCTCGTGGGCCGATGATTTGCTTAAATAGCCCGATGCGCCCATTTGGAACATTTTATTTACATAGTACAGTTGAGTATGCAGGGAAACTGCAAGGATTTTTGTGTCGGGGGATGCCGCTTTAACGAGCCCTGCCGCTTCCATGCCATTCAAAACCGGCAAATTGATATCAAGAATCAACAGGGCGGGATTGTATTTCCTGCATAACTGGACCGCCTGTTCTCCATTGTCGCACTCCGCAATAACCTGTAACCGCGGATCGCTGCTTATGAAAATATTTATTGCCTCTCTTACCATTCGGTGATCATCTGCTAAAATGACTTTGCTGGCTTTCATGGAAGATTTGATTTTAGTGGAATAAATTAAAAATTACGCTCACAGAGCAACCATTACCCGGAGATGAAATGATTTCGACATCCCCATTGTATGCGACAACCCGCCCGGCAATATTAGCCAGACCGATTCCTTTTCGTTTCTTCGCAGTGTCAAATCCTCTGCCGTTATCTTTAATCCATAGCTCCAGGCGGTCATCGCGGTGCAGCAGTTGAATGGTTGCCTCTGATGCTTCCGCATGCTTGAAAATGTTGTTCAGTTGTTCCTGTATGATTCTGTATATAATCAGTTTCAATCCTTCGTCAGTTCTCTCTTCCTGAAAAGAGATATGATCAAAACTGATCTGGATGTTCTTCAATACCGACAATTCGATGACCAGGTCGGTCACACTGGCCACCAGGCCAATCGATGCTGCTCTCGACGGGCCGACCAATCCTTTTGACAATTCCCTGATTTCCTCAATTGCCTGGTTGATGCACTCCATGCTCCTGACTGTATTATCTTTATATTGACCAGTCTGTAAAGCATGACCCAGAAACAACCTGGATGTGGCGAGCAATTGATTGATGTTGTCGTGTAATTCTTCCCCGATCTTTGTTCGCTCCTTCTCCTGCGCGTTCATTTCAGCCTTGCTAAGTTCCTTTTGCCTTCTTTCCTGCTGTTGAAAAAGCTCTCTTTGCAATTTTATTTTTTCGGTGATATCAGAAACCATCGCCAGTGCGCCTTCATATTTCCCATCACCGTCATAGATGGGGTTGGCAGACATATGAACAATGATTCGCTTACCCGTTTTGGTAATAAGAAGTTTCTCCAGTTCTTCGACTACACCCCTTTGCCGTCTGTCAAGTGACTCAAAAGATTGCCGTCTTTCTGCATCGTCCATAAAATAGGCAATTGTTCTGCCCTTCATTTCCAGTTCGGAACATTCCAGCATTTCGCACATCTTTCGGTTTACAAAAACAGTTTTGTTAAGCCGGTCAATCATCCAGATGCCTTCCTGGGCGGTGTCCACGATTTGGCGGTATTTTTCCTGCGATTCAAGAAGAGCCTGCTCGGTTTGCTTCCTCGCAGAAATATCCTGTAGATATACAGAGAGTCCCTCGAAGGACGGATACATGGTGGCACGGATCCAAATTTTTAATGGAGGGTAAAAGCATTCGGTCTGAATGGATCTTTGTTCCTCCATCGCCTGCCTGAAAAGATGATGTATAAAATATTTTTGTTCGCCGGGATACCTGTTCCAAAGATGTTGACCGATGAGTTCTTCTTTGGGGATACCTATGATCTCAGCTGCCTTTTGATTTACATACGTATAGTTCCATTGGTTATCGAAAGCCATGACGGCATCGGTAATGCGTTCAAAGGCGTTTTTCAGTTCTTCCGTTCTCTGATCGATCAGGCGTTCCTGCTCATCACTTTTAGCTTTGTATCCTGTCATATCGCGTACTATGACCGCGTACCCGGTCAGTCGTTCCTGGTTATCATAGATAGCCGTGTAGTGCACATGCGCCCAAAATTTCACTCCGGTACTGTTCAATCTCCAGCCTTCATCTTCATGGGATCCTTTTTCCCTGGCAAGCGTCAGGTTTTTTATTACTGTATTTTTTTTCAAATCCTCCGGTAAATAGAAAATGGAGATGTGCTGACCAATCATTTCTTTCGCAGTTTTCCCTGTAATGTGCTGAGCACCCGAATTCCATGTTTGGACAATGCCATTTGAATCTGTCATAAGAATGGCATAGCCGGTAACACCCTCCACCCTCATAGCCTCCCGTTTTTTTTATTACCCACTACGCGTGTCATTTTTTTTAAGAATATGCCAGTTATCAAATGTTTTATGCGTGTACCTGCTGTTTACCCTACCTTTAATAACACAAAGCTGTAGAAAGTATGCATGTAATAAAAGGATAAAGAACTCCTGAAACTGGATTTTTCGGACATCTTTAAAGTTAGTTCCATGAAAAAGCGAACGATCCCGGTGTATGACATCGCGGCATTTCAGGATACCCGGGATGAATCGGAATTTTACGCCAGTCACATCCGGTTGCATATTAAGAAACACAAGCAGATGATTTTCCCCCCACACAAACACAATTTTTACATGAGTCTCCTGTTCACCGCAGGAACCGGAACACATATCATAGAATTTGTCAGGTATAAGATTGAACCGGGAGTAGTCTTCATGCTCGGCCCTGGAAAAGTACATACCGTTGAAATGTCTGATGATATAGACGGAATTATTTTTTTTCATACAAAAGAGTTCTTTGACCTGAATTTTACTTTTGAAAAGGTGGATCAGTATCCTTTCTTTAGCAGCGTGCGGAACTCACCACTGATTGTGCTGCCAAAATCATCGATCCCAAAAATCGTGGGGCTTTTTCATGATATCGTCGGGGAATACGCGGGCAGGAATTTTATGAGACTGAAAATTATATGCTCCTATGTTCACCTTTTGTACCTCGCACTAACGAGAGTGTATCTGCCTGGGAAATTAATGGATTCGCAAAACTTAAGGTACCTGTCCAAAGTGCAGCAGCTCGAAGATCTGATCGATAAAAATTTCAGGACAATAAAATCAGTCAGGAGCTTTGCCAAACTCATGTTCGTCAGCGAAAAACACCTCAACCGGATGGTCAAAACTAGTTTGAATAAGACCACCTCAGACCTCATTAGTGAAAGAATTATCCTGGAGGCAAAACGCGAACTGGCTTTCTCGAAAAAAAATGTATCGGAGATTATCGATGAGTTGGGATATGATGATTCCGCCTACTTTTTTCGTTTTTTTAAAAAGAAAACTTCTTTCACACCCTCTGAATTCCTGAATCAGGTAAGAAATAAGTAAGGCTATATTTCTTTTTAACTGAATTACCCATTGACCCTATCATTCTCAGGCCAAAAGACGGCCGACCAAACCTTCCACTTTTCCTGTTAAACCTTTATAAGCCTGTGAGGCGGACGACATGGAGCGCAGGGCTTCGGCTAAGGCTTTTTTTTCGGCAGCGGTCAATTCATCGATGGAATAAAAGTAAGTGCGGATTAAAAATAAAAAAGCGGAACATTCCGGGATGGCAGATAACAATTGTCGCTCTACGCGTACGTATATATCCGTATCGGTATCCGCCTGTCTCCCCTGCCATACTGAAAGGTCCATTCCCTGCGGTGGCTCGGGGTGATGATTCAACTGCTGGTCGGTAGAAATTCCCCACGCAAAACGGATAAAGGGTCCTTTCAGCAGAATCGATTCCAGAACACGTACATAATTCTGATTTAATTTTTCCATGCCGGGAACCACGCCATGTATTTCGCCAAAAGGTTTACCGATTTTTTCCGCAGGTGACCAGTGGTTGGGTGCCATCAGGTGAATAGCGGAAACCCAATCCCTGGTCTTGTGCAGTTCACAGATCGCGATATCCTCCTGCACCTGATGACAAAGGGCGTCAAAAAGATCCTCGTAACCGGGTGTTATCGTTCGGATCCAATCCTCCTTCCATTCAATCTTCTCTCCGGTCTGATGATTGATGAGATAATGATCCGGATGGTCAACAGCGTATTCAAACAGGGCCGGATATTCCTCAACCAATATGTTTACCAGAAAGCGATTGGTTTGTTCTTCCGTGACTGCGTCCATACCCTCCCGAACATAATACTTATGAATGTTTTCCAGACGATTGGCGGACTTGTTTTTCCGGTACGCATGATAGTTATCATCTATCTGTATAAAAAATCTATCCGGACCGGTCGCTTTCGTCACTGCAACCAGGCCGGGTGCCACAGAATATTTTCCATCCATAAAGGGCAGGTACCGCATGGCGGCAAATTAATGAAATAGGCGGAAAAAGTTAAGGTATGTACAAAGGCACACCCCAGGCTAGTCCGTTATCGTCTTTTACATAAACGCATGGATTCCCGCTGTTCGAAGGGGTTATTGACCAAACTTTTATCAGAGTTCCCCAGGGACTGGTATTTCCGGGAATATTGACGGCATCAACATACCCCAGGGTAGCCACCAGGCATGAGTCTAAATAGGTATTTGAAGAAGGGACAAAAGGCTTGCCAAGCGGCGAATAAGTGATTGATTCGGATACATGTTTTAAAAAAGAACTCCTCAGGTAAGTTAAGGATTGTTGACCGCTGGTATCATTTGAAAGTGGAATACCTGTATATAAATATGCGGTGTCAAAAATTCCATTGTTAAAAACAAATACTTCATTATAACGAAATACAGGAAGGCCATTTAAAAATAAATTAGCCCATACCTGCGCTTGTGGAACATGCAGAGGATCTGAATATATATCCGGAGTATATTCAATGAATTGTAAATGATTTGTGGATATATTGTTTTTTCCAAACAGGATTTGTATAGAGTCTATCTGGCCATTAGTGAGCGTGGTCTCGTTAGAGTGTGGTGTCACCCGTTCAATGCAGGCGTTATTCGACGTTGCACTGGTTTGTTTTGAACAAGATGTAACACTCATTAGCGTCGACAAAAAAAACAACCGGATATAGATTATGTATCTCCCCTCCATCCAAAATACTTTATCAGATGACATCCGGAACACAAGAAAGGTTGCGTCTTTCCCGGAGAAAAAAGGTCAAATAACAAAAATGCCTGGTTTTTTATTCATCAGGCTTTTTTAAACCGACATCCTGTATGTTTACCCTCAGGTGCACAGGAATTTCATCGCCCTATTCGGACCGCAAACTTTTTATGGGATTCGCTGTCGCGGCTTGTATCGCTTTATACCCTACCGTGAAACAGGCGATCAGTCCGGAGAACAGGATGGCCGCTGCAAAAACCAGCCAGCTTAACCGGATATGATTGTAGAATCCGGCAAGCCAGACATGCATTAGATAGTATCCCAGCGGCGCAGCAATTAAAAATGAAATGCCGATCAGGATCATAAATTCTTTGGAGAACATCAGCACGATATTCGGCACCGATGCACCCAATACTTTTCTTATGCCGACTTCTTTTGTTTTCTGTGCTGCCATAAAAGAAACCAGTCCGTACAATCCGAGACAGGAAATAAATATCGCAAAAAATGCGGCTATCTTAAACAGTGTGGACGCCATGGCTTCAGAAGTATAGAAATGCTCTAAACGTTCATCCAGAAAACTGATGTCGTAAATATAGGTTGGATATTGACGGGTGAATATCTTTTGTGCCTGATCCAATACGGACTGCATTTTATCCGGATTGATCCGGAGCGCCAGTGAGCCGTATGCCCGGGAGAAAGTAGTTATCGCCAGTGGTGAGATTGCTTCCTTTAATGATTTGCTGTGGAAATCATGGATCACCCCCACGATCGGATATTTTGAGCTGCCGTCGAACAAAATCATTTTTCCCAGAATAGCCTGATCGGTAAAACCCAGTTTCCTGGCGAGGGTCTGATTAATCAACAATTCACGCACCGTGTCGCTGGCATAAGGAATTCGTCCTGCCATCAGACCGATATGAAAGGTATTCAGATAGCCGGTGTCGGCAAACTGCAGGTTCACCATGTAATCCTTCTTCAGGGGATTGTCGTTAAAATAAAAGGTATTGTTATTGGAACCATAACTGGCCGGCGCGTCCATCACAAAACTGGCGGCCTCAACGCCCGGTATGCTTTCCATCTGTTGACGGAGGTATGGATATTTGGTCTGATCCAGACTGTCGCTCGGCAAATCAATCAATGCCATGGCGTTTTTCTCAAAGCCCATGGGCTGGGTTCTGAAATAATGCATCTGCTGCAGCACCACCACCGTACCAATGATCAACAGCTGTGCGATCAGGAATTGAAAAACAACCAGTCCCCTTCGTATGGAAATGCCGCCGATGCTGCTCGTACTGATTTTACTTTTGATCGCTTCAATGGGACGGAAACCCGAAAGGACCATACCCGGATAAAAACCCGCCAAAAAATTCACCAGCAATCCAAGGGCAACAAGAAAGAGAGCGACCGCGGGGTGGCTGATCATATTTAATGAAAGGGGTTTGCGCATGAACTCACTCACGTAGGGAATGGCGAGCTGGGAAAGCAGGAAACCCAGCAACACCGCCAGCAGGGTAATCAGGCCGGTTTCGTTGAGAAACTGCCGGAGTATCTGCGTGCGACTGCTGCCCAGCACTTTTCGAACGCCAATTTCTTTTGCCCGGTTCACCGATAAGGCCGTGGCGAGGTTGATAAAGTTTACACAGGCCACGAGCAACAAAAAGAATCCGATCAGACTCAGGGCCCATAATTCTTTATGCGTTAAAGCATCTCCTTTAAACGTGCCAAAATCCTCATTGAGGTGTACATCTTTTAGTGGCTGAAAGGAAAGTGAAATATGCTGATTCCCATTCATGACAGGCGGGTAATATTTTTTTACGATGTTCTGCAGTTGGGCCTGATATTGATTCGCACTGCTGCCGGCGGGAAGTAATACAAAACACTGGGACGACCAGGGCGTATTGGACCAGTCCGGATCACTAAACATAGACGTATTGATTTTCCGGAAGGTTTCGTAAGAGACCCCCATCTTCATTTCCAAATCCGTATTTGCCGGCAAATCTTTGTACACGCCAACCACCTGCATAGGCACCCGAAATGACCACATCTGCAGGGTCTGTCCCATCGATTTTTTCCAGTCACCAAAAAACGTATTCGCAAAGGATTCGCTCAATACGCAGGTATTGGGTTCATTTAATCTTTTCGCATCGCCGGTCAGCCAGGTATAGTCGAACATACCGAACAGTTCCGGCTCGGCAAAGAAAATGCCATCCGATGTCTTCACCCTTTTCTCCTCTGCGAGGTCCCTGCCCGGAATGGGAATATGTATCTGCGCCCCACCCACGGACCAGACCTGCGCCACTTTTTGAACGGAAGGAATATCGTTCCGGATCGCTTTGGACATATGTGGCGACACATAACCCTGATGCCCGGTTACTTCATGCGTTGTCGGATTGGTATAGGTAGCCACGACCCGGCTGATCTGATTAAGGTTTGACTGAAAATGGTCGTACGAGGTTTCAAAATGCACCACGACAAAAATCAGGAGACAGGCAGCAATGCCCACGGCGAGCCCGATTATATTGATCGTGGCATATGACTTATGCGCACGGATATTTCGCCAGGCGGATTTGAAGTAGTTGATGAACATGGAAGCGGTTTATAAAAACAGCGCCAACCCTGTGCCATTTCCCTAACCATTTGATTAGTATACTTTTAGTTTTTTAATCAAGATCCGAAGGTGTTCGTATATGAACAAAAAAGATGCAATCTGATGAGGAGTGGACATCGCCATAGATGCCCAGGTCCTCATATAGTCTTGTGTCAGGTGTTACATCCTTATCATAAACACCGGCCACTTCCACTATGACTTCCTTAAGCTTATCGAAGGTTGATTCATTCACAAAATAAATATATTCACTTATTTCAACTGCCAGCTATCGTATCATACTTTATCATTGGCGTCTATAGAAAATTGACCATCTCCCATTTAATTACTTACAACTTTACTTTCCCACAGCTCCCTCCATCTCTTAAACTCAGCAGGTGAAATGCGATACCTCGCAAAGTTTCCATCATGAAGGCTCAACAATTCCGTCTCAACCATCTCGATAAATTTATTGGAATCCACTGCAGGAATGGCAATGGCTTTCTGCCGGATGATCACAGATGCTTTGGCAGAACTCCTGGCGCCCGATACAATTTCAGAAATAAGTTCTCTTAACAGATTTCTGTATTTAATTCTGAACGGATCAGGATCTCCGATAGTTTGACGCAACTGTCCGTATCGGTCGGCCGATTGAATGCATGACCAGATAAACACATCTTTCAGTAAATCAACCTGGTTCAATTCATATACGCCCAGCAAACCCTTTATATAAATGGACTCAGGTACGCCAACAAAAGAAATCGGAATCAGATTGTGCTGATTAAGTGGAATGTTAGCCGCCAACCGGGAGACCCGTTTATTTACATCTTCAAAGGGTTGCAGATAAGGTAACTGTAGCATAATAAATAGCGCCTGTTCGTGCGGATTCTCAATGGCAGAAGCTTTTTCCAGTATTTTGTGAAACATTTCTTCGATGAGCTGCGGAATAGCTGTTGGGGTGTAGGAAGATTTTTTAATACCCACCGCATGTGTCCGGAGTCTTCCCGGTGCAGCCGGATCGGGCAGCAGATTATTGGACAGCAGCGCATGAACATTTTTTATGGTATAACTATTAAAGCCGATTTCCTCTCCGCCGGATACAATAAATTCAATGGCGTCCTTATGATTCAGGATCATCAGTGCATCTGCTTCTGATTTTTCCGGCGCAGCTTCGCCTCTGGATAATAACCGCTCTGTATCCAGGAGGGAATAAGTATTCCCTTCCAGGCGGCTGGAGTTCCAGGAAAGATCAATGAGCAACCGCTGAAGAATCTGTTTGGCGTAGGTTCCTGCAGGTTGTTCAGCGCCGTCAGGTGTTTTGGCAAGATTCGCCAGTTTTTCCCTTTCTTCTGAATGGAGATAATAATCCTTGTTGGGACGATAGGCCTCAACCATTTTTCTATTGTATCCAACCTGAGGGCGCTGATCAAACGGGCTGGTTAACAGTTCCAGAATTCTTCTGCTTTTATCTGTTAAAGGAATAGGCGGTTCTGAAAGTCCTGCATTATTTTCTTCCCCGGCCATGGAAGTGTATTCGTGATACCGGGGAACATGATATCTGGTCAGGCTCTTAACACCTGTACGGATCACATCCCCTTGTTTAACCAATGTTTCCAATCTTCTTTGCAATGTCCGCAGCTCCAGATCAAGACCAGCGGTTTGTAAAAGCTCTTCGGCACTTATACCTACCGAAAATTTCTGCAAAGTGGATTTTATCGCATCGAGATCTCTGGCTATTTTATTTTGATATGGTTTGGCCATCGGGGCAGTTCTTGCGACAAATATAGCGGATTTTTTGTCGTAATGCAAATTATCGCGACAATAAATAGCTGTTATTCACCTAAATCGCTGTTATATAGGCCGATGTTGCGACTAAATGCTCTCAAAATATGGATCTTGCGTCAAATAATGCGCTTAAGATCGTGCTTTTGCGGGATACAGAAGGGTCATGGCCAGTCCATCGTCATACGGAATCTGCCTCCATACCTGTAATTTTAAATCATGCCTTATGAAAAAGAAGTATCCAGACTGGCGCGCATCACGAGCATCGCCACGATGATCAAGTCGAAGCGCCTGGTAACGGCTACGCAGATCGCGAAAAAGTTTGACGTGAGTATACGCACGGTATATCGCGACATCAAAACACTGGAGAGTTCCGGTGTGCCGGTGGTTACTATTGAAGGCAAGGGCTATTCAATCATGGAAGGTTATACGCTACCGCCCCTGATGTTTACAGAAGCAGAGGCCAATGCGCTGGTTACCGCGGGACATTTAATTTCGAAAACAAGAGACAGCTCGCTCACAAAAAACTATCAGGAAGCACTGGTAAAAATAAAATCTGTGATCCGCTCGGGCATCATGGAAAAATCAGATTTACTGTCCGACCGGATATTTATTTTGCGCAAAAGTGGCGAGAATCAGACCAGCAGTTCCCTGTCGGCAATACAACTGGCTGTTATCCATCATACACTCATAAAAATGGATTATCAAAAACCCAACGATCCCAAAGCCCAGACCCGCATCATCGAACCCCATGTGCTTTGTTATCTGAACGAAAACTGGATCCTCGTGGCCTGGTGCAGGCTGCGCCATGGTTTCCGTTCATTCCGGATAGACCGGATGACGAATATTGAATTCCAGAAATCGACATTTAAGAGCCGGGACGCAGAGCTGAAGAAACATTTCGCCAGCTGGCCGGAAGATATATTTTAGACCCCTGACATACAGCTGTCAACCGCCCTTGTCATCTTTGCTTTAATAAAAACAACAAATATGACAACAAGCGAAACCGCCAACCGCTATTGCGAACTGGCCCGGCTAAACAAATGGCCCGACATCTTAGATGAACTCTGCTCGAAAGATCTGGTGAACAAAGAACCGGATCATGTGCAGTCCAGAGGTATTCCCGTTAGCACCCAGGGTGTCGATGCCATTAAAGCTAAAGGCAAAACCAACCGGGAAATGATAGAAGCCATTCACAGTCAGCATTGCAGTGATCCCCTGGTAGCAGGCAATTTTTTTACGGTCACGCTGACCCGCGACGTAACGTTCAAAGGCAGGCCGCGTATGACGCTGGGCGAGATTGCGCTGTTTGAATTGAAAGACGGTAAAATAGTGTCGGAGCAGTTTTTTTATTAGTTGACTTTGGATATCAAAAATGGGAAGTATAATATTCACAGCATGGGACCGCCCGGTAGTTGCGCGCAATCACAACCTACGTCCCACATAGTTACCCTAAGGTGCACTGCAGACCGTTGTTCCATAAGGTATCGTTCCGAATCATAGGTTATAATAAAACAGTTGTTTTGGACATCAAAACTTACATTTTGCCTGGAGTGCATCCACGAATTCCTTTGTCAGCGGTTTACCTCCCAGGGATTTACATCTTTCGTAAAAATATACAGCGCTTTTGCAATCCTCCTTATTATAGTAACAGGCGGACAGTTTTAGGGAAGTATTTTGATTGGTACTGTCTAACGTATATGACCTGAATAAAAACAAGATAGCGGAATCAACATTATTCTGCGCCATAAAATATGTTCCATAGTCGGTCATAATTCGTGAATTCACCGGATCGTGTAAAAGGCCGTCTTCATATTGCTCTCTTGCCCGCGGGTAATCCTCCAATATCATATATACAGCTCCAAACCCCCAGTAAATATCTGAATTTGTAGAGTCAAGCAAGTATGCCTGATTAAACCGATACATGGCCGTTTTGATATCATGGTATAGATATTTAAATCCCAGATTGATTAATTCTTCGGAAGCCAGCCTTTTGTTGGCGAAATCAGAGAGTGCTTGCCGAATAAAGATCGAATCAGCGTCCAACTGGCCTGCGGACTTTTCAGCATAACCATATTTCGGCAAAAAACGAATATCGGTTTTTGCCTCTTCATTCCATTGATCAAGGGTCATTTGTTGAGCGGCAGCAGATGATGTAGCAAAAATTATCAAACAAAATACGAGCAGGCCTTTCATTAAATCAAAAATAGGATCTTTTTAGCAAGCATACAGAGGGTAACTTAATTAAACGCTTCACTTAGTTTATAGTGCAGTTTTCTTTGAAACAAGATTAGTTATCTGCCTGTCTTATAGCAGCCGCAACAGTCGGAGGCAACGGATGTTTCCAAGCTTAACACGCTTTTTCTCTCTCTGCTTCCGACAATCCAAATTTCATCAAAGTAAAATAAGGAGGAGAGTCATATACAGTCAAATGTTTGTACGCTATAGTAAGTCATAAAAATAACTCCTTCATACTGTTTCCTTTTCCGATAAAAAAACGATACATAACCTGGGAGCGCTGCATTTATTCAGTTTTTAAAAAAATTAATCATGAAACATCATTGTTTGTTTTTGCTAGTATTGACCAGCTTTGTTGCAGGTTTTACACCCATGTGGTCAAACGGTCAGCCGATTTTAAAACCAAGAGTCAGAATACTTCCCATTAGTATCACTTCTATCCAGCCCGCTAACTTTGTTGCCGGCCAACCGGTGACTGTATTTTTCACAGTGACTAATAACACCCTTAACTCCGTAAGCGGGGATGTGATACCTCAAATCGAGGGTGTTTCGATAAACCCGGCACAGGTGCATATAAGCCGCCTCCTGCCGGCAACGGTATTTACCGGCTCGCTCATGATACAGAGCCCACCGGTATGTTACCAATATGAGTTAGAGCTGGATTTCAATAAGATCGATAGTCTTAGCTACCGAACCATTTCCAAAACAACAAAAAAACCGATTACTGTCTGGATCGTAAACGTAAATGAACAATCGTCGGATGTAACCAGCCTGACTTTCGCATCCGTTATTAACGACAGGGATTTTGACGGGATGGACGACGGGATGGAACAACACCTGTTAGAAAAATTCCGCCCCATGATGCGGTATTCGCTCGACGAAGGGCCTGAACAGTACGCACCTACTGATCCGTTCCGCTATATCATGGGTGCGGTAATCGGTGGAAAATACCAGAGTCCCTTTGGTTTTACTGATCATTGTCCGGCCATATCTGGTTTTGACCAGTCTCAGCTCGCTACAAACCCGGCGGCACTGCTTAACGTGAATGACGCCGTCCTTAAGTCTTCCGACGTATTACAAAATGCGACCAAACCGGATTATCATTTGGTACCTAATGATGCAGGTGAGAAAGGCGGACCCTGGCCGACGAATATCCAGGGTACAAACGTTGGTCTTTTCGGACATGTAGTCCCTATTATACTTTCGAGTTCCATTGCCTATGATCGCGGAAGGCAGTTTCCCTGCACGGGAAATGCGGGTGACAGGCTTTTTTATAAGGTCGAATACTGGCAGTTCTATGGGTATAATTATGCGCACCACCATGACGGCCGGGACTATGGTGATCATCAGGGTGACTGGTGTACTGTTCAGTTGGTCATTGATCCGGTCACTGAAAATATTGTCACCGCACTGTATTACGCCCACGGCTCCCAAATGCGATTCGACGTTCTCCCCGGCATGGTGCCAGTCACGTTATGGGAGAACGGGGTCCAGTACAAACAATTTAACGGCGCGAACGCTATTATGCAACCTTCTACCGATATCGCTGATGATGGCGGCCAACCCAACCTAAAGGATAACACCTGGCTGAAGTTGGCGGCTGATCCTCTCACAGGTGATTTTACCCACCCGTTAGTATTTATTGAAAATGGTTCCCACGAGTTCTGGCCATCAGAGTTCGGACGTTTCGGGAAAACTGAGTTAGGACTCCGTTTTTACTCCCCTTTGCACAATGGTGACGATTTCCAACACAGTTATCTGGCCATGACGCCGCCAAATCTCGGAGAGGTCGGGCACGCGATGATGAATACGCCTGAAGCCAATGTGATCATGCGTTATAACGGTTTCTGGGGTTGTTATAATGTAGGGGATAACCCGCCGCCCGGACCAGCCATGCATTTTGAATGGACGTATCCATACAACAGTTCATTGTTCACTACACTGCAGGGTGTATTGGAATACTAAGACAAGTTTCTTATATCAGCGTCATATGTGCAGCTCCAAGTCCCTGGTAAATATCTGAATTTATAGAGTCAGGCAAGTTTGCCTGATTCCGAAACAATTCTTTTGCAAGCAAATTCGGGAAGCGTTTCCTGTATAAATACCGGGTCGGCATGTAGTTGAAACGCATTCTTTTCAGCGTATCCATATTTCGAATTTGGCGGGACGCAGGGACATAAACAAAAAAAAGATGAAGTTTTGCTTCATCTTTTTTTGCTTACCACTATGAGTGATCAATATCTTTTGGCAATCGTGAAGAGCCAGCGTTCAGGTGGAGTGGTGGCACCTCCTGCAACAAAACGCGCTTTCAGCTTGTCGGATTTATAATAGGCAAAGGCCTTAGCCGTATCCGTAATGGCAGTGACCAGGGATATTTTGTTATTGTCCATCGCATCATGCCCGACAACACGGGTGAGAATTCCATTGTCCATTCTTTCCTGTTTGCCATCTTCGAAATTTTTTAACCAGACGTCCCAGTCCTTCACCGTATATGTTGTACGCGCCCGGGGAGTACCCGGTGGGAGCATTGCGGTATCCTGCCAAACCGACAAACTCATCGACATGGAAACTACACTCGTTACGCCGCCTTTTTTCATAGCAGTCTTCAACCGCGGGTCTTTCATAAAGGCCAGAGCTTTCGCCGTATCGGTAATTTTCATCGCCACCATCACGGTATTGGTATCCTTCAGTCCGCGACCGATCACATAATTATGGATTCCGTTTGCCAGCCGCATGGAATCATCACTTTCATAGGCGGGCAGCCATTTGGCATAGTTGGCTACCTTATGAATCACTATTCCCATGAATTCAGGTGTAGTGATGATCGTACCGGGAGGTGGTAGGGCCGCTACCGCAGTATCGGTTTTTGCACTGTCGGTGGCGGGCGTTTTTTCGCTGGCTCCGCCCCCACAGGATGTGAATAATAAACCCAGAACCGTTGTAAACAGCAGTCCGCAAATGCGCAATTGTTTCATTGATGTTTGTTTTAAGGTTTTGAAAAGGGAAATATCCAGGGGACGGATGAGAATTACAGAAGGCAGGAATTACTAAATATAAGTAATTTTCAGAATATATGCTGAAACCTAACTAACGTCTTTTGTCTCTGTAGATACAACCCAGCAGCAACCTGCTACGAAGGATGTAAGCACACAATGTATAAAAAGCGGCGAATTGTGTCCCCCGAGGCATGAGGTTGTGATACATATTCAGGAGGGGCGAAAAGCAATTAAACACCACTCCTGCGCTAAAGTTTCGGCAAGAAACCGGCGAAACCCACAACTTTCGAGGACAAGTTACTTTTCGATACAGAAACGACCCTCGCACATTTCATGCGCGTTTGATTGGAATTCGTAACTGATTCGTAATCAAGATTGACAAGAACAAAAAGACTATTCCGGGAGATTTTTCAACAAGTCTTTTGCAGGAACTGACTTAAAATTACCGTGCTTATCGCCAATGACTAATTCCCGATCATTAGCGGCACTGGTTTCAACAAGCTTCCGGAAAGCTTTTCTTAGTCCCTTTAAGACCTTATCGGACAGCTCTGAAATATTACTTCTTTCGCTATTCATACATTGCGCTTTGACTGACAATTACATTCCAAATATCGTGATTTATTATGGCTTTTTCCCTATTTATAGCGCCCTGTGCAACCACCTCGGAATCTCCGCCCGTATTGTCTATTATTATCCAGTTGTCACAAACCGGAATATATAATTTAATGAGATTTGAAATCCCCCGGTAATACCGGCGTTCAATAATATCACTCGGAATATTATGGCCTCCATTCTTTACTCTCTCGGCAACACGGGAAATTGCAAATTCAGGTGAGCTCAACCAAAAATATAGCAGGCTGATTTCGTATCCCGCTTCGCGAGCGTTCTTGATCAAAGAAATATACGACTTCGCTGAAAGCGTAGTTTCAAATCCAAAATCTACTTTTTCACCGATTAATTGAGAAATTCTATTTAACATGATCCTTCCCGCTTCGAACGACACACTTTCGGGTTTGAAAGGTGATAGACCAGCCGCTATGCTGTCAGCATTTACAAATTCCCTACAGTTAAGCATTTCCGGGAGTACAGTATAACTGGCAGTCGTCTTACCAGCACCGTTACAACCTGCTATTACATATAAATTTGCCATTCAGATCTTTTATATTTTAATAAATAGGCCGACTTATTCCGCTATACTATTTGCTCTTCAATTAACATAACGACGCGTCATACCAGATGTCTTCATATCCTTTATCGTCAATAAGGACTCTGTAACCCGCCGGCAAGCCCAGATATTTGATAATCTCTGGTCTATACTCCAACAGATGCCAAGCGTGAGTAGTTTTAAAAAAATCATCTGCCTCATTATATTCCTCTGACCATAAAAACCATCCGCTATAATTAGCCGGAGGGTGTCTTAATGCATGAAAGGGGCTTGAATTTGAATTAACAATAGATAAGCCTACCATTCTAAACGGTTCTGTGGAAACCCATTCGACTTTGAGTCGTTCACAAATATTTTTCTGCTCCAATATAAACGAATCCCATTTTTTATTGTCAAATGAAGCTTCAGTCATGCAGTTATATTTTATTGATGTTTTTTATTCGAAAACATTAACTCTATGCCTCTCCATTCACTTAAAAACCCGAAAAGGAATTATGAAAAAAAAAATTGGCGACTGAAGGCAACTAATACCTTTAATGAAAAGTGATTGCCAATATTTGAATTTTTGACGGCAAATTTTCTAATAATAGGCAGGTGTTCTCTTCAAACTGTCTGGTAAAGAGATAGTCGGATATATGTCATCGCGAAATATCATATCGAAGAGTATATCTTCGATTCCAAGTCTTTTTCGTAAGTGACTAAATTCTTTTAAATCTAATGGTCCAGTTGTTCTTCTTACTCCCATTGTATCCTTTACCTTCATGTCTACTACGTAATAGTTGGCAAACGATGTATCCATTTTAAATCCTCCTTCAAAGCCATTGGTAGGATGTTGCTTGACAATGATATATCGATTGTTATGTCCGACAGCAAAAACATACGGTGGAATTATAGATGCAGAACTTGATGAATTCAATTCAAGCTGTTCTCCAAGTACCTGATTTTCCGGCATGTCAACCCAAACGACGATAAATTTTCCTGCAACTTTTTTGCTCCCACTGTCAAATAGGCAACCTGCCGAAGTCAGGCTCATAAATGCCAATAGCGCGATATTTTTCAACGATACGATTCTCATATAGTTCCCAAAATTGGCTGAAGATCTCTTATTCCCTTTGGCCACTCATCTTGCCAAGGATATACACCCTTAACTGTAGGATAGATACATTGGTTTAAAGGAAAATCTATTCCTTTATAGTACCATTTTGCATAGCCCACATAGTCATCGTAGTGATTTTTTTTTACGGATGTAAAAAAGCATTCAAATCCTTGAATCAACCCAGAATAATATTGGCCAGTGTGAAATACCTTCCCGCGTCTTATATCCCCACCAATTGAATTGATGATCGAATGAATGAGATCCAGCTTAAGGCCAATGATAATTATTTCCGGATGGCCAAAGCTCTTATACAGCCCAACTGAATAACCAAAACCGGGACCAACTTCATCTTCCGGCACTTTAACTACGTGCCACCCATATTCTTCGATATCGTTAAGGAGCTTCTGATCGCCGGCAGAGGATGTGTCCATATTCTTTTTTCTATTTATTAGCTCCAGTAGCAATGAAATTATCAATGTCGGTTTTGGTGTATGGTATAGTTATCGATGTAACCAAATCTTCAGGGAAGGTAATTTGCTTGTCTACTTCTATTAATGGCCTGAATCCAACGATTGGCATTTCCCCCCTATAAACGTCGAGATCAAAAATGAAAATGGCCGGCATTGTCTTTTTAGACACAAGAGTATCAAGATCAATATTTAATGTTTTAGAATAATAAGCGTATGGGGCAACCAAAATTGATCTTGCATGAACCCAATTTAGCTCTGGCCGCATAGCAGCTAACTTCTCCCTGTCACTAAATACATCCAGTAAAATCCTGGCAAATCCATGTTCAGTCTGGCTAATTTTAAATGCCAAAACATCACCTTCCCGAAGATGCACACTCAATCGTTTGAGTGAAAGTTGGCCATTCAGCCATTCAAAATAATCAGCAGGTAGTTTAGTTTTATAAGTTGAAATCCAATTATCAATATCTTGATAATTTCTAATTTCGCCATCCTCACAGTACCCTTTTATAAAAAAAACATTTCTCGCATTATCGTATACAGTAATGCCACCACCGAGAAAAGAACCAGAAAACACCACGCCTGAACCCTTTATTTTCAATATTCTCGGAATTGTTAACTTCTGCTCCTTGCCTCTGGAAGTTTTGGGTAGAAGAATTTGCTTATCCTTTGTATTTATGTTACAGTCATACTCAACGTAACCGTAACTGTAATTCAGCATTTTTACAATTTTATGACCTTCAAAATAAATAGTTATTTTGTCGCTTAATGAACGTCTGTCCCAACTTTCAGCTACTGGAATAAGTCCGAAATATCGTCTCTGTTCGTTTGTGAGTTCGTAAAGTGACATAAAAGATTGCAAGTAACTCAATTTAAATACAGTCCTCCACTATTTCAAATTATTAAGACCCTGTTCCAGTGTAAACTACAGTATCATAAGGTATAATACCGTATCATTGGCACTTCTACCGGAGAAGCGTCTGTTTGAATGCGGCGGGCAAAGCGTTTGGCTGCATCGGGGCAAAATAACCAGGTTTGTGTAGCGCAGTTGAACAAGGCGATAAAAAATAAATCTGAGGCTAGCGCGCCATTCAGACCACTGTTGTCCCTCCAGCCAAAATCGAGCCGGCCCGGGTGCGATGAACAAACTGAAAGCATGGGTGCGTTAGGCAGTTTGCCTTTGCTTACAATCAGTTTTGTATAGTCGATCCGTATATCCGGATAAGAACCCTTGAACCCTTTTCGAATATTTTCATAAACTAACTGCCTGAAAAAAGCTGTGGTATGATCCGGTTTTACCATCTCGGACACATAACAGCGCAGCGTCTGCATGACGCGTTTCATCTTGCGTTGTCTTAGCTGGCGTTCGCCGCGTTCCATTGCGGGAGCAGGGAAGGTCAATTTACTGAAGCCCGTTTCGGGAATATTTTTCATACTGTCGATGTTTAATTTTTGGAATAATATATTTTAAGGCACGGTGATCATTCCGGCATACTGGCTGTTCGAAACCTGCTTTCCGTTGGCTGAAACAAAACCATCACAAAAAGCGGGTCATCAAACCGGGCGTTCATTCGATTCGAATCGTCTGACCAGCTAAAAATTAGATATCCCGGGCCGCCGCAACTGACCTTCATTCTCCCGGCTGGCTGCAAACGTCCCCTGCTGAGCTGCAGTTTTTGAAAGTTGATCTTACCCTCAGGAGGGTCACCCGAGATCGCTTCCTGAATATTCAGGGAGAACATTTTGTTGTAGCCGTTCATCGATTTAAAATGACCGTTATGCACGTCATTGATGAAACAGGCCAAAGGTTTTAAAAAATCCATCATCAGTTTAAATCTTTCCCGCTGAATGATTTGCAAAGGCGATGCAGGAGCCTGATGTTTTTTGGGCCGGCTGCGCACACAGTGTTTACCCCGGATATAGTATCCAACCAGGCCACCCAGCGTTCCGGTAAATCCGCCTAAAGGGCCATTTTTCATGTCTGCCATGATTTCATTTTTAAGGTTTAATAAAAAAGGGCCGCTGCGGGGGCAGTCTGTACTTCGCCCTAGCCGGGAGTTCCCCTTTGACTCCACAAAGGTGCATGCGTGAAAAAATTATTTTACGGAGTGTGAGCGGAGTGAAACGTAATATTTTTCAGTGGTCTCCTTATTGTTTGATTATTGTCTGATCCGTGCCGGCTTCGGGACCGCTTCGGTAAATCAGCGAAGGCCAAAGGGAAAGCGCCCGAAGAAATCCCGAAGCCGACCGGTGTTTGACAATACTGAAACACGGAGAAAAGTCTGAAATCTTGTCCAGTGAACCCCAAAAAAAAGTAAAAATTCCTGATTTCACTCCGCTCTCACTCCGTTAAATCGTTTTTTGACGATAGTATCTTTGCCTTTAAGCCTAACGCTGAAAGCATAAAGCCCAAAGCTAAATGTGGAATGGGTTTGCGGGGAATTCGTAACGGGTTGGTTAGTAGATTCTTGGAGGTGTTTTAATAAAGGAATGACTTATTGAAGCCATACCAGGTTCTTATTAAATTCTTAGTGTCTTGCTGTTGGGTTGCTGTATTCATGCTGTTTTAAGCAGAAAAACAGCCACCTAACAGCAACCCAACAGCAACCTGCTAAGAAGGAAGTAAGAACACAATCTCTAAAAAGCGGCGTAACCTGTGTCCCCCGGGAGCATTATACATAACCTTGCCAGCCGCATTTTACCGCAGCTCTTGCATAAGCAATACCGGACTTGAATCTGTCCCGAATAGCCAGTGCCGTATCCGTAGGCGTTTTACTGCTTGGTCTGCGGTATTTACCCACAATCGTTTCCCCGGCTCTTTGGGTGACCGTAATCAACTTCGCTATGGTTCCCGGGAAACCCCGGTCAGCGGATTGTCTTTTACTCTTGCCATTTTGTTTTCTTTTAGGATTTGAATTCTTTGGGTTTTTTACTCACTTTCTTCAAGTCTTCTTCAAGGCTTCTTGAAGGCTTCTTCAAGGCTTCGAAAATTCATGAATAAAATCACCCGGTTTTTTAAAAATTGATTTCGGCAGGGGGCCCTCACAACCTGACTAGTATCGGTATGTGATATACCTGCCTTGCGATCTAAAACAGCCTTTCGCTAAAAATATTTTGCGCGCGTTTGATGTTGCTTTCTTTGGTAGCAGGTTGCTTCGTTTGGTATTCTGTTGCGCCGGTTGGTAGCTACTTGCTTCTTTTGGTATCCTCCTGCTTCGTTTGGTCGTATTGCGATTCTTTCCTGAATTTATTTTAAATAAATCTTTAGTAACCTAAGCAGACAGGTATTCTACAAAATGCCTGGTCCAAGAAAAACAAAAACAACCCTGCATGAGCTGCAGGCCCGCAGGAACTTTGCCATGGCCGTTCAATTTTTTAAACCCCTGGTTCCGGGCATATTATACGCAACGCCATACAGGGTAATCATCCGGATCAGCGGATTGCCTACAGTAAAGTTTTAATCGGCGAAGGAAGTTTACCTAATCCCCGCAAATACTAGGTAGTGTCCCAGGCGAAAGGTCTGCTGGAATTCACCTGGACCTTCGAGCGCCTGAAGCGCAGCCTGTCCAAATTTGACCGGATTTTTACTGTCGCCTATTGCGAGGCCCTTAACCAATATCAATATGAATTATCCGGCCCTGAGCGGCATGAACGTCACGCCCAACTGGATGTTCAAGGTTTCAACGGGCAACGGGTTGAAGTCTATTTTGGGTTCGCCTCCCCATCCGGGTTACTGGTTTCCACTTCCGTTTATGCCGGGTCGATCGATGTGTTATAGATAGCCCGTTTTTAATCCTTACCTGTGAAAAAGAGGCCGTCCGAAGGGGCGGCTTTTTTATCGGCCATCTTCATGATGAAGTAGCCCAAAGGGTTAAATAAAACCGTCATCAGCTAGTCGGTAAAAGTCTTTTTTTGTCCCGAAAGTATCTTTACGGATAGAAGCCGACAAACCGGGCTCTACGTCTATCGGAGGATTTCTGGATGAAGAAACAGAAAGCCATGGAACGCACGTATATCAGCTGCGGAACAAGCCAGGCCTGGTGAAGCGCGATACTATCTCCTGGGAGGATTGAATAGATTGAGAAGCAACATAGTAGATCAAGGAGAGGCCATACCTAGATGAAAAGGAAAGGGTTAATAGCCTTTTAGACATTTGGCGCAAAATCTTACCTGATCTATATGCTCCATTTCTAAATTCTTTTTAATCCTGCGCCAAAATCCCTTTTTGATACAATTCATACCGGTTTACAACGTTACAGGATTTCTATGGCTGCTTCTATCAACGAAATAAAGGGCTATCAGTTTGAGCAATGGGTAGTAAAGCGATTTCCCGCAGAATTATTTGAACTGCAGGAATGGCGAAGTGATAAACATGTGGGGCGACGTTATCCTGTATCCTGCAAAAATCCAGATCTTGTTTTCAAACAAAAGCACCTAGGCAGAAGATCATTTTTTGCAGTTGAATGTAAATGGAAGGAACATTTAAAAGCAAGTGAATACCCATGGACAGAATTACGAAAAAGAAATATTTACTATAATTTTGGAGTGCGTTTAGCTATGCCAGTGCATGTCGCACTCGGAGTTGGAGGAGAAGCCGACATGCCTGAAAATGTTTATCTAATTCCGCTTGACAAGATTAAACATATTGACCGTCTCGATCAAACCCTGCTTGACCAATATAAGTGGCCGGGGAATTTACAGACCCACCCTAAAATTGTACTTATTTGTAATAGTTAGTAGTTGATCCGACAGTTGAGGATTTTTTATTTCAATTTTCAAAAGGGTTTGGATTAAATAGTTAAGCGGCGGTTGAGGTTTGGTTCAGCTGCTTGTCTTTGGCTAAGGTAAGAGATTCGAGAAAAGTCTCGAAAGGGGTTTTGCCAAAACAATATCGCCCACTGTGAGTGCGCTCCTGATTGTAATGCACCATCCATTCATCAAGATCTAATTGCAGAGATTCCAAGTCTTGATAAAGCTTTCTGCGGAACGTAACAGCGTAAAACTCATCTTGCATCGTCCGGTGCAATCGCTCGCAGATCCCGTTGCTTTGGGGATGACGCACCTTCGTCCTGCTGTGGTCGATTTCTTCGAGTTGCAGATACAGTTCATATTCATGGTTTTCTGGTCTGCCATTGAACTCTGTTCCCCGGTCGGTAAGCATTCTTAAAACAGGTATTTCATACTGATCAAAGAAAGGTATTACGCGGTCGTTGAGGACATCTGCGGAAGTAATAGCATGCTTGCTGGTGTAGAGTTTTGCAAAGGCTACGCGGCTATACGTATCGATAACTGTTTGCTGATAAATGCGTCCCACGCCTTTGATCGTTCCGACATAATATGTATCCTGGGCTACCAGGTAGCCGGGATGTTCCGTTTCAATTTCCCCAAAGGCTTCCTGCTTTTCTCTCTTGCGTTCCATCGCAATAATCTGGGCTTCGGTGAGGATCAGGCCGTCTTGGGCAACACGCTCTTCCAAAGCCTTTAAACGCTTCTCAAAGACTTCCAAATTGTGGCGCTGCCAAACACAACGAACACCAGCTGCTGAAATGAAAATACCTTTCTTACGAAGCTCGTTACAGGCGCGGGATTGTCCGTAGGCCGGAAACTCAAAGGCCATCTTTACGACTGCCTCTTCGACATCGGATTCAACCCTGTTTTTGGGAATGGGTTTACGACGGCTGATTTCCCTCAGCGCATCCTCTCCACCGGTGTTATAGAGCTCTTTAATGCGGTAAAAGCTATCCCGGCTGGTGCCCATGAGTTTGCAGGCACGGGTCACATTGTTTAATTGTTCAGCTAAATTGAGGAGGCCAACGCGGGATTTGATTAACTTAGTTTCTGAGTTCATGATCTGACATTTTGGGTTTTTAAATAAGTGTGGTTACTTAAATTTAATCCCAATTGTCAGATCAACTCTTAACTTCTACAACTTATTACCCGCATTTGCTCAAAAACCTAACGAGCTGTTTTAAATTGGTCATGCCCATACATATCTTCTGCCGTTTTCTTAGACAGCATTAAATATTTTCAAGATCGTTTGGGCCTGTCCTTGTACCTGAAGCTTAAGACTATTGTGTTAATCTTATTGATGAATTTCCTATCGAAATAATTCTATATTACTCTTCAACCAATTTCTATGTATAACTACTAAATTATAACGTACGTCTACGGTATTTTCAAATTAAACAGGTAATAAACTTCGCAAATATTCAGTTGAATAGCCACAAAATGCATTTTAGTCGTAACACCTACTAAATTGTTTAATATTTTTTCTAAACTTTTTTGACATATATCGAAATTTTTGTAAACTTTACTAAAATACTTTTAATAGTCAATTATCTTTCCTTAAGAAAAAAGTTTGATTGACAATTGTTCTTTTGTTCTGATCAAACCTGGCCCTAAGAGTTATAGAGTTAATTCGCGAATTGCCAAAGCCGAAACAGAACAAATCAAATTGCAAAGAGTACCGTAGTTAATCAATACAAGAAACCTTATATGAGAAGATGATTCAAAATTCCAGCGAGAACTTTGAAATGATGTTTTCCAATTTGTAAAACTCATTAATTATAAACATTGCTGGGATAGCATGCCCAGACGAATTGATTAAGGTAAATTAGAATGGCGAACATCGTACAAACGTAACCCACCGAGCAAGTCATTACACTTCCGGCAGTTTTTTCCAGTTTTGAGGAAGCAGTCCGTCAATGGCATCGGTAGAGTATCGGTGCATGTTTTCCAATACATCTCTCAGCCAGTAATAGGGATTGATGTTATGCAGTTTACAGGTGGCGAGTAAAGAATATACCATTGCAGCACGCTGCGCGGATTCATGGCTACCTGCAAACAAATAATTTTTTCTGCCAATGGCTATGGGACGGATGGCATTTTCTACAAGATTGTTGTCAATAGGTAAGCGGGCATCTTTGGTGTAAATACATAGCTTCTCCCAGCGGGGCAGGAAGTAACCCATGGCTTGGGCAATTGGACTCTTTTTTACTAAGATGGCAGGGTACTCGGTTTCCATCCATGTTTTCAAAGTTTTTAAAATGGGAACTGCTTCCTGCTGACGCCGTTGAACAACAGCATCACCGTGCAGCCCGGCTTCTTTGATCCTGCGCTCTATAGCATAGAGTTGCTGGAAGAGTTCAAGTGCGTATTCGGCACGAGGCGGATCATTCTGTATGGCTTCATGGAACTTTCTTCGGGCATGCGCCATACAATGCAATAGCGTAATGCCTGGTCTTCGGTCGAAGTCCTCGTAGGCGCTATAACCATCTGTTTGTAAATAGCCCTGGAAGTCTTTTAGAATATCGTCCGGTCCTTCTCTTCCCCGGCCCGGTCGGTAGTCAAAGAGCACTAGTTTTTGTTCACTGTTGTGATAGACCCAGTAATAACCACGATGGGTGGTTCCTTTTTTGTCCTCATCGAGCACTTTGATCGGAGTCTCATCGGCTCCCAGATACGAAGTGGCCAGGGTAATCCGTTTGTGTGCTTCGTAGAGCGCATGCAGATGGTTCATGACCATCCGGAACCAGTCGTTGCTCGTGGATTGGGCAATGGTTACCCCCATGCGCTGGTAGCGCTGCAGTTGCCGGTGGATCGGAAGATGATCCAGATATTTATCAACGATCATCTGCGCCAGTAAACCTTCACCCGCCATGCACTTTTCCAGCAGGCGGCCAGGAAGAGCAGCCATTAACACGGTACTACCCCCTTCACTTAAGGGTGCTGCATATTTGGGGCGGATATATTGCTTCACGTATAACTCAGCCGGGATATAATCCAGGATCTCGGTAATGTCTTCGCCCATCCTGCGCAGGCCTCGGGTATCGCTATCCGGCTTGAGCAGGATAACTTCCCGGCGCAGGTGTTCCGGCAGCTTCATGCGACCCGGATGCATTTTGGGTTTTACAGGTACAACCTCTACTTTGGTACGCACATATTCAACCGTCGTGGCGCTGGTGATCCTGCATTGAGCTACTGTTTCTGCATTCAGGTCAAGGACCAGCTGTAAACCGCTGGCCGTGGCATCGGCAGAGGGAATAAAACGTTCCGCTTTAACGGCGAAGATCATTTTGCGAAGCTTCGCAATTTCAGCAGAAAGAACAGCAACCTGATCATACTGCGCTTCCATCTGCTGTGTCATTTCCTCAATGACAGTTATCTGTTGCTCATACAACTGCTTATAATCAATATATTCCTGCTCCGCTGTTTGCATTACACCTCAAAAATAAAACGGTATGTCAACCCGTGAACAGCTATGGAAAAAATGAGCATAACTCGCCTTAAAAAACGGAAAATAAAAATACCATGTGGATAACTCAGGCTGATTTTTTTAAACGCGGCCGATATACGATTCTTTTAAGGGACACGCCTTGTAAAATGAACTGTAGCCGCCGGACATCGAGTGCTACAGTAGTTGAAGAACCACTGATCGCCGGTAGTTCAAAGGTGCCTTTTTCCAGGCGTTTGTAATAAATGGAAAAACCGTCGCCCTCCCAGAGCAGGAGTTTTACCTGTGTTCGGCGGCGGTTCATAAAGATAAAAACGGATCCGTTGAGTGCATTAAGATACATCTGGCTTTTTATTATGCCACACAAACCATCAAAGCTCTTGCGCATATCGGCGTGGCCGGCATACAAATAATAATTGCAGGATGCAGACAGATGCAACATGATTAATCCAGCAGGCTTCTGATCAATTCACCAGGAACAGCCTGATGGAACAAAATCTTTTTACCATTACCGAATACCAACTCACACCAGGGGTTAGCCGATGGAAGATCCTGAAACTGTAATTCTACAAAGCCGTCACCTGCAACCTGCTTGTTACCGGATTGCCGGTTCCGGAAGCGTCTATACCAGTAATGAAAGGAACTATAGGCGTAGTTGTTTTGCTCACACCAGACTTTTTGTTTTAAACCACTCTGCTGCCAGCGAATAATATCTTCAAATATCTTTTGCTCATTGGACTTCGACATAAACAATTTTTAACCGAAGCTAAATGCAGCAAGGTGGATCAACAACATGGATTGCTCGGTGGCTTACGTACAAACTAAACCCTATTGTTATGCGTCTCGGGAAGACTTGGATTATTATCTTCTTTCTTTTTTTTCTTCATTGTCACTTCGTCTATTGCCAAAATGTAAATTATTCGAACGACATTCTGATTATAGTAAATCAAAGTCTATCCAACCTAAAAATAAAAACCAGCCAACCTGAAAAATATCGAGATACCAATAGGTTAGCAGAAGTCCGTAAAAATCTTAACAGGATAGATGGTCTTTTGAACGGGCTAATCGGAAATGTAGTTAATAGGTCTGGCGTAACCGAACAGGGAGCCCGTAAACAACTCCTACTAGAAATTGGAAATTATCGGGATTTGTTTGATTTATCTATAAAATTCAATTCCCTTGACTCAGTTAACTATTATTTACTATTTGTATTTGACGACCTTAAATTGAAGTTTGCAGGTGATTGGGGATCTTCTACAAATATTTCAAATGATTTCATCGAGGTTCATGTGCGTGTGCTAAGCAGCCAGACAAATCGGGAATTACCGGGCTATCTCGCCCATGTAAAGCCCCGATGCTCAGTTAATCCAATACAAATTTTAAATTTCAATCCCACAAATCAGGCAGTTAAAAATATTCTTCCAGGAGATAAAATATTTTGGATTGAAAAGGACGGCAACCTTATTGCAAAGAGAGAAGAGGGAATTGAAATAACTGAATCTGGCAAAGCTGAAGTAGTATTTACAATTAATTAATTCGCTTGAAATTTTTAACTTTTTTAAAAGAACAATGGAATCTGATCGCAAGTATCAGTGTCGCCATAGTGATATTTCTCACTAAAATAATAATTCCCCCTAAAATATCACTTTTTTCAGCCGCAGGCGAAATAGACTATTCATCATTAGCTCAATTTATTGTAATTGCTACGATTTTGATACTTCTTTACCCATTTGCTATTTTTAAGACTAAAAAAGATGGCAAATACTGGTGGAGTTCATCTGTAATCAGTTTAGCAGTTGGAGTATTTTTATTTATTTCATATGTCAACTTAACAAATCAAAAAACAGGGTATAACAAATATTCACATACTAGGAAAATAATAGGCAACCACTTGTTGCCGTTCGCTAAAATAGGGCTAGATTCTATAAAGGTGTTGGAGAAACTTGACACTGTTACCCCTGATCAGATTGTCATGCTTTTGGGAGAGCCAGAGGAAAATTATCCAGTCTTCGAGGAGACCCTAAATAATTTTGTGTAAACGGTTTTTGTAATTGCATTAGAGTCGGCATCTGTTTTCAAAGATCGTTACAAATTGGTGCATGACCAGTCCCCAGTTATGCATGGCCATTGTCCATTTTTTTTCGATATTCATAATAGCCAGGTATACTGCCTTTTGGGCTGACATATCATCGGGGAACTGCACTTTGGTCTTGGTGTATTTTCTGATACCACGGTTCACGTTTTCGATTGCATTTGTCGTATAAATCATTTTGCGGATCTCAAGGGGGAAGTCAAAATAGCTGGTCAGTTGATCCCAGTTCGTACGCCAGGATTGAACGGCATGTTTGTATTTTGGTCCCCAGGTTTTGTCGAAGCGTTCCAGGGCGTGTTCTGCTGCCTCGCGGCTTGGCGCACCATATACTTCTTTTAAATCGACACAGAATGCTTTACGGTCTTTCCATACCACGTATTTGCAGCTGTTGCGGATCTGATGAACAATGCAAAGTTGTGTAACAGTTTTTGGAAAGACGCCTCTGATGGCATCCGTAAAACCTTTGAGATTATCGGTGCAGGCAATCAGGATATCTTCGACCCCTCTCGCTTTTAAATCTGTCAGCACACTCATCCAGAATGAGGCCGATTCTGTTTCAGCCATCCACATGCCCAGCACTTCTTTAAGACCGTCCTTTTTCAGACCAATGACCAGGTAAATACATTTATTGATGTATTTGCCATTGTGCTTGACTTTCAATACGATTCCATCCATCCAGACCGTAAAATAAACAGCTTCCAAAGGCCGGCTCTGCCATTCTTTGATGTGCTCTACGATCCGGTTGGTTACATTGGAAACGGTTCCTTCACTCACGTCCACACCATAGATCTGTTTTACCTGATCGGAGATATCGCTGGTCGTCATGCCCCGGCTATACATGCCGATAATGGCTTCCTCGAGTTTATCGCTCATGCGCGAACCCTTTGGTATCAGCTGCGGATCGAACTCGCTGTTTCGGTCGCGGGGAATGTTTAAAACCATGTCGCCCAGCGACTCGGTTTTAACTTTCTTACTGGAGAACCCATTGCGGCTGTTACCGGAATTGTTACCTTCTTTGCTATGTTTCTCATAGCCAAGGTGTTCGTCGAGTTCGCCCTTGAGCATCTCTTCAACACCTTCCTTAAACAGGCTATTGAAAAAAGTATGGAACTCCTCCTTGTTCTTAAACTGTTTGAAGAAATCCTTTGGGATCGGTAGTTTTTTCTCTTCCATAAAATTGTATTTCAAGTTAATAATTAAATGGCATTTGTGCCATCCGCCCAAGGCAGGCTCAGATCAGCTTCGATAACCGAGCTTCTTTTCGCCTGCCTGGGCTTAACTCTACATACAATTACATAACTTCATTTACACAAAGGATTTTAGACTCCCTCTTCGAGATAACCCAGAATTCTAATTTGCTAATAATTAAATATGCACTGACAATGCTTTTTGTTTCATTGTTTGTTGTGTTTAGTATTCAGTCCATATATTGTTCTCAACAGGAAAACTAATCAATTTGAAAAGGCCAAATCTGTTTTTTTCCGCTGTCTTTTTTATACAAATTTCTCAAGCTTTTGCTCAAAATAGTTTGATTAAAGTTACGGCGAATTGCCAAGAAAGAGAATGTAAACTCGTATTTAAAGTCAAAGAAGAAATATTCAGGATTGCCGGAATTTCCGCACCCGTTTACCTTGCACCAATACATGTTGATATTTCAAAACCCGGAAGTGGCATTTATCTCAGTCATCATGTATTGCATGTGATACTAAATAATTCAGCTGTTTCTGGTTACGCCGAATTTATTGTTCAATTTTTGGTTGCACACGAGCTTGCCCATCAGATTCAATTCAGAAACTATGCACAAAACATGAGTAGTATTTCTTCATGCGAGGTCAGGCGATTGTATGAATGTCAGGCTGATATTTTAGCTGGCAATATGATCTCAGAATTGTACAGATTAGATGATTCTGTTGCACTAGGCTCACGTTTCACACCACTTATGGTTCATGCACTTGAATATGTGTACAAACTCGGTGACGATGAAAATAGTATTACTTCTCATCCTTCTTCAATACAGCGAAGGTCTGCATTTAGACTTGGGTTGGCATATTCAATTTTGAAGAATAAAGTATATTCGGACAATAAGGAAATTCAAGAAAGTATCGACTATCGAAACAATGAAGACAGCTTAATCTGGAGTTTACGTTTGGCTAAACATATAATTCACTTTCCAAATGCAATAAGTAAACACATTATATATACCAGTTTACCCGATAAAGAATTTGAACAGCTGGCAATATGGGACACTAGCAGCAGAAATCCAGTAGTTAAGTTTAAAACTGGATATTTTAAAAATACTGATAAAAAACCTGTAAAATTATTTTTACAAGTGAGACTAGTTGGCAAAGAAAGAGAATTTTGGAATGCAAGTAAGCCTTTCATGCAAGGCCGTGTACTTAATTTTACAGTTGCACTGCAGCCAGGGGATAGTACATATTTAAGTGGAGAATTAAACTGGTGGGGGCTGTCAACTTCTAAAAGGATGCCTTCTCTAATTTTACCACCTCACAATGAAGCGCTTTATGATGTTCAATTTGAAAATGGAGAACAAGTTTCATACGATCAAGGTTGTCCGACGAGTGATTTTGAATCGATGACAGATCGTGAATCATCTGAATCACTCGCCCTTCAAATACAAAGCGCTGAACGCTACGCGACGTCAAACCAATTTGAGGATCTAAAGGTTGGTTTTGGAACAAGTAATTCCCAAAACGATGATGCGATTTCTTATTCTACAGCTTTTGGCACTAGGAATGGTTATGAGTCTGATATTTGGAATTATTCAAACGACGACCCGAGGCTTATGATGGAAATTGATAAGGATTCCGTAGAAGTTGAACGCAATTTTTATTTAGGTGTCCAGGCGCTTACGTATCTGGCCAAATTTGGAATATTTAAAATCAAAAATGACTATCGTTTTTACTACGATGAAGGGGAAGATACATCAACAAATGACTCTGGTAAGCGGGAAAATATTTATCATATTGAACATGATACAGTCCTGGTAATTATTACAAAGGATCGTACAAGTAAAACAATAGAAGGATTTTTTTTAGACTCCGGAACAAGGGTGTCTGTCAGTGAATTGCGGTGGAATTTTAAAGGTAGAATTGACTACTCTACAGATATAGTAATCGAACCTAAAGAGAAAAGCAGAAGACCATGAAATTCTGGATATATATTTTAATTTTCAGAACATTTGTTTTTTATTCCGAAACGGCGCATGCGCAAGGGAACAGAGATCCGCTGTCATTAGTTAAATCTGAATCAATTTATATATTTAAAAATAACTCTTTAACTCCTACAATAAACTGGAGAGAAAATTCAGTGAATTTCTCTAAACGCGGTACCGGCATATTTCTTGGGAAGTCTTATTTTCTTGAACAGGCAAAAATCATGAGTCAAGAAGACTATCTTTTTTTAGTCCGGTTTATTCTTACCCATGAACTTGCTCATCAAATTCAATTTGGAATATATGATTCATTATACATGCAAGGCGATTGTGAAAAAAAACAACTTTTTGAGTGCCAAGCAGACGTGATTAGTGGCATTATGATGGGCCGTCTTTATGATTTAACAGGCGATGCTAATTCCAATCAAGATATTCGGACAATCGAGTCTGGCTTGGCTTATATCTACAATCAGGGCGATAATGAATATGGTGTGTCTCTGCATCCCACGCCAATGGCAAGACGTTCTGCATTTCGTTACGGTTTAGGGTATAAGGTATCAAATAAAAACAGATTGATTATTGAAAAATCTCCGGATGATTTTTATCTGTAGAAGTTAAGAGTTGATCTGACAATTGGGATTAAATTTAAGTAACCACACTTATTTAAAAACCCAAAATGTCAGATCATGAACTCAGAAACTAAGTTAATCAAATCCCGCGTTGGCCTCCTCAATTTAGCTGAACAATTAAACAATGTGACCCGTGCCTGCAAACTCATGGGCACCAGCCGGGATAGCTTTTACCGCATTAAAGAGCTCTATAACACCGGTGGAGAGGATGCGCTGAGGGAAATCAGCCGTCGTAAACCCATTCCCAAAAACAGGGTTGAATCCGATGTCGAAGAGGCAGTCGTAAAGATGGCCTTTGAGTTTCCGGCCTACGGACAATCCCGCGCCTGTAACGAGCTTCGTAAGAAAGGTATTTTCATTTCAGCAGCTGGTGTTCGTTGTGTTTGGCAGCGCCACAATTTGGAAGTCTTTGAGAAGCGTTTAAAGGCTTTGGAAGAGCGTGTTGCCCAAGACGGCCTGATCCTCACCGAAGCCCAGATTATTGCGATGGAACGCAAGAGAGAAAAGCAGGAAGCCTTTGGGGAAATTGAAACGGAACATCCCGGCTACCTGGTAGCCCAGGATACATATTATGTCGGAACGATCAAAGGCGTGGGACGCATTTATCAGCAAACAGTTATCGATACGTATAGCCGCGTAGCCTTTGCAAAACTCTACACCAGCAAGCATGCTATTACTTCCGCAGATGTCCTCAACGACCGCGTAATACCTTTCTTTGATCAGTATGAAATACCTGTTTTAAGAATGCTTACCGACCGGGGAACAGAGTTCAATGGCAGACCAGAAAACCATGAATATGAACTGTATCTGCAACTCGAAGAAATCGACCACAGCAGGACGAAGGTGCGTCATCCCCAAAGCAACGGGATCTGCGAGCGATTGCACCGGACGATGCAAGATGAGTTTTACGCTGTTACGTTCCGCAGAAAGCTTTATCAAGACTTGGAATCTCTGCAATTAGATCTTGATGAATGGATGGTGCATTACAATCAGGAGCGCACTCACAGTGGGCGATATTGTTTTGGCAAAACCCCTTTCGAGACTTTTCTCGAATCTCTTACCTTAGCCAAAGACAAGCAGCTGAACCAAACCTCAACCGCCGCTTAACTATTTAATCCAAACCCTTTTGAAAATTGAAATAAAAAATCCTCAACTGTCGGATCAACTACTAACTATTACATTTTATCCTTCCGTTGACTCTATAAGGTGGAGTTTTGAGATTGCAAAAATGATTATGCATTACCCTCATGCAAATGCAAGAAAAATCATTTGTATTCAGAGTAGCCAAGAATGGGTAAAAGATACGGGTAATCCGATAGTGCAATTCAAAGAAACCTACTTAAACACCGATTCCAAACCTCTTCGTATAAATATTTTTTATGCAGTATGTGGTAACAAGTCTTATCATGAAAGACTTTACCACGATACTATCTCAACCCATTCAAAACTATCGGGAGACTCCAAATGGTCATCAGTAGTTATTCCACCGGTGGAGAAGTCAGAGATTTCCGGAACATTAAATTGGTTTTCAGTGTCTACTAAAGAGTACATGCCTCAAATTATCTTTACTCAGGATGAAGATGCTCTCTATAATGCCGAAACTATTGAAGGTGATCTAGCGTCCAATGAGCCATACGACTATTGTCCAAATGATTTCAAAATGAATGATCCTAAGGCAATACTTGAGAACAGTATTGTATTATTTAGGAATAGGCTAGACCAATCAATTTATAATTTATTTACTGGAGAATGGAAAAGCCTTGGAGCCGGATTTGGTTTAAATCAAACAGGAAAACTTCTTTTTTACCGCTCGGTACTCCGATTTCCATTTTCAGTCGACAATAAAGTCATGCTAGTAACAGACAATAGTAACTTTTATATTCCTTCAGGATTTATTGATGTATCATTTTATCAGGGACCAGACAAAAATTACGCCTTTAATAAATTCGACAAAATATTGTCAATATTAAGAGACCATTTTGGACCAACTCAATATTGGGAAGAATCCAAAATTAACGAAGAAGGCTATAGACATGACATGGAAACAACTTTAAAAAATAAAGCCGTCAATATAAAGCTCAACTTAAGGCAACTCAATAACGAATGGTTAGTTAATATGTATATAGAGAATAAATTAAAAACATATTCTATGTCCAAACTTCTACCTGAGCGGTTAGCGCCAATTGAAAATCCTGGTGGTGCCGCCTGGTTAGACGAGATTATTCATGACCGAACAGAAGGATTTAAAAACATTCAAGGAGAATTAAAAAAGAAATCCGCTGACGAAATCCTTTACAAGCTAAATATTGATCTTCCAAAATATGTATATTCATCACAACTCAGTAATTCGATATTATTAAATAGAACTGAAGTCAGATTATTTCTTTGTCAGAGTGACGACCATGATAAGTGTCTACGCCAATTTGATTCTTTGAAAACTAATATACTTGCTTCATTAAAAAAGCAGAACATAAAATATAGTATTGATGATCCGAATAGTCAGGACTCCAACCTGAATTGCAAAATATTTTTAAATAGTGAAGTTAAAAACACTCAGGAAGACATAAACTTGGTTATGCGCAGTCCATTTTTAGGGGGCCTCAGTAAAGATTATTTTTTAGCATTGAGATTTTACTTTTATAATCATAAGCGTTGATACAATAATTGTTTTAGAGACTATAACTTTCGGTTTTTTTGTCAAGATGTCTAAGATACTTTTTTGGATAGTCAAAATAAATATTTTTCTAAGTGGGTAAATTGCGGTCGGCAATTGAAAGGCAAACAGTGATTTAAAACCTCATATAGTAAACCCTTAATTAAACCTTTTGATATGAAAAAGTATGTTTTAAACCTTTTGACCGTAAGTTTTTTTCTAATTTCTACCTCAACTGAATTAAAGGCACAATCAGTTGAAAGACTTGGACCAAATTATTTTGCAGCAGGAATATCCTCTTTCGAATTCTATCCAGTTGCAACGATTGGTAGGCAGAGGTGTCCCGAATGGTGTTGGGCTGCAAGCAGTCAGATGATTTTAAACTATCACGGCCTTTATGTTGCACAGGAAGAAATTGTTAATAAAATATTTGGTACACTTGAATGCCAACCAGGTACAGATGCCGACATTGTAAATGGACTTTCAGGCTGGGCTCCCGACGTTAGGGGCAGATTTTCTGAAATTCATAGTCAAGCCGGTTTTTCGACACCTACAGAATTAGTAAATAATCTTGCATACAAATGGCCAATGTTAGTTTGTCTTTCGAATGGCGATGGATCGGGACATGCAGAAGTAATGACAGGTATTTACTATTCACTCGATCAGTTTAATAATCCGATTGTTGATAAGGTTATATTAAGAGACCCATGGCCTACCAAGCCCTCACGACAGGAGATGAGTTGGGCAGAGTTTTCAAACCGAGTAACCGATATTATAAAAGTCTGGGTTGTAAGACTTTAATATCTTCCAAATTTATTGTTAAAGACCTCATCTAAATTTAAGTATTGTAGATCATGAAAAAGTCAAATTCTACCGAGAGCACAATCACGGCCGCTATCAAGACTTATGAAGCTGGCAAATATGTCCAACAGATCGGTAGGGAGCTAAAGATTAACCGGGCAACTTTTTACAATAGGAAGAAAAAGTACTCAGATATGGATGCCGAGATCCTGCGGCAGTTCAAAGAGGTACAACGGGAGAATTCGGAAGTCAAAAATTAATAACACGAAATCATGACCAATCCTGACATGTGGATAATGAAGATTACGCCGGGAGATTCGCCAAATACAAAAATGTATTTCGAGAACTTATTTATAAATGCGGGATGCAAAAGCGTTATCGGATATTCTAAAGATCAAGGCGATATAGAAAAATTTAGAAACCGTTGGAACAAAATGAAAATAGGCGACCTAATAGTTGTGATCGCTGGCTATAACAAAGTGTTTGGAGTCGTAGAAATAGCGTCAGACCCTTTCGACGACGAGAACGAGGAAGGTGACGAAAAATCGGATTGGTTCTATCATAGGCGAAAAGCTATTTTAATAAAATATTTCAATCCTTCTTTTGAAGCTAAATCGGACACAAACCGCGATACGATCATCGAATATTCAGGTGATGGCGCAAAAGCAATATGTGATGAAGTTTGGATCAAAATAAAAGATAAATATTTTCACAACAAATATAAAATCGAATTGAACACAGTAATAGACTTACTCAAATACAAAAAACAGATAATTTTACAAGGCCCCCCAGGCACCGGCAAAACCAAAATGGCAAAAGAAATAGCGGAATTGATGATAGGCTCTTCCTCCACAACAAATATTAAACCTTCAGAAATCAACAGCAATACTATTATTGATGTGCTAAAAAATGTTTCGAAAATTTCTACCCCGGCAGGAAACGCCGAGTATCAAATCGTTAGTGTGGACTCAGTAAATGAAAAAGTCACGCTGAAACGGTCAACGGATACCGAAGGCACAACAACTTTTAAATCAATAAAGACCAGTTATAAAGAAAATCAATGGGAAAATAAATTAGATAATAATGAAGACAGAAGATCAGCGGCAATTGCAAAATATATATTTGATAATCTTAAATCCACAATTACTGAAGATCAATCAGAACAGCTAAGGCTAATTCAGTTTCATCCAAGTTACAGCTATGAAGATTTTGTCAGAGGGATCGTTGCAAAACCCAATGAGGAAGGCGCTGGAATAGTGTATGAAGCTGAAAACAAATTATTGGGAGAATTTTCTAGAAATGCCTATATCAATTACAGAGAAAGCAAAAACAAAGACGATGATCAATTTAAAATATCCTGGATTGACTCTATATTTGAGGAATTTGTAAGCTTTATTGAGAATAATCTGATTGAGAATAATCATAGAATTCCCCTTACCGCGAAATTAGGTATTACAAATGTCAAGAAAGACGCATTCCGGATTTCGAGTGATGGCTGGCAGGGAGAAGATCTAAAATATTCACAGATAAAAAAGCTCTTTAGGTACGACATTCAACAAAAATCTCAACTAACTAAATTTCCTGATATTGCTAAAACTGTATATCATCGAACATCTTATTACTTTCCTGTAGTAGAATTGTTTAAAAAATATTTAGTCAACCAGCCAAAACCAGCAGATACAGTTAGAATAGCTCTAAAAAATTATGTTCTAATTATAGATGAGATTAATCGCTCCAATCTTTCTTCAGTTCTTGGTGAATTGATTTATGCAATGGAGTACCGTGGGAAAAGAGTAGCCAGCATGTACGAAGTCGACGGGAGTACTGATCTGATTTTACCACCAAATTTTTACATTATAGGCACTATGAATACAGCTGACAGAAGCGTAGGTCGTATTGACTATGCCATACGCAGGCGTTTTGCCTTTGTAGATGTTATACCTAAGGACCTATCTTCCGAACCAAATGTTGTATTTAATAAGTTACTATTTGATAAAATCGGGCTGTTATTTGATACAAATATTTCACCCGAATTTGAAAAAAAAGAGGTACAACTAGGTCACTCCTATTTTATCGAAAAATCTGCTGAAGGTGGATCGATGTCTATTCGTCTCCAATATGAGATTAAACCAATTTTGTTGGAGTATGTTAAAGATGGAATACTAGTAGGCGAAAATATCAAAGAAACGATTGAAAACTTACAAGCTTAATAGTGGATCATCTTATATATATATCTGAGCAGCATATTAAAAGAAAACTAGAAGACCTTTCGGACGATATGAAATCTATTTTAGTGGAGAAATCATATCAAAAAGTTTACGGTAGCAGTGCTGACTTGATCTGTTTTCGCCTGGAAAACGATGACCAAAACTACATTGTAGATACAAATTATTTCGTGGGTATAGACTGGTTGGTCAAGGGCAAGGCTGCAGTTTGCGTTGAGCCAAAATTAAATGATCTAAATCAAGTGGATTTTTTAGGAATGCTATTTGAAAGCTTAAATGCAACAGAAAATCTAGAGCACCTTGACGGTCTCTTGCAAGTAGAATATGAAAGTCCATGGATACCAATTCCTTCTCAAAAGGATCAATTGTCACCTTTTCTTATCATTCAATTCCTCAAACTCGTTCAGCGTATTGTGAGGAAGGGGTTGAAGAAATCATATTATAGTATTACCGAAAACTTAACAAATAAAATAAAAGGTAAAACTTTAATAGGCGAGCAGATCAAAAAAAATGTTATATATAATAAATCTACCAAAACCATTTGTAATTACCAGGTATTTGGCCCAAATACGACTGAGAATAAATTTTTAAAACTCGTCCTGAAATTTGTTACTTCGTATGTTAGCCAGAATCAATTCTATTTTGAAAAGACACGTAGCCTGAAATTGCGTTACATTCTCAGCTTTTGCTTACCAGCATTTGATTGTGTCGATTCACTAGATCCAACAGATGGACACATTGAGGTAAATAAAAATATATTCTTTAACGAGTATGAAGAAGCATTAAAAATTGGCAATTATATATTAAAACGTTTTTCATTTAACCTGAATAACACAAGTCAAACAAAGACTACTGTCCCGCCATTTTGGATAGACATGAGCAAACTTTTCGAATTGTATGTTTTTAATAAGCTCCGAAGAATTTTTCCCGACCCAAAGTCAATGACCTACCATGACGAATTTAAAGGACGGAAACAAACTGACATATTAGTTCGCGTAGAGGGCTTTAAATGCATTATCGATTGTAAGTATAAAAACTACCATAATGCTTCTCCATCGCTTGAAGACAAAAGACAACTGGCAGGATATACAAGATTGAAAAGTGTTTATAAAAAGCTCGATGTTTCTTATTCGAGTTTAATTAAGGGATTAATTATATACCCGCACCAGGGTAGCAAACAACAATTTGAATTTTCAGACTTGTTCAGCAACAAAATTGACGAATACATTGATTTTTATAAATTGGGGATTTGTCTTCCTGCTTTTTGATTTGTATGAAATAAAAATAATACCCACTTGAGTAAATAATTTTTGGACTAAATCAGATGAACTGGTGGTTTATTTCCGAATTAATACATTGTTCAATCAGAGTTGTCAGACCAAACTAGGTAGTTGGACAATTATTAGTCTATCCCTACACCACAGAAATTTTCCATTAAGTCTCTGTAATCCCTAAATGGCCGCACGATTGAGAGGCTGTTAATTTCATTCGGCCTATTACGAAATTCCTTTTAAATTTTAGATTTAATTTCCAAATACTTTAAATAATTAGGCGTCAAATGGATCACGCTATCTATCAATTTAAAACATAACTTAGCTACCAATAATTTCCGATGCATGGGGCCAGAAAGATCTCAATTACTTGATATTAAACAAGTTAAATCCAAGAAACGAGTAGTTGAATATGGAGAAGTATTTACAAGTCAGAATGAAGTTACTTCAATGCTTGACCTCATTAAACAAGAAACAGAAAGAATCGACTCAAGATTTTTGGAGCCCGCTTGTGGCGTTGGAAATTTTTTAATAGAAATCCTGAAGCGAAAGCTAGAAATAGTAAAAAAACGCTACTCAAAAAATCAACTTGATTTCGAACGTTATTCAATAATTGCTTTATCAAGTATTTATGGCATCGATATTCTACAGGATAATGTAGAAACTTGCAGAATGCTATTGTTAGAAACCTATGCAAAATATTATCTCGGGAATTTTAAAAATAAATTCAAACCCGAATGTTTAAACACCGCAAAATTTATTTTAAGTAGAAATATTCTTTGGGGCGACGCTTTGAATTTAAAGACGCCAGATAAAAATGCCAACCCGCTAATCTTTTCCGAATGGTCAGGCGTTAATGGAAGTTTAATAAAAAGAAGGGATTATATAATGGAAGACTTAGTAGCCAACGACACAAGTAAAGAATCATTGATTTCAGATCTAGGTGAAAAAGCATTTATTCCAAAATCAGTCGGTGATTTTCCGCTAATACACTTTTTAAAATTAAATCAGGATGATTCAAGCGAACTATAATCCTGATGTGTTGTCGTGCCTAGCTAATCTTAGCAATGATGAAGTTTTCACGCCTCCAGGTATAGCCAATGAGGTTTTAGATCTGCTACCTAAAAGACTATGGAGCAATGCAGATATTACCTTTCTAGACCCCGTGAGTAAGTCAGGTGTCTTTCTTCGAGAAATTGCCCGTCGTCTTATGGTTGGCTTAGAGAAAAAAATACCTGACAAGGTCATTAGAATTAATCATATATATAATAAGCTGTAGAAGTTAAGAGTTGATCTGACAATTGGGATTAAATTTAAGTAACCACACTTATTTAAAAACCCAAAATGTCAGATCATGAACTCAGAAACTAAGTTAATCAAATCCCGCGTTGGCCTCCTCAATTTAGCTGAACAATTAAACAATGTGACCCGTGCCTGCAAACTCATGGGCACCAGCCGGGATAGCTTTTACCGCATTAAAGAGCTCTATAACACCGGTGGAGAGGATGCGCTGAGGGAAATCAGCCGTCGTAAACCCATTCCCAAAAACAGGGTTGAATCCGATGTCGAAGAGGCAGTCGTAAAGATGGCCTTTGAGTTTCCGGCCTACGGACAATCCCGCGCCTGTAACGAGCTTCGTAAGAAAGGTATTTTCATTTCAGCAGCTGGTGTTCGTTGTGTTTGGCAGCGCCACAATTTGGAAGTCTTTGAGAAGCGTTTAAAGGCTTTGGAAGAGCGTGTTGCCCAAGACGGCCTGATCCTCACCGAAGCCCAGATTATTGCGATGGAACGCAAGAGAGAAAAGCAGGAAGCCTTTGGGGAAATTGAAACGGAACATCCCGGCTACCTGGTAGCCCAGGATACATATTATGTCGGAACGATCAAAGGCGTGGGACGCATTTATCAGCAAACAGTTATCGATACGTATAGCCGCGTAGCCTTTGCAAAACTCTACACCAGCAAGCATGCTATTACTTCCGCAGATGTCCTCAACGACCGCGTAATACCTTTCTTTGATCAGTATGAAATACCTGTTTTAAGAATGCTTACCGACCGGGGAACAGAGTTCAATGGCAGACCAGAAAACCATGAATATGAACTGTATCTGCAACTCGAAGAAATCGACCACAGCAGGACGAAGGTGCGTCATCCCCAAAGCAACGGGATCTGCGAGCGATTGCACCGGACGATGCAAGATGAGTTTTACGCTGTTACGTTCCGCAGAAAGCTTTATCAAGACTTGGAATCTCTGCAATTAGATCTTGATGAATGGATGGTGCATTACAATCAGGAGCGCACTCACAGTGGGCGATATTGTTTTGGCAAAACCCCTTTCGAGACTTTTCTCGAATCTCTTACCTTAGCCAAAGACAAGCAGCTGAACCAAACCTCAACCGCCGCTTAACTATTTAATCCAAACCCTTTTGAAAATTGAAATAAAAAATCCTCAACTGTCGGATCAACTACTAACTATTACAAATAAGCAAATTTTTGGTATTGCAATTACAGAACTAACTTCTTTGCTTTCAAGACGAAGTTTATACTGCTCAAAAACAGCTAATGGTAAATATTCAGTTTGCACCGACTTTAAATCCGAAGAAGGCAATATTAAATATGATAGGAGTTCTCATCTTTTTATAAATGGAAAATGTTCTTTTTGTGGAGCTGCTCAAAGCGAATACGATAGAGAAGATTCGTTAGAAAAATATGCTTACCAATTTATCCATACCAAAACACCAGAAAAAATATTCAACAATATGAAATTCGATGTCATAGTTGGCAACCCTCCATATCAACTAAGTGATGGTGGCTTTGGACGAAGTGCAGGTCCTATTTACAATTTATTTGTCGATCAAGCCAAAAAACTGAAGCCCACATATCTTACTATGATAATACCCTCACGCTGGTTTGCCGGGGGTAAGGGGCTTAGCGATTTTCGAGAAGTAATGTTAAACGATCGAAGGGTTAAGAAAATAGTTGACTATCCGGATGCAAATGAAGTTTTCCCTGGCGTAGATATCGCCGGTGGCGTTTGCTATTTTTTATGGGAAAGAGAATACTCCGGGCCATGTGAAGTTGTGAATATTGTTAAAGGAGTACAACAGAATTCAACTCGTCCATTAAATGAGTTTGACACTTTCATTAGGTATGGAAAAGCAGTTCCAATTATTAAGAAAATAGTTTCGAAAAAAGAGCCCAGTTTAAGTTCACTAGTATCCTCTGCCAAGCCTTTTGGTTTAAGGACTTTCGTGAGACCTACGAAAAAAGGTGATTTAACTCTTCGATGGAATGGTGGTGAAGGACCATTTGATAGTAGAAATGTTACAATTGGCAACGAAATGATAGACAAATGGAAAGTAATTACCTCCAAAGTTTCCTATGATCACGGTGGCCAACCCGATAAACACGGCAGACGCCGTGTATTTTCTATAGTAGCTATACTTCCTCCCGGGACTATCTGTACAGAAACATATCTGGTTGTTGGAGCTTATAAAAACAAATCGCACGCACAAAATATGGCAGAATTCTTAAAAACTAAATTTGTAAGATTTTTGGTAGCGCAATTATCTTTTTCCCAAGACATTTTCAAGGATAAATTTCTATTCGTGCCTGCACTTAATATGTCGACAAAATGGTCCGATCAGTCTTTGTATGAACGCTATAATTTGAGCAAAGAAGAAATTGCATTTATTGATTCCCTAATCAGACCAATGGAAAATGAATCCAGTAAATAAGCTATTCCCACCACTAACAACGGCAAACCCCATCATTTATGCATACAGTCTCCCCGATGTGCAAAGCCACGCTGGGTTATTAAAAATCGGTTACACTACTAGAAATTCAAAAGATCGCATTTCAGAACAACTTAAAACTAGTCGAATAAGTTACAAAATAGTATTGGAAGAATCAGCTATGAGAAATGACGGTAGTGCGTTTACAGATATTGAAGTTCATCGGTATTTAAAAAAAAATGGAATAAAAAATATAGAAGGTGAATGGTTCAAATGCGACTTCCAAGATGTAAAATCGGCTATAATGGCCATCAAAACTGGCCTACAAGTCGATAACAATCGCACGTTGGATTTTAAAATGCGTCCCGAACAGATAGCGGCAGTATCTAAAACCGCCCAATACTTTTCAAAATATTACAAAGAAAATTCAGGAAAAATACCACACTTTCTCTGGAATGCCAAAATGCGATTTGGTAAAACTTTTGCGTGTTATCAGCTGGCCAATAAAATGAAATGGACAAAGCTACTAGTCTTGACATTTAAACCAGCGGTAGAAAGCGCTTGGGAAGACGATTTAATTCACCATATTGATTTTAAAAAATGGCAATTTGTCTCTAAAAACGGTCTTCAACTTAAAGATGCAGACAAAAGCAAACCGATAGTCTGTTTCGGATCTTTTCAAGATTATCTGGGGAAAAATAGTGCCGGCGGAATTAAATCAAAAAATGAATGGGTACATGCAACAACTTGGGATTGCGTAATTCTTGATGAATATCATTATGGAGCTTGGCGTGAAAATGCGAAGGATTTATTTGAAGCCGAGGAAAAAAAAGAAATTATTGTTGCAGCTGGTGAAGGCTTAGAATACTTTGATGAAAGTGTAATGCCAATTACGACCCACTCTTACCTATATCTATCCGGCACTCCTTTTAGAGCAATTTCATCAGGCGAATTCATTGAAGATCAAATTTTTAACTGGACTTATTCTGATGAGCAAAAAGCTAAAGAAAATTGGAATGAAAATCCTAATCCATATGCATCGTTGCCGAGAATGGTCTTACTAACATATCAATTACCAGATTCCATACGTGAAATTGCATTAAAGGGAGAATATAATGAATTTGATCTAAACGTCTTTTTTTCCGCAGAGGGCGAAGGTAAAAGGGCCAAATTTAAATATCAAAACGAGGTTCAAAAATGGCTAGATCTTATTCGCGGCTCATTTTCAGAAACAACCAGCGACAATTTAAAGTTAGGTGCTAAAAAACCACCATTGCCCTTTTCTCATACCCCATTATTAAGTGTCTTATCACACACATTCTGGTTTTTGCCATCTGTTTCATCCTGTTATGCGATGAAAAATCTAATTGAGCAGAAACAAAACATATTTTATCATAGTTATTCAATAATTACCGCCGCTGGCACGAGTGCCGGAATTGGTGTCAGTGCATTAATCCCCGTAGAAAATGCCATGGATAATCCATTAAAGACAAAAACAATTACACTGTCCTGTGGCAAACTAACTACTGGTGTTTCCGTTAAACCATGGACAGGTATTTTTATGCTCCGTAATTCCTCGAGTCCAGAAACGTATTTCCAAGCGGCGTTTAGAGTACAGACTCCATGGACAATCAAGAATCTAGACAATAAATCGCCCAACAATGAAGAGATTATAAAAAAGGAATGCTATGTTTTTGACTTCGCTCCTGACAGAGCTTTAAAACAAATTGCAGATTATAGCTGTCGATTAAATATTTCTGAATCCAATCCAGAAAAGAAAGTAGAAGAGTTTATTCATTTTTTGCCAGTACTCGCATATGATGGGAGCTCAATGAAAAATGTTGATGCAGCTGGAATTTTAGATATGGCAATGAGTGGCACTACTGCGACGTTGTTGGCTAAACGTTGGGAAAGTGCATTGCTTGTAAACGTAGATAATAATACACTGCAACGTTTAATGAGCAACGAAGCAGCTATGAGAGCTTTGATGAGTATTGAGGGATTTCGAAATATCAACCAGGATCTTGAAACAATAATAAACAAGTCCGAATCCGTAAAAAAATTAAAGAAATCCGCAAATGACCATAATCTTTCATTAAAAGAAAGAAAAGAGCTAACCGATGACGAAAAAGAATATAAAAATAAACGCAAACAAATACAAGAGAAGCTAATAAAATTTGCTACTCGTGTTCCCGTTTTTATGTACCTGACTGACTATAGAGAACGATGTTTAAAAGACATCATTACTCAACTTGAGCCTGGTTTATTTAAAAAGGTAACAGGTTTGGACGTAAAAGATTTCGAATTGTTAGTCAGTCTTGATGTTTTTAACAGCGCATTGATGAACGATGCAGTTTATAAATTTAAACGATATGAAGACGCAAGTTTAGTTTATACTGGCATCAATAAACACAAAGGATAAGAAGTTGGGTTGTTTGATACGGTAATTAGTGTAGCAGATTATAGAAATAGTTTCAATGTCGATGACCCAAGGTGAAACTCAAGTCAATATAATTCTATTGCACTACTTAAGTGTAGAAGTTAAGAGTTGATCTGACAATTGGGATTAAATTTAAGTAACCACACTTATTTAAAAACCCAAAATGTCAGATCATGAACTCAGAAACTAAGTTAATCAAATCCCGCGTTGGCCTCCTCAATTTAGCTGAACAATTAAACAATGTGACCCGTGCCTGCAAACTCATGGGCACCAGCCGGGATAGCTTTTACCGCATTAAAGAGCTCTATAACACCGGTGGAGAGGATGCGCTGAGGGAAATCAGCCGTCGTAAACCCATTCCCAAAAACAGGGTTGAATCCGATGTCGAAGAGGCAGTCGTAAAGATGGCCTTTGAGTTTCCGGCCTACGGACAATCCCGCGCCTGTAACGAGCTTCGTAAGAAAGGTATTTTCATTTCAGCAGCTGGTGTTCGTTGTGTTTGGCAGCGCCACAATTTGGAAGTCTTTGAGAAGCGTTTAAAGGCTTTGGAAGAGCGTGTTGCCCAAGACGGCCTGATCCTCACCGAAGCCCAGATTATTGCGATGGAACGCAAGAGAGAAAAGCAGGAAGCCTTTGGGGAAATTGAAACGGAACATCCCGGCTACCTGGTAGCCCAGGATACATATTATGTCGGAACGATCAAAGGCGTGGGACGCATTTATCAGCAAACAGTTATCGATACGTATAGCCGCGTAGCCTTTGCAAAACTCTACACCAGCAAGCATGCTATTACTTCCGCAGATGTCCTCAACGACCGCGTAATACCTTTCTTTGATCAGTATGAAATACCTGTTTTAAGAATGCTTACCGACCGGGGAACAGAGTTCAATGGCAGACCAGAAAACCATGAATATGAACTGTATCTGCAACTCGAAGAAATCGACCACAGCAGGACGAAGGTGCGTCATCCCCAAAGCAACGGGATCTGCGAGCGATTGCACCGGACGATGCAAGATGAGTTTTACGCTGTTACGTTCCGCAGAAAGCTTTATCAAGACTTGGAATCTCTGCAATTAGATCTTGATGAATGGATGGTGCATTACAATCAGGAGCGCACTCACAGTGGGCGATATTGTTTTGGCAAAACCCCTTTCGAGACTTTTCTCGAATCTCTTACCTTAGCCAAAGACAAGCAGCTGAACCAAACCTCAACCGCCGCTTAACTATTTAATCCAAACCCTTTTGAAAATTGAAATAAAAAATCCTCAACTGTCGGATCAACTACTAACTATTACAACTTAAGTACTTTATACTTACAAAATCCTCGCTAATTTTCGTGAAAATTAAAGATTCTAGTATATCGATCAAAACTTTTAGCAACGGAATTATCTCATCATACTCTTCAGGATTTGTTGTGGTCATATGAAATTCGCTTTCCTTATTATGAACAATACTATTTCTTAAAGTATATATCAACTTAACAACATGACCCGGAACTAATGGAGAATAGGGGTCTAAATCCATTCTAGATTTCATAAAAGCTGCCTGTCGAGGTGAAATCGGACCTAAATTAAATTGACCAGACGATATTTCACTACCAAAAATAACTGGAAAATTCCTTTTTAGAATATCCGATTCAGAGGAACTTTTTCCAGTAAGACTGTGAATTTCCCTGATAAATGTTCTATTTAACCGAGCCTTAGCTTCAATTTTCACGAGCTCAACCCTATACACTAAATATTCCAGCATATGATAGACCTTCAAAAAACGAGTTATCACTTCATTAGAATGATTAACTTCATTAATTATATCGTACAATTCAAAATATTGCTGATATATAATGCTATCGTTGAAAACTAGCGTTCGACCATGGTGAATAATATAATTGAGACTCGGATCTAAAGAGATTTGACCTCCTTGCACCAGTTTATTAAAAAATAAGTACGAGTATGTGGGCAAAGAGGAAAATGTATTTGGGGTCTGTAAATTAAACTGTGTCAAAGAATAATATTGTTCAAGTTTAAAAGAAGCGGTGTCGGCTCAATTCAAAAGAGCAAGGCACCGCTTCTTTTTTACGGCCACCTGTCAGAGATCTGTTTTCATCCGCTCGCCAAATATAATTTTTAATTGCGATGCAGATATCGACCAGTTATGTAACGGAGCTGTCCATTTTTTACAGATGCGTTCGGTAGCCAGGTACATGAGTTTCAATAAAGCCATGTCGCTGGTAAATACGCCCTTGTTTTTTGTGACCTTTCTGATCTGTCGGTGATAACCTTCAATCGTATTGGTCGTGTAGATCAGCTTTCTGATGTCGGCCGGATACTTAAAATACGTGGACAGCTTCGGCCAGTTCTTTTCCCAGGAGCCGATCACCATCGGATATTTTTTGTTCCATTTCTCTTTTAGTTTTGCCAGTTCGTCCACAGCGATGGATTCATTGTCAGCCTGGTAAACTGGTTTCAGTTCACCCATGAACACCTTCTGATCCTTGCTGGCTACATACTTCAAACTGTTGCGGATCTGGTGTACGACACAGGTCTGCACTTCAGTGTTTGGATAAATGGTGCGGATCGCTTCATCAAAGCCTTTCAGGTTATCGATACACGCAATTAATATATCATTGACGCCGCGCTGCTTTAAATCATTAATCACACCGAGCCAGAAGTTCGCTCCTTCGCTTTGGGATACATACATCCCCAGCACATCTTTTTTTCCATCTTTATTGATTCCTAAAACGTTATACACGCAGCGCGTTACCGTGCGACCTTCCTCCTTTACTTTGTAAAATATGGCATCCAGCCATACGATGCAATAAAGCTCCTCCAATGGACGCTGCTGCCATTCCTTTACCAGTGGGATTACTTTGTCCGTAATGGCGCTGAGCGTGGTAGCGGAGATGTCGGTGTCATATGTCTCTTTGATGTGGGCACTGATATCGCGAAGACTTGTACCCAGGCTGTAAAGCCCGATAATCCTGTCCTCCAGTGTTTGAGCCATGATGGTCTCGCGCTTTTTTACCATTTCCGGTTCAAAAGTTCCCGAACGGTCGCGCGGGGTGCTGACTTCGATGTTGCCTGAAGATGTCTTGAGAAGTTTTTTGCCTTTGCCGTTTTTTCGGTTGCCTGACGAGCGTTCCCCCTCATCCAGGTGGCCTTCCATCTCGCCCTCCAGAATCGAATTGATCATGTCTTTGAGCATGGGGCCAAAAGCGCCATCTTTGCCGTACAGGGATTTGCCGGTACGGAACTGTTCTTTTACTTTTTGTTTTGCCTTTTCATAGTCGAAAGGCTCTTGCTTTTCGTTTTCCATTTTACTGTGTTTAAAGTTAAGAATTTAACTTTTGACACAGTTTAGTTTACACTCTCTGTATTTGCCGTTTTATATATTAATAACCCTTTTTCTAAATCACCTGTAACTATATATTGTATAAAATCATTTAACTTCTTCGTTTCCTTAAGTATTAATGCTGATCCAATAAAGTCAACTAGAGATTTATACCCCTCGGTATCTCTCATTATAACACCCATGGAATTAAAATTGAGAAGGTATTTTATGGATAAATATCCAAACTGAGTGTCGGACATACTGAACGGCCGATTTCGTTTCTTAAAGTTAACGTCATTGAAGTCTATAATCTCAATACGATTGGCACAAGCAAAGAAACTACTGTTGAATTGGGAACCCACATTTTCATCTCGAAAACATAGCAAAAGTTGTTTAATAACATCTGGAAAAACCGTTTCAGCTTGTAGGTCAAAAATTAATTGATCATTAGGTCGGAAATCATTGTCAATTTCTTCATCAATATCTGGAATAGGATTACCATATTTATTGTGGATGAACTTAAGAAATTCTTTAGTAATTTCGTAACCTGTAAGCATGCTATTAATTTTCGACTTTGGACACTGAAAATAATCCGGACCAACTGGGTCTGTTGCCATTTAAAAGATCGTATATATATTCCATGATAATATTACGAGCATAATTCCCCAAGTTTATTGTACGTGTCTGTAAGCCATAATATTCGTTTTGAAATTCTGTAAGCGTCAATCCGTAATTTTCAATTCCAAAAATCAAATCGTCACATGCTCTAATGGTAAGCATTTGAATTTCAGATATAGGCATAGATATTTTAACTTGCGCATATTTACCAACTCCGGCGAAAAGACCAGAAATTGAAATATCCCGAGAAAACCATTTGAGGCCATTATCACCTTCTTTATCAAAGATTTTTCTATCAATTTGTATTAATTTATCTAAAAATACTTGAATATAAGGCTTAGTAAAAACACCTTCATTGATTTCCAAAGCATTTTCTCCTTGTTGTAAATCATCAATTTCTAGGTCTTCAATAGATATCTTTTTCGGTTTATTTTCTAAGAAGGACCTCAATCCCGCTATTACCGACGTAAACATATATTGACCCACAATTCTGTCACCCTGCTTTATTTTGTTTGCAATAGGATCTCTATCCCTAAAAAGCTTGATTCCCGAGGCGCCTTTTACTTCATCCCATACATATAAAAATAGCAACTCATATTGGTGTGACACGCTTACAGGTCGCTGACCAGCATTCAAGACAAGCATTTTATGAATAGCCTTGTTGGGTGATAAGCCACTCCAAATAAAAAAATATATTTCGAAAACTTTAAATGCATTTTCAATTTTATCAAACGCATTGTTGGTAAAGAAATCCTTTATTTTTGTTAATGTCATCACCCCTGAATCGAAAAATATTGGATACGTGAATTTGATATGCTTTGCAAAATCAATAGGTTGGAGACTGTCATTAGATTTGTGCTCTATAATAATTTTATAATACACCCACAATCTGAAAGTTCGTTGTAAACCATCCAAGATTTCTACCTCATTCATGTCTATTTCACCATTTTTGTCCTTTATAAATTGAAGTTTTTTTTCAGTTGTAAGGGTTATTACAGGGACAGGTTCCCCCGCCAAAATTGTATTTACCAGCGAATTCAGGTATTTATTTTTAACAATTTTTCTCTGAATTATATATTCAAAAAACGAAGGTTTTAAGTTTTTTAAATACTCATATAAATTACCCTTAGACAATATCCATAAACTGTCATTTAAATCTTTGATATCTAGAATGTCTATTTCAAATCTCATTTGTATATCTTTTTGAACAAAAAAATGAGTAAACTCTTTTTTCCATATTTTCAATATCTCGGTCTAATTATTTATAGCGAAATTTAAAATAGTTAATTCATAATGCCTTATTGAACCTAACAGAATCCGAATTTTTTTAAATTTTCCCTATCTATAATTATTCATCCCAATGCAAAAACAGTCCATCGATCCTTGTAAGTCTAAAATGAATTTGTGATACCGGATTGCCAACTGAATCCATCGAAGTCTAACATTTCCGATAGACTTCTAACTGATTAGACTTACAATTTCAAATTTTTATTTGGCAATTATATAGTATGTCATAGATTCCTTATTTTCACCAGCTATCGTAATTTTTTTATTTTCCTCAAGAGTGTAACCAAGATCGAGTAGCGTAGGCCTAGTTGTTGTGGCAACAATTTCAGTGCAACCCAACTTGATTTCAGAAAATGCTTTTTCCATTTTGAATGTTTGGCTAACAGCTAGAGAAAGCGGATCATTAATATCAGCATATCTAATTTCTCCTATATGAACTAGCCTTCTTCCCTTTAACTGAAAATCAGAGATTTGTTGTTCCTTTAAATTTTCATTTATGGGAGGTAAATCCAGCTGGTCCTCCTGAATGGCTATTCTATATTCTTGATCATAAGTCAGAAGTTTATCTTAAAATTTATTTGACCAGTTAATGACATCCCTTATTGATGAAAAGATTAAAAGTGATGCATCACCTATTGTTTTATTAAACGTTACGTAGTTTGAAAAATTAATTTCTCCGATTGATTGTATTGCTGCTGTATGAAACCATTGAACTCTTATATCCGTATGAGCATTTCCGTATTTTGCATTAAATTTTGTATTTCCAGTTAGATCCGCCAAGACAATATAATATAAACCTGGGCGAAATAAAGACCGTCTTTCCATCTCCATTACTTTTGTAATAGCGTCGACAGCGGCAACCCTTGCATAAATGGGAATACTTTTTAGTGAGTTGTTGGGAAGGTTAAGGCTCTTTTCAAGTTCTGATAAGTTATCGTAATCCATTTCTTTTACCATTTATAATCAGAAGAACGTAATAGCAGTTCAAACTTCTAGAAATATTCTTGAAATACGTTTGTGTTAATGTAAAGATATTTACTTATCTGTGAGAATGCATATGATCCGCAGAGAACGCGTATCTAGCGCATGGTGGTCACTTCCCAATACAAAACTTTCCAAATATCCAGCTCAGCTGCTCCTCATTCGTCACCTCTCCAGTGATCTCCCCAAGGAAGTGAAGCGCACGCCGGATATCCAGTGAAAGCAAATCTCCCGGCAACCCATTATCCAGTCCGGAACGGATCTCGGAAAGAGAAGACGCAACATTTCGTAAAGCATCATGATGCCGGGCATTCGTAACCACGGTTCCTTCGCGGTAATTCTTGCCCTGGAGAACTCGTTCGACGAGGGCGCGTTTGAGCGCATCGATGCCCGTGTTGTTTTTCGCCGAGATATGGATCAGGTCGGAGTCGGGATGGTTTTCGTGGAGGGTGGCGGGGGAAGTCCGGCGAGCAGCATCATAGAGAAAAGCGGTTTCCATTTTTTCGCCCACAGCAGCTCCAACCGCAGCGGGAATGTGCACCGTCCCGGAAACCAGATCGGTCTTATTGAGTATGCGAATGAGCTTGGCGCTTTCAATGTCGAGTGCCGGCGAAGATGGATCCGTAGCATCAAGAATCTGCAACACAATATCGGCCTGGTCGATTTTTTCGTGGGTGCGTTCGATGCCCTGCTGCTCGATGCGGTCGGCGGTATGGGCGCGGATGCCGGCGGTGTCGATGAGGCGGAATTCGATGCCGTTGATCGCGAGTACTTCTTCAATGGTGTCGCGGGTGGTGCCGGCGATTTCGCTGACGATGGCGCGCTGCTCGTTGAGCAGGCTGTTCAGCAGTGTGCTTTTGCCGGCATTGGGTTTGCCCACGATGGCCACCTGCACCCCATTGCGGACCACGTTGCCGTATTTGAAGGATTCGATCAGTTCGTTGGTTACGCGCTGCGCTTCTTCGATGAGTGCATAGAACTTTTTGCGGTCGGCAAATTCCACGTCTTCCTGGCTGAAGTCGAGCTCCAGTTCAATCAATGCCGAAAAGCCCAGCAGCTGGTCGCGCAGGCTTTTTAAATCACTGGAAAAGCCCCCGCGCATGGTGTGCAGCGCGGAGAGTCGCGCGGCTTCGGAGTGACTGGCAATCAAATCCGCCACGGCTTCGGCCTGGGCCAGGTCCATTTTGCCTTTCAAAAAAGCGCGCTGGGTAAATTCCCCCGCACGGGCGAGTCGGGCGCCGCGGGCCGTGCAGGCAGACAGTATTTTTTCTTCGATATGGGGGCTGCCGTGGCAGCTGATCTCGATCACGTCCTCGCCCGTATAGGATTTCGGTGCGCGGTAAATGCTCACCACCACTTCGTCCAGGATCTCCTCGCCGTCTTTGAGCAAACCCACGTGCAGGGTATGGGAGGGTTGCACGGAAAGGTCTTTGCTCACAAACAGCTGGTTGGCGATGTCCACGGCCGCAGGTCCGCTCAGTCGCAATACCCCCAGCGCCCCGATGCCGGGCGGTGTGGAGAGGGCGATGATGGTGTCGTCCCAGCCAGTTAACTTTCCAATCATATCATAAAGATAGCAATCGGTTGGCGGTTGGCGGTTGGCGGTTGGCGGACCAACTATTAGTAAAATAAAAAACCCGGAACGAATTCCGGGTTTAAACTATTTGTCTTCCTATGTACTCCTGTACTCCTGTACTTCTGTACTTTTGTACTTCTGTACTGCCTACTGGCTTTCCAGCCTGAAGTTAATCGGCTGACTCTTATACGATTTCACGTGGCGTCCGTTCTGCGTGGCAGGAGTCCAGCTTCCGCTTTTTTTGATTACGCGTACGGCTTCGTCGCGCAATTCGTTGGGGCCGCTGATGGCTTCCACATCACTCACGTTGCCTTCCTTGTCCACGATAAATTTCACGATCACCTGTCCCTGAATTTCGTTGCTCACGGCTTCTTCCGGATACTGCAGGTTCTTCTGCAGGTATCGGGCCCAGGCTCCGGCACCGCCGGCATATTCCGATTCGATTTCCACCTTGGTAAAGGTCTTGTCGTAGTCGGTATTGTCCTTCGGAGCTTCTACCACGCCTTTGTTATCGGCAGGAGGTGCAGTGATGTTATCGTCCTTGATTCCTTCCTGGTTGGCTGATCCGATCTTGGTGTCTTCCAGCTTTTCTACTTCCGGTGGTTTTTCTTCTTCTTTTACTTCTTCATCCTTCACAATCTTGGGAGGGGTGAATTTGGCCATTTCGATCTTCGGCGGCTCCACTTTGGGAGGCGGCGGAGGTGGTGGCTCGTTTTTCTTTTCTTCCTTGATGTCTTCGAGCTGAACATCCTGTACCACCTGGGCCACTTTTTTGTGGTTGCCCTCGTAGTTGCTGATCAGGTATCCGGCAACCAGTACAAGAACCAGCCCGCCCATCACGAAGAGCGAAGTGCGGATACGCTGATTATACGTTTTCCGCAGTTCGTAGGCTCCGTATTCCTTGTTTCTTCCATCGAAGATGATATCAAGGACATCGGCGGTTAAAATTTTATTTATTTCCATGATGGATTATTTCTTGTATAGACTCAAATGATTAAAAATTCCACAATTTCCGGCTTACTTCACGCCATTGGCGACCTGCGTAGCCTGGATCAGCTTGTACTCGTCAGGGGAAATATCCACCATCGCGTATCTCTTGATACCGTCAATGGTCATTTCGTCGAGGATATTCACCGTGTTTTTGTAGGTCGCGTCCACCGTGGGTTTCAGAACAACCACAAAATCCTTCGGATCCGTGCGGTTCTTTTTGTCTATCACGATATCCCTGATTTTCTTGAAATCAGTGGGTTTCAGTCCTGCGGCACTGTCGCCTTCGTAATAATAGATCACATCATTCTTTCCCAGCAGCAGCGTGATAACCGCTGAGTTTTTCACCTTGTTCTGTTCGTCGGGGTTTTTTACGTCCTTTGGAAGAAAAAGGCGCATGGCCGTTGGCTGGCTCATGGTGGTGGTAAAGATAAAGAAGGTGATCAGCAGGAAACCGAGATCCACCATCGGGGTCAGATCCACACGGGTGGAGAGCTTTTTTGATTTTTTGACGCCGGGGCCCTTTTTATGGCCGCCGCCGCCCGAGGTATCCATTTCTGCCATGGTCCGTTTTTTTTTAAAGATGAATTATTGGGCAACTTCCTTGGTTCCGTTTTTCTGCTGGAACTTGTACAGTTCCGTACCTACTGGCACCGGCACCGGACTCGTAACCACCTGGAACTTCATGATATCGTTCTTTTTCAATGCGATGATCACCCCCTGCAAAGCGGGATATTTCGACGCATCGTCGCCTTTCACCACCACGCTCATCTTTCTTCCCTGGAAGGCCGTAGCCGCCGCACCGAGCCAGTCCACCATTTCATTGTTGGTACTGTCCACAGCCGGAATGCCCGGTTTAACCACGTGCTGAAGATCTGCCGGATTTTTGTCCAGGTAGGCTTTCAGCTGGGAGAAGGGAGCGCCGATATAGGAGTTGGGCACTTTAACGAAATTGTCTTTTTCTGCCTGGGTCAACCCGATATTCTTGGATGTGTTGAGCGCGTCAATCATATCCTTTTTCTGCTCGGTATTGGCGTCGGAAACAGAAAGGTAAACTTTGCCGTCCTTGTCTATAATGACCATCACCACATCCTTTTCAGGCGCCACTTTGGTAGACACCGAACTCGGTGTAACCACAGAAAGCGCTTCCGGGGGTTTGAACTTGGTGGCCAGGATAAAGAAAGAAAGCAGAAGGAAGGCTACGTCGCACATCGCCGTCATGTCGATGTTCGTGCTCTTCCTGGGTAACTTTGCTCTTCCCATATTTTCTTTTTTACTTAGATGCTGATAATTGGTGATTCCATAATTTTCTTTGGGCCTAAAGCTCAAAGCTTAAAGCCTAAAACCGTTTTAAGCCTAAAGCTCAAAGCTTAAAACTCTTTCAATACAGAGTGCCAAATTAGTTTTGGGCTTTAGGCTTTCAGCTTTAGGCTCAAAAGGGCTTTAGGCCCATGATTATTTGTAAAGCGATGCAAAAGACTGAGTCAACGTAAAACCCGATTCATCAATACCATACGTGATACCATCAATCTTGGTAGTGAACACGTTGTACATAATGATGGAGATCGCGGAGGTACCGATACCCAGGGCCGTGTTGTACAGGGCTTCAGAGATACCCTGGCTCAGCTTGGATGCGGCTTCTCCTCCACCACTGTCACCCAGGGCAGCGAATGAACGGATCATACCCATTACCGTTCCGAGCAGTCCCAACAGGGTGGCTACAGAGGCAATAGTGGATAAGAATACCAGGTTTTTTTCGAGCATGGGCAGTTCCAGGGCAGTGGCTTCTTCCACTTCTTTCTGGATCGCCAGCACCTTCTGTTCTGTGTCGAGTTCACCGGTGGTGATCATTTCCTTGTATTTGCGGAGGCCGGCTTTCATTACATTGCCTACGCTTCCTTTCTGACGATCGCATTCGGCAATCGCACTGTCTACATTTTTATTCGCCAGATGGTACTGCACTTTGCGGATGAATTCATTGATGTTACCACTTCCTGTGGCTTTGCTGACAGTCAAAAATCTTTCAACAACAAACGTTAGAACAGTCAACAGACAGCCAATCAGGATCGGCACAATGATACCTCCCAGGTACATACGCGCAAGGGCTGTCTTCGCACCTTCATGAGCAGGCCAGAAACCACCATTCGGATCAGGTTTAGTAAAATTGCTTGCATCTCCAATCAGAAACCTCCAGATAATAAAACCAATAATTACGCAAAAAAGCGGAGCCATCCACGAAATTGAATTGCCCTTTTTTGCAGCCTGCACACTTGTCGCAGGTTTCGCTGCTACCGTTGCAGTCGGTCTAGTTTCAGCCATGATCGTTTGTTTTTAGTGTTTAAGAAAAAATTAAAATATAGTAATAATGCATTGTGCGAACGGGCCGCTGTTTAATTCTTTTCATTAGGAAATTCGGGGTAACTGATCTTTCGTAGGGAACACAATATAGTAAATTTCCGGAATGCCAAATGGAAATTACTTATTCTTTCCTTTTTATTCATCCGCTGTCAAACCCTTGCCTGCATTCACTCTTCATCCGTTAATTTATTATTCATAACGCAGTGCCTGTATGGGATTCATACGGGAGGCCTTCAAAGAGGGATAGAGTCCGGCCAGAATGCCCACCACGGTACAGATGCCCATTCCGAGAAAAAGCCATATCCATGGAAAAACAAATCCGGTATTTAAGACAAGCGAAAAAACATTACCTACCAGTATACCCAGTACACTTCCAAAAACCGCACCCAGCAGGCTGATGATAATCGATTCAAATAAAAACTGCTGTCGTATACTTGCTTTTCTGCCGCCGATGGCCTTCACCAATCCGATTTCTTTTGTTCTTTCCGTAACGGCCACGAGCATGATGTTCATGAGTCCCACGGCAGCCCCCAGTAAAGTGATGGATCCGATCGTAATGGCAGCCCAAGTAATGAAGGATAAGTTATTTAAGAGCTGTTCAACAATACGGTCGCTTTTATCGATCACGAAATTGCTGGCATCCGTAGTGGCAATTCTACGTATGGGACGAAATACCCCTTCCGCCTCACCAATGGCCAGACTGATCTGGTTAACGTCGGGTACCTTCACCTGTATATTAAAGGAGGGGGTAGGGTTGAAAAAGCTCACGGCTCCGCCGAGAAAAAAGCGCCGCACATTATTATAGGAGGTGATCACCACATTATCCATGCTCCGGCCGATACTGGAGCCCTTGGAATCCAGGGTGCCGACTACCCGGTAGGGTATGCCGTTTATTTTAATGATTTTTTCAAGGGCGCGCTCGGGGTTGTCGCCGAAGAATTTCTTTACCAGGTCGCTGCCGATCACCACCACGTTGCGGCCCGACTCCACGTCGAGCTCGTTGAGCGAACGGCCGGCGCTGAGGTCGTACCCGTTAAGCTCGGCATAGTTTTCATCCCCCCCGTTCACCTGAACGGTCGGGTTGGTTTTTCGGCTGTCCATCGAAACGATATTGTTGTTCCCGCCCCGCACATTGATGGATACTTTGGCGGGGAACTGGTAGGCGGCTTTAAAGCGTTCGGCCTGCTCCTTGGAAATGGGTACTTTGGCATTGGAGACCTTGTCCTTTTTGGCGCCCTTTTTTTCCTTGGTCACCCCCTGGTTATTGCCGAAAAACTGGTAGTCCTTATAATGTATGGTGAACCCGTTAGCGCCCATGGAGGCAAAGCTTTCGGTGAATTTCTGCTTCATCGCATCGATGGCAGTATTGATGCCGACCAGGGCCATGATGCCGAAGGCGATGATGGAGACCGTGATGCCGGTCCGGAGTTTATTGCTCCTGACCGTCCGAAAGGCAAGCGAAAGGGTATCGCGTATTTTCATTGATCCTGGGAATGCTGGGTCTAATTTAAAGATTCTTTACTGAGAAACCCCCGGCATTTCGCAAATCAGATGTAAATAATGTACAAACGGTTGATCAGCAGCTCGGGGAAAATGCCGAGCAGGATAACCAGCGCGGCCAGCAGGAGCAGCATGCCCTTGAAGCCGGTGCTGATGTCGAGGGGCTGGGCGAGGCCGTCCTTAAAGTACATGGCCTGGATCACGCGGAAATAGTAGTAGGCGCTGACCACGGCGCAAAGCAGGGCAAAGATGGCCAGCCAGAGAAAATGACCGGTATTGATGACGGCCGAGATCATATAGAATTTGGCCATGAATCCGCCCGTTAGCGGGATGCCGGCCAGGGAGAGCAGGAAGATCGCGGCCGCGAAAGCCACCAGGGGATACTGACGGGCCATGCCGTTAAAGCCCTCAAAGCTGAAATCCTTCATTTTAACGAGGATGGCAAACAGTCCGATGGTGGACATGCTGTAGACTGCTACATATAAGATGATACCTTCTTTGGCCAGGGTATTGAGGGTGAGCAGGGCAAAAAGCATAAAACCCACCTGGGCAATACTCGAATAGGCCAGCATGCGCTTGACGCTCTGCTGAAATACTGCCGTGATATTGCCGATAAAGAGGGTAGCCGTGGCGAGGATAACCACAAAGACCTGCCAGGCGCCTTTCATGTCGCCGAAAGCGTCTTCAAAGAGCCGTATGAAGGCGATAAACATCCCGGCCTTCACGATGGTCGCCATAAAGGACGTGACTACGGTCGGCGCCCCGTCGTATACATCGGGAGTCCAGAAATGAAAGGGCGCTGCCGATACTTTAAAAGCCATGGATACCATCAGTAAAATCAGTCCCGTCATCATCATGGGCGTTCCTGCGCCTTTACCGATGCCGATATCGTCGAGGAAAAAACTGCCCTTGTCACTCGCGCCATAGAGAAAGGCTATGCCCAGCAGCATGATGCCCGTGCTGAATGCGCCCATCAGAAAATATTTCAGCGAAGCTTCATTGCTTTTCAAATTTCGTTTGTCGCTGCCCGTGAGTATGTAGAGCGGAATGGAAATGATTTCAATACCGATGAAGAGCATCAGCAGACTGTTGAAGGAGCTGGCGATGGAAATTCCGCAGAGCACAAAAAACATCAGGGCGAAATATTCGCCGGGATTGTGACCGATGCCTGCGATGTCTTTTCCGTTGAGTAAAAAATACGCGAGGGTGCAGCCGAAAGCGATACAGTTAAAGAGCAAACCAAATACGCCGAACGTAAGCATATTGTGTGTGTCCACCGTAAAGAAATGATAACCGCTCATATCCAGGATGGCCATGACCAGCAAAACCGTGATGCCTGCAGTGGCCAGTGCCGCGATGGATGAATTCTTCTTCAGAAAAATTCCGGAGAACATCATGATCACTCCCAAAACAGCCGATGTGATAATCGAATTCATATTTGACTGGTTCTTCTTTAGGGTTTAACGAACATTTTTGACAGAATCGAATCCACCGCGCCCTGCGTGAGCCGGAACAGGGGTTCCGGATACACACCGACTACGAGGATGAGGATTACGATCAGTCCGAGTACCATCTTCTCATTCAGCCGGATATCCAGGCCGCTTTCTGTTCTCGCATTTGTATTTCCGTAGAATACGCGCTGGATCATATTGAGCATGTACACGGCCGACAGCACCACCGTGATGATCGCCGTTACGGTAAACACCACATTGTAATTGGTTGCTTTGGATGAATACACGCCGCTGAACATTAAAAACTCTCCGATGAAAGCGTTGGTTAATGGAAGCGCAATATTCGCCAGCGCGATGATCACCAGCATGACGGTGAGCACGGGCGCTTTCGCTGCAATGCCGCCGAGCTCGCTGATCTTGCGTGTCTTGAATTGTTTTTCTATGAGGAATACAACGATCCAGAGACCGATGATATTGATACCGTGATTGAACATCTGGATCATCACGCCCTGCATTCCCGCTTCGGTTGTTGCGAAAATTGCCAGGCACATCAGACCCATATGCGCGATGGAAGAATAGGCGATCATTCTTTTCAGGTCATCCTGTTTCAATGCGATGAGTGAGGCATAAATCATTCCGATGATGCAGAGCATCGACACGGTATCGCCCCACATATAACTGCCCATAGGCAGCACGGGAACCAGCCAGCGCAGCACGCCAAACAAACCCATTTTCACCATGATACCGCTGAGTACCATCGTCACCGCCGTCGGCGCCTGTTCGTAGGTATCGGGTTGCCAGGTATGAAAAGGAAAGATGGGCATTTTTACCGCGAAGGCCACGAAGATGAGCCAGAACAGCCAGCTCTGCGTGTCCGCAGAGATCTGCATATGCGCCTGGTAAAAAGCAGAAAGCGCGAAGGAATGGTCTTTCGTATGGAAATAAATATAGATCAGTCCCACGAGCATGAGCAGGGAACCGAGAAAAGTATAAATGAAAAACTTAAACGTAGCGGCGATTCTTTTTTCACCACCCCATTGGGAAGCGAGAAAATACACCGGGATCAGCGCGAGCTCCCAGAAGAAATAAAACACGAGGGCATCGGCGGCGAGAAAAACGCCAAGCAGTCCCGCCTGCGAAAGTAACATGAGACCGAAAAAATTATTCGCCTTCTTATACGTTTCGTTCCAGGTGGAAATAAAAATGATCGGGAAAGAAAGCGCAGTGAGCAGGCAGAGGATCTGGCCCATGCCATCGAGACCGACTGCAAAATGACTGCCGAGGGTTCCCATCCAGGGCACGTTGAAGAGGAGTTCTTTACTATCCTTCGGCAGGCAGATGGCCGTTACCGACACCCCTAAAGTAAGGAGTGAAGCAAAGAGCGCCCAGGTTTTGGCAGCAGCATCCTTCAGCGAGAATCCAATCAGACCCGCGATCAGCGGAATCCCGATGAGTAAAACAGGAACCATAGAATTTATTTTCGCAAAAACAATTGCACAACAAATAGAATCACGATACCGATCACCATGAGCAGCACATAACCGCCCACCTGACCGCTCTGCAGATAACGCAGCTGCCGGCTGCCGTACTGAACGAGCCTGCCCGTTCCGTTCACGAGTCCGTCAATCCCCTTCTTCTCCACGATCCGGTTAAAGAAATCCGCAAGGGCGTTGATCGGTCTTATGATCAGCGCATCATATATTTCATCGACATACCATTTATTCGCCATCCATTTGCCAATGCCCGTGGCCTCTCCGAGTTCAGGTTTTTTGCTGAAGCGGCCGAGTGCGTAGAGCACCATCGCGAGGGCGAGCACGGTGGAGATGCCCATGAGCATCCATTCGGTGGAAGCGGGAACCAATTCCGCCACGCCTTCGCCGCCCCTGAACACGGGGTGCAGGAAATGCGCGAGCCAGTTGGAATTCTTCGCCATCACTTCCGGAATACCGATAAAACCCGCGACCACCGCGAATATCGCGAGTATGATCAGGGGGATGGTCATCGCCGAGGGACTCTCATGCAGATGATGTTCCTGTTTTTCTGTGCCGCGGAATTGTCCGAGGAAAGTGGTCGCATACAATCTAAACATATAAAATGCCGTCAGCATCGCGCCGGCCACACCGATAATATAATAGACGGGACTCTTTGCATAAGCCGCCGTGAGAATTTCATCCTTGGAAAAGAAACCCGAGAAAGGCGGAATGCCGGCGATGGCGATACAGCCCATCAGGAAAGTGATATGCGTGATCGGCAAATATTTTTTGAGTCCGCCCATTTTGCGGATATCCTGTTCGCCGCTCATCGCGTGGATCACGGAACCTGCGCAGAGGAATAAAAGGGCTTTGAAGAAGGCGTGCGTGAGTACATGGAAAACCGATTCGGTATACGCGCCGACACCGAGACCGAGAAACATATAACCCAGCTGGCTCACGGTGGAGTAAGCGAGTATTTTTTTAATATCGTTTTGCTTGACGGCAATCGTGGCGGCGAGGATGACGGTAGCGAGACCGGTAATCGCCACGACGGTCTGGCTGACGGGTGCAAGATCATATAAAATATGACTGCGTGCAATCATATAGATACCGGCTGTCACCATGGTCGCTGCATGGATGAGGGCAGAGACGGGTGTCGGTCCCGCCATCGCATCGGGTAGCCAGGTATAGAGCGGAATCTGCGCCGACTTTCCGGTGGCGCCGACAAATAATAACAGCGTGACGGCAGTGATGAAACCGGTGCTCGCGGTGGGCGCTTTCGCGAATACTTCAGAGAAGGTTACGGAACCAAACTGACTGATCAGCGCGAAGATCGCGATCAGGAAACCCAAATCACCGATGCGGTTCATGATGAAAGCCTTTTTCGCGGCATTGCCGTAATCGAGGTTTTTGAACCAGTAACCGATCAGCAGGTAGGAACAGAGACCCACGCCCTCCCATCCGATAAAGAGGATGACGAAGTTCGCGCCCAGCACGAGCAGGAGCATGGAAAACACAAAGAGGTTGAGGTAGCAGAAATATTTGGCATAGTCAGGCGCTGTTTCCTCGTGCATATAACTCGTGGAGTAGACATGGATCAGAAACCCGACGCCGGTGATGATGAGTAAGAACAAAACGGACAAAGGATCAACGAGGAAGGCAAAAGGAATGTTTAAGGTGCCTGCCTTGATAAAGGTGAAGAGAGTAACGGTCAGCGGCTGAAATCCCTCCTGTTTCACTTCGAAGAAAATCATCGCGCTCACGATGAAAGAAGCCAGGATGGCCACGGAACCGATCAGTCCCGATACCGATTTTGGTATGGACTTTCTGAATAAGCCGTTGATCAGAAATCCGATCAGCGGAAACAAAGGAACGAGGTAAATGTACTTAGCCAATTATTGATTATTAAATATTGATTATTGATTTCCCTGTACTCCTGTACTTCTGTACTCCCATACTTTCCTCTGTACTCCCGTCGCTAGTGTTTTAATCGATTTAGGAAATTCACATCGACGGAATGTGTATTCCGATACATCATCGCGATAATCGCCAGGCCCACGCTCACTTCTGCTGCTGCCACGACCATGATAAAGAAAACAAAAATCTGTCCATTGATTCCTGCGTTCGGATCCACCACCCCTGCCGTAGCATGATGCATTTTCGAAAAAGCAATCAGCAGTAAATTCACGGCATTCAGCATCAGCTCGATACACATGAATATGATGATCGCGTTTCTGCGCGTGAGCACACCGGCCACGCCGATGCTGAACAAAGCGACGGAAAGGAAGACGTAGTAATTTATCGGCATCTTGACTGGTTTGTAAGTATCCGTTTTAGTACAGGAGTACAGGAGTACAGAAGTACAGGAGTATGGGAGCCTGGGGCTATTGCCATACTTTGTTCTTTTATACATTCCGGCTTACTTCTGAACTTCATGTATTTTTAATTAATAATTTGCCATTCTACTCCTGTACTCCTGCACTCCTGTACTTCTCTCCTACTCTTTCTTCCCAATCACCACCGTTCCCACCATCGCGCTCAGGAACAGGATACTGCTGATTTCAAATGGAATCACATATTCTTTAAAAAGCACGAGTCCGAGATTATGAATCAGTCCGATATCGCCCTTGCCGGTTTCGGCCATGCGGTTGTGCAGGTCGGCGTCTTTCAAAGCCGCTACCAGAACGAGTAACAGCGCACCGCCGCCGATGACTCCGGCGATCTTGAGCCATTTATTTTTCTGGGGCTCTGTTTCTGCATTCAGATTCATGAGCATGATCACAAAAAGAAAGAGCACCATGATGGCGCCTGCGTATACAATGAGGTTGACGATAGCGAGGAACTGGGCGTTGAGTAATACATAGTGACCGGAGATCGCGAAGAAAACCATGATGAGCCAGAGCACACTGTGCACCGGATTCTTACTCACCACCATCATGATGGCGCTGAATAAAGCCAGTATACTTAAAATCCAGAATAGAACTTGGGTGGCGCTCATCAATCGTTTTTTTCAGGTCTGTTGCCCCTTGCTTTTGCAAAAGCTTCGGGATCGGTCAATGGATTGGGTATCAGCAATTCCTGTTTACTATAGATAAAGGTTTTTCTGCTGTAGTTGGAGGGCACCAGGCTTTCCGATAAATAAACCGCATCCTTGGGACAGGCTTCTTCGCAGAGACCGCAGAATATGCAGCGCAGCATATTGATCTCGTATTTCGCAGCGTATTTTTCTTCGCGGTAGAGATTCTCTTCGCCGGGCAAACGTTCGGCCGCTTCCATGGTGATGGCTTCCGCGGGACAGGCAACGGCACAGAGTCCGCATGCCGTACAGCGCTCGCGGCCTTCTTCATCGCGGTTCAACACCTGCACGCCCCGGAATACGGGACTGAAAGGTCTTGTCTGCTCGGGATAATTGATCGTCGGTTTCTTCTTAAAAATATGACCAAACGTGATGGACATACCCTTGGCAATCGCCGGGATATATAATTTCTCCCAGAAGGTCATCGGCTTGCGCTCGACCTGTTTTGCTTTTGAAGTAAGTGCCTGCATAATTTTCGCAAAATTATTTTTATCAACTCAACCTGCCAAATAGTTTATCAGCTTAAGGCCTAAAGCTCAAAGCTTAAAGCCTAAAACCGTTTATCGTTTATGGTGGATGGTTTATCGTGGATCGATAAACGATTAACGATATACCATAAACGATCAAAACATTCCATACTGCCGGAGCAAAATCACAAACCCCGTGACCACCATATTCACAATCGCGAGCGGAATCAACGCTTTCCAGCCCAGATTCATCAGCTGATCATAACGGAAACGGGGGATCGTCCACCGCACCCACATGAAAAAGAATATGAAAATGGCAATCTTCACAAACAAACATAGCACTTCTAATCCGGCCAGCAGGTTTTGTCCGTGATTGATCCCAAACTGCGTATCATTCAAAAACGGTATATCATAACCACCCCAGAATATCGTTGCCATGACGGCCGAACTGATAAACATATTCACGTATTCCGCAAAGAGGTAAAAACCCAGCTTCATGGAAGAATATTCCTGGTGATATCCCATGTTCAGTTCGCTTTCCGCTTCGGATAAGTCAAACGGCGTTCGGTTACATTCCGCAAAGGCACAGATCAGAAAGATGATAAAACCCACGGGCTGATAAAACACATAGTATTTATGGTCGAGCTGCTGCTCCACGATCGTGCGCAGACTCAGAGAGCCCGTCATCATCAGTACCGCAATCAGCACAAGGCCCATAGCCAGTTCATAAGAAATGATTTGCGAAGCCCCGCGGATGGCGGCGAGCAGAGAGAATTTATTATTGGAGGCCCAGCCGCCGATCATCACGCCATACACACCCATGCTCACCACACCGAATATGTAGAGGATGCCGATGTTCACGTCGGCGATCTGCAGGTGTACGTCGCGACCGAAAGCATGAATGGTACCACCCCAGGGCACTACGGCGCTGGTCATCATGGCGGTCAGCATCGCGATGCCGGGACCGAGTATGAACAAAAACTTGTTGGAGAGATTGGGAACGATTTCTTCCTTCATGAACAGCTTGAGTCCGTCGGCCAGCGGCTGAAAAATACCGAACCAGCCTGCGCGGTTGGGACCGCGGCGATCCTGGATCACGGCAGCTACTTTTCTTTCGGCCCAGGTTTCATACATGGCCACGATCAGTGAAACGCCGATGATGATCGAAATCAGCACTGCTTTTTCGATGATCAGGAACCAGTCTATCGTCAGTAATACATGCATATGAACTAGTAGGATTTCTTAAGAATTCGCTTTCGGATTAAAATGATGATTGTCGTTTTTAAAATCGGTGGAATGCGCGGGGCCTTCGATAATGGACAAATCAATGTCTGGGCGATTCACTTCGCTCACGGTATGAATATCCATCAATAATTTCGGCTGCCTTCCGTCCATCACTTCCGGCATCACTTCCTGCGGCTTTACGGTGCCGACATAATGACCGGCAGAAATTACCGAATGACGGCTGATTAAAGTGGGCCCTTCGATGGTCCAGTCACTCGTCTTCTTTTTCTCGAAGCGGCATTCATTACAAATGAAATCCTTTACCTCGCCCCACTGATCCTTGCGGGCCGTGACACGATACACTTCTTCGCCGCGGTTCCAGATGGTCACTTTGCCGGAACATTTGGGACAATCGCGGTGCGCATCCTGGGGTTTCAAAAACCAGACGCGGTTCTTGAAGCGGAAGGTTTTATCGGTAAGTGCGCCGACGGGACAAACGTCAATAACGTTCCCTATGAAATCACTTTCGAGTGCCTTGTGAATAAAAGTAGCTATTTCAGAATGATCCCCGCGATCGAGGATTCCGTGCTCGCGTTTCTGCGTGAGCTGATCGGCTACAAACACGCAGCGAAAGCAAAGAATGCAACGCGTCATGTGCAGCTGGATATAAGGACCGATATCGTGTTTTTCGAAAGTGCGTCTCTTGAATTCGTACCGTGTGCCTTCTGCACCGTGCTGATAACTCAGATCCTGGAGGGAACATTCGCCAGCCTGATCACAGATGGGACAATCGAGCGGATGATTGATCAGCAGAAATTCCACCACGCCCTTGCGCGCGTCGAGCACCTTCTCGCTGGTAATATTTTTTACGATCATGCCATCCATCACGTTCGTGCGGCAGCTCGCCACCAGCTTGGGCATGGGACGGGGATCTGCGGTAGAACCCGCGGCGACTTCCACGAGACAGGTCCGGCATTTACCGCCGCTGTTTTTGAGCGTGGAATAATAACACATAGCCGGTGGGGCCACATCGCCCCCGATTTTGCGTGCCGCATTCAGGATACTCGTGCCGGGATCCACATCGATCGTGATGTTGTCGATGGTGACTTTAAACATTTTCTTTTCTTCGGCCATTTTCGTTTATCGTTTATCGTGAATCGCTTATCGTTTATCGTGAATCGTTCATCGTTCATCGTTGGCGGTTGGCGGTTGGCGGGTCTTGATTAACCATCAACCAAATTAAACCGCTGCCACTACAGGCTCCAAAGGATCCGCGTAATGGGCGAGACCAAAATTCCTGATCTGACTTTCCTGCGGATTCGCCACATGCCATTCAAACTCGTCGCGGAAATGACGGATGGCTGCAGCAACGGGCCATGCAGCGGCGTCTCCCAGCGGACAAATCGTATTTCCTTCAATCCTGCGCTGGATATCCCAGAGTAAATCGATATCACTGCTCTTGCCTTTTCCATTCTCAATATTCGTCAGAATCTTTTCCATCCATCCGGTTCCCTCGCGACAGGGTGAACACTGTCCGCAACTCTCGTGACGATAAAAACGCGCGAGCGTAAGCGTGTTTCTTACCACGCACTGGTCTTCGTCGAGCACGATAAATCCGCCCGATCCGAGCATGGAGCCCTTGGCAAATCCGCCGTCGGAAAGACTTTCATAATTCATCAGTCGCTTTTCTCCCTTCACGGTTCTCAGCAAGAGATTGGCCGGAAGAATCGGAACGGAAGAACCGCCGGGTATGCAGGCTTTGAGTTTTTTTCCTTTCGCAATGCCTCCGCAATATTCGTCGCTGTAAATAAAATCTTCGACCGAAATCGTCATATCAATTTCGTAGACGCCGGGTTTGTTGATATTGCCGCAGGCAGAAATGAGTTTGGTACCGGTGGATTTTCCGACGCCGATCTTCGCATATTCTTCACCGCCGATATTGATGATGGGCACCACAGCCGCAAGGGTTTCCACATTATTTACTACGGTCGGACGATCCCATGCACCCTTCACCGCAGGGAAAGGAGGTTTGATGCGCGGATTGCCGCGTTTGCCTTCGAGGCTTTCGAGCAGCGCGGTTTCTTCACCACATATATAAGCGCCCGCTCCGCGGTGTACATAGATTTCGAGATCGAATCCGCAGCCCAGGATATTTTTTCCGAGCAGGCCGTTGGCTTTGGCTTCGGCGATCGCCGTTTCGAGGATATCGATGATCCAGGCATATTCTCCGCGTATATAGATATACGTTACATGACTTCCGAGTGCATAAGAGGAAACGATGAGACCCTCGATCAGCAGGTGCGGAAGAAATTCCATGAGGTAGCGGTCCTTAAAAGTACCGGGCTCACTTTCGTCGGCATTGCACACGAGGTGACGCGGCACGCCTTCGGGTTTCGCGATGAAACTCCACTTCATTCCGGCAGGAAAACCTGCGCCACCGCGGCCTCTCAGTCCGCTCTTCTTCACCTCATCCGTCACCTGGTCGGGCGACATATTTTTCAACGCCTTTTCAACGGCCTGATAACCTCCCTCGCGGCGGTAGACTTCGAAAGTCCGGATGCCGGGGATATGTGCCTTATCCAGTAATAATTTTCTAGCCATGGATCCTTTTATTAATTATTTGCCGCGGCTGTTTTACGGCATTCTTCTATGATTGAATCTACTTTGTCTTTTGTCAGGTGTTCGCGATAGAATTTTCCGAGCTGCATCATGGGCGCATAACCGCAGGCGCCGAGGCACTCCACGGTTTTCAGTGTGAACATGCCATCGCTGGTAGTCTCACCCACTTTAATCATCAGCTTGTCCTTGATATATTGTATGATCTCGTCGCTTCCGTTGATCATGCAGGGGCCGGTCTGGCAGACTTCAAAAATATATTTACCCACCGGCTTCAGGTTGTACATGGAGTAGAAAGTAGCTACTTCATACACTTCCACGGGCAGGATATTTAATAATTCGGCGACATAATCCATTGCCTCGGGGCTCAGCCATCCGCCGAACTGATCCTGCGCCATATGCAGGATGGGAAGGATCGCGGACTTCTGCTTTCCTTCGGGGTAGCGCGAAATGATTTCCTGCACCTTAGCCAGTTTTTCCGGCGGAAATAAATAGGAAGACTTTTCCAATTATTGAATATTGATTATTAATTATTACCTCCCACACTCCTGTACTCCTGTACTCCTGTACTTCTGTACTTCTGTACTCCTTTACTTTCCTAGGCATCCATCTCTCCCGCAATCAGATTCAGACTGCTCATCGTCAATACCGCATCGCTCAGCATGCCGCCCTTCGTCATTTCCGAATAAGCCTGATAATAAATAAAGCAGGGCCGGCGGAAATGCAGCCGGTAAGGCGCACGACCTCCGTCGCTTATCAGGTAAAATCCGAGTTCGCCGTTGCCGCCTTCTACGGCGTTGTACACTTCTCCCGGAGGGATTTCCGTTTCACCCATCACGATTTTGAAATGCCAGATGAGGGCTTCCATTTTTGTGTAGACATCGGATTTCTTCGGAAGAAAATATTCGGGCACATCGGCATGGTATACTTCTGCGTCCGTGCCTTTGAATTCCTGTACTTTTTTATACGCCTGTTCGATGATGCTTAGTGACTGCCACATTTCCTGGTTGCGCACGAGGAAACGATCGTAGGTGTCGCCGTGATTGCCTACAGGTATTTCAAAATCGAAATCCTCATAACTCGAGTAGGGCGTGTGCGCGCGCACATCATAGTCAACCCCTGCTGCGCGCAGATTGGGACCGGTGAATCCATAATTCAGTGCGCGTTCCGCGCTGATGGGCCCTGCGCCGATGGTGCGGTCCATAAAAATACGGTTGCGCGTAAAGAGGTTTTCAAACTCCCTGAGCACAGCGGGATATTCTTTCAGGAAACGTTCCAGTTTTTCGAAGACGGTGGAATTGAAATTTCTTTCAAAGCCTCCGATCCTTCCCATATTGGTGGTGAGGCGTGATCCGCAGATCTCCTCATAGATTTCATAAATCAGTTCGCGGTACTGCATCACGTAGAGAAATCCCGTGAATGCGCCGGAATCCACACCGACCACGGAATTGCAGATGAGGTGATCTGAAATGCGGGCCAGTTCCATGATGATCACGCGCATATAATCCACGCGCTTGGGCGTTTTGATATGCAGCAATTTTTCGCAGACCAGGTGCCAGCCCATATTGTTGATGGGTGAAGAGCAATAGTTGAGGCGGTCGGTCAGGGGCGTGATCTGGTAGAGCGGTCTTCTTTCCGCGATCTTTTCGAAAGCGCGGTGAATATATCCGACGGTTTGTTCTGCAGACACAATTCTTTCCCCGTCGAGTTCGAGGATATTTTGAAACACGCCATGCGTGGCCGGGTGCGTGGGACCCAGGTTGAGCGTGGTGGTCGTTTTTTCAATGCTTCCTTCGGGAAGCTTTATGTGTTGTTCAGTCATCTTAATTAGTATGGAAGTATAGGAGGACAGGAGTACAGAAGTACAGGAGTACAGGAGTACAGGAGTGCATACACACTCTGTTCTTTTTGACATTCTGGTTTGCTTCTGTGCCTCATATATTTTTAATTAATCATTTTCAATTCAACTCCTGTACTCCTGTACTTCTGTACTTCTGTACTTTCCTCAGCCTCTTCCAAACATCGCATCATCTTTATCAATCCTCGTCTGATCTTCGAGCGGATATTCCTTGCGCATGGGGAAATAATTCATTTCATCCACGTTCAGGATTCTCTTGAGGTTCGGGTGACCGACAAAATTAACTCCGTAAAAATCGAAGGTCTCGCGTTCCATCCAGTTGGCGGCTGAAAATAATTTAGTCGCCGTAAATACATCGGGCTTTTCGATATCGGTAAACACTTTATAGCGGATGCGGATATTGTCCACCAGGTTGTGCAGGTGATAGACGACGGCCAGCTCCCGGCCCCTGAGGTTGGGATAATGCACCGCCGTGAGATCGGTCATGAATTGAAAATTCAGTTCCTTATCGTCGTAAAGAAACTGCAGTACTTTCAGATTCAGGTCCTTCGGGCTCTCGAACGTGAGCATGCCATAAGGCTCTTCGAACTGGCTCACCTGTTCGCCGAATTGCTGTTGAAGTTTTTGTTTTACGAATGCGTTGTCCACTTTGTCGAGTTAAAAAAAAAGCTAAATAATTATAGATTATGGATTATTAAATATTGATAATTGATAATCAATAATTGATAATTATACATTGTGTTCTCTTCACTCCTGTACTCCTGTACTCCTGTACTCCTGTACTCCTGTACTCCTGTACTCCTGTACTATTTTATCCCATAACTCTGCATCAACTCCTTATACTGCTCGCCGTTTCTTCTCCGGAAGGATTCTTCACCCACGAGATCCTGGATACGCATGAAGCCATCCAGAATGCCTTCGGGCCGCGGAGGACAACCGGGCACGTAGACATCCACGGGGATGATCTGGTCAATGCCCTGCAATACAGAATAGGAATCGAATATGCCACCGGAAGAGGCACAGGCACCCACGGCCATGACCCAGCGCGGTTCGGCCATCTGCAGATAGACTTCCTTTAAAATCGGACCCATTTTTTTGGCGATGGTTCCCATCACCATCAGCAGATCGCACTGACGCGGGGAGAAACCCAGACGTTCTGCACCGAAACGGGCGAGATCGTAATGGGATGCCATCGTGGCCATAAATTCGATACCGCAGCAGGAAGTGGCGAAAGGCAGGGGCCACATGGAATTCTTGCGGGCGAGCCCTACGGCATCGCTGAGTTTGGTGGCGAAAAATCCGTCTCCCGTATGCCCTGCTGGCTGATCCACCATGCTGATACTGTTTTTGGTATCTGCAGGAACCGTGTTCACATTAAATCGTACTGGTCTGGACATGTTATAAATCGTTTTACTTCCGCCGAAGGCGGATGCCTCTTATCATAACGTTGTGGAAGCGCCGGAGTTCAGTTAATCTTCCCACTGCAGGGCGCCCTTCTTAATTATATAAATAAACCCGATCAGAAAGAAACCAACAAACAAAAGTACTTCCCCGAAACCTCCCCATCCGAGTTCGCGGAAATTGACCGCATAGGGATAGAAAAAAATCACTTCCACGTCAAAAAGAACAAATAATATGGCAACAAGAAAATATTTAATGGCCATGGGCTGGCGGGCGTTTCCGACTGACTCGATCCCGCTCTCGAAATTCTTTAATTTCTCATCGGTACTGCGTTTGGGGCCCAGCAGATGCGTGACACCCAGCACCAGGGAAACAAAGGCGCCGGCAAAGATTAACTGTATGGCAATCGGCAGATAGTCACTCGCACTATTTGTCTTGGAAACCAGGTTTGTTGCCTGCAGGAGAATTGGAGTCATATGAAACGTTCCGTTGCGGAACAAAAGTAATACAGGAAGCCCGGATTTCAGCGGATTGTTTTGATATGCTTCATATAATAAAAAAGCCCCCGGCGATGAAATTCGGGGGCATTATTTATCTGTTATGAATTACCTGGAACTGCTCTTGGGTTTGGTTGCCGCGGGCTTCGCGCTGAGGGCTTTGATAATGTTTGCAGCCGATCCGTTGGTCGGATCCACTTCAAGCACTTTCTGCATATAATCTATGGCCTTAGGCTTGTCTTTTTTGATGTCATTATAATAGCTGGCCAGGTAGAAATAGGCGGCTACGGTCTGATTTTTATATTTGGCCGAATCCGGAATGGAACGGGCAAATTTGGCGAGGTCCTCGTAGGCACCGACGGCCAGTCCTTTTGAATTCACGCTGTCATCTTCTGCCTGAAGACTCTTGGCGCACCACAGGTACCCATAGATTTCCGTCGGATATTTTACTTTGTAGATTCCGCAGAAAATGCTGTCAGCCGTTTTATAGTTTCCTGCAGAATAATTCGCGAAGCCATATTTATAGAGGTCCGAATTCGACGGATTTTTAATGTCGTTGTATACGACGCCGGATAAATAGGCAGCGGCCTGTTTGTTCTTCAGTTCCTTGGCCAGTGCGAGTCCTTCTGCTGCGAATTTTTCCTTATTCGCGTCAATGCTGTCCATAGCGATGGCTTTGGCATAATAAGGGAAGGCCTGCACGCGGGTAGCGGAGTCGGGCATCTTGCCATAGATTTTCGCATACTCTTCGAAGTCAGTCGCCAGCCACAGGCTGGAATCTGCCTTGGCAAACCAGTTGGCCATCGCATCGCGTGCCGTGGTATAGTCGCCCAGAGAATCAGAAGAAAAAGCAACGAGTTTGTACATTCTTGGGTTGACGTTTGGCGCATACTGAGCGATCAGCTGCTGCGCGCGGGTGCGGGCTTCAGGCACTTTGCCGGACACATAGAGCATACCTGCCTTCATGTACTCCAGTTCAGCACCCTGGTCAGAATTGGCGGCATATTTATCGAGGTAGGCAGACGCTTTATTCACGTCGCGCAGGTACCAGTAGAGGAAAAGCTGTTCGTAGGCCGGTGCGTAAGCGGGATCGAGTTCAACGGCTTTTTCAAATGCGGGAAGGAAATATTCCCTGTTATTCTGGGTCAGGTAAATGATCCCGATTTTCATCTGGGCTTCGGCCAGCTTGGGGTTTAATCCGAGCGCTTTGGTATAGTTGGTTACCGCATTACCGCCATCGAGTTGTTTGCGGTAAGCATCCCCTTCCAGCACATAAGTGGTCGGGTCGCTGAATCTTTTGATCTGAGTGGCAAGCTCGAGTTTCTGGATCGCATAAGCCGGGTCTCCGGCTTTGGCGTCAATGTTCGCATAAGCGACGGCGTTAAGTACCTGAATATCTTTTTCCTTGGTCAGGCTAATCGCTGTTTCAAAACGCTGATGGGCGTCGGTTTTGTTGTTATACAGGAGTTCCACATGTCCCATACCGGCCAGCAGCAGGGGTGCGTTTCCGTTAGTGGCCAGCATTTTGGCATAGAGGGCTTTGGCACCGGCGGTATCGCGGGTATCCCGGCGATGGATCATGGTTTGTCCGAGCCAGTAAACCGCTTCGATATTATTCGGGTTGGCATTCAGCACTTTTTCGAATGCCGACTGAGCGCTGGCATATCTTTCATAATATAAAAACTGTTTCCCCTGTTCTAAAGTTTGGGCCATAACCGTACTGCCGATGCAGGTCAACGCCAGTAACAGGCTGATGCTAAGTTTTCTCATTCTGAATCTCCGTTTATTGTGTATAAATATATCCTAAAAACTGATTATTGCTGCATCTCTACATTGCGTATATCAAAACTCATTCTTCCGGGAACCAGGTAAGCGCGCCTGAATATAAGCTGACCTCTTTCATTCACGAGAAAATTCACAAAATTGTTGCCTACCCCGCTGAAATTTTCTTTCAGTATATAATACAATCCGCGTACCATGGGGTATTTCTTTAAGACAATATTGGCCTGGAATGGCTGCACAAAAGGCTTATCTGTGCATCGGTCGCAACGGATGGCCACCACTTTTACCTTTTGAAGAAAGGCGAGTTCAAGCGAATCCTCCTGATCGCCGATCCAGCTGACCCCGATAAAACCCACTGCGTTTTCGTGGGTGGACACATAGTCGATCACCTGTGGACTCGACCTCGCGGCGACGACATTTTTCCCCAGCGAATCTCCCCGGAGCACCGAATCCAGCACATACCGGACTGTACTCGTAGCTGAAATGCCATCCATCACCGCTTCTTTTTTCTTTTTATCCTTTCCTTCCAAAAGGGCCTTCACTTCGTCCATATTCATCACCGTATCCAGGGAGTGATTATTCACCAGCAGCGCCACGGCATCGTAGGCCAGAATACCCGAAATCGCCGGTGTTTTTGCCGTATCCCTGAAATATCTTTCCTCGGGAAGGGTGAGCCCCCGGGTAACGATCACCATCCGCACGCTGTCGATGTTGAGATCCCGCAGACAGGCCGCTTCCGGCTTATAATCCACGATAATTTTAGCATCCGGAAAGGAGCTTTCGAACACTTTGAGCTGGGAATCGATGACGGGTTTAAAGGACTCGTCCACGCTGATATGAATGGTGCCCGAAGTAGGTGTTTCCACGGGAATATGCGGACCACTGTGACAGGATGCAATCAGCAGAGCAGCAATGGCCCAGGCGACAAACTGAAGACTTTTCCCCGGCATGTTCATCCCTTTAATAATTAGTTAAAATAATTTTTCCTGTACCCACGATAGATCCGGAATAAGCCATAAATAATACATAATCCCCCAAATAAATACCGGAACAGATCATCGATTCCGAAGGCGACGCCAAAACGGGGAGCCAGCAGGAAAAATATACCCAGGCATAAGATGATTACACCCATTCCATAATCCATAATGGACCTCCTCGTTCTGTATCCCCTGGCGCGATTATCCAGATCCTTTTCTTCGGACATGAGCGTTCTTTTGAAAGCGATGGGCAATATACAAAAAACACTTAAAGGCGAAAGTTTTTTGGTTGATCCCGGCTGAGCAGGGACGGTTGGCGGATGACCGTTGGCGGTTGGCCGTTGGCCGTTGGCGGTTGGCCGTTGGCCGTTGGCGGTTGGCCGATGACCGGTTTCATTCGGCGGTGATGAAATTCACGGGCAGGTTGAAATAGACCGCCACGCGGCGGTGATTCTGCATACCCGGCTTCCAGTCCGGCATTTTTGAGATCACCCTCCGCACTTCCGTGTTAAAAACAGGCTCTGCGGGCTGTGTGATTTCGATTTCACTCACTTTGCCGTTGGCATCCACCACAAATTTCGCCATCACGCGCACTCGGGCGCCGGGTTCCAGCTCGGTTTCCGGCATGCGCAGGTTGCGCTGCAGGTATCTTTTCAGGCCTTCAATGCCACCCGGAAATTCGGGCATGATTTCCGCGATTTCATACACTTTCGGTGCGGTTTCCACTGAGTCCTTCCCCGAACCGGAGGCTGTGCCGGACGCATTGCCGTCGGGGCGGGCGTCGCCATTGTCGACCGGACCTGATGTTGTCACGCTGCTGATCGCGGTGTTTTGCAGCTGCTCAACAGAAGCCATGGGTTTGGGAACCTGCCGGTCCTGCACGATGACGGGCGTTGTATACGCGATCGATGCGGGTGGCCTTGCCGAAAAGGGTTTAGCGGGAGGATGAATGGGTTTTACGGGGGGCGTTATATCCACCGCCTGCAAGTGATAATCTTCAAAAGGTGTTTTAAAAATGGTCATTCCCGAAGGTTTAAAATAAAGCAGGGCCAAAGTAAAAACAGCAACCAGCGATAGTGTAAAACCCATTGAAATATACATTCGCTGCGCGTAATATTTTCTGAGCGGGTAAGCGCCGTATGCTTTATTCCTGTTTTCAAAAAGAATATCGAGGGGATCGGCACTGAGCATGGCAATCGGTTCCATAAAATCTGTTTTAAGATGAATGAATCAGATGAAATGCTGCGCAGCAGAGTTGAGATGCTGATGAGGGAAGATTCCATAAGGGTTGGCGGTGGGCGGATAATCGTGTATAGTATATCGTTTTGAGCTTTAGGCTTTAGGCTTTAAAAAAGCTTAATTTTGCGGCCATGAAAATCTTAATGGTTTGTCTCGGAAATATATGCCGCAGCCCGCTGGCTGAGGGAATTCTGGAATCAAAAGCCAACAAACAGGGTCTCGGCTGGCTGGTGGACAGCGCGGGCACCAACAACAATTATCATGTGGGTCAGGCCCCGCACCCGCTTTCGCAAAAAGTGGCCAAACTCCATTCGGTGGATATCAGTCAGCAGGCCGCCAGGGCATTCGTGGCGGAAGACTTCGACCGTTTTGATAAAATCTATGCGATGTCGGAGGATATTCTCACCGGCATGAAAAATATCGCGGGTAAAAAATACAATGCGGCAAAGACCGACCTGCTGCTCAACGAAATCTATCCGGGTAAAAATATGAGTGTGCCCGATCCGTATTACGGAGAAGAAGCGGGTTATCACGAAGTGTTTTCGATGATTGATAAAGCCTGCGACCAGATCATTGAAAAATACGGACAGTTGAAAATCGCCTGATAAGCAAACTTCCTCTGTTAGAAGCAAACTTCCTCTGTTATCAGTAAACCTTTCCTGTTATGAGTAAACCTTCCCTGTTATGAGTAAACCTTCTTTACCCCAGGGCACGCGTGACTTCGGGCCGGAAACCGTATACAAACGCAATTTTATTTTTGATACGATCCGTTCGGTATTCGAACTCTATGGCTATGAGCCGCTCGAAACGCCGGCGATGGAGAATATGGAAACCCTGCTGGGCAAATACGGCGAAGAGGGCGACAAACTGATTTTTAAAATTCTCAACAACGGACTCGATCATATTTCCAAGAAGGAGTCAGCGCGCGAAGGATTCGAACAAATTCTTGCAGGCAAAAACGATAAGTCCATTACCGAACGCGCGCTGCGTTATGATCTCACGATTCCCTTTGCACGTTATGTGGCCATGCATCAGCATGAACTTCATTTTCCTTTCCGCAGATATCAGTTGCAACCGGTATGGCGCGCGGACCGTCCCCAGAAAGGACGCTATCGCGAATTTTATCAGTGCGATGCGGATGTGGTGGGCAGTCGTTCCCTGATGAATGAAGTGGAACTTTCACAGATCTATCTGACCGTTTTTAAAAAACTCGGCGTGGATGTGAAGCTTTGTATTAATCATCGTAAGATTTTAGCGGGACTTGCAGAAGCCAGTGGTGGCGTGGCACAGACGGTGGCCATTACGAC
>CBDCCE010000030.1:0-15972 GCA_965214575.1 Puia sp.
CCGGATGATTTTGTGATGAAAACCGTGGCCAACAAGAGCCTCAATAAAGTCTATATCATCCAGCAGATGGACAAGAAGATCCCGCTGGAAACCATCGCCAAGAACAAGGACATGCGCCTCGATGCCCTGCTGGAAAATATGGAAACGATTGCCGCCAGCGGCACGAAACTGCACCTGGACTATGTGATTGACGAAATGCTCGACGAAAGCGAGCAGGACGAAATCCTCGATTATTTCAAGGGTTGCGAAACATCCTCCCTGCAGCTGGCCCAGCAGGAACTCGCCGACGGTAATTACAGCTGGGAGCAGCTGAAGCTGATGCGGATCAAGTTTCTCAATACGTATGGCATGTAGGGCTCCGTCGGGTATCTTTATTTCCCGCAAATACACGCCTGGTGCACGCGGTTTCTCTAATTGCATAAGGTGCCGATGTGCACCAGCCGAAGGCGGGAAATAAAGATACCCTCCTCCGCTGAGGTCATGTGCAAATGAATCCAGTAAAGGCACGCCTGGCGCACCCGGTTTTTCCTATTGCATGAGAGGCTGATGTGCACCAGCCGAAGGCTGGAAAACAGACCAACCCCTTCGCTTATCTTTTGTGAGAATCGCATAAGCAGTGAGTTGAACACATATCCAGTCTTCCGCCAGAGGTAATAAGGTTTATTTTAGAGGTAAATTATTGGCCTGAGCATGAATGTTTTCGGCCTTCAGATTGTGTAAATGGGCAAATTCCCCTATTTTTGCGATCCGCTAAAAGCGGTGGAAAAGGTGCGGTAGCTCAGTTGGTAGAGCAAAGGACTGAAAATCCTTGTGTCGGCGGTTCAATCCCGCCCCACACCACAAAAAAATGAAGCGATTATGAGTGAAAACTTATAGTCGCTTTTTTAATTGATACAACATAGGTAGAACAAACGATAAATATGATATTGTTGGTTATAAAACACACTGCTAGTTATATAAAATCTACATTCGCAAGCATTTCTCCAAATCAGGAATAAAATGGATAAGAGCGCCAACTTTTTCATATGCGATTTTCAGGCACATGGCTCCAGAGACATAAATTGGATGGGCGCAAAGTTTGGAGTCAATACCGCTAAAGTAAATAATTTGAATGTTGAAGAATTGAACAGCTAAAGAATGATCGAATTCAATTTGCAAACAAATATTTAGATAACGTACGTCAGCACTGATTAAATGCCATTGCAATTACCGACAATACTTTCCAGAATAATATTTCAGTCCATGTTTGAAGTCCGATTGCTCCCTTCCCCAAATATGCATTTTCTCTAGTTTGAATGGTCTTTTATTTTTTTGGGTCAAATTCCACAATCCACTCAATACCGTACCGGTCTCTAAAACAACCAAAATAGGTACCCCAGGGACTGTCACCAACAGGGCCTTCTATTTGTCCTCCCACGGAAAGTCCATTAAATAATTTGTCTGCTTCTTCTTTACTTTCTGCACTGAGTACGATTTTACTTCTGTTCTCATTTTCGTTTGTTCTTCCCAATATTTCCGGAACATCATTTGCCATCAGCATATTTGTTTTACCGATGGGCAAAGCAATATGCATAATCTTATTTTCTTCTTTTTCTGCCACCGGAAATTCGGGACCCGCAAGATCTTTGAAACGGATAATCTTTGCAAACTCTCCGCCAAATACTGATTTGTAAAAGGTAAATGCTTCTTCGGCATTTCCGTTGAAATTAATGTGGGGATTGATCAGTGGCATAAATTGTATTTTTAAATTATTAAAATAGCTACTTTTTTCCGGACGATAAATGCGTTATGTGTCGGGCCCGCAATAATTTGATGCCTCGTTACATAAATATCAAATAAGAAGCCGATTGGTTGCAAATATACGTGCAGCCAATCGGTTTCGCAAAATTTATTTTTTACTCTGATCCCCCAATACGCGAAGTGGACTACTTTATGATCAATTAGATGACACAGCTAAATCTAAGGCGGGTTATCTGCCTTCTAAAGGCTCTTGCAAATGCCTGCGGCGCAAAACCTTGAATTCAGCTTTTTCCATAACTTTAGTTGGGGCAGGGCGGTCTATTAACCCTTGCGTAATGATCATATGAATATACACCCGCTAAAAACCAGCCTCTTAAAAACAGGACTGCTAATTTTTAATTTTTCGGTTGCTGTATCCGGCTCAACTGCCCAGCAACCCGTCCTGAATCTTGATCTGGGCAAAGCCAGTGTTAATGTAAGTCCCGGGCTGTATGGCCTGATGACGGAAGAAATAAACCACGCTTACGATGGTGGTTTGTATGCCGAGTTAATACGGAACAGGATTTTTAAAGACAGTAAAATTTCGCCTGAAGGATGGAGTCTTGTGCAGGATAATCCATCGGCAAAAGCGAATATAAAACTGATCGGCGCAGAAGAGCAGGTTCCGAATGACGAACGCCGGAATGCCATAAACGGAGCACTTTCCGCCTGCCTGAGGCTTACTGTAGAAAAGGCTGACGGAAGAGTGGGCATTGCCAATGAGGGGTTCTGGGGCATACCCGTAAAACCTTCCACCACCTACAAAGCCTCATTTTATATTAAAGGAACAGACCGCAGCGAGCCTCCCCGCTGGCCATGGGAGCCAAAACCCAGCACAGCACCACTTCCTGATATTGACAATAACACCCCCGGCCCGATAATGATTTCCATTGAAAGCAGGGACGGCAAAATAGTGTACGCATCAGGAACAATCCATCTGATAAAAAGTATATACTGGAAAAATTATGAAGTGAGTGTAACGACCGCGGCAGATATAAAGCCAACCAAAGACGCACGTTTTGTTATTTCCACCGACCGTAAAGGGCTGTATTATTTCAATCTGGTTTCTTTATTTCCACCCACCTATAACCATCAGCCCAATGGTTTTCGCATTGACCTGATGGAAAAGCTCGTGAATATGAAACCCGGATTCCTGCGTTTTCCCGGCGGAAATTTTCTGGAGGGACCGATGATTACGGATGCGTTCCCATGGAAAACAACACTGGGTCCGATTGCCAACAGGCCGGGGCATAACGGATCATGGGGTTACCGGGCTTCTGACGGACTGGGATTACTGGAATTTTTGAACTGGGCGGAAGATATGGGCGCGGAACCGCTTCTGGCCGTCTATGCGGGATATTCCCTGGATGGAGATCATATCGATGCGGGACCGCTGTTAAAACCTTATGTAGAGGATGCATTGAATGAGATAGAATATGTTACCGGTAGCATCAATACTTATTGGGGTGCTAAACGTGCGGAAGACGGTCACCCTGAACCTTTCAAACTAAAGTACGTGGAAATTGGTAATGAAGACTGGTTTGACCGGTCGAACAGTTATGACGGAAGGTTTAACCAGTTCCGTGATGCCATTGAAGCCAAATATCCGCAACTGACCTGCATTTCCACCATCGCCGGTGCGCAATACCCGCTGATAAAAGTTACATCAGGCAATCCGCCGGCTGTGGTAGACGAACACTATTATCGCAACGCCTGGGAGATGTGGGAGAATGCTTCACAATACGATACCTACGATCGAAAGGGTGCCAAAATTTTTGTCGGGGAATGGGCTACGCGCGAAGGCGCACCGGCCACGAATTTAAATGCTGCCCTGGGTGATGCCGCCTGGATGACGGGCCTGGAGCGCAATTCGGATTTGATCATTATGAGTTGCTACGCGCCCTTGTTTGTAAACGTCAGCATAGATTCGGTCACTGGTAAAAAGGCCTGGCAATGGGATTCCAACCTGATCGGCTATGACGCGTTGAACAGTTATGGTTCGCCTTCTTACTATGTACAAAAGTCCTTTAGCCATTATCTGGGAAATAAAATAGTTCCGGTAGCAGCATCGAGCATACCCGTTCAATCCAGGCCGCTGACTAAAAAGGACAGTATAGACGGTGTCAAAATCAAAACAGTTCCTGCGCTGTTTTATTCCGCGACGATGAATGATACCACGGGAACCATTTATCTTAAAATCGTCAATACAACCGCAAAAAAAGAAACGGTAAAAATAAATCTTTTGGGTGCGGGTAAAGTGTTGCCCGACGGAATACTGGTAGTAATAAAAGGAAACAAACCCGGGGATACCAATACCATCACATCACCGGAAAATATTGTTCCGGTTTCGTCAACAATACAAGGAATTTCAAAGGCTTTTTCAAGAAGCTTAGACCCATATTCTGTGAGTATCCTCCAACTGAAAACCATCAGATAGGCAAAAGCCAATGCGCGCACCTTAGGAATGGGTTACGGTGCTGGCAGTGTGTTCACAAAAATAAGGCTGCCAGTCTTTTTTTAAGAAAAACGGATTACATTAGGAGTAACAAAATGATTATTCAATAAACTAAATCGCCGTGAAAGTATCAAGGGATGGAAAACTGGAAGATCCCCGGCTGGAAGGGGGTAAAAAAATTATCGAAAAGATTTATGCCATTTTGTGCAGAGAATGGCTTCCGGTTATGAAGAAAGAATTTGACAGCGAGGAGGGTATCGAGATTTTTTCAATAAGTATTTTTGGATGTCTGTTGCTGGGCAATCCCACAAACCAAGAGCTGGCTGATATTCTGTATAGTAAGGAAATCGAAAAATCGAAACTGAAACCCAGTCATAGTCGATGCGAATCCATCGCGGAAAAATTAATGCTCCTGAAGCCACGGGTTGACCAAAACGCAAACTATACAGATGACCCGAACTTAAAATAATAATATTCATCCTATGGCAAATAATGTTTACGATGCGATTGTGATTGGATCCGGCATCAGTGGTGGATGGGCTGCCAAAGAGCTCACGGAAAAAGGTTTGAAAACCATCATGCTCGAACGTGGCATGAATATCGAGCACATTAAAGATTACACCGAAGCGTCAAAGGAAGACTGGGATCATCCGCACAGGAGTAGTCGTACCCAGGAGATGATCAAAAATTATCCCGTATTGAAAAGGGATTATCCGCTGAATGAAAGAAATCTTTCTTGGTGGGCCAATGATCAGGATTCCCCTTACACGGAAATAAAACGGTTCGACTGGTTCCGGGGTTATCATGTGGGAGGGCGCTCGCTGTTGTGGGGCAGACAAACCTACCGGCTGAGTGATTTGTATTTTGAAGAAAACGCCCAGGACGGGATCGCCGTCGACTGGCCGGTTAGGTATAAGGACATTGAACCCTGGTACACGTACGTTGAAAAAATTGCCGGCGTGAGTGGCTCCGCGGAAAATTTGCCGGAATTGCCCGACAGTCATTTTCTTCCCGCAATGGAAATGAACTGTGTGGAGAAAGATCTTTCAGCCCGTTTCAAAGAGCATTATAAATCATCGAGAAAAATGATCATCGGCCGTTGCGGGCATGCCACCGTGCCCCTGGACGGACGTCAATGTATGTACCGCGATAAATGCTGGTTTGATGCCCTTTCGGCGGCTATTTCAGTACCCAATCGGTCACCCTTCCTACCGCGATGAAAACCGGAAACCTGACCCTTCGTCCCTGGAGCATTGTAACCAAAATTTTATACGACAAGGATAAGAAGAGAGCTACCGGTGTGGAAGTGCTGGATGCAGAGACCAATCAAACCTACACCTACTATGCAAAAGTCATTTTCCTGAATGCTTCAACTTTCAACAGTGCCTGGATACTGATGAACTCTGCAACGGATATCTGGCCCGACGGACTGGGCAGCAGCAGCGGAGAACTTGGTCATAATGTGATGGACCATCACCTGGACGTTTCCGCAGGTGGTATCGTGGAAGGGTTTGAGGATAAATATTATTATGGCCGCAGGGCCAACGGAATTTATATTCCCCGCTACCGGAATTTCTTCGGCGACAAGCGGGATTACCTTCGGGGTTTTGGATATCAGGGTGGTGGCGGTCGCCTGGGCTGGGATCAGAACGCCGGATCAGAATATTCGATTGGTACGGATTTAAAAGAGAAACTCAGCGAGCCGGGACCATGGACTTTTGGAATCGGTGGCTTCGGCGAAACCCTTCCCTATCATGAAAATAAAGTGACGCTGGATAAAACAAAAAAAGATAAATGGGGGCTCAATGTGCTGGCCTTTGATGCGGAACTAAAAGAGAACGAAAAGAAAATGCGCAAAGACATGCTCAACGATGCCGTTGAAATGATGGAGGCACTGGGCGTAAAACATATTCAGACTTCGGACGAGAATCCATACCTGGGTCGTGGCATCCATGAAATGGGCACAGCACGTATGGGCAAAGATCCCAAAACCAGCGTGTTGAATAAATGGAACCAGGTCTGGGATGCGCCTAACGTTTTCGTAACCGACGGATCTTTTATGACGTCTGCCGCCTGTCAGAATCCTTCCCTTTCCTATATGGCATTCACTGCAAGAGCTGTTGATCACGCGGTGAGTGAGTTAAAGAAGAACAACTTATAACACTGATTTCATTCCTTCACTTCAAACTGCAAAATGGATTTGCCGGGAATGCCTTCGCTGCTGAGGCCCTCAATAAAAACAACAAATTTCCCCGCCACGTCGGAAGTATAAAAACGAAGATGAGATTTGCCGTCGGCGCTTGTGGAAACCTCGGGAGCCCAGTACAGTACATTGCGGAAATCGGGCAAACGGCTTTGTCTTTCGGCTTCCGTTGCATAGGAAGGAGAATAGAATTCACGCTGACTCTGTATTCCCTGATACTCAATCACGGTGGCATTGGGGTCAATCGCTGCGGTGCCCGATTCACCATCGTAAGATTTGACGTTGATAATGCCTTCAAATTTGAATGATCCGATATAATATTCACGCGCCATCACTTCCACTTTCTTTATTTTCAAAGGATCCAGCGTAACCAGTTTGGTTGCATCATACACGGGAACACCGTCTATGAGGATCAACGGATAACCTTCAAAGTAGAGGCCTGTATGAGCGTTCTTCACTTTCAGATTAAATTTATCGCCCTCCTTTCTCACCCGCACATCAATCACAAATTCCCGCAACACTTCTTCCATCGTCTGGTAACGGACAAAATCATCCAGAAAATAGGCTTTGTCGGCCTGTCCATAAAAAGAACTGGTATCCAACGCGGTTTTTAAAAAACGGCGTTTGGCTTCTACCACATAGGTATTCTCAATCTGGTTGTTTACACTGCGGTTCAGGATTTCGTTTTCCTGATTTTTCGAAAGATGAAATGGAAAAACGGCATCCGAACTATACTGATCCGACCAGGTACTTTGCAAATCTGTGCGATAATTGGAATCCTCTTTTATAGCCGGCTGCACCACCAGCGCGCTGTTCCGGTTTATTTTCTTAAAAGCAAAATGAATCAGGCCATTCGTATCGCTGCTGGCCACATTAAAGGCATAGTCCGCTCCAGGCACACTTAGAAAAACGTCTCCTTCTTTAACCGCCGCGCCTGTCGTTTTATTCAACATCCTGCCGGTCACCACCGGTCCTTCCATTTCAGGTATAAACTCGGGCACGAGCTTTTTTCCTGCCAGAATATCGTTCCATTTAAAACGTCGCCAGCCCTGTGTGAGCAGCAATACATCCAGCGCATCATCTGCTTTCTGATCGGCCCGGGTAAAATAATAGTCCGGCGTTTCAATATTACCTCTCAGATCTGAGCCCAGATAAAACCAGGAAACGATATCCTGATCCGGTATCTTCTGAAGAGCATCGGTCATAAAAACAGACACGGACAGATTACCCGGTACCAACTGGTTACCCGCGAGTGTATGCAGATCCAGGTTCACCTCGCTGCGGGGAGAATATATTACCTGTTTGGCAGTCGCCTCAATAGTCAGATCTTTTTCCGCTCTCTTAAAGATCAGACGCTCACATACCGGGCGATTTTCTTCATCTATCACCGTGAGGCTTGAAATACCCACTCCAAGATCTTTTTTATTCAGTGTGAATGCAGCTGTACCGTTGACCAGTTTACCCACCTGTACTTTTTTTGCGATCTGTCCCGTCTGTGTAAAAAGATAAATAGTTTGATTCTCAAATTCAGGAGATGCATGAAGGTCCACTGTAATCTTTTCGTTTTCTCCGGTGCGCACATTCATACAAAAGCCCGCCGCTTCAACGGCAGGCAGGGCCTGTTTCACCAGACTGTCATTCAAACGCAAAACGGCGTAGTAGAGCGTATTCTTCAGCGGTTTAAAATAAAAACTGCCCATGCCATTGTGCAGGGATCGAAAAGAGACAACCGTATCATTCGACTGACTCAGCACAACTCCTTTACAATCCAGGCTCATTCCCTTTCCGTCCACTGCTTTAAAGCCCACGCGGTTAGAAAATCCCGCCAGCAGGTGCCCGCCTTCCGGAAAAAACTGAATGGTTGCAGGTTCTCTCACAACCGGCGTTGCGCGAATCCGTTTTAATGTATTCACAATAACCAGCGGCTGACTAAAATAAAAATCGGGAGAGAAGTTTCTCATCCAGCTGGTATATCCGCGCAGGGTATAGTTGCCGGAATTCAGAAATCCGGGAATCAGCAGGTATCCGTTGCCGCTACCTTTATTCATCGACAGCTTCGTCTGCAATACGGGCTTATGGTCCGAATCCAATACTTCCACATAACCGATGCTGCTCCAATCGGCGGGACGTTGAAAAGCCGCGTCCACCAGGTACAGTTTGAACCAGATGGTTTCACCCGCCAGGTAAAAAGTTTTATCCGTATGAATAAACATTTTTTCCTGTGCTGCCATGAGCTGATAGTTCCGGAACTGATTCTGCAGCGAATCCGTCATGGTCCGCTGACCCAGGGCGCAGCAGCTATTCAGAATGATCAGTAAAAAGAAAACAGGCTTTCTCATTTTTTAATTTATTTCCAGTAGGATGGCGTAATCTTCGTGCCGCCCCCCTGATAAGTGCAATCGAGACAACTCTTCAGTGTCAGTATCTGCGCGGCCGCACCGGTAACATCCTGACCATATACAAAGATTGTAAAATTTGGATCCGAATACTCATAGTCGTAAAATAACCCAGTGGGAACGTAGGGAATCATGGGACAGGCCGCGGGTCTCGGTGATTTCCATCCCGGCAGTTCATCATATTTGATAAATGTCCTCGTTGTGGTTTCCGTGCAGGCCGAAATATATCCGTAAACAATAACGTCGGGCTCGGTCAGATTGTGAATATTGCCCAGGATCTGAACCGGCTGACTGTCAAACAAACCACCAAGTGCCTGCACATTTTTCTGAACGAGGGTCCAGTAGTCATAACCAGCAGCGTCGAGTGCATATTGTTTCACCAGAATACTGTATGCGATGTCCGTCTTCGGATCGTTCTGATACAGTTTTGTAATCAGCTGCCTGTCGATTCGGTCGCTGGTAAGACCGGAGGAATTGCCCAGCAGAATGGTATTCGGTCCCGCATCGTTAAAACAATACCAGCCGTGTTTTACGGAATCCCCATCGTAAACGATTTTCTTATTTTCCACCAAAAGAAAGGCTTTGTATTGTGCATCATGCTCCCAGGTTTCGGTATACGTCCACCGGTAGAACCGCGTATTATTTGTGGGATCATGCGTGTTCAGATAAAAAGCAACCGCACCGGTGTTGGCAGACGGGTCGAAAGCTACCGTCCATTGCAGGGTATCATCTATCGGCGGTGTGGGTTTGGCATGCACTTCGTCAGATTCATATTTATTTCCTTCGGGCGTGGCTATCGTGAGTTTAAATTGTTTGCTGGTATCCAGTGTGAGCAGGTCGCTGATATAGGTTCCGGTAGAATTGCTGTCAGCCAGCGGATAGACGCTGCCGTCGGAACCCACAATGGAAACTGTGGCACCGGGCTCTGGAATTCCGGTAACGGTATCCGTCAGATTTTGCGATCTGGTGATACTGAAACGGGTCTGCGTGTTCACGCCCGTATTAATGAATCCATCCACAGAAATAAAATACTGACTGGCATTCAGCACCGGAGGGTTATACGTTTTTCTGCAACCCCAGTATACGAATGAGGTTAGCAGCAACATCAATTGTATGATTCTAAAAGACTTCATCTAAAATCTGATATTATACGTAATGAATGGGATCGCGCTTCCAAAAATAGACAGCTGATATCCTTTGATTTTACCTCCATCGTCCGCGAAATAAATGGAATACACATTATGTCTGCCGGTCACGTTATAAACACCGAACGACCAGGAACCGTGAAATGTCTGTTTCTTATTCGAGTTGCCGGTCATGTTCACAGATACATCCGTTCTAAAATAATCCGGTATACGGTATTCATTTCTTTCTGAATAAATAGGGACAGAAGTTCCTCCCTGATGAATCACCCCGATGGGCAGGGTAATGGGCCTGCCTGTACTATAGGTCATATTTACCGATGCGCTGTAGCGGTGAGAAAAACGATAGTTGGCAATCACGTTCGCTATATTGGGCTTGTCGAAACTGGCGGGATAATAATTGCCGTGATTGATCAACTGGCCCGCAAGCGGATCATCCTGTTTTAAAAAAATTCTGGAATACGTATAGCTGACCCAGCCGTTGAGTTTACCGGCTGTTTTCTTCACCATCAGTTCCACACCATAAGCTTTCCCTTCGGTCTCAAATACGTCAGTTTCGATATGATGATTCAGCACCAGGTTGGCGCCGTTTTTATAGTCGAGATAATCCTGCATTCTTTTATAATACACTTCCACCGAGGTTTCAATACTGTTGGAATTAAAATTCCTGCAATAACCAAGCGAAACCTGCTGGCCTTTCTGCGGTTCAACATGGGGATCGCTCAGTTTCCAGATATCGATAGGTGAAATATTCGCTGTATTGGAAATCACGTGAATGAATTGAGACGTGGTATTCAGGCTCACTTTAAGCGAAGAAGAAGTATTCAGCGCATAACGTGCGGACAAACGGATATCCGGAATCGTATAGGTTTTTATGATTTTGCCTTTAGGATAAAAAACCGAATCGGTGATCCGGTAAGTGGTTCGGGGAAGGTCCGGCACATAATTGTACACGGTAGATGGCCCCAGGTAATTATATATATTATACCGGACTCCCGCATCCACAGCCAGTTTTTCTGAAATCGTATAATGATCGCCGAGGTAAATGGCAGACTCTAATGCCTGCTCGTTCGGAAGCTTGTCGGGTATCACTTCCGATTTCGGACCATCCGGCACCAGTGAACCCGGCTTCAGCTGATAATAAACAGCATTGAGTCCATAGCTTATGCTATGTTTCGCATTGGGCGTATAGTTGAATTCGGCGCGCAGATAAGTCTGGTTGATCGCAAAATTCATGGAATAGGCCGCCGTTGGCACCTGGGTGCTTCCGATGGAATACTGATAGTGATCAATGCCTGCAGTAAAAACAGCATAGGAACGATTGCTGAAACTGTGTTTCCATTTCAGGTTTGCGTTCGCATTGGAATAGAAATAATTAGTGTCTGCATCAAAGGTGAAACGGTCACGGCTTATATAGCCCATCAGGTACAATGTATTTTTCGCATCGACGATATGAGTGATATGCACACTGCCGTCATAAAAATCTGCGCTGCTGTTACTATAAGAAGAAGCGGGCAGCTGATGAATAAGCCAGTCGGAATAGGTTGTCCGGAAGCCCGCAATAATCGAAGTTTTCTCTTTTACGATTGGTCCTTCGATGCTCACGGTGCTGGTAAGGGGACTTATGCCGGCAGAACCCGTCCATTTTTTTATTGTTTCCGTCCTTTACATCCACATTCAGAACCGAACTTAACCGTCCGCCGTATTTTTCGGGTATTGAACTCTTGAATAATTCCACGCTTTTCACCAGGTCAGGATCAAAAGCGGCAAAAAATCCGAACAGATGATTCGGGTTGTAAACCGTAGCATCATTATACAGGATCAGATTCTGGTCGGCCGCGCCGCCACGCACATTAAACCCATTGCTGCCCTCCCCTACCGAAGTCACTCCGGGTAAGGTAATCATGGCCTTCAATACATCCACTTCCCCGAATACCGCCGGCAGCTGGCGGATCGTTTGAATATTAAGTTTGTTTGCACCCATCCCTACCTGACGGATATTGGAAGTCTTGTCCGCAGAAACAATCACGGTTTTGAGGCTCGCCATAAATTCTTCCAGTTCCACATTCAGGCTTCCATCTCCATACACAACAAGTTGCCTTCGGGTGTCTTTCATACCGGCACTGCTGATGTGCAGGATGCGATGGCCGGCTACCAGAGTAATTTTGTAAAATCCAAATGGATCCGTGGCAATGGAAACCGTGGAACTGTCGGCAGAAATACTGGCGCCAACGATCGGTTCACCGGTTTCCCCGTCGCGCACATAACCCGAGAGCACGGCGTTTGCAGGAGCAGGCTTTCCATTGTTCGTTCCGATATCATAAAGTTTTTTATCCGCGAGCAAACGGGCGCCGGTTGTGACGACCGCAGCGTTTTCCGATTTGAAACGGACAACTGGCAGACTGTCGCTTTCCGGTTTTTCTCCCTCAAAAAAATGATCCGGCAGTGAAGTGGCAATCTGGTACTGCCTGCTCACGAAGACTTTTTTTCCATCCCTTACAGAAAATTGAAGATCCGTGTTTTTAAACACGAGATCGAGTAGCTGCTGCAGGGTAAGGGCATTGGCCACGAGAGTGATCTGCAGGCTGTCCGTCTCTGTTGAATCGTAGTAGAAAAAATAATGGGTTTGCGATTCAATCTCATGAACCAGTTTGTCGAATGATATACCGGAATAATTCCCGGAAATCCGCTGCCCGTCCTGAGCCCGGGAGCACAAACCAAGGGAGAGGAAAAACAGTGTGCCATATAGTAAGCGACGGTTCATGGATGTTTTAAATGAGAATAATGCTCAGTACATAGTCTGTATGCGAGCTCGGGCTTGCTTTTGAAGTCCGGTTTACTGCTGTGGATATACGATTTCATCGCATCCCGCTGGTCGTTGAATACTTCCAGCATATCCGATTTGCCCTCCACTTTGTAAAACACGCCATTGTTCCGTATAAAGTAGCTATTGAATTCAGCGTAGCGGTTTACCTGGTATCCTGTGCCGAAATAGAATTTCTTTTCCCTTCGTACATACACTCCGGGATCCCCGGCATAAAGGACTTCGTAGAAACCTTTTTTCGGGAGGCCGTTTTCTTTGTTTCGGAAATTGACAAACACATGTGATCCGACGGAAAACGAATCAATTTTATCAGACGACAACGTGACAATATCATCATGTAAATAGTTCGAAAGCACGAGTTCGTCGGTAGTCAGGTCATAGTATAGTTTTAACGGACCATACCATGTTCCCTGATAAGTAACGGAACCTGTACGCATGATGTCGGATAAATAAAATGGAGAGCCGTCTGCGTGTTTTTGTTCAACGTCATATTTGCCGCCGTGATAAAGTTGCGCGCTGCCTGCAACGGCATTAAAATAAATGGACCTGAATGCAGAATCGGATTGCCGGTATAGTGAGTCGGGCGATGGAGAGTCGCCGGATTGCGAAAAACAGGTATAGTCTGACAGTATTAGGGAAAATAACACGCAATAAAACTTCATAAACACAGTCCTTGGTTACCGGTTATGAAATTTAACTAAATTATGAACAACACAGGGGGGTTTTTTTATCTAAGCAAAAACACTTAGATGCCTGGAAGCTATTGTGACACCAGGTCCGTTTCGAGTGGCCGGTTCAAGCGGCCACTCTGCAGAAACCTATATTACTTTAACGGGAACTTGATTTTATTTTTCCCAGGAACTAAGCGTTCTGGGTTGTACGCTTAGATTCGATCAGGATATCCAGAACACCGGTTGATTTACCGATCCAGATGGTCAGGGAAACAACCCAAACAATGGTAAGCGCTGCAGAAACACTATAATTTTCGTTAAGATAAAGAACGGCAGAAGTAGCACAGGTAGTAACGATTAATAACAGGGAAACGAAGGTAGAAACTGCTTTCATAATAGTACGATTTAGGGGTATGTTAGGGTATAAATTACGTTTGATCGGGGTTGATCAGGAGGAGGATTGGTACGTAATTCAGAGGATGGAATGGATAATCGTAAAGCAGGATATCAGAGGGATCTTATTCGATGTCGTCAGTTGTTTGTGTATCACCGATTGACTCAACAAAGATTAAACACAGATGGCATAGATGCAAGCCTTTTTATAATTATTTTTTCATTCAACCTGCTTTTCAGGCTAAACATCGAAATAACTTATCCATTCATCGAAAAAACTTGCATTTATAAAAAGAATTGACCATAGTATCCGGCGTATTGATCTGCTGCATGGGATAAATCTTATGGGGTTTTTTTGTAGCCCTGTATCAGTTCCAGGGTATGCACTAGGGATGCTTTGTTTGTCCAGTCCTGATGACCGGGAATGACAAACAGAGGATCCGGAAATTCTTTCTGTATTTTTTTAATAGTCGTGGTCCACTGATTTACATTGGTGTCCGACATATTTCCCAGCGTGCTGGCCTCTACACTTTTGATCAGGCAGCCGCCATACAGAATTCTTTCTTTGGCAAACCAGATCACGATATTGTCGGGTGAATGCCCTGCGCCTGCGTAGAAAGTTCTAAACGCATGTTGTCCTACCACAAAGTGGCTGTCTCTATCCATTAAAAACGCTGCTCTTTTTTCATTTCTCTTTTTTGAGAGACTATCCGTTTGTCTGGTTGTGTAGGTTTTTATTCCCGCTTTCCTGTAATATTCCAGTCCCGCTGTGCGGTCCGCATGAAATGTGTGGCAAAACACATGATTACTTTCTTTTGATGCCTGGCCCATATACTGTCCAGCAGTGGCTGAAACTGAGTGGAATCCCAGGGCGTATCAAATAACACCACACCCTTCGAGGTAACCAGGTACATACTGTTTGAGGGAAATGTGGTACCCTGATAGTTTTGAAAAGTCGTATAGATGTAAAAATCTCCTGTCAAATGGGTGATAATAAGTTCGGGAGCCTGCGCCTGCGATAATGAGATAGCTGAAAAGGATATCAGCGCAACTAAAAAGGAAGCCCCGAATTTGAAAAACGCCATGATCTTTATTACATGTGGTAATAAATTTCGCTCCATTTTTTTTAATTTCATTACGAAAACACCTTATAGATGGAAAAATTTATGTTAATCGTAAGAGAAGATCTCTCCAGAATCGGAAGTATAACCACGGAGCAGCGATTTGGGGGATCGCCGGATATGTCCGGCTGGGTGCAATCCCTGATCGACTCCGGAAATTATATCAGCGGACAGCCCCTGGCAATTAAGGGCAGGTACGTTACACAAAATGACGTATTATTGGATGGACCCTTTCTAAAAGACAAAGAAGGCATCAGCGGCTATGATATTATTCTTGCTGAAAATCTGGAACAGGCTGTGACCATCGCTCAAAACTGTCCTATGGTGATGGCAGGCTATGCAATTCGAGAAGTGAGACCCTTTCAGGATTTTATTATGAAGGATTCAAAATAGCAGGAGTCTTTCCGTGTCATGCTATCTTTCATAAACAAAATTCCAGCCGTAAATTTCATAAGCGATCACAATTCCAGGCGGTATAATCATCATGAGCGCCCGGATAAAAGAATCCGGACGTTCTTTACTCAGAAAGGTTTTAATCTGATTGCGGATTACGAAACAACTCAGTATTACCGGGACTGTAAACACGGCCGCCGTTTCAAAATTTTTACCCGCGGCGGACTGAAAAATAACCGTTAGCGGCCAGACACAGAGTATGACGGCGCTGATTATTGATAGAACGCGGCCTGTTCTGGCGAATTTCAAAAATACCCAGCTGCTGATTCCAAAATGAAAAATACTGCTCAGAAAACCCAGGTTCAAAACCCATGAAGAGTCTGAAGTGTCGGCGGTCATCATTTCATACAGCCAGTACACCAGAAAAGATGACAGGAGAATCAAACCATATGTGATAAAGATTCTGGTCATTATGGAACCATCGTTGAGAAAGTTACCAAATTTCTTTCAGGCTCTGTGTGTAAGATTGTGGTCAGAGTGATAAATTGTTCAATTATCTGCCGTTACTAAGGGTATTTACTTAGAGGTAGATACC
>CBDCCE010000031.1:0-160665 GCA_965214575.1 Puia sp.
ATGATCACGCCGATCCATACCAGGTTGATTTGTGGGAACATATACACTTTCAAAGAAAGAAAGGGAACCATGTCCGCCGATTCCTTAGTGAGCAGCTGGATTTTTTTGTTGTCCAGCACAGATCCCAGTTCAACAGCGAGATTCTGCGCGAACAGGGTATCTGCAACCCGGTGAATCATGTTGTCTTTCACAAAAAACAGAGGCGTCATAGTATACTGCTGACTATCGTGTGTGATCACGCGCACCTTTGCCATCAGCGCCGTATCCGAAGAACTGAAATGATATTTGTCTGTCGTTGGATTCACCAGAACCGTATCGAGAATCAGTATACCTTTTGAATAGAATACGGTATCATGCAGGGCCACCGGAAAGGTTTTGAAGCCGGTTGTATCTCTTTGTTTATCCAGAATATTAGCGTAACTGATATACGTAAAAATGTCGCGGTCGAAATAATGCTGCTTGTCCGGGTTATTTGAAAAATTATCCACACCCTTCGTATTCTTAATCAGATTGGGCCATAGGTCGAATGTTTCGCCTGTTTTTTTATCCGTAAAATTCACTCTGAAATAAATAATGTTACCGGCCTTGTTCATCGAATCATTGCTCAGATAGGTAGCGTAGTATTTCCCCATATCCGTTTTCACGTTCTTGATCAGGGTCAGATTCTCGAGTGGATTCTCTTTGGTTTTTGGATCGAAGGGCAGATTGATTCCTGTTGTGTTATGGGAAAGCACTTCTTTTTTTGATGAAGAGATCAGGATGCCCACCAGCAACAATCCAAATCCTGCATGCGCCACGGAAGCACCTGCCATTCTGAACTTCCCCTTCATTGAATTAAATACATAAGCCGCGTTGGACACGATGGCATAAATGCCCGCAAACAGAGCGAGGTGAATGGCGGCCTGGAAACCCGTTCCGTATACAGTGTATTGTACATCGCCAAAAACACTCACACAAACAGAAATTATCAATGCCAGTCCTGTGGGAAGCAGGAGTTTTTTTACTGCCTGTCCGGGATTGGTATTCTTGTATTTCAGATATTGAACAACAGCGGTGAGCACACCAAGTATAATCGCAATGAAGACTTCAATTCGGTTGTAAGCGAATTTCGGATCGTCGCCAGTCGACCATTTTGGTACCGAATATATCGTTAATTACGGGCAGCGAAGTGGCCACCATAATGAAAATGGCAGACAGAAAAATAACGAGGGATCCGATGAACATCCAGAACTCACGCGACCAGGTATTTTCTTCTTTTACCAGATGGGGAATCTTGCTGTAGCGGACAAAATAGAATACGATTGCCGGAACAAAGAAAAAAAACAATAAATAAAATGAGCTGCAGGTTAAGACCCGATCCCACAAATGCATGAACCGAGGTATCCCCGAGAATGCCGCTGCGCGTGAGAAAAGTAGAATAGAGTATCAGCGTAAATCCAAGTATCAGAAAAAGATAAGTGGCACGTAATGAATGCCCGGTTGAGTTATAAATAACCTGTGTGTGCAAACCGGCTACCAGCACGAGCCAGGGTACAAGCGATGCATTTTCTACCGGATCCCAGGCCCAGTATCCGCCAAAAGTAAGTGATTCATAAGCCCAGGCCGCACCCATCATAATGCCGGTTCCCAGCACGCAGCAACTGAACAGGGTCCAGGGAAGCGCCGTTTTTGTCCAGGACCCGTACTGCTTTTTCCAAAGTCCCGTAACGGCAAAAGCAAAAGGAATAATTGTTGAAGAAAAGCCCAGAAACAGGATCGGGGGATGAATGACCATCCAGTAATTCTGGAGTAGTGCATTGAGACTTTGTCCGTCCTGCATTTGGGGAATGGACAAATAATCCGCGCGCTGAAAAATGGGTGCTTCCTGAAAGAGCTGGCGAACCAGCATAAAAGGACTGTGCCCGATCTGAAAGGAAAACACATACACACCCAGAATCATCGTAGTTAAGCAAAACTGCGCGAAACTGATAACGGTCAGCAGCGGGGCTTCCCAACGGGTTGCCCGGAACATCAGAATAATTCCCAGCACACCGTTCCACATCATCCACAACAAAAAGCTCCCCTCTTGTGCTTCCCAGATACAGCTGAGCATGTATTTGGGATCCAGATTTCTGCTGGAGTGTTCCCAGGCGAAATTGTATTCGAAATAGTGACTGTGAATAATGTAGTAAATGGTGGCGAAAACGATAAAAACTGCCAGGGTATTCAGGAAAAAAACAAAGCGCGCCATTTTTTTCCAGGAAGCGGCTTCTTCCAAAGATTTCGACTGGGCAGATTTAAAATAGGCAAAGGTTGCCACCAACGATCCGGCGAAAGAGAGTACCACAAAAAACTGACCCAGTTTGCCCGGCATCAAATGTTCACCGACATAGTCCATACTTCCTATTGGGTTTTACTGAGATTCTTTTTCGCAGTTTCCGGATCGTCCTTGTATTTTGACGGGCATTTGATCAGGATTCCTTCTTTCTGTGCGATTTCAAAAACATCGCCATTCATTTTCCCCTTGAGCACCACACGTTCCGCCTTTTCAAAATCGTAGGGCTTACCATAATGGTAAATGACTTTCGATTTTCCTCCCAGTGTATCCTGTATATAAAAACTCAGATAGTTGGGATCCTTCACCGGATTGTATTCAATCGGCATGTTGTTGTCCAGCTTAGCGATAATGGTCACATTTTTCCCTTCTTTCTGCCGGGCAGAAGCAATCGTTTCATAGGTTGACAGGTTACCCATAAAACTCACCAGCAATCCGATGCTGAGCGCAATGAAAACCAGGAGAATGAGATGGAAGCGTTTCATGATCCGCAAAGTTAACGCCTGGATAAGTGAAAAAGATCTAAAAAAGATAGAAAATATATACTCCCCTACTGTACCTTCACATCCGTTCAAAGTCTAGACAGCAAACTATGACAGATTTATCCCACTTCGATTCGAACATCGCAAGTAATCCGAAAAATACCATTTTCGGACTGCCGTTTAATGAGGAAGACGCCCGGCTCGTGATTCTGCCTGTTCCCTGGGAGGTTACCGTAAGCGCAGGCTCAGGCACTTCCCGCGCAGGTGAACACATTTTTAATGCCAGCATGCACGTGGATGTATTTGACGAGGAATCGGGCAATGCCTGGAGACAGGGTTTTTTTATGCGGCATCCGGACCGGAAAGTGCTGATGAAGAGTGACTATCTGCGCAAGGAGGCCGAACTGTACATCAACTATATTTCAAAAGGAGAGGAAATAGAGAAAAACAGTTTCATGTGCAAATCCCTGAAGGAAATCAATGAAGGAAGTGCCAACATGAACAAATGGGTGTACGAACAAACCAGCAGCCTGCTGAAAGAAGACAAACTCGTGGTATTGCTTGGAGGAGATCACAGTGTACCCCTGGGTTATTTTAAAGCCATTGCTGAAAAACACGGCGATTTCGGGATCCTGCAGATAGACGCCCACTGTGATCTGCGCAAAGCTTATGAAAGTTTTGATTACAGTCACGCCAGCATCATGTATAATGCCCTGCGCGATATTCCGGAAATCATCAAACTGGTTCAGCTGGGCGTGAGGGATTTCAGTGAGGAGGAATTCAGTTACATCCGCAACAGTCAGCAACGTGTAGTGGCTTATTTTGATAAAGACATCAAGGAAAAATTATTTGAAGGTCATACCTGGCGTTCTATCGTCGACGAAATTGTTCAGCAGTTACCTGCCTGCGTGTACGTGAGTTTTGATGTGGACGGGCTGGACCCCAAATTATGCCCACATACAGGCACACCGGTATATGGCGGATTTGAAATTGAACAGGTTCTTTACCTGATAAAAAAAATCATTGACAGCGGCCGTAAGTTTATCGGATTCGACCTGGACGAAATAGCTGTGGGAGAATCGAACTACGATGCCAATGTGGGTGCCCGGATTTTGTGGAAACTGAGCAATATGCTGGTGGCCGCCAACCCACTCCCTTCCGTTCATAAAGAAGCTGAATGCACTACGACTATGTAGTCATACTGAAAAGGGATCATGCGCGTAAAACCGATCTGGTTAGTCTGCTTCTGATTATTTTCTCCATTCTTGTTTTCGGTTATGTGCAGATTCAGTCGGGCGTCAACGGGTTCAGATCCCTGGCGATGATCATATTGCTGATCGGGTTGATTATGAATCTGGCCGCATTAAGAAAGGGAAAGGAAATGCAGTTCAGAACCTGGCTTTTTGTGGCGGGCATATTGTGGATCGGGATGCCCTTTCTGCAATGGATGCTTGTTCCTTTCTTTATACTTGCCCTGCTTGAAATTCAGGCAAAATATCCACTGGAAATCGGATTCTGTCAGGAATCCGTTGTCATCAACTCCCTGTTCAAAAAAAAAATCCCCTGGTCCGAGTTGCAGTCCGTTATCATAAAAGATGGTTTGCTTACGCTGGATTTCAGAAATAACAAACTGTTTCAGAAAGAGGTTCTGGACGACGATGAGCCTGATGCACTGGAAGATGAATTTAACGACTACTGCCGCAGTAAACTCGTAAATTCGCGCTGATGTCGCCTTACATTTTATATTCGGACGGAGAAGGAAATATATTTGAAGATATTTCATTGTATGCCTGCGGACGCAGCGGCTGGGACGCGATGCCGGTGGAAGATACGGACTGGATCGAGCTTCCCTCCGGAGGATCATTATACGAACTTCCGGGACGCAGGGGAATCGGAATCGATGTTGAAACCGGCGACATGCGACTATGTGAAAAAGGCTGGGCCGTGGCCGCTTTTATTCCTCCGGCGCACACAGGTCTTTATCTCGCAGCATATGAAACAGGTGCGGAAGCTCCGACACTGCCATTGTTCTGCTATACTGCCGCCGGCTGGTCCGATGAAAAATTTTATGTGCCTGCGGTACGCATTGAGCAGGACATAAGGCAGGAAGCCAGTGGATACCCGGCTTCAGATATTCTGGATGGTTCTGAAAAACTCTTAAAGGCCTATCCCCACAACAGACTGGTTAAACATCTCATGGAGAACTGTTGTAACACCTATCATTGTCCGGCTGCCAGAAACCTGTCTCTTGGCCGCTGGGAATGTCCCGTTCCCGTTTCACCTGCCTGTAATGCGAACTGCATCGGATGCATTTCTTTTCAGCCCCAGGAAGAAACGATTCATTCGACTCAGGACAGGCTGACCTTCCGCCCAAGAGCGGACGAAATTGTCGAATTTACAGTGCCTCATTTGCAAACCGCTCCCTTCCCTATTGTCAGCTTCGGACAGGGATGCGAAGGAGAGCCCCTGCTGATGTGGGAAACCATCAGGGAGGCCATTATTGAAATCAGAAAACATACCGGCCGCGGAAGTATCAATATCAATACGAACGGTTCGAAACCGGCCTCCGTACAGGCGCTTGTGGATGCGGGATTAAACTCTATAAGGGTGAGTATGAACTCGGCACGTAAAGCTGTTTACGAAGCCTATTACCGCCCTAACAATTATGTTTTTGAAGATATCGTCGAAAGCCTCCGAATCGTGAAAGCATCGGGTGGCTGGACTTCGATCAACTATTTTGTTTTCCCGGGCATGACAGACAGCGAAGACGAGTATCAGGCATTGCGAAAAATGATTTCTGAAACGGGGCTCGACATGATCCAGTGGCGAAATTTTAATATTGATCCGGACTGGTATCTCGGTAAAATAGGCTGCACGGAAACCGGGGACGCCATGGGAGTAAAAAATCTCATGGAGCTTTTAAAGGAAGAATTTCCGGATCTTAAATTCGGATACTTCAATCCGCCAATCGAGAGAATACGGGGCAGGTTTGAAACGGATTTTGCTTCTTAAGCCTAAAGCATAAAACTTAAAGCCCAAAGCCGCGATAAGCCTAAAGCCCAAAGCTTAAAGCCTAAAACTTTTAAATACCGCCAACCGTAAACCGACAACCGTAAACCGCCAACCGCCAACCGCCAACCGCCGACCGCCGACCATCAGCACTAGGACTTTGGTAGAAGCTTGCATGGACTGTCGTTTCCGGGCCGGTTTGTTGCTGGTTTCTTTTAGAGTTCTTTTAGAGTTGTTGCCGGATTCCCCCTGAATTCTTTTAGAAACCTTTTAGAACTCTTTTAGAACCCGGCCGGAAACTAAAGAAAACGCTTAGGGGATTAGCAGCAATTCCAGGGCACTTGTAAAACTCATGTACACTTCATCTGCAGGACCTGAATTTTGAAAATCAGCAGTTTTAGGCTTTAGGCTTTGAGCTTTAGGCTTAAAAAGGTTTTAGGCTTTAGGCTTTAAGCTTAAAACGGCTTTAGGCTTAAAAAATGAATTATCTTTAATCGTGAATAATAAGGAACAAGAATTCGAATCCCGCAAGAACCGGAAAGCCGGCTTCTACACAGTGCTGATCTGCGGAATGTTATTCCTGTTATTTTTCCTGGTTTCCTGGACCTTGCCCGCCAATCCGGTTGTTCCCGTGGAAGAGGGTCTGGAAGTGAATCTGGGAAACAGTGATCAGGGTTTGGGGAACGACCAGCCTTATCTGCCCAACGATCCTTCCAAACAGGATCAGGAGAAATATACCCCACCAAAGGCAGTGGCTGCTACCAAAGAAGCGCTCAAAGATGTTGAAACGGATGACAAGGATCCGGACCCGGCTCCTGTCGTAAAATCTCCGCCTGTTACAAAACCTGATGCGACAAAAATCCCTGACAAGGATCTGGCAGTAAAAACGCCGCGCAAAACCGTTCAAACGGCAGTAAATCCAACCCCTGCCCCACCAAAACCCAAGGCGGTATTTCACGGGGTGAACGGGGATGGCACGGGAGGCAATGATGCGGATCATTTCAAACCGGGAGGCAATCAGGGTATTGCGGGTGGCAAGGGGGACCAGGGAGCGCCTGGCGGCGACCCGAATTCAACGAACTATAAGGGTGGAGGCCATGGCAACGGTATTGCCATCTCCAGGGGCCTGCAGGGCAGGAGAATCAGCAGCACCCCTTCTTTCACAGATGAATTTAACGAAAACGCCAAAGTGGCCGTTGATATCCATGTGGATGCAGCGGGAAATGTGATCAGCGCGGAATATCAGGCGCTGGGATCTACCACTTCCGATGCCACACTAAAAGCGATTGCCATACGCAAAGCCCACCAGGTTAAATTCAATTCGGGCACTGACGAGTCCACGGGTACTCTGGTATTCAACTTCAAATTAAAAAATTAGCCACAGTCGAATGAATCGCCCTGTGTTTTAATATTGCATGCAACCCTTTGCGGTAAATCAGCATCATTTCGTCAGTAATTCAAGAAATATGAAAAAGGCGATTTTCCTGATTTCCCTGCTGATGGGCATGGCCGCATGCAAAAAATCCACAGCCACCGGTTCAGACAGCGTGAATAATCCGCAGCTGGTCAGTATTCAGGGCAAATGGGATCTCTCGGACATTTACGTCTCTCCCGGCGGGGGTGTTGACCTGAATGCCATTCCGTGGGCACCTGTGGGAAGCTCCGTTTCCGACTATTTCTGGTTTACAGACGACCGTTCCGGAAGGTTCCGGATTTCGGGCGTTTCCACTTCCTTCAATTACTCGATAAATGACAGCACGCTGATATTAAGCAGCGGCAACCAGGAACTCATACTGGGATATAAAATAGTAAAACCACATCTGGAGATTTATGGCAATCTCTCCTTCGACGCGCACTGTTTTGAATTTTGCGGAAGCCGGTATGTGTATGCTGCCGTGCAGTAATGTTACCAGCCAATCCCGTAGTCTTCCCCATAATTGCTGCTGCCACCCCAGAAGCTCCCGTGTTTCCAATCATAATAAATCGCATTGATCGGACCGCTGGTTCTATCAGCATAACGTGGAGTATACCCCATTCCCTTTAATTCCTTTCTGACTGTTGAGTCGGTTTTGCTGTTGAGTAAAATATATCCCGGACGGGGTGCGCGGTCATCTCTTTTATCACCACCCAGGGAAAGCCACAACTGGTCGGTATTGATATTGGCTGCTTCTGTTGCCTGTTGCACGGTCATATTAAACTCTACTATATTCAGGAAAAACTGAAGCAGATTCTGGTCCTGCGTATCTCCGCCCTGAACGGCAAAAGAAAGAAAGGGTTTTTCGTCTTTTATGGCCAGTGTAGGCGTCAGGGTAACTCTCGGTCTTTTATAGGGCTCCAGCACATTAAAAGGATTCAGGGTGGAATCCAGAACAAAACTCTGCATGCGCTGACTCATACCTACACCCGTGTTACCGGCAATGCAGGCGGGCAGCCAGCCTCCGCTGGGCGTGACGGATACCACCCAGCCCTCTGCATCACAGGCTTCAATGGACGTAGTACCGAGAAATAAACGCTCCTGATATTTTTTTTCTTCCTCCCCTGCCAGTGCAACTGAGTTCGAAGAAGGCCGGCTGGTTACATCCGGTTCTTTCAAGGCCAGGGGCCATTCCTTTCCAAATCTCGATTTCAATAAACCGGAATAAGGATTTGTTTTCCCTTCAAAGGGATAAGGATCACCGGGTGCGGAGCGGGAATCATTTTTTTCATACTGAATGGTCGCTGCCCTTTGCCTGGCGTATTCTTTATTGAGCAATCCCGTGATGGGTTCTTTCGGAGAAAAATAAGGATCCCCGTAATAAAAATCGCGATCGGCAAAAGCCAGATTCATGGTCTGATAAACCGTGTGGATATATTTTGGGCTGTTATAGCCCATGGCACGCAGATCAATATTTTCGAGAATATTCAGGCTTTCCAGCAGGGCGGCACCCTGCGACCACTGCTGCAGTTTATAAACTTCAATCCCTTTATAATTCACGTGCAGTGGTTCTTCTTCCAGCGGTTTCCATTTTGCGAGGTCCTCCAGGGTAATCAGTCCGCCCTGCTCCTGACAACCCCTCACGAATTCCCTGCCGATATCACCTTTTATAAAATCGATCGCAGGCCGCATAAATAGCTTCCTTTCTTGATTTCTTTTGCTGAAGGGCTTCGTCTTCCGCTTCTATCATGCGGGTGAGTGTCAACAACAGATCTTTCTATACAAATATTTCACCGGGTTCAGGAGCTTCCCTTTTTTCTCCCGGATGAGTAATAAAAACTTTGCTGCTATAAGGCCATTGTCTGATCCAGGAAAGATTCTTCTGCATATTATTGGCTGCCATCGCTTCTATCGGATATCCGGCGGCCAGCTGCATGGCCGGTGCAAGAATCTGTTTGAGACTCATCGTACCGTATTCTGCGAGCATATAACAAAGACCTCCGGGCGTGCCGGGCGTAACTGCGGCAAGGGGGCCATATTCCGGTGGAAAATAATAACCTTTTGAATGATAGTAGGCCACAGTTGCTGCGCCGGGAGCAAAACCCAGGGCATCGATGGAAATAACTTTTTTTGTTTTTGGATTGTAAATAAGGGCCTGTGTTTCTCCGCCCCAGCTGAGTACCGCCCATTGGGTACACATCGAAGCGAGCATGGCACAGGCCGCATCTACGGCATTTCCACCCTGCTGAAATATCTGTGCGCCGGATTCGGCACCCAGCGGCTTTCCTGTAATGGCCATCCAGTGTTTACCATGCAGGGGAGGCTTTTGGGTTTGCTGGGCCATGGAATCGAAAAATCCAATGAGAAGCAGCAGGAAGACAAAATATTTCATTCCGTTGTTTGTTTCTTAAAGTTAGAGAAATTCTCCATGTCTGATCACCACATGAAGGGTTAGGTATTGAGTTTTAAGCTTTAGGCTTTTAGCTTTAAGCTTTAGGCTTTTAGCTTTAGGCTTTAAGCCTTAAGCCCGATCAATTAACTTTACAAAAAACAGTGCATGTCCACGACTATTAAATGTCCGAATTGCCGTCATGAGTTTGCGATGGAGGAAGCGGTTTCAGAGCAGTACAAAAAAGATTTGCGCGAACAGATGATCGTGTTCACCAAAAAAAAGGAAGGAAGAATTTCAGAAAAAAGCCTCCGATTTGTCCAGACAGCTGATGGAGCAGGAAGATATTTTTCAGAAAAAATTAAATGAAGAAAAAAAAATACTTCAGCAAACTTTGGAAAACAGCCTGCGAAAATCCATTCACAGCGATTTCGAAAACCAGCTGGCTGTACTTCAGCAAAACAATACGGAACAGAATGAAAAAACTGAAAGCTGCGCGCCAGAAGGAACTGGAATTTCTGCAAAAAGAACAGGCGCTGAACAGCAGGGCCGAAGAAATGGAAATTGCCATGAAGCGGCAGTTACAGGAAGAAAGAACAAAGATCAGTGAAGAAATACGCGGTATCGAACAACAAAAGAACCAGGCCAGGGAAACCGATTTTCAACTGAGACTGAAGGAACTTGAAAAACAGCTGGAGGACCAGAAAAAACTGGCGGAAGAAATGAAACGCAGGGCCGACCAGGGTTCAACACAGCTACAGGGTGAGGTGCAGGAACTGGCGCTTGAGAAATTATTACAGACTGCTTTCCCCTTTGATCAGGTAGAGCCGATTGGCAAAGGTGTGCGCGGAGCGGATTGTTTGCTGGCCATAAGAAATGCCATGGGCCAGGAATGCGGCAAAATCATTTATGAAAGTAAACGCACAAAGAATTTCGAAGCCGACTGGATTGACAAATTAAAATCCGATATGCGTCAGCAGGGCGCACAGGTGGCCATTCTCGTCACGCGGGTTATGCCGAAAGATATGGACTGCTTTGGCGAAAAAAACGGGATCTGGATTTGTAATTTTTCCGAGGTCAGGGCCCTGACCGAAGTCCTGCGCGATGGCGTTATCCGTATATTCCAGGCTTCTCGGAACCAGCAGAACAAGGGCGATAAGATGCAGTTATTGTACGATTACTTAACCAGTACTGAGTTCAGTGAACAGTGGAAGGCCATCAGGGAAGGATTTTCTTCCATGAAGATGTCCATTCAGCGGGAAAGGGAAATGATGGAGAAATTATGGAAAACCAGGGAGAAGCAACTGGAAAAGGTTTTGCTCAATGCCGCCCATATCAAGGGTTCGATGGAAGGTATTTCGGGGCAGGAAGATTTCAACATGAATCTGATAGATGACACAAACGAAATTCTGGGCATTGAATAATCCTAGCTGTAAACAAAGGTCAGTACCAGATCATCAAAGATTTTATAATAAACCGAAAAGGGGTATAGGTTTTCCTTTCCTGAATTCAAAATACAGTTGGCCCATATCGCCGGAGCGGTTGAAATAGGGGTCGGTCCAGCAGATATGCTCCCTGAAATTCACTTTGCCCAGGCTGTACCACTTGAAAATCGATTCTTTGGCGCTCCACAGCAAAGTGAGTTGTCTTAAACGATGTCCCGATTTTTCTATTCCCTCGAACGCGATAGCCGATTCGTTATCGGAGAGAAATTTGTTTCTTATTTTCTCAATCGTAGGGCTCGCTTTTTCTACATCCACGCCCACCCGGTTGCTGCTGCTGACAATAGCAGCGGCATAATTGCCGAAATGGGAAATGGAAAAATGATATTTCTCATCCGGCAGATAGGGTTTTCTGGTATCGGCAATGAGAATCTCTTCGAGGGGAAAATCAGTGAACATTTCGGTCAGCAGATAACGTCCGGCCAGATGCTGTAACCTTTTCTGAGGGTGAGATACATCCCGTTTTAAAGGTACTTTTGCGAGGAAAAAAGATTCGGGTTCTTCAATTTTCCAAATGCCCAGCTTCGAGAATTCGTTGATATTATGTTGATAAAATAAGGGCATCAGAAAAAAGCTTAATGCGAAATTCGCTGCGTTTAAGGGCAGTGGACAACAAATAAACAAATAAACCACCAAAAGAATGATTTTATCTGATAAGCGCATCATGGAAGAAATGGAGAAAGGATCCATCAAAATTGTGCCTTATAACCGCGCTTCCCTCGGCAGCAATTCCTACGACGTACATCTCGGTCCCCTGCTGGCGACTTACCGTGAACATATACTGGACGCCAAAAAACACAATGAAATCGAATCCTTTGAAATCCCCGATGAAGGATTTATTCTGTATCCCCATATTTTTTATCTCGGCGTAACGGCGGAATACACAGAAACCCACGAACACGTGCCCTTTCTGGAAGGCAAATCATCCACCGGGAGGCTGGGTATTGATATTCATGCCACGGCCGGCAAGGGAGATGTTGGCTTCTGTGGCAACTGGACACTGGAAATTTCAGTGAAGCAACCCGTTCGCATATACAAAGGCATGCCGATCGGTCAGCTCATTTACTTTCCTGTGGACGGTGAAATTGAAGTGAAATACAATCAGAAAAAAGACGCCAAATATTCCGGACAAACAAACAGGCCGGTGGAAAGTATGATGTGGAAGAATGCATTTTAAAAACCCTCCGCTCCGTATTTCCGGTAATATCCTATGGCCAGCCCGACTACTTCATCATAAGAATTGATACCCTGTGGCTGACGGTTGGCTTTCAGATATTTCCCATATATCTTGTGAATGATTGGCTCGAGCGGATTCTGATACTGCTGATAAAATGCTTTCAGATCCCGGAGATCCTGACGCACTGCCGGTTTTAATTTTTCCCTGTATGGAATAAATGATGCGGAATCGAGGCCATATAATGCACTGGCGGAATATAGATAGAGGTCCACATAAACCGAATAACGGAAAGCCGGATCCAGCGAGGATTTGGTGGCCAGGAATCCGGAGAAATTGGCTTCTTCTTCTTTCGCGTAGCCCAGCTGATGTCCTATTTCGTGACAGGTGGTAAAGGGCTGAACAAAACGGGGAATAGTTGTGTTTACCTGGGCCTCGCAGGTAAAGGGATTATAGTAACCACTAAACCCCAGATAGTTTGCCACATAGCCAAAAAATGAAAATTTTACGGAGGGGAAAAAATACAGAAGCGCCGGATGAGAACGGGCGGCCTGATGATAAGCCTCAACAGATTTTTTAAAAACGCTGTCATTGTTTCGCAAATCCTTTCTGGCCAAACGCGACGCCGAATCAATCTCATTCATCCGGTTCACCAGCAGATTAACCAGAGTCTGCAGTTCTTCCTTCGAATAAGGCCGCACATCCAGATGCTGTTGTTTGGCAACCGGCAGGCGATCATAATTCAAACCCCAGAATATATTAAAGGCCAGATAGACCCAGAGCATGATGGAAATACATCTCTTCAGACAGAGCAGCAGGTACTGGCGGTGCAGTGTTCTTCTGAAAGCCCGGATAAAAAAGAATACCAGGGAAATAATCAGATAAACAAAAACGGCCGCATATAAAATATCGCCCACACTGAAAGGAATCCATCCAAAAAGCAGTCTTGGGAAAATTGAAATAGCCGGATAGATTCCGGTTGAATAATAATGTTCAACGGCTTCCGGGAAAAAAGAAAATATTTTCACGATCACCGCCAGGATCAGCGGTATCCCCCAGGACCTCAAACGTTTCCAGTGCATAATCTTAAAAATACATATTATTAAAGCATCCAGACTATATTGCAGATTATACAATAATCATGGATCTTGATTTTAACAAGAATGAAGATAACATGAAGCAGGCACTCAAGCCAGCTTCGCAACCGGTTTCAGAAAATTGCTCTAGGTGGCGGGCTAAAATCAATCGACAAGCAACACGAGAAAAAAAAATTGACCGCAAGGGAAAGAATTGCCTACCTGCTCGACAATGATGCCCATTTTTATGAAATTGGCGCTTTCGCCGGTTACGAAATGTATGATGAATATGGCGGCTGTCCGGCCGGCGGCACGGTTGCAGGCATAGGGTACGTGAGCGGGAGACAGTGTATTATCCTGGCGAATGATCAAACGGTAAAAGCCGGCGCCTGGTTTCCCATTACCGGAAAGAAAAATCTGCGTATGCAGGAGATCGCGATGGAGAATCATCTGCCCGTTATTTATATTGTAGACAGCGCAGGTGTTTTTCTTCCCCTGCAGGATGAGATTTTCCCCGACAAAGAACATTTCGGCAGAATATTCAGAAACAATGCGCGCATGAGTGCAATGGGCATCACGCAGTTGTCCGCTGTTATGGGCCCCTGTGTGGCTGGTGGTGCCTACCTGCCTATCATGAGCGACGAAACCCTGATGGTAGAGGGCAATGGCTCTATTTTTTTAGCCGGCCCTTATCTGGTAAAAGCAGCGATTGGTGAAACAACCGATGCGGAAACGCTGGGAGGCGCAGTAACCCACAATTCGATTTCGGGTATTGCAGATTACCGGTTCAAAACCGAGGAGGAATGTCTGGATCAGATAAAGAAAATCATGTCTTCCCTTGGACACAGCGCCGTTGCCGGTTATGACCGCATGGAACCCAGAGAACCTGCACAATCCCCCCAGGATATTTACGGATTGATTCCTTCTGATGCCACGAAACCCTACGACATGGTAGAGATTATCAACAGAATAGTGGACTCTCCCGGCATACAGCAGTTCAAGGAAGATTATGGTAAAACCATTATTTGTGGATATGCGAGAATTGACGGGTGGGCAGTGGGCATTGTGGCCAACCAGCGCACGGTGGTAAAGACAAAAAAAGGTGAGGTGCAGATGGGCGGTGTGATTTACAATGACAGCGCGGACAAATCTGCGCGTTTTATTATGAATTGCAATCAGAAAAAAATACCACTGCTTTTTTTACAGGATGTTACGGGCTTTATGGTCGGCACCAGAAGTGAACATTCAGGAATAATTAAAGATGGTGCAAAAATGGTGAATGCGGTTGCCAATTCGGTTGTTCCGAAATTCACGATTATTGTCGGCAATTCTTATGGTGCCGGCAACTATGCCATGTGTGGAAAAGCCTACGACCCAAGGCTGATCCTGGCCTGGCCGTCAGCGCGACTGGCCGTAATGGGTGGCGAGCAGGCTGCGAAAACCCTTCTGCAGATACAGGTGGCTTCACTTCAGTCGAAGGGCCAACTCATAGAACCAGCGGAAGAAAAAAAATTGCTGGATGAAATTCGGGGCCGTTATGAAAAACAGACCAGCCCTTATTACGCGGCCGCCCGTTTATGGGTGGATGGCATCATCGATCCGCTCGACACCCGAAAGTATATTTCTGAAGGAATCAGAGCGGCTAATCAGAATACTGAGATGGCCGTTTTTAAGACCGGAGTATTTCAGGTTTAATCACTAAAATGATTGATTTGCACGAACCGATTATCATGTACACCGATGGATCTTCCCGCGGCAACCCGGGACCCGGAGGATACGGCACCATACTCATTTACAATGGAAAAGAAAAAGAGCTGTCCGGCGGATTCAAAAGAACTACGAATAACCGGATGGAACTTATGGCAGTGATAGCCGGTCTCGAAGCACTTAAAAAAGAAGGACTAAATCTCAGGATATATTCCGATAGTCAGTACGTAGTGAACAGCGTGGAAAAGGGATGGCTCAAAACCTGGATCGCCACTGATTTTAAAGGCGGGAAAAAAAATAAGGATCTCTGGCTTCGCTACGCCGATCTGGCTAAGAAACAACATATCCGGTTTCACTGGGTGAAAGGTCATGCAACCAACCCGCATAACAACCGTTGTGACGAACTGGCCACTTCAGCCGCAGATGGCAAATTCCTTATTGAAGACGTAGGATATCCCGGATGATCAGGCTGTCAGCTCCTTACGGGCCAGCTGCTGATTTTGTATCACCAGATACGATCCGAAAAGAATGGCAGAGAAAACCAGGGTGGCCAGAATGCTCGTCCGGTAAAACGGAATGCCATCCCCATAACAAAGCATCAGGCCATTAAATGTTTTGGGCCTGTCCAGCCCGCGTGTCGTTCCATTGCTGGCCCAGACCAGAAAATTAGAAACCAGAAAATAAAGCGTCGGCGCAGCAATTGAAGCGGCGGTAATCTGTATGACATTCAGTTTCTTTATTGCAAATCCAACAAATACCAGCAAAGCAAAAAGCAGATAGTTCTGCCACTGACCTTCATATAAACCAGGCATATTTGTAAGCCCACCAAGATAAAGCGCCTGATATAACATATCTGAAACAAACATGGATAGTACGGGGATGATGAATGCCCATTTTTTATCTTTAATTACGGCTCCTGCAAAAACAGCCATCGCCCATTGCGGCGCGAAACCAAAAGGACGACCCGGAATAATCCGGTATAATGCAGCAATGATACCCAGCAAAACGAAGGACCAGATTATATTTTTTGACGATTTCATCAGATTGTTTTAGAACTGCAAAATTAACCCATTTTATACTTCTTTAGCAGAAGCAATATTTGTCACGCTCCAGGTACAGAAGCCTGATAAATGACCAGGTCATCCAGCGCTTTTATTGTACTCCCCGCATCATCGAAGCTAACCCAGGCCTCCCCTTTGTTTCTTTTAAAACCTGTTTTTTCACTTTCCGTTATTTCAGCCGATCCGCTGAATACCAGAAAGATTTCGGCCCCGCCTGAATGAAGTTTTAGTGACTGCCCTTTCGCCATTCGTAAACAGCTAAGTTCAAAATCCGGGGCACTGGTCGGATAAACCAGTCTTTCCTCACCGGCTGCTGTGCCGGTGAGGATATGCGGAATGGTGGCTGTAAAATGAATATGTTTCATCAGTTCCGGCACATCTATATGTTTAGACGTAAGACCACCCCGCAACACATTATCCGAATTTGACATAATTTCCACGTTCTGTCCTTCCAGATAGGCATGCGGAACTCCCGCATCCTGAAAAACAGCCTGTCCTGCCTGCAGATGCAGAAGATTGAAAAAATAAACAGAGAAAATGCCCCTGTCGATATGTCCATCCATGGAATAAGTGATGGCGGCCCTTGCGGCCCAAAAATCTTCTTTTTCCTTATTTAGCTTGTTGGCATGATAGTATGCGATATTTCTTTCTACCAGCGTTTTCAAATGCCTGTCCACCTGTACCTGCGGCATTTCCATAACATGCTTATAGAGGCTTTTATAGTCGCTTCCGCCAAAGATGGGTACCAGGAAGTGAAGTTCAGGAACTTCCCGCAGAATGGCCTGTAATGCCTTGGGGTTTTTGAATCCGTGCAGCAGCCAGAAATCACCAAGCGCGAGCATGAGTTCGGGCTTGTGATTCTCATCTTTGAAATTACGTTCAGGTGCGAGAAGGTCAACCCCTTTCTGATTTTCGGCTTCAAAGGCAAGCCGGGCGTTCTCTTTGCTGGGATGGACCTGAATGGACAACATGTCTTTTACGTCCAGAATCTTTAGCAGATAAGGCAGTTGGCCAAACTTTTTGGCAGTGTCATCCCCGAGTGTTTGTGCCGGGAAAGCGGCGATATAATCTTTGAGAGAAACCGGTTGTTCTGATCCATTTTTAAATTCAGAACTACCCCTGTCGTGGGTTCCCAACCAGAATTCTGCATATGTTTCACCCTTTTTAACCGGTATATTCAACAATTTCGGCAAGTAGTAAAATCCTCCCCAGGCATAGTGTTGCACTTTTCCTGAAATCGGAAAGATCCGATCTTTACTCAGTTCCATATTTTTCATTCGTGGCTCAAAGTAAAGCAAAAATGGCCGCACATAATGCATTTGGGAAAGCCGGTGAGCAAATGGCCGCGGAATGGCTTTCAGAACGCGGCTTTGAACTACTTGAACGAAACTGGAAATATAGCCGGTATGAAGTGGACATCATTGCCTGCCGTCTGGGTGTTTTGCATTTTGTAGAGGTGAAGTCGAGACATGATGACCTTTTTGGAAATCCCGAGGATTGGGTGGACCGGAAAAAGGGGAGGCATTTACTTGCAGCGGGCGAAGCCTATTTGAACAGATATCCGTCGTGGAACTGGTCGCAGTACGACATTCTTTCGATTCTGCTGAATGCCGATGGCAAACCCGATTTCTTTTTTATAGAAGACGTATATTGGTGGTAATGAGCGAGCAGTACAACGAAAAAGAAGTTATACTTCAATCGTACCGGCAGGCGATTCTGAAATACGAATCGGACATTCAGCGATTGAAGAAAAATAAAAAAATACTGGCTATTGCCCGGCTCTTTGCCGTGATATCAGGCGTGCTGGCGTTTAAGCTGTTTTGGCCTTCCGCGGTGCCGGTTACTATTGTTTCATTCATTTTTATTGTTCTTTTTATTTATCTCGTTATCAGAGATGCGGATCAGTCGGCAGCGATCAGGAACTTCGGGTTTCTTATTCTGGTCAATCATCATGAGATCGATGCAATAAAGCAAAAACTCAGCGGCTATGACGCAGGTCAACATTTTTCAGAACCAGGTCATGCTTACGCTTCCGATCTGGATCTTTTTGGCGAATCCTCCCTGTTTCAATGGATCAGTCGCTGTCATTCGGATCAGTCAAAAAAATTACTGGCCGAGCGGTTGAAAAACTTTCTGCCAGCGCATGAAATCGCAGCTACCCAGGGAGCCGCAACTGAACTTTCCAAAAAACAGCATTACACCCAGCAGTTTCAGGCATCCTCATTAGCGAGTCCGCTGAGTTTCGGGACGGAAAAAAAACTTTCTTTCTGGATGCATGCGCCATCTGCAGCTTATCGCCATTCATTCTGGAAATTATTTCAGAACATTTACCCCATTGTTCCCATTGCCATTTTCACATTATATATAAGCGGCTACATTCCTTCGAACGGACTGATCATTTGTCTCCTGATATTGAGCGCATTCATTTATGCCATGGCAGTCAAAATTCAACCGGAGTTCGAAATGGTCTCCCGAATCCAGCCGGAAATGGAAACGATGCTTGAATTAATTGCCCTGATTGAAGAAGAACCTTTTTCCATGCCCGTTCTTCAGTCCCTTCAAAAAAAGCTAAAACCCGACGGTTATCCGTCCGCCTCGGCAGCTATCCGGGAGTTCAACCAAATTCTTAAGAGAATCGATTGGAGGTCGAATCTGGTCGTTGGGCCCGTGCTGGGAATTTTTCTGATGTGGGATCTCAGACAGATGATTGCGCTGAATCAATGGAAGAAAAAAAACACATGGCAGTTTGATTCCTGGTTTTCTGTAATAGCTGAAACTGAATGGCTGATCAGTCTGGCTTCCCTGGTACGCAATGAACCGGACTGGTGCTTTCCTGAAGTGACTACTCCGTATTTTCAGTTCAAGGCAATTGAAATGGGGCATCCCCTGATTCCGCCCGAACATCGTATACCGAATGATTTTGCCATTGAAGGATCCGGAAAACTGGCCTTCATAACAGGTTCCAATATGGCGGGTAAGAGTACTTTTCTCCGTGCTCTCGGAATCAATATGGTGCTGGCCATGACAGGCGCTCCGGTTTGTGCGAAAAAGATGGCATTGTCTCCTGCTTCTTTGGTCAGCAGCATGCGGGTAGCTGATAACCTGGCAGAGAACACCAGTACATTTTATGCAGAATTAAAAAAACTTAAATACATTATCGAGATGGTTCAGCAGAATGAAAAAGTGTTTATTCTGCTGGATGAAGTACTTCGCGGCACCAACTCTGATGACCGTCACAAGGGCACAAGGGCTCTCGTAAAACAGTTACTAAAAGGCAGTTCGGTTACGATAATGGCCACCCACGATACTGAACTGGCTCATTCGGAATCTGCGGATCCCGGGGTCAGCAATTATCACTTTGAAGGCAGACTCAGGGGTGATGAGCTGGACTTCGACTATAAAATTAAAAAAGGCATCTGCAGCAGTCTCAATGCTACTGCGCTGATGAAAAAAATAGGTATTCATTTTCAGGATTAATATATTTACGTACATCTTATCTGCAGAATTCAACTATTACATCCCATGCCCGAATCAACTGTTAACCTGAGATCGTTCAGAACACTGGTTAAGAAAAATAAAAAGCGGTTGAGATCCTTTATCGCCAGACTGCAGAAAAAACCTGTAGCTGCTCTGCGTCTGGTTACCCTGGAAGCGAATGAACTGGCCTGGGCAAAAACAGATTGCCTCGACTGTGCAAACTGCTGTAAAACCATGTCACCTACCTATACCCGGAAAGATATTACCCGTATCTCCGGATTTCTTGGCATGACAAAAAAAGCCTTCATGGAAAAATGGCTGTACAGGGACAAAACGGGTGACTGGATGAATAAAAAACAACCCTGCCAGTTCCTGGACATGAAAACCAATATGTGCAATATCTATGAAGTGCGTCCCCGCGATTGTGCAGGCTTCCCCTACCATGGCACAAAAAACATAAAGGAATACGGCCATATGTTTAAACAAAATGTGGAATTTTGTCCGGCCACTTACCGTCTGGTGGAAATCATGCAGGATGGAATGGCCGAAGGCAGGTGGGAAATAAAATAAATCAAATGTGGACCGCCGAGAAAAAGGGTTTTAAAGCCTGGCTTCAATTGGAAAAATCACTTTCTGATCATTCGGTAGAAGCCTATCTGCGGGATATCGAAAAGCTCACTCAGTATCTCGGTATGCAGGAAAAGATTCCCGGGATGGATGAGATCAGACTGAAAGATCTCCAGCAGTTTATCAAATGGATTGGCGAGCTGGGTATGACGGCCAGTTCCCAGTCGCGTATTATTTCAGGCATTCGTTCTTTTTACAAATATGCATTGCAGGAAAATCTGGTCAGGCAGGATCCTACCGTGCTGCTCGAAACGCCGAGACTGCGGCGTTCTTTACCCGATTTTCTCAGTGTGGATGAAATTGATCGCATCGTTCATGCCATTGATCTCAGCAGTCCGGAAGGTGAAAGAAACAGGGCCATTCTGGAAACCCTGTATAGCTGCGGTTTGCGGGTAACGGAGCTTGTTAATCTGCGCATTTCTTCTCTTTATCCTGATCTTGGATTTATTAAAGTAATCGGCAAGGGCGATAAGGAAAGACTGGTTCCGATTGGACATACAGCATTAAAATATATTGGTATTTACAGAAAAAATGTGCGCGTACACGCACAAATTAAAAAGGGGAATGAAGACATTTTATTTCTTAACCGAAGAGGTGCGGGATTAACGCGACAGATGATCTTCATTCTGCTCAGGGATCTGGTTCGCGAAGCGGGAATTAAGAAAACAGTATCGCCTCATACTTTTCGTCACTCGTTTGCCACCCACCTGGTAGAAGCTGGTGCCGATCTGCGTGCCGTTCAGGAAATGCTGGGGCATGAAAGTATTACTACTACGGAAATCTATACTCACTTGGACAGGGCCTACCTTAGAGAGACTCTCCAAAAATATCATCCCGCTTTTCAAAGCTTAAAGCCCAAAGCCTAGAGCTCAAAGCCTAAAGCTTATAGCGGAAAACATGCGAAGCCAGAGTTCACAACAAATTTTAGGGAACTTTCACGCAAATGCAGTTCAGAAGGTTTTAGGCTTTGAGCTTTAGGCTTTAAGCTTATTAAAAGAATTTCTTCACAATACCCAACGCGCCCTGCTTCCATGGAACGCGATGAGAGATACCCGTGCTGGTCTGTTGAAAATGGTGCATATTGGCTATATACCATTCGTAATTCCTTAATAACGCATCTTTATTGGAAAACTTAGGTTCCCATCCTAAAACCCGCTGCGCTTTTTCAATGGAAACGAAAGAATCCTTGGATGCGGTTTCGTAAACCCATGGATAAAGAGGGGAGATATTCAGTTTATTCAGAATCCGCAACATCCAGATTGCGGCCCCTGCCGGGACGCCGGTGATTTTCTTGCCAAAACCTGCACGGTCCAGCACCACCTGGTAGTCCTCTTTTATGGTAGTGAAATTTTTGGCTCCTACATTAAAAGTGTCGTTTGCTTTTGCCGCATCGATGGTTGTGGAGAGATAAATAGCGGAAGCGAAATCTTCCACATCCATCAGTTGGTATTTATTATTTCCGCTGCCCAGAACCGGGAAACCCTTACCGTCCTTGGCCCAGTCATAAAACACCCCAAATACTCCAAGACGTTCCGGGCCTATAAAAGACTTGGGGCGAAAAATCGGCACTATCAGGCCTTTTTTCCTGAAATCCACACAGATTCCCTCTGCCTCTACCTTGCATATGCCATAGTCGCCTACGCCAAAAAGCTTGTCGTCCTCCACCAGGGGATGATGGTCAGGAACGCCATATACGGCTGTTGATGAAATATGGACCACGCGCTGGATATGATTATCCAGTGCAGACTGTAACACGTTTCTTGTACCATCGAGATCCGTTGAATAAATATCTGCTTTCTTATATAATGGTAAAGCTGCAGCTGTATGAATCACAAAATCAACTCCCTGCATAGCTTTATCCACCATGGGCCGGTCGCGGATATCCCCCTTGATTTCGGTAATCCGGTCCTTTTCCGGATAATCAAAATCGGCAATGTCGAGGGAAACTACCTGATGACCACGGTCGAGGAGATAACGGGTCATATTAATGCCTAAAAAGCCGGCGCCACCGGTGATCAGATAAGTACTCATAGTTCAGATTAATAAGGTTTTAAAAGTTAAAGCTGCGCGAAGATACTCCATAATAAAATCTTTACAAACGGACTGGACTTTCTGGCAGGATTGTTGAAAATTAATACCTTATTGATTCATTTTAAAATTACCAGGTATGAGCTTACAAAGATTATTTACCGCCACGCTTTCCGGCATCGTTATAGGTATTTTAATTGCTCCTGCGAAAGGAACAGATACCCGCAGGAAATTATCAGATTCCGTAGATAACATCAAAGACAAAATCCGACGAATCCGGGGAACAACCAATGATGAACTGGAAGAGCTTCATGAAGTATTTGAACATGAAATCAGCGGTTTAAAAGATGACATGCGCGAAAAAGTACTCAGGCTGATTGAAGTGAGTAAGAAAAGTTATAACCATGTGAAGTCGGAAGCTCTGTCATAGGGGGATCACCGCATCCGTTTTCTTCCCGATGAGGCTCTGCAAAATAATACTCAGCAAGATGACACCCAGTGCACCGATGGCGTTCAGCCAAAGGAAACTGATATGGAGGATTTCCCGCTGGTTAAGGGTATGAATACAGATGACAAAAAGCTCTACGAAAACCGCGCTGACAAAAACCGGGGTTGAGGTTACTTTCTTTAAATAAAAAGCAACCAGAAAAATACCCAGAATGACTCCATAAAAAAGGGAGCCCAGAACATTTACGGCTTCTATGAGGCTGTTTCCGATATTGTAAGCAAGCTGGGCTATGACTACGCAAAAAACACCCCAAACCAAAGTATACAGCTGGGAGTAGGTAAATTCTTTTTTTTCGGAGACAGGCGTTTTGGCCATCCGCTTATGAATATCATTCATTGTTGATGAAGAAAGGGCATTCAGCGAAGCCGCCACGGATCCCCAGGCGGATAAAAAAATAACCGCTATTAAAAGTCCCACCAGTCCCCTCGGCAGATGATCCACAACAAAACGAAGGAAAATATAATTCGTATCGTTGGGATCTCCTTTAACGTCCTTGTCTTTCAGCCAGCGCTGAATGGTAGCATGCAGGTCGGCTTGTTTTTTCTGGGCATACTGCATAGCCAGACCCTGATGCATCTGATTTTCCACATGGGTTTCCAGTGAAGGATCCATCTGCGCTATTTTTTCCTTCTGCAGCGATTCATAATCTTTTATCACGATTTTCAGCGAGTCGGCATATTTTGTTTTGGATAGCAAATCGAGCTGCGTCTGATTAAAAAACAAGGGTTCTTTTGCAAACTGATAGTAAGAGAATACCAGTACGCCAAGCAAAAGAATGCCGAACTGCATGGGTATCTTCACCAGTCCGTTCAGCAATAAACTCAGCTTGCTTTCGCGGGTGGATTTTGCAGTTAGATAACGGCCAACCTGCGACTGGTCTGTGCCGAAATAGGAAAGCTGTAAAAAAAAACCGCCTATCACACCGCTCCAGATATTGTACCGGTCGTTCCACTGAAATCCCCCTTCATCTCTTCCCGATGTGATTACATTTAATTTTCCGGCTTTCCCGCCAATATGCAGAGCATCTGATAACCCCATATTCCCCGGCAGTAAATGGACAACCACGTAACCCACAATGGCCATTCCCGCGAAAATAATAATCATCTGGATCTGCTGTGTGTACGCAACGGCCTTTGCTCCTCCTGTAACGGTATATATAATCAGCAATCCACCCATCAGCATATTTGTCCAGAGAATATTCCATCCCAGCAGTGAGGAAAGAATGATAGAGGGTGCGGAAATACTGATACCGGTCGACAGCCCGCGCTGCAACAAAAACAAAAGAGAAGTAAACGTTCTTGTTTTTCCGTCAAATCTTTTTTCGAGAAATTCGTATGCAGTAAATAGTTTCAGTTTATGGAAAACAGGAACAAAAGTGACGCAGAGAACGACCATGGCTAAGGGCAGCCCGAAGTAATATTGCACAAACCGCATTCCGTCGGTATACGCCTGTCCCGGCGCCGACAGGAAAGTAACGGCACTGGCCTGCGTTCCCATAATTCCAAGCAGTATCAGGTACCAGGAAGAACTCCGGTTCAATAGAAAATAGCTTTCCAGATTTTTCTCGGACCTGCTTTTATACAGTCCGTATAAAATGATACCAGCCAGGGTCACTACAAGCACAATCCAGTCGAGAAGGCTCATGAAAAGTGTTTGGTAAAAAAGTAGAATAAGACGATCAGCAGACCGAGAAACCCGATGACCAGCAGGTACCAGCTGGTCCAGGATTTAAATAAGGGAGGCTTTTCATCAGGCGGCAACGCGTTCATATGGTTATTTTGAATCACTCTGACGTTTTGCCATCAGCATGGCCACAATCAATCCGAGCATCAGTCCGATCAGCATACCCACAGTCACTTTCTTAATCAGCCGGCCGACAACAATTCCGGTGACAATGGCAACGATTGTGGAAATTTCCCTTCTGTTCAGATTCATCATCTATCCTTTGGTTGATTGAGCGCAATGATATTCGCGAGCAGACGATAGGCACCCGGAACGCCTGCGGGTAGTTCTCTGAAAAAAACCAGGCCTGTATAAGTGAAATTTCCTCTGCCATAGCTCCCGGTAATCAGACTGCCATTTAAATCCGGCTCTCCGCTGTCGTGCATGGAAAAAATAGCCTGATATCTCGGGTCCGCATGCGCAGCAAAATAAATTCCCCTCTCCTGTATCCAGCCATCAAAATCGGCGGAACCGATCTCATTCGGAAAATGAAGTACCGGATGGCCGGGCAGCAGAAATTGAACAGGCGCGTCTTCTTCAGTAATTCTTGAATTGGAAATGCCAAAGGGGTATGGTCCAATGCCCGTAGTGTCCGTTCCGAGATTTCTGTTGTACTGCACAATCAGATTACCTCCGTTTTTTATATAGTTCATCAGCACCTCATATTTCGAAAAGAGCCAGTCGTGTACATCATAGGCCCTGACCCCTGTTATGACCGCATCCAGATTCCGGATCTCATCCGCGTTCAGCGTATGCTCATTTAAACGCACTACAGTATAGCCCATTGCTGTCAGCGCATCAGGCACTTTGTCGCCCGCCCCTTCAATATAACCGATACGACTACCCGCAGTTTTTAAATTCACGGAAACAATGGTCGCTCCCGCCGCTTTGAAATAATCGATTCTGGGAATATGATCGTAGGAAATGCTGATGCACTGCCGGAGTGTATCACCGGGCCGGTCGACTGAATGTGTGACCCAGGTGAAGGCATTCTGATCTTTGGTATTGTTCCGCCTTAATGAAAAATCTTCGGCATTTCCTGAAGCCGAATAAGCCGGGATGTCAAAACCGGGTACGGGAGTGAGCGAAAAATCCCCGCGAAATGCATTTGTTTTTAATCCGCCTGCAGCATGAATAATTGAATTTTCAACAGGCTCGCTGGTCTTGCTCTGTGCCCTGACCAATAGTTCTTTTGGATCACTTTTATCAAAAACAAGCAGAGCCGGTTCGCAATAAGCCATTTGATCAGGCACGATGGTAACCGGCTCGAAGCGCTCTCCTTTTACGGCGTCCGTGTTTTTATAAAATACATTCTCCTTAAAAACAAAAGTTTCCCCTGACAATCCGATGGTAAAGACCGCCTCCAGTCCGGGCGGATTCTGTGGCTTACCCACCAGGGTCTGGTCCTGCACATTATAAGAACCTGTGGACATGGGTTCCAGCAGCCAGTAAGGTTGTGATATCGGCAGATTGCGGATAGAAATTTTTCTCGTAACAGAATAGTTCACGCCTGTTTTAAGGGGCAGGTTGCAGCTGGTATCCTGCTGATTGAGACTTACGGACAGGAGCGACATCGGAGCTGCCGAACGATTGGTGACCTGGCAGGTTACGGGTATTGTCTGACTGCGCAACACATAAGCCTCGGTTGTTGTAGCTTCCAGATAAAGTCCACTGCAGGATTGCACGAGCCTGACCACTTCTTCTAATTTTACATTGCGCCAATACCCTTCCGGCATGGCCCGGATATTTCTGTAAAGATCAACGAGAGCCGGGAGCGAAAGTGCCGGAGCAGAAGCATCGAAATTTTTCAGCATTCCCGAGATCTTTTGCTCTATCAGATCTCCCCCGGGAATACGGCTCCAGGAATCATTAATATGCTGAAGCAGGGAGGAATCAGCGGAGTCACCGGCGGTTAGAGAAAAATATTCATAGCTGTTGCCCCGGGTATGTGGCACGCCAAAACCCTGGGATCGGTGCTGGCTTCTGCTATCCGCGGCTATCTCACCATAGCTTTTACCTACCAGCGGATTAAACCCGCCGACTTCTATTTTTAGCTGGTCTTCCCTTGTTGTATTAACAGATCCGAAATTATAGTTGTTCCAAAAAAGCCGTCTGGCCTGCCAGGGTTTTACTCCGTATTTCAATTGCCCGGGGAATTGTTTTGGGTCTGCCGCTGCGCTGAAAGCCATACGGGCGAGCACGGAGGAAGCCGAATGCTGACCATGGCCGGCTCTTTTGTCTTCCGGGAACCGGGTGATAATAACATCGGGCTGAAATTTCCGGATTACCCAAACCACATCGCTGAGTATTTTTTGTTCATCCCAGATCCTGAGCGCCTCACTGGTTGTTTTTGAAAACCCGAAATCATAGGCCCGTGAAAAAAATTGTTCCGCTCCGTCTATCCTTCTCGCAGCCAGCAATTCCTGTGTGCGCAGCAGACCGAGTTCAATTCCCTGCTCGTCGCCAATCAGGTTTTGTCCTCCGTCGCCACGTGTAAGCGACAAATATCCCGTGCGGTACAATTTATCTTTGGACAGCCACGCCAGCAAACGTGTATTTTCGTCGTCGGGATGTGCGGCAATGTATAAAACCGAACCCAGCACCTTTAGTTTTTTCATTTGTAAAAAAATATCGGATGCGTTTCCTGTTTCAGGAATCTGGGCCAGGATTTTTACCGAAACTAGGCATAGCAGGAAGCAGGTAAATACAAAATTTTTCATCCGGAGTTGGCCATTTTTATCGTTGCCAAATTAATGAATCCCGGGTAAACAGCATGCGATATTATATTGGCGGTAAACAACAGGATCACTTCATTAATTTTGCCTAATTTTCAAATCATGCGCACTTCAGTTCAAAAACCTGCCTGCCTGCTGATCCTTTGTATTATCCGCTTTTACACAGCCTCTGCCCAAACGGGCGCGGAATACAGTTATCATTCCAACAAACAATCCATTTGTCGCAACGGCGCTGTGGTCTCGGCCCATCCCCTGGCAAGCATGGCCGGAATCGGAATGCTGAAACAGGGTGGGAATGCAGTAGATGCTGCCATAGCCACTCAGCTGGCCCTTGCAGTTGTTTATCCCGGAGCAGGGAATCTGGGTGGCGGTGGTTTTATGGTGGGCAGACTGGCAAACGAAAAAAATGTCAGTATTGATTTCAGGGAAAAAGCGCCCGCTGCGGCCAGCCGGAATATGTATCTGGATGCGCAAAACAATGTGATTCCGGGAGCCAGTGAAAACGGACATCTCGCAGCCGGCGTACCGGGCACCGTTGCCGGTATTTTCACTTATCTGAAATATGCGAGGCTTCCTTTCAGGAAATTAATTCAGCCTGCCATTGATCTGGCCGAAAAAGGATTTGCCATTACTGCTGCGGAAGCGGCCGACCTGAATGAAAACCAGAAGGATTTTATACGTTACAATACAGTCACTCCCGTTTTTGTCCGGGCGGGAGCATGGAAAGCAGGAGACACGCTCGTTCAGAAAGACCTGGCAAAAACACTGCGTCGTATCCGGGATCTGGGAGCCAAAGGATTTTATGAAGGGGAAACGGCCAGGCTGATTGTAGAAGAAATGCAGCGTGGGAAAGGTCTGATTAATTATGAGGATCTGAAAAACTATACGGCAAAGGAAAGAGATCCGGTGCTGTTTTCCTATAAGAAAGACTATACCCTGATTACCATGCCACTTCCCAGCAGCGGCGGTATTCTTCTGCCTCAGATGATGCGTATGGTAGAGGATCAGGACCTGAAAGCCTATGGGTTTGAAACGGTCAAATCTGTTCACCTGATGACAGAAGTAGAAAGACTGGCTTATGCGGACCGGGCCAAATATCTGGGTGATCCCGATTTCTATAAAGTACCCGTAAAGACACTCATCAGCTATCCTTATCTCTACGGCAGAATGGAAAAATTCAACCGGGATTCCGCCGGCAGCAGTGAAGTGATCAAAGCAGGCGTAATTCATGAAAGTGAAGAAACGACCCATTTCGATACTTACGACAAAGAAGGAAACTGCGTTTCGATTACCACCACACTGAACGGCGGATACGGCAGCCGCACGGTGGTTGCGGGCGCCGGCTTTCTGCTGAACAATGAAATGGATGATTTCAGCAGTAAACCCGGTTCACCAAATATGTACGGTGCAGTGGGCGGTGAAGCCAATGCCATAGCGCCTGGCAAAAGGATGCTCAGTTCAATGACGCCCACTATCGTATTGTACAAAGACAAACCCTGGCTGGTACTGGGCACGCCAGGGGGAACAACGATTACAACTTCTGTATTTCAGACCCTGATCGATCTGATTGAATTTAACATGAGCGTGGCAGACGCAGTTAACAAACCTAAATTCCATCACCAGTGGTTGCCGGATATCCTGTTCGTCGAATCGGATTTTCCGCCTGCAGTTATCCTTCAGCTTGAAAAGATGGGCTATCGTGTCCAAAAAAGGGAGGATATAGGCAGAACAGAAGTGATTCGCATATCTCCCTCAGGCGATATTGAAGCCGTGGCAGATCACCGGGGAGACGACGATGCCGAAGGCTACTAGCCGCTCCTGCGTTTGGTTTACGCTTGATGATACAGCATGCTTTTTGTACATTAGCCCATCTAATCGTCGTATCTGAAAAAAGCCGGTAAAATAGTTCGCAGGACGCTGCTCACCCTTGTGCTTCTCCTGATTTTTCTCTGGGGGATCATCCATACCCATCCCGTCCAAAACTGGCTGCTGACAAGGGTCACAAACACCCTGTCTAAAAACCTGCACGCCGAAATTTCAATCGGGGATATTGACTTTTCGCTGTTCAATAAGATGAAACTGAACGGGGTACTGGTTAAGGACCAGACAGGAGACACGCTGCTTTCTTCCGGTCAAATCCGGCTGAACATCACGGACTGGTTCTTTTTTAAGGATAAAATTGAGTTAAAGTACATCGGGCTGAACGACACTAAAATCCATCTTTACAGGCGCGATTCTGTTTGGAACTACCAGTTTCTGGCTGACTATTTTGCTTCCTCAGACACAAGCACAAAAAAGTCCATTCAACTTCAGATACGTGACCTGGAATTCTCGAATCTGCACCTGATCAAAGAAGACGGGTGGCGCGGAGAAGATATGGAACTGAATCTGGGTGCGCTGATTCTGGATGCCGAGCAGCTGGATCTGAGTAAAAAAACAGCTATTATTCATTTACTGAAATTTACCAAACCGGAATTTGCGATACGTGGATACAACGGGAAAAGGCCACCGCTACCAGCGGATACCGTGAAAATAAAAAATGATCCTTTGCATTTGCGATGGAATACCGGTGACTGGAACGTTCAGATTCGCCACGCAGTGATCGAAAATGGGTCCTTTCGGGATGATAAAATACTGGACAGTGCACATTCACTGGTGTTCGACAGCTACCACATGCACTTTTCAAATATTCAGGGTGACTTTAAAGAAGTTTCCTTTCAGAAGGACAGCATCCGGGCGAAAATGCGGCTTTCGACGGCTGAAAAATCAGGGTTCACAGTTCAGCAGCTCAATGCCAATATTAAATTTTATCCTGAAGGCATGGAGTTTTACAACTTCGATCTGATTACAGGGAAAAGTCATCTCCGGAATTTCTTTGCCATGCGTTTCAAAAGTTTTGACGATCTCTCAGAGTTCAACAGCAGGGTAAAAATGGAAGCGGATTTTACAGATGCCACCGTGGATAGTGACGATATCGGGTTTTTTGCATCAGATCTCAAATCATGGAAAAAAAATATTAAAATCACCGGTAAAATAAAAGGCTCCGTATCGGATCTCGAAGGGAAAAATATTCTAATTAATGCAGGATCGGGAACAGTCTTAAAAGGTGATATTCACTTAGCCGGTCTGCCTGATATCAACAAGACGATGATTGACTTCAGGTCGAATGACTTTCGTACCACTTACCGGGATATCATTACGTTTATCCCTTCTTTAAAAAATATAAATAACCCGCGCATCGACAGGATTGAAAAATTGCACTTTGTCGGCAATTTCCAGGGAACGGTGCGCAACTTTGTTACGTCTGGCACTATTGAAACCAACCTGGGCACACTCGTTACCAATGTCAGTATGCAGCTGCCGGAGAACCGGCCCGCCGTGTATTCGGGCAATCTGCTCACAAACGATTTTGACCTGGGCCGGTTCCTTGAAGATTCCACTCTCGGCAGGATTTCATTTAAAGGAAAAGTACAGGGGAGCGGGCTCGCGCTCAATACGATCAATGCCAGTCTCGACGGCAGCGTGCGGGAATTCAACTACCAGGGATATACTTATGAAGACATTTTCGTAAACGGTCAGGTAACAAAAAAAAGATTTAACGGTAAGATTATTTCCAACGATTCGAACCTGCATGCGACTTTAATAGGACTGATTGATTACAGCCAGGCCGTACCCAAATTCGATTTTAATGCGGTTATCGACAACGCGCATTTGAAGGCGCTCCACTTCACCAGAGACAGCATTGATTTTGATGGAAAACTAAGGTTCAATTTCACCGGAAATGACATAGATCACTTTCTGGGTAAGGCCAGAATATTTGATGCTTCTATCTACAAAAAAGGAAAGCGGCTGTCTTTCGATTCATTGGTGGTGGAATCTAATATTATCGATAGCAGCAAAACAATTACGGTTGATGAGCAATGAATTTGAAGGAGCTATAGTAGGAGAGTTTTCAATTAAGACCCTGCCTGCTGCGTTCCAGGAATTTTTACACCGGTATTATCCAAGTTATATCAAACCCAATACGGTTAAACTAAGTAAGGAAAATTTCAGCTTTGTGATAACTACCCGGGCCGTGGACCCGTATATGGATCTTTTTACAAAAGACTTAAGGGGTTTTAACAATACGAATATTAACGGCCGTATCAACAGCGACCAGAATCTCCTGAATGTGAATGCTGATGTGCCGCAGTTCAACTATAAAAATATTTCTTTTTATAAGGTCGAACTGAAAGGGAATGGAAACTATGACAGCCTTTCACTCGACAGTAAAATTGGCGAAGTGTATGTGAATGACAGTCTGCATTTTCCGCTGACGCATATTCAACTGAGATCTTTCAATGATATCTCGGATGTCAGAATAAGTACCAGCGCCAACCAGACCCTCAATGCCGCCAACCTGTCGGCACAGGTGACCACGTTAACAGATGGTGTAAAAATTAAATTCAATCCCTCTACTTTTGACATCAACAGCAAAACCTGGACGATTGACAAAAACGGAGAATTACTTTTCAGCAAGAATACAGTAGGTGCTGAATCCCTTCGGATATACAGCGGTGAACAGCAGTTTCTCGTTAGCACCACGCCCTCGGGTGAAGGCAACTGGAACGATGTTCATCTGCAGATGCAAAAAATAAATATCGGCGACTTCGCTCCTTTTTTCATCAAAGATGAACGGGTGGAGGGCGTATTGACCGGAAAAGTGGACATTACAGATCCTTTCAATCATACCTATGCACGGTTCAGCGGCACGGCCGAATATTTCCGGTTTTCCAATGATTCCATTGGCAAAATGAATCTTACGGCCGATTATAACAAGGCGACCGGCATCGTGAACGGGTTCGTAAATTCCGACAACAAGGACTATCATTTCGACCTGAAAGGAATATTCAATACCAGTGACAGTGCGGCCCAGCCGATCAATATTACCATACCGAATATGGTCAATACAAAAATCGACCTGCTGGAAAAATATATCGGATCCATTTTCAGCAATGTGACAGGTTACGCAACTGGTAATCTTTACAAATCGTCAGGAACCGGCAGCAACCTGGATTATATCGGGGACATTCATCTCACCAGACGCGAGGCTGCACGTCAACTATACACGCTGCACTTATCATATTCCGATCGGCTATGGTGCATATGCGCGCCGACCAGATTGACTTTCGGATCATTCCAGATCGTGGATTCGCTTCGGGAAATACAGCGGAAGTGAGCAAAGCGAAATTATATCCATCATTCGTTTAGAGATCTCAGCTACGATTTTGCAATTAATACCAACAAGATTTTATTGCTCAATACCAAAGATAACAGATAACAATCAGTTTTACGGTACGATGATCGGGAAGGGCCAATGTGACGCCTGACCGGTCCGCAGGAGGATCTGCAAATGTATATCAAGGGCGAACCAACAGACAGTTCCAACATATACCTTCCGACTACGACCAGTCGTGAAAGCGCCAACGCGGATTTTATCGTATGGAAAGTGTATGGGAAGGAAATGAAACCTGATAATGAAACCGGGGTATTCGGAAAATAATTTTACCGTCAAGTATCGATGTGACCGCCAATAATTATGCAAATGTGTATCTGATCATCGACCCGCTTACAAAAGATATTATCAAGGCCAACGGTCATGGAAATCTGCAGATGCGAAGTAGGGACAAATGACCGACATGTCCATGACGCGGCAGGTATATAATAGACCGGGGAAACTACAATTTTTCATTCCAGTCATTTATAAAAAAACCATTTGTCTTCATGCAGGGCGCAGATAATTTTATCCAGTGGACGGGCGAGCCGTACGATGCAGACATCAATATTCAGGCTGTCTATGAAGCCGAAAATATTCAGTTCAGTGATCTGGATAATTCGGGCAAGTCGGGTTCAGCTTCGATAAATCAATACCGGTAAAGCAAGAACTTATCGCGGACCTGTGTGGGTGGTTACTACATTAAGAGATAAGCTGATGCATCCGACCATCAGATTTTGAATGTGCAGCTTGCCGCCAAACAGCGAGATACGAAATGATGCGTCAGCGCTTATTTAACGCTGCTATCACAGATCAACCAGCGAGCCCGAGCGAGCTGAATAAACAGGTTGCATTTCTGCTCGTGTTTAACAGTTTTGGTCCCCTGAACAATACCGGAGGTAATGCGGTATATTCGGCCAATGATGCGGTCAGGTGGAATATTTGTTTCCAGTATTTCCAGTTATATATCCAATTCACTGAGTACTCAATTCTCAAACTATTTTCAGCGGGTCTTCAAGGATAAGAGCCTGCGTGTAAATTTCAATACCGCCTTTATATAACGGATCGGCATTGTCTGGTAAATGGGCAGGCAGCTCCGCTGGATCCAACTGCGACTTCCACCACTACGTATGACCGTACGAATCTCAATCTGTCTGTAATTAAAAGTTTTCATCAAAGACCGACTGACATTTACTGTGGGAAGTGCCCTTCGATTTTGGGTTTATCACTCCTACCCAGACTACACAGTGCAGCTCAACTCAGTTCCTGCCGAATGTGACCGCTGAATACAAACTCACGGAGAATGGAAATGCTAGTGTCTAACTTTCTTTCTACCGGGATTCCTACAATTACCTATCGTCTTCGGGAAATCATACTATGAACAGTTCCGGAACAAGCATCTACCTATCGCCGCGACTTCGACCGGCTGGATGAAATCTTTAAAAAGAAAAAGAAAGTAACAGCAGACAGCACGTCCAACAAAAACTAGGCAGGGAGGCTGCCTTCCACACTCCCACACTCCCAAAATCCTACACTCACTAGATCTGCTCCTTTAACTGTGTGCCCAAGTTTATCGCGTTTCGTATTCAGGTATTTTTCGTTGTGTGGATTGGAAGGAATTTCGAATTGGTATCGTTTCCACGATTTCAAGGCCATATCCCGCAAGACCAGTGCGTCTTGCGCGGATTGTTACTGATCAGTCTTAGATCCGGCTTACACCCAGGTATCGCAGGATCTGGGCACCTACGCCGTAATCCCTTTTATCCATCGGAAAACCGAGATGGATATTCGCTTCCACAGTATCCATGCCTTCTTCCTGGAGTTTGTATGCCTTAAGCTTATTCACCAGTCCGATGCCGCGTCCTTCCTGATTCATGTATAAAATGATTCCGGTTTTATTAGCTTCCACCATTTGCATGGCCTTATGCAGCTGGTCACCGCAATCGCAGCGAAGTGAACCCATAATATCGCCGGTGAAACAGGACGAATGAACACGTACCATCACAGAATCGCCCTCTTTCCATTCACCTTTTATCAGAGCCAGGTGTTCATTGCTCGTGTTTTTTTCCTTAAACGCAATCAGTTTGAAATGACCATATTTTGTTGGCATGTCCACCCGCACAATTTCTTCAATCAGTGAATCTGTTTTTAGACGATACTCAATCAGGTCTTTAATCGAAATCAGTTTGAAGTCAAATTTTTTGGCAATCTCTTTCAGTTCGGGAAGCCGCGCCATGCTGCCGTCTTCATTCATGATTTCAACCAGTATTCCGGCTGCTTCAAAACCCGCCAGGCGTGCCAGGTCAATGGTCGCTTCCGTATGTCCGGCCCTTCGCAATACACCGCCTTTTTTGGCGCGCAGAGGGAAAATATGACCCGGTCTGCCCAGGTCGCCCGGTTTCGTATCCGGGTCAATCAGTGCCTGAATGGTCAGAGCCCGATCCTTTGCAGAAATACCGGTTGTACAACCGTGCCCCAGCAGATCCACCGAAACCGTAAACGCCGTTTCATGGAGTGCCGTATTATTGTTTACCATCAGTTCAAGTCCCAGTTCATCACATCGTTCGTCGATCAGCGGAGCGCAGATCAGTCCCCTCCCGTATTTACTCATGAAATTGACTACTTCGGGCGTTGCGTTCCGGGCTGCTGTAATAAAATCACCCTCGTTTTCACGATCTTCATCGTCAACCACTATAACCAGCCTGCCCTGTCTGATGGCTTCTATGGCATCTTCTATTCTGTCCAGCATAAAAAAATTTATACACAAAGTTAATAATAATCAGCGCTTGAGATATTCATCCCCAACTTATTGATTTACAGTATAAAACGTCAGGTCGTACAGAAAGTTTCAAAATCTCCGGAATATGTTGATAAAAATTACTCTTATAAAAATTTTAACATTTGAATTTTTCCGTTCTTTATCCCCAGTTTCCCACCACGAATGCTTCCTAAGCCAAGCCGATTGCTGCTATTGTTTGTTAATGTTTAATTAATCCGCTATCCGGAAGAATTTTTAACAACTGCATTTATTTTACAAACTAAATGAATCGATTTATGAGAAAACGATTATTGATTTTGGTATCAGGGATTTTATTCATTTTTTTAGCCAGGGCTCAGGAAACAACTTCGGAAATCAACGGTTTAGTAACGGGCGATAAGGCGCCGCTGGCTGGAGCCACCATTACTGCCGTTCACACACCTTCCGGATCCACGTACAAAACCACCACAAGGTCAGATGGCAGATTTAATCTGCCCAATGTGCGTATTGGCGGCCCATACACGATTTCGGTTTCCTATGTTGGCTTTACCACGGGTCACCAGGATGGAATTATTCTGAATCTGGGTCAGGAATTCAAGGCCGACTTTGCGCTGCAGAATGAATCCAAACAGCTCAACGAAGTGACCGTAACCGGCGGTGGTAATCAGGGGAAAGTCTTTAATTCCAGCCATACAGGTAATCAGGAAATCATTACCCGTCAACAGTTGGAAAGACTCCCTACTGTGAACAGAAGCCTGCTGGATTTCACCAGACTGACTCCCGGTTCCAACGGACTCTCTTTTGGCGGACAGAGCAGTCAATATAACAACCTGACTGTTGACGGAGCCAATTTCAATAACTCTTTTGGTCTCTCGGGCACATTAGGCGGACAGACCAACTCACAACCTATCAGTCTGGATGCCCTTGAACAGATCCAGGTAAACGTATCTCCTTACGATGTGCGTCAGGGTGGCTTTTCCGGAGCCGGAATCAATTCGGTAACCCGTAGCGGAACCAACACTTTGCGTGGATCTGTCTACACTTATATTAAAGGACCCGGAACGCAGGGCTATAAAGTCGGCAGTGTAACCATTCCTCACCAGGACTATTCGTACAACCTGAGCGGATTCAGTGCAGGAGGTGCCATTATTCAAAATAAGCTTTTCATGTTCGTTAGTGCGGAACAGGAAAAAAGAACGGATCCGGGAACCTCGTTCATAGCTTCTGACGCATCGCATGCGCCAAATGGAGTTTCCGTTTCAAATGCAAACGCCGACACACTCAATGCGCTGGCCTCGTTCTTAAAATCGACCTATGGTTACAGTCCAGGGGCATTCCAAAACTACAGTTACAAAACAGAAAGTAAGAAATTAACGATAAAACTCGACTGGAACCTGGACGACAACAACACGATTACGCTCAAGTATAATTATCTGAATTCTTCACGTCAGACACAGGCCAGTAATAGTGGTTCGGTTAATTCTTCTTATGGAAGAACACCCGGTCAGTATGCAATGCCCTTTAACGGAAGCGGTTATACCATCAACAACAACTTTAATATATTTATCGCCGAACTGAATACCCGCCTGAGTAATAAAGCGTCGAATAAATTACAGATAGGGTACACTGCGTTGCGCGATTATCGTTCACCTCTCACTTCTTCTCCATTCCCCTTAGTGGATATTCTGGATGGCAATGGCAATCCTTACACTTCTTTCGGATATGAGCAATACACTTACGGCAATAAATTGAATACCGACGTATTTCAGCTGAATGATGTTTTTACGTTTTATAAAGGTGCTCATGAAATAACTGTGGGAACACAGAATTCTTATAAGAAGTATGAAAACGGATTCTCCCCATCATACGAAGGAGTATATCGCTTTAGCAGCGTGGACGCATTCTATCAGGCGGCGACCGACAAAACAACTCCTGCACTTCGCTACGATCTTTCCTACACACTGCCTCCGAACAGCACGTTCCCGCTGGTGGGGCCAAAAGATCTGGAACTCGGATTTTTTGCGCAGGACAAATGGCGCGTAAAAGAAAATTTCACACTGACTTATGGTCTGCGGGTGGATATTCCTATTTTCCAGAATACATTTTTATACAATCCGGTAGTGGCTGGCCTGACTGGATTTTACAATGGTATTCGTTTGAATACAGGACAGGCACCGCATACCAATCCCTTGTTTGGTCCGCGCCTCGGATTTAACTGGGATGTAAAAGGAGATCATAAAACACAGGTTCGTGGTGGTGTCGGTCTGTTCGCAGGGCCACCTCCTTTTGTATGGATCAGCAACCAGGCCAGCAACAGCGGCGTCGCACTTTTTGGATCTATCAGCAATTCAACGACCACACCGTTCAGTCCAACCGTTAATCCCAATCCAAACTGGCCACCCAGCGCCAATGGAGCTCCGAGCAAATCCTATAGTCTGAATGTAACCGACCCATCCTTTAAATTTCCCCAGGCTTTAAAATCAAGTCTGGCGATCGATCAGAAATTGCCCGACAACTGGATTGTTACGCTTGAGTTTACGTATGCTAAGGACGTAAACGCTGCGTTTTTTCAGAATGTGAATCTGCCTTCAACCGGAGCACCGCTGACAGGTGCAGACAACCGGGTACGATATGCGGCCAGCCAGATTTATCCCGTAGGAGGAGCCGGCGCGGCAACAGTTGACAATCCGAATATCGGAAATGCGATATACATGACCAATGTGAACAAAGGGTATGCATACACGGCGACCTTACAAATACAGAAAACATTCAAGAATCTTTATCTGAACGCTTCTTACACCTACAGCCAGTCAAAAGACGTAATGGTAGGTGGATCCACTGCAGCCACCATGTGGGGTTCCAAACCCATTTCGGGGGATCCCAATGCTCCGCAGCTGGGAAATTCCAATTCTTATATGCCTCACCATGTTATTGCTTCTGCTTCGTATAAGTTTATTTATGGAAAGAATTTTGCTACCACGGTGGGACTTCTGTTTGAAGCAGCGCCCTCAGGCGTAGGTTCCTATGTGTACTCCGGTGATCTGAATAATGACGGTCAGACTTCCAACGACCTCATTTATATTCCTACTACGGATGACTACGCAAAAGGAAATTATGTAACGGCCAACAGCGGCGGAACGGATACCAGAACGCCCCAGCAGGTTTGGGATCAGATCAATGCTTTTATCAGTCAGGATAAATATCTGAGTAAAAACAGAGGTAAATATGCAGAAAGAAATGCCGTCATCTTCCCCTGGTACAAAAGGCTCGATGCCAATGTCACCCAGGATTTATTTATCAAAGCAGGCAAGAACACCCATACCCTTCGCCTGTCGATTGACCTCGTTAATGCAGGAAACCTGATTAACAAAGACTGGGGTGTTTATCAATTACCGAGTGCAGGCACGGGCTCCAGCATTCTGGCCAGCGGAGTTCCAAACGTGATCAATGTGGGACTTATAACAACGAAAGTAACCGGAGGTGTGCCTACTTACGGATTCCCATTGCTTGCGGGTTCTCCAAATACCCATTCATGGAAAGACGATACGAGCCTGGCATCCCGCTGGCAGATGCAGTTTGGTATCCGGTATTTGTTTAATTAGAATTTGAAATAAACTCCTTTGAACGCCGCTCTTGTCAAAAAAGGAGCGGCGTTTTTTTTTGAAAATCCTTACCCGGATTTTACACTCTAAGTGTATGGCTTTGTGCTTCAGGCTTTATGCTTTCCAAAGGCCCACTGAAGAAAAACCGGAAAGGCTTTCGACCAGGTCGGCACATCGTGTTTGCCCCCTTCTATTTCATAGTAAAAAAGATCCGAGTGCGGATCATATCCCTTCTGTTCCAAAGCCGTCATCAGATCCTTCGTGTCGTCTATCGAATCAATCACACCATTTCCGTTACGATCTTCCGTTTCGTCTTCAGTACCACATTCAAAAAAGAATCTCATACCGGGCACGGCCTGGGTATCCCGGATCTGATTGTGCATGATACGATGCTGCTCATCCTGATAAAAGGGATCGTCCTTGTCTACTGTCCGCCACCAAAGGGAACCGGAGAATATGCCAACCTGATTAAAAATCCCTCCATGTTTCCAGGAAATATCCAGTGCGCTGAGGGCACCAAGAGAAAATCCCGCAAAAGCCCAGCGGTTTTTTAGCTTTCCCGGAAATAGCAGTCGGATAGCAGGAATAAGTTCCTGTGTAATAAAAGCGGTGTACGAACGGGCCAGATTGCCCCTGCCCTTATAATCAGCCGAGATGGCCGTTCCATATTCGAATTTCCGAAGCGGTCCTGCGTGAATGCCGACGCATAATACCGGATTTATCGAGCCGGTGAGGTACAGTTCCGCAAGAATAGACTCAAAGTCCATAGTATGAAGATCCTGACCGTCATTCACCAGCAGCACATCATACAGCATATTCCCCCCTGTTTCCTTTGGAAAATAGAAATCAATGCTTAGCTCCCTGCCCAGAATATCCGAGGGGAAAGAAAGGGTTTCCAATATTGTTGTTGCCGGGTTTACGGATGGCATAATTTCAAAAATAGGCAAGAATCAGGAGTTCATTTGTTTTTTATAGCATTTTAAAAATAAATTTGATTGCCCACCAACCTTATTTACCATGGATATAAAGGAAGAATATTACAAATGGCATTCGCCTTCCCTCGACCGCGATGTCGAAATGCTCGTATTTGGTCATGCGGGTCAGCCCGTGATTCTGTTTCCTACATCAAAAGGAGAATTTTATCAAAATAAGGATCAGGGTATGATCGCTGCGGCGCAGTGGTTTGTCGAAAACGGAAAGGCAAAAATTTATTGCCCTTCGAGCAATGATGCAGACAGCTGGTACAATAAATCCATCGCTCCGAATGAACGTGCCTGGAATCAGGAGAGATTCGACCGGATGATATCCACTGAAGTGATTCCCTGGGCCCAGCATGAAACCGGTTATGAACGAATGGCACTTGCGGGTTGCAGTTTTGGTGGATATCATGCGGTGAATACGGCTTTCCGGCACCCCAATCTGTCGAGCTACTGCTTCTCCATGAGCGGTGCCTTTGATATCACGCAATTCACGGACGGGTTTTACGACGATACGATTTATTTCAATAACCCTGTTGACTATATTCCCAACGATAACAATCCCAATATCTGGAAAATGGGTATTGTGCTGGGCACCGGAGATCATGATATCTGTAAAGCAGATAACGAAAGACTGGACTTTATACTGCAGCAGAAAAATGTGAAACACTGGCTGGACGTGAGACCCGGCGCGGTGCACGACTGGCCGGTCTGGCGTGAAATGTTTCCCCATTATCTCTCCTTAATCCATTAACTTCCTGTAATAATTAAACCGTATGAAAAAGATCGGCGTATTGTATGGCAAAGAAAGAAGTTTCCCTATCGCTTTTATTGAGGCAGTGAACGCTAAAAATATCCGGGGCATTCAGGCAGAATCGGTCCTGATCGACAAAGTGATACAGGGTCATCCCAGTGGCTACAGCGTGATCATTGACCGCATTTCCCAGGACGTTCCTTTTTACCGTGCTTTCCTGAAAAACGCAGCCATCAGTGGAACAGCCGTCATCAACAATCCTTTTTGGTGGAGTGCGGATGAGAAATTTTTTAATAACGCGCTGGCGACGAAAATTGGTGTTCCCGTTCCAAAAACAGTTATCCTGCCTTCCCGCGACCTGCCGGAAGACACTTCCGACCTTTCTTTTTCCAATCTGGCCTACCCTCTCGACTGGGAATCCATTTTCAAATACGTCGGTTTCCCCGCTTACATGAAACCCTTTGCGGGCGGCGGCTGGAAACATGTTTACCGTATCGCCAACGCGGAAGACTTTTATCAGAAGCATAGCGAAACAGGCAGGCTGGTGATGTTACTTCAGGAAGAAATTGTATTTGAGGAATATTACCGTTGTTATTGCGTTGGTGGCAAATACGTGCGCATCATGTCCTATGAACCCCGCAATCCCCATCATCTGCGGTATGTGGCTGACTTCTCCCCGTCTCCCGAAAGAATGCATCAGATGGAACAGATTGTGCTGCGCATTAACCAGTATCTCGGATACGACTTCAATACTGTTGAACTGGCAGTAAAGGACGGCATCCCTTATGCCATCGATTTCTGTAATCCGGCTCCCGATGCCGAACGCAGCAGTGTAGGAGAAGAAAATTTTAACTGGGTAGTGGAAACAGCAGCGACCTATGCTATTGAAAGAGCTCTGGAAGCGAAGGAAGGCCTCGACAATCTTACCTGGGGAGAATATATTAAAAGAAGCACAATTCAAAAACCTTTGATGGGATAAGCGGGTATTATGGCAACTATTAACTACCAGAATTTTACGCTCGGCATTGAAGAAGAATATATGGTGATCGATCCCCAGAGCAGGGAATTGAAAAGTCATGAGCAGAAGATTGTGATCGAAGGTCAAAAAATCATTCGTGACAAGGTGAAAGCGGAAATGCATCAGGCCGTGGTGGAAGTGGGTACAGATATCTGCCGCGATATTACAGAGGCCCATCAGGACGTATCCACCCTGCGCAAAACCATCTCGCAGATTGCGGCCGATCAGGGATTATGGGTTGGCGCTTCAGGCACCCATCCTTTCAGTCACTGGGAAAGCCAGCTGATCACCGATCATGCGCGTTATAATGAAATTGTAAATGAGCTGCAGGAAGCGGCCAGGAGCAATCTGATTTTTGGTCTGCATGTTCATGTCGGTATGGAAAGCAGGGAAATGGCTAATCATATCGCCAATTCCACGCGATATTTTCTGCCGCATATTTATGCACTGAGTACCAACTCGCCGTTCTGGGAAGGCAGAAGCACAGGATACAAATCTTTTCGTACGAAAGTTTTTGATAAGTTTCCACGCACAGGAATTCCGGAATATTTTGAGAGTATCGAAGCTTACGAAAACTTCATCAAGCTGCTGGTTAAAACAAACTGCATTGATAATGCAAAGAAAATCTGGTGGGACCTGCGCGTGCACCCGTTCTTCAATACAGTAGAATTCAGGATCTGCGATGTGCCTATGACCGTAGATGAAACCATTTGCATAGCGGCTCTGTTTCAGGCCGTGTGCGCAAAAATTTACAAATTGCGGACACAGAATCTGAATTTCATCATTTACCAGCGCGCACTGATCAACGAGAATAAATGGAGGGCCAGCCGTTATGGTATTGATGGCCACCTCATCGACTTTGGAAAAGAAGAAGAAGTGAATACGCGGGTATTGATTTATGAATTGCTCGATTTCATTGACGATGTGCTGGATCCCCTCGGAAGCCGGTCGGCAGTCAGTATCATTCCAAAAATGTTTGAACAGGGCACGGGCGCCGACCGCCAGTTAAGAGTGTATGAAGAAACGAAGAGTCTGGTGAAAGTGGTCGACTATATTCATGACCAGTTCCTTTTCGGCTTATGATAAATTTTCAATCACCATAGCACTGGCGCCGCCACCGCCATTACAAATGCCAGCCGCACCATAGCGCGCTTTTTCCTGTTTCAGTATATTCAGTAAAGTAACCAGAATGCGCGCTCCACTGCAACCCAGCGGATGTCCTAACGAAACGGCCCCCCCGTGAATATTCACTTTGGACGGATCAAGATCCATCCGTTTGCTGTTTTCAATACCTACCACTGAGAATGCTTCGTTCAGCTCCCAATAACTGATATCACTCATTTTCAATCCACCTTTCGTTACAGCCCTCGGTACGGCAATAGCCGGCGAGGTGGTAAACCACTCCGGTGCCTGTTCCGCGTCGGCATAGGAAACAATTCGCGCTAGCGGTTCGAGTTGCAGTTGCTTTAATTTTTCTTCACTCACCAGTATCAGTGCCGCGGCACCGTCGTTCATCGAACTGGCATTGGCAGCAGTAACCGTTCCTTCTTTCAGAAAAGCCGGTTTGAGTGTCGGAATCTTTTCGAATTTTACGCTGAAAGGTTCCTCATCTTTGTCTATCACAACGGTGTCGCCTTTTTTATGAATTTCCAAAGACATTACTTCATTGCTGAACCTGCCTTTATTCCAGGCCTCCTGTGCGCGCTGATAACTCTGAATGGCAAACGCATCCTGATCCTGCCTGCTGATGCCACAGGTGGATGCGCAGAGCTCCGCAGCAATGCCCATGGCCTTGCCATCATACACATCCGTGAGTCCGTCTTTTGCGAGCCCGTCAATCAACAGTGAGTTTCCATATTTATTTCCCCAGCGCATCTGTTCCGCGTAAAAAGGCACGTTGGACATACTCTCCATGCCACCAGCCACCACAACCGACGAGTCACCGAGTAATATGTTTTGCGCGGCAATGGCAACAGATTTCATTCCGCTTGCACAAACCTTATTAATAGTTGTTGCATTCACCTGGTCAGGAAGTCCGCCAAATTTCGAAGCCTGGCGGGCAGGAGCCTGTCCCAGGTTTGCCTGCAGAACAGAACCCATCAGTACATCATTAATTTCCGACGCATCCAGATGGATTCTTGATAGTGCTTCTTTGATAACCAGACCCCCGAGACGGGTTGCCGTAAAATCCTTCAGTATTCCGCCAAAACTTCCTATGGGTGTCCGTACAGCGGATACAATATAAACAGGAGATGTTTTCATGCCCGAATTTTAGGCAAGTTAGATCAAATACTGCGATCCTTCATTACACGTCAGCCGGACGCCCGGCCTTTCAACCGTCAGAAATAAATTGTTTATCCTTTATTTTATATCCTTTAAATTTATTCTTTCATAAAATCTTCACTTCACAACGAACCCATGGGAGATCTCCAGATCCGTAAAGAACAAAAAAAATATGATGCCGTTATTGTAGGGTCAGGGGCCGGCGGCGGTATGGCTGCCTATGTCCTCGCTCACGCAGGTCTCAAAGTATGCCTGATTGAAGCAGGACCCATGTTTGATCCAAAAAAAGATTCCAATCAGTTAAAGAACCCATGGGATTCACCCAGACGGGGAGCTTCAACCAAGTTCAGGCCATTTGGTGATTTCGATGGCTGTTACTGGGGTTGGGAAATTGATGGAGAACCCTATACCCATGTGGGAGATACAAAATGGGAATGGTGGCGGGCCCGTATGCTGGGCGGGAGAACAAATCACTGGGGCAGAATATCACTTCGTTTTGGCCCTTTGGATTTCAAAAGAAAAAGTATTGACGGATTAGGCGACGACTGGCCGATTGGCTACGACGATGTGAAACCTTATTATGATAAGATCGATCAGATGCTTGGCGTGTTCGGTACGAATGAAGGATTATATAATGATCCGGATGGAATTTTTCTTCCCCCACCCAAACCCCGTTTGCATGAACTTTTTATAAAGAAAGCAGGTCAGGGTGTCGGGGTTCCCGTCATTCCTTCGAGACTTTCTATCCTCACCAAGCAGATCAACAAACAAAGAGGGGCCTGTTTTTTTTGCGCGCAGTGTGGTCGCAGCTGTAAAGTATACGGCGATTTTTCTGCTTCCTCGTGCCTCGTAATTCCCGCCCTGGAAACCGGAAATATTGATCTGGTGACCAATGCCATGGCCAGGGAAGTACTTACCGACAAAGACGGTCTGGCTACCGGCATATCTTATGTGAACAAGGAAGACATGCAGGAATACCAGGTGAGTGGCCGCACGGTTATCCTTGCTGCCAGCGCCTGTGAAAGCGCCAGGCTGATGCTCAATTCCAAATCTTCCCGTCACCCGAATGGTATTTCCAACAGCAGCGATGCAGTGGGCAGATATCTTCACGATTCTACCGGCGCAGATATGGGGGGCATTATTCCGGAACTTTTCGACAGGAAAAGATATAATGAAGACGGCGTGGGCGGTATGCATGTATACAGTCCCTGGTGGCTGGACAATAAAAAACTGGATTTCCCCCGCGGATATCATATCGAATACGGTGGCGGTTTTGGTATGCCACTGTATGGATTTAACTGGGGTATTGAAAAATTAAACGGAGACTATAAAATAAAGGGACAGCAAAAAGAAGCCGGAGGATATGGCGCTTCGCTGAAAGAAGATTACCGTTATTTTTTTGGCGCCCATGTGGGTATGGCCGGTCGAGGAGAAGCCATTGCACGCCGGGACAGCTATTGCGAAATTGATCCGGAGGTAGTAGATAAATATGGCATACCGGTATTGCGTTTTAATACTTCCTATACGGACTATGAAATCAATCAGGCCAAACACATGAAGCAGACATTTTCAGAAATCCTGAATAATATGGGAGCTAAGGTAACCTGGGGTGGCGACGATGGTAAGCATAATAATTACGGACTTCATGCTCCCGGAAATATCATTCACGAAGCCGGCACTGTTCGTATGGGCAACGACCCCAAACACGCGCCTCTGAATAAATACAGTCAGGCGCATGAATGTAAAAACCTGTTTTGTGTGGACGGCGGGCCTTTTGTTTCGCAGGCCGATAAAAACATTACCTGGACCATACTCGCACTTTCTATGAGGACCAGCGAGTACATCGTGGATCAGATGAAAAAACAAAATATTTAATCGCACCGTTATGGACAGACGTAAATCGATCAAGACCCTATTTGTCGGAGGTGTTTCGCTCAGCGTAATCGCTGAAGCCTGTAATAACCCGGCAAATAGTCCCGTAGCGCCAACGGAAAAAGAAAAGGAAATTGTTCTTTCAGGAATCAACCGTATGAAGGAAGAACTCGCGCACGAGAAAATGGTAGAGGCGGAACCTGCTTTTTTTACGCCGGAAGAAATGGCGACGATCACGCTTTTGGGCGACATCATCATTCCAAAAGATGCCGTGAGTGGAAGCGCATCGGATGCCAGGGTTCCTGCATTCATCGAATTTATAGTAAAAGATATGCCGGAACATCAGACGCCTATGCGGGGAGGTCTACGCTGGCTCGATCTGCAATGTCTGAATCGTTTTGGAAGGGCATTTAAAGACGCCGATGCAAAACAACAAATGGAAATGGTGGACGAAATAGCCTGGCCGAAAAAAGCCAAACCGGGCATGCAGCAGGGCGTTGCCTTTTTTAATCTGATACGCAATCTCGTGGCTACAGGCTTTTATACCTCTGAAATCGGCGTCAAAGATGTTGGATATATCGGCAATGTGCCGAATCAGTGGAACGGTGTGCCCGATGAAGTATTGAAACAATACAACCTGGCTTATACAGAAAAAGAGCTGAAAGAATGTATCAGCTTTTCTTAAGTCTTAATTTTCGATGGGATTCATATAATACCCTTCTTCACTCAATACAAAACTGTTGGGTACAAATGAAAGCAGTGACTGTGTAATCATCGACGCAGCTTCACGCAGATAGGTTGCACCAATCTCCGGTGTGCGTACCGCAAATTGCCAGCTTTGAATTTTCAGGAAGGCCACTTTACTTTCCTGGTTAATCTGGTTATCCAGCTGGCGGAATATTTCGGCAAGACGATCCTGCTGATTTTCAGTATTCGGGGACATAGGGATCAGATTTTGGGTTTTCAAAGGTTGATGGATTATTAACGGTGTTCCAGGCAGAAAAATTGTTTATTATTTCTAATTTACCCCTGCAAAAGAAGAAGCTTTAGGAGAAAATGATCGTTATTTCAACCTTTCACCCTGCTGCTTTTCTGCCAGCAACAGAGCGTTATACGCATTTACTATGCCTCCGGTAACGGAAAGTTCCCCGAAATCTACGGCGCGGCCATCGGAAGCCCGTTTGACCCGGATTTCCGGAAACTTCATAACCGATTGTAAAAGAATATTTTTCACCTGACGGGCACTCAAACCCGGGTAATATTCCATTATCAGGGCAGCGATTCCTGATACCACGGGGGCAGCCATACTGGTACCACTATAGATGGCATACTGGTTAGCGGGTAATGTAGAGAATATTTTAACCCCTGGCGCAAAAAGGTCTACTTCTTTTTTCCCATAATTGGAAAACCGGGCAAGCACCAGACTATCCGGCCCCCCACTGTTGGCACCTACAGTAATAAAACAACAGGATCCTCCGGCAACTGTCGGCTGCTCCTTAACAGCGTCCGGTTCATACAACGGATTCGGATATTCCGGTATCGAATCGATATTCCGGGATTCGTTTCCAGCGGCATGAACCAACAATACATCATGGTCGCCTGCATATTTTACGGCCTCGTCCACCCATTTCTTACCCGGAGAAAAATATTTTCCGAAACTCATATTTATAATGCGCGCACCATTATCAACCGCATACCGGATCGCACGGCCGATATCTTTGTCCCTTTCATCGCCATCAGGAACAGCACGAACCGGCATGATCAGCACCTCATCGCTGATACCATCCAAACCCAGGCTATTGCCACGGATTGCCGCAATGATTCCCGCAACATGGGTGCCATGTGCCGGATCTCCCGCCCAGATATGATTATTACCGTAACGGCGATCATCGAAATCATTGTAGTCGTCGCCAACAATTTCCCGTCGTTGTGCATCCGGGTCTCCTGAAAAAATTTGCAATTTGATCCGTGCATTCTGCAAATAGTTATTTGCCTCACTGACAAACCGGCCCAGCGGCATATCGGTTGTAAGACCATATTTTTTAAAATAAATGAGGGAATTATTTTTCATCTGAATGAGCAGGGAATCCTGCGGATGATAAACGATCAGGTCACGCGCATAAATGGAGTCCTTGTGAAGTGCCGATTTTAAAAGACTGTCGGCCGAACGCATTTTTGGCAATACCTGCGATAAGTTCAGCACGGTATGCGCCTGCTGGGCAGAATCCTGCTGAAAATACTTTTTTACTTTCAGATAATAGTTACTGTCCTGACCTGAAACCGGAGTTCTGTTTTGAAGACGGCGATATTCACGGTAGGATTCATAACTGTCCACCGTCATATCGCGGCCATTTATACCTCCGATAAAATTCCACCCGTGCACGTCGTCTGTATACCCGTTATGGTCGTCGTCAATGCCATTGCCGGGAATCTCTTTTATATTGGTCCAGAGGTGACCAAGCAGATCAGGATGAGCCGTATCCATGCCTACATCAATAACCGCCACAATAACGGGGACCGGCTTCCTGTTCTTCAACAGTTTTTCATAAGCACGGGTTACCCCTGCGCCAAACACAGCATCGTCGCGATAGTCTTTCAACTGCCATCCGGCTTCGTTATATATAGTCGATTGAGCCTGGGAGAAAGAAGGGGAAGAAGGAAAGCAAAAAAGCCCCAGAACAAGGATGTCAAAAATTCCCTTCTTTCTTTTCATCAAATATTTTTTGGCTTTCTTAATTTTGCCAGCCGGCAATTTATACAATATTTGAGTTTCCCTTCAGATTACTGCCGCAACGAATTCGATGAATGTATTAAAACCTTTGCATACAGCCGGCGCTCTTTATAAAAACGCATACAGTGGATTGTCGCGTTCTACCTGGCTGCTGTCGGTCGTTATGCTGGTCAACCGAAGCGGAACCATGGTCCTTCCCTTCATGACGATCTACCTCACCGGCATTGGGTTTTCTTTATTTCAGGCCGGTCTGGTGATGGGTATTTTTGGAGCAGGAGCCATCTGCGGGGCCTATCTGGGCGGAAAACTCACAGACAAGTTGGGCTTTCACCGTATTCAACTCATCACTCTGGTCGGCGGTGGCTTTCTTTTTATCCTGCTGGGCCAGATGAAAAGTTATCCGCTGATCTGTATTTTCACTTTTTTTCTCAGCCTGGTTAATGATGCCTTCCGCCCGGCAAATAATTCAGCCATCGCCCAGTACAGCCGTCCGGAAAACCGTACCCGATCCTATTCTCTGAACCGTCTGGCCATTAACCTGGGCTGGGCCGTGGGAGGTACCCTCGGAGGTTTTATTGCTTCCATTAACTATCATCTCCTGTTCTGGATAGACGGGTTTACCAATATTTCCGCTGCGTTGTTGTTGTACTATTTGCTGAAACCGGCACCCGTGGTTAAAAAAGAAATGGTGGCTGAAGACATTTCGCCGCAAAACAGTTCAGCATTAAAGGATAAGAAGTTTGCTGTTTTTTCTTTTCTGGTTATTTTATACGGCCTTTGTTTTTATCAGCTCTATTCCACCATTCCCGTTTATTACAAGGACGTATATCATATGTCCGAGTGGTCCATAGGCATTCTGATGGGACTGAACGGATTAATTATTGTGCTGATAGAAATGGTGCTGATTTTTCATCTCGAATCAAAAAATAAAACCCTGCTTTTTATTTCCCGGGGACTGCTCCTTACCGTGCTCTCTTTTCTTGTTTACATCCTGCTGCCACTACATCCGGTTACGGCCCTTCTATCCGTTGTACTGGTCACCATCGGAGAAATCCTGGCGATGCCTTTTATGAATAATTACTGGGCCAACCGCGCCACAACGCGCAACCGCGGACAATACGCCGGATATTACGCCATGGCCTGGTCGCTTTCACAGGTACTTGGCCCCACAGGAGGAACCTGGGTAGCTGCTCATTGGGGATTTAACGTTTTATGGTGGATTTCCGCAGGAATATGCCTCATAGCCGGAATTCTTTTCCGCGCACTGAAACTATAATGTTTATTTACCACCGAATACTTTTTTCAACAGGTCGGTTACCTGTGCGGCGGGATCCTTTCGGATCAGAATTTCCTCCTGAGCCACATAATAGAAAATTCCATTGATGGCTTTCTGCGTTACATAAGAAGATAAGTTGGGATCTACTTTACTGAACGTGGTGGGAAGTTTATTATACGTATCAAAAACATCCTTCCAGTATTTTGTGGCACCTGTTTTCTGTAAGGCCGAATCAATCACCGGCGTGTAGGCTTTTGTTAACTCGGGACTTGCGCTCCGTCTCAAATAAGAGGTGGCTGATGTATCGGAACCCTTCAGGATGTTAACACCATCCGTAACCGTCATGGTTTTAATGGCATTGATAAATATGGGAGCCGCTGATTTAGAGGCATCTTCCGCAGCGTGATTCATACTCGCTATGGCGTCATCGACCAGTTTGCCCATTCCCAGACCGCGCAGGGTCTTTTCCACTTTCTGAGCCTGTTCAGGAAGAAGAATCTCTACCGCCTTATCTCCCAAAAAACCGTTGGTCACCGAAAGACGGTCGGCACTCTTTTGCGCACCAAGGGTTAGCGCCTGTTTTAAACCGGCTACGATATCGTCGGAACTGAGTGAGGAACTTCCTCCCCCGCCACTGATTTTCTTTTTAAGATTTCCAAACAGATCGCTGGACTGGCCCATGGCAGTAATTCCTGTTACGAGCATCAGAACGGTCAGTAGTTTTTTCATATTAATTGCTTTTTCGGGCATTCCGCCCCACCCCGTTTAAACGTGTTATCCTCTGGTATATTACACAGCTGAGCGTTAAAAGTATTGACTAAAAAACAAAGAAAATGTTAACTCCCGTCCATAAAAGCATTCAGAAGACCTTGGAGAGATTCCTTATTTTTGCGACTTCTAAAAATGAAGTATGAAAAAATACATTTTGTTTTTATCGTTATCGTTTACCTGCTTCCATGTATTTGCGCAGAAAAAAAAGAAATCAGGCACCCCCGCCGCAGCGGAACTTCCGGTTAGTCTGAGAACCCAAAACGACTCCCTGAGTTACAGTATCGGCATTATGGTAGCCAGCTTCTATAAACAACAGGGTATTACCGAAGTCAATAACGTGCTGGTAAATAAAGCTATTCAGGACAAAATGAAGGGCGACAGCATTTTGCTCAGCGAGCAGCAATGCAATCAGGTGGTGATGTCCTATATAGAAAAAGCCAAAACCGAAAAAGCCGCTGCTGCGAAGAAACAGGGAGAGGTCTTTCTTGCAGAAAATAAAACCAAACCGGGTGTGGTAACTACGGCGTCGGGGCTGCAATATATTGTTCTGAAAGCAGGAACGGGAGCAAAACCCATCGCTACTGACAAAGTAAAATGCGATTATGAAGGAAAACTGATTGACGGAACCATTTTTGACAGTTCTATTAAAAACGGAAAGCCCATTGAGTTCGCAGTGAATGGAGTTATTAAAGGATGGACCGAAGCGCTTCAGCTGATGCCCGCCGGAAGTAAGTATCGTCTTTTTATACCCTCAGATCTCGCATATGGTGATCAGCAGATGGGACCGGATATCAAACCCGGTTCAACATTGATATTCGATGTGGATCTGATTGAAATCGTTAAATAATAAAGCGGATCACGACAATTCCGAATCCATCATTACTTGTATAGTTTCTCGTAATATTCAGTGACCATTCTTCCGGAATCAAACTGAAAACGAACATCGCCCATTCCGTTTTTTACTACCTGGCGCCAGGTATCTTTCTGTTCGTAGTAAAGCGGAAGAATCTGATTTTGTAAAACATCGTATAACGAGTTTAAATCAAAAGCATCCTGTTCGGCAACTGACATATTACTATAGTCAGATTTACCAATCATAAATCCATTGTTGCCATGGTTTATAAATTCAGGTATCCATCCATCGTTATTGGAGAAATTCACCGCACCGTTCATGGCTGCGGTCATGCCGCTGGTACCCGAAGCCTCTCGGGGTACACGGGGATTATTGAGCCAGCAGTCCGCAGCCTGTTTTAGTCTTTTGGACAAACTCAGTTCGTAGCCGGTCATCACGGCAACCTGCGGATATTCCTTGCTTAACTGAATGAGATAGTTAAAATCATTTATCGCAGGATAGTCCATCGGATACGGTTTCCCGGCCCAAATGATCTGAACAGGATATTTTTTATTGCTGAGCAGATCGTTGAATTTTTTTCTATCGCGCGCAATCAGGTCGGCTCTTTTATATCCTGCAAACCGCCGGGCCCAGACGATCGTAAATACATCCGGATTAAAAATCCTGCCTGTCTGATCCGCCACCAGTTCAAATGCCCGCTTTTTTAAATAGCGTTTTCGATCGTCCCACCAGAAATTATCTCCATCCTCCAGTTTTTTGTACAGCTGTTTGTCAGCCCAGTACGTCCAGTTCTGTGCATTCGTAATATAAATAATAGGGCAAATTCCCTTGTATTTACTCCACATGGCATTTGACACTTCGCCATGCAGCCTCGAAACCCCATTGGCCAGATGGGCGAAACGCAGGGCTGCGAGGGAATGATTGAAGAGGTGATCCTCCATACCGGTCAAAGCCGCCGCTTCCTGAATAGACAGGCCACAGAAATAACTCATGTCATAACAGAGTTTCATGTCGTGCTTCTCATTGCCCGCTTCTTCCGGCGTATGGGTTGTAAACACCAGCCGCTTTTTAACCTCCGCCAGATTCTTGTTATACTTTTGATAGAGGTAGAAAGCAGCACTAATACCGTGCGCTTCATTTAAATGATACAATTCAGGTTGAAAATTAAGCTGATCCACGAGCTTGGCGCCTCCTACTCCCAGAAGAATAAACTGAGCCACTTTAGTTGCCAGATTCGCATCGTACAAACGGTGACAAATAGTTTGCGATACATAATCGTTTTCGGGCAGATCGGTACTCAACAGAAAAAGCGGTGCCCCGTTAAATGTTTCAGGTGCCAGGTAATAGGCTTTCACCCAAACAGCAGAATCGTGAATATTGATCTGGTATTTGATGCCGGTATCCTGCAAAAAAGGATACTGCTTTTCCACCCAGGTCACCTGCAGACTCTGATCCTGGTTGCGGGCCTGGTCATAATATCCGTATTTCCATAAAATTCCGATAAAGATGGAATTCTGTCTCAATTCATATGAACTGCGAACATGGGATCCGGCCAGGAATCCCAGGCCGCCACTGTAAATTTTTAAAGGCTGATGAACGGCAAACTCCATGGAGAAGTAAGCTACTTTTTTCGAGAAACGGGGGTCCACTGCGTAAGGGACTTCAAAATTTGTAAAATCCATAATTGAATGAATAAACGGCCAGGGGTTTTATTTATTTTATGCAGCTCTGTGTTTGACTTTCGGCGGTTTAGGGATTGGTTCTTTATGTTTCAGATAAACTCCGTCAAAATAACAACGAATATCCCGGTGATTACCGCATCCTTCCAATTCCTTCATCCGGACATTTTTATCACTGAAATTAAACTCCAGTGAACAAGGATCTCCGTTTGCAATATAGCGGGCTACAGTGGAAGAAACAAAACGTGCTTCCCCTTTTAGTTCCCCCTTACAGTTCCCGTTGTCCTTTTCAAAGTGAACAAAAAAACGGATTACGGAATTATTTTTTCCATCCCGGAAAGAAATGAAATTCCGTTTGTCCTGCATATACTCACCGGTGAATTTATGCTTATGCGACAATGTGTCAATGGGATTGTAAATCAGGGCCGTTTTGGGTTTACCCTCGTTGGATTCTTTCATAATCAGTGTAAATACCCCTTCCGCGTTATACACATAAACCGACCTGGCAAAAATTGTCTTTCCGCTGGCATCCGGATGGAGACGGCTGATGGAAATGGCGTACTTATTGTCTATTACGGTTGAATATTTCGTTTCGGAGTCTTCCTCCCGGACCAGCAGCGGCATTCCGGTTTGAAATTTTCCGTCCTTGTCGAGGCAGGCTACATAAAGAATTTTTTTGGCGGGTGTAAGCGCTTTGATAAAAAGATAGGTTTCAGCATTCTTAACCAGCAGTTTTCCGGAAGCATACAATCGGGGCTTCACCGATTTCCCGAAATGTTTGGAGATGAGGGAATCGGCCACAAACTGACCGAGCACGGAAATCGAAATGGCAGAATCGAAGGGTTTTTTGGTGAGGGATGAATCGGCAAAATTTAACGGAAGGCTGCCTGTGTGAAACATGCCCAGAAAATCGGCAGGTCCGATGAGTTTTCCCTTGCCGTCCCCCCCGGTGGATTTATGTTTGCAACAAACCAAAAATACTGAACAGAACAAAAAACAGCGTCATTTTCAATAATCGCATGCACCGGGATTGAAAATCAAATGTAAAGATTCAGCAATTACCCGGCCGGCTATTATTTTCCGGGGTATTATTAGGAACAAATTTTAGATTTGTTGCATACAATACGCAGCAAAAGCTGCAAAAAGCCTGATTGAATAATGAATCACAGCTCATTTAACGACCTGTCTCTGAGTGAAGTGCACGGATCTGTTGAAATAAGTCAAACCGGATCCCGATGGAAGAGGCTATTTTCATTCTTCGGTCCTGCTTATCTGGTGAGTGTCGGTTATATGGACCCGGGTAACTGGGCAACGGATATCGCAGGTGGCAGCCAGTTTGGCTATCGCCTGCTTTGGGTACTGCTGATGAGCAATATAATGGCGCTGGTGCTTCAGGGCCTATCCGCCCGCCTGGGCATCGTGAGGGGTCGTGACCTCGCCCAGGCCAACCGCGAAGCCTATCCGAAGCTGGTCAATTTCTGCCTCTATATACTGGCAGAAATAGCCATTACGGCCTGCGATCTGGCCGAAGTGCTGGGTATGGCTATCGGCATCCAGCTGCTCACTGGACTACCCCTGATTTATGGCGTTGCCATTACAGCGCTGGATACCTTTTTATTGCTTTTTTTGCAAAAACTCGGTATGCGGCGCATGGAGGTTTTTATACTCAGCCTCATCGCCATTGTGGGCTTATCTTTTTTTATCGAAATTTTCCTTGCTAAGCCGAGCCTTAGCGAAATCAGCCGGGGACTGGTTCCTTCACTTCCAGGATCCGCCGCCCTCTATGTGGCTATCGGAATCATCGGCGCCACGGTTATGCCGCATAATCTTTACCTGCACTCCGCACTTGTTCAAAGCCGCAAAATAAAAAGAGAAGACCCGTTTATCCGGCAGGCCCTCAAAATGAATCACTGGGATTCTGCGATTGCCCTTAACATGGCGTTTTTTGTCAATGCCGCCATCTTAATCCTTGCGGGAGCCGTTTTTTTCAAGGCGGGGCATACAAATATTGCGTCGATTTCGGAAGCCCATAAAATGCTTTCACCCCTGCTCGGATCCAAAATGGCCTCTGTTCTTTTTGCCGTCGCCCTTATTGCAGCGGGCCAGAGTTCAACCATTACCGGCACCCTCGCCGGCCAGATCATCATGGAAGGTCATTTGCATCTGCGGATAAATCCTTTGTTGCGGAGGCTGATTACACGACTCCTAGCTATCATTCCTGCCGTGCTGGTGATCGGTATCGCCGGAGAAGCCAAGGTTGACCAGCTGCTGGTTTTAAGCCAGGTTGTTCTCAGTCTCCAACTCGGATTCGCCGTGATCCCGCTGATCCATTTCGTGAGTGATAAAAAGAAGATGGGCATATTCCGTATTAAATGGATAACCCGGTTTGCCGCCTGGACAATTGCTGCCCTCCTGCTTTTCCTAAACCTGAAACTGGTATTGGATGAGGGCATGGATTTTTTTCATCGGCCGGGATATGCTTTGTTGAAAATATGCTCCGTGTTAATCCTCATCGGCGCAATATCCCTTTTATTTTATGTGCTTGTGCATCCGTGGATGTCCGGGGCGGAAGTAAGAGACAATCCATTGCACGGAGAAGGACATGTGATCAGCAGCCTCGATATTCCAAGGTTCAAAAAAATCGCAATTGCACTTGATTTCAGCAGGCAGGATGAAAAGCTGCTGGCTTTTGCCATCGGGCAGGGCAATGCCGACAGTCAGTATATCCTGATCCATGTAGTGGAAAGCGTGTCGGCAAAAATACTGGGAAAACAAAGCGACGATCTCGAAACACGTACCGATCAGGAGAGACTCAACAGCTATCAGCAAAGCCTGGAAAAAAACAATTACAAAGTCATGACACGCCTGGGCTATATAAAAAGAACGAAAGAGATTGTACGTATCGTACGGGAAGAAGGCGCAGAAATGCTTGTTATCGGTGCGCACGGACATACGGGCCTGAAGGATTTTATATATGGTGAAACCGTTAATACCGTTCGCCATGAATTAAAAATTCCCGTTCTGATTGTGAATTTATAAGGGCCTTTTCATCAGGTGCTTGAGGCGACTGAATGTTTCGGGCTTCATATTCAGATAAGAAGCCAGGTATTTCTGCGGAACCCGCTGCAGAAGATATCCGTTGTTCCGGATGAAATTAATAAAACGTTCCTGGGAAGTTAAACGAACCCGGTTATATTCAAAACTCTCTTTTTTGAGATATTCCTGTGTGGCAATCAGTCGTCCCAGTCTTTCCATCTTTGGACTGAAATCATATAGCTTTTCCACATTTTCGTTAGTAATGGAAACAACCGACATATACTCGAGCGCCTCTACAGAAAAATTCGAAGGCTCACCAGACATAAATGAGTCGTAGCAGCAAATAATTTCATTTTCTCTCGAAAACTGCATCACCATTTCTTCATTCTTACGGATGAAATATTTCCGCGCCAGGCCCTTTAAAATAAAATTCAGGTATTTTTCAACCTCTCCTTCCTCTACCAGTTTCTGTTTCTTTTCAAAATGCCGGACTTCAAACAAACTTGCGAGAAAATTGAACTCCTCTTCGTTCAAAGAAACATAATTTGATAGGTAGGTTTGTACGATATCAATTAAATCCATGAAAAAAAGTTTGGATTGCCAAGGTACCAAGATGTTAGAGTAGCGTCAAATTTTTCCGGGATCACAGCGCTTTGTGAATTGCTTCAATTCATGTAGGTTTGCTGACTTTTCTGTAAAAAACACATCCCATGGCGAATAAAATTAAAGTGGCTAATCCTGTCGTTGAACTGGATGGTGACGAAATGACCCGGATTATCTGGAAGTTTATCAAAGACAAACTGATCCTGCCTTATCTGGATCTGGATATAAAATATTATGATCTGGGCATTGAATATCGTGATCAGACGAACGACCAGGTGACCATTGATGCAGCGAATGCCATTAAGGAATTTGGTGTGGGTATTAAATGCGCAACCATTACCCCAGATGAAGCCAGGGTGGAAGAATTTCATCTGAAACAAATGTGGAAGAGTCCGAACGGAACGATCCGAAATATTCTGGACGGGACTGTTTTCCGCGAACCCATCGTAATCAATAATATTCCCAGGTTGGTAACCAACTGGACGGCGCCAATCATTGTAGGAAGACATGCATTCGGTGATCAGTATCGTGCAACCGATACGGTAATCAAAGGCAAAGGAAAACTGACCATGACTTTTACACCAACTGACGGTAGCCCGGCGCAGGTATTTGAAGTGTATGATTTCAAAGGCGATGGCGTGGCCCTCTCCATGTACAATACGGATGACAGTATCAGGGGATTTGCCAGAAGCTGTTTTAACATGGCGCTCAGCAAAAAATGGCCACTTTATCTCTCAACAAAAAATACCATCCTTAAAAAATACGATGGGCGTTTCAAGGATATTTTTGAAGAAATCTATCAACAGGAATTCAAACAAAAATATAAAGACGCCAATATTACCTACGAACACCGGCTGATCGATGATATGGTGGCCAGTGCGCTGAAATGGAATGGCAACTTTGTGTGGGCCTGTAAAAACTACGACGGAGACGTTCAGAGTGATACCGTGGCACAGGGATTCGGATCCCTGGGGCTTATGACTTCCGTGTTGATTACACCCGACGGAAAGACCATGGAAGCTGAAGCCGCCCATGGAACGGTGACCAGACATTACCGGGATCATCAGGCCGGTAAACCCACGTCCACCAATCCGATTGCTTCCATTTTTGCATGGACGCGCGGTCTCGCTTTCAGAGGTAAACTGGACGGGAACCAGGAACTTATCCGCTTTTGTGAAAACCTGGAAAAAGTCTGTATTGAAACTGTCGAATCAGGCAAAATGACCAAGGACCTGGCCGTATGTCTTCATGGAAACAAAGTAGCCGCAGGTAAAGACTATCTCCATACGGAGGATTTTCTGGATGCCATTGACCAGAACCTAAAAACCAAGATCGGGTAAATCCGATCGGGTCTGAAAGAAAAAACCACCTCTTTCTGAACGGTTATTCACCTGAACAGAAAGAGATGGCCTTTCTCTAACGATTGTTTACCGAGAACGAAAATTATTTCTTCAGAGAATCAACCTTAGCCTTCACGCTGTCTTTCACTGCAGTGGCAGTTGAATCGATAGCAGTTTTAGCTGAATCAGCCATAGCAGTAACGCTGTCTTTTGCAACCGTTGCTGTAGAATCTACCTTTGCTTCTGTGCTTGCAGCGCTATTACATGCTGCAAATGAACCGATTGCTAAAACGACAAAAAGTTTTTTCATTGTTATTTGTTTGAGTGTGAATGATTTCATGTTAATACCTCAAACCAAAGGAAGTAACCCGGATTTATTCAAAAAAGACGGAGTATTTTTTTTACCTTATCGTAACTTGCTGATTATAAATTGTTTGCCTCTAAAAAAAGGGTTTGGCACGCCGCGGGGGAAATACTCCACGCGGGAAACAGATGTTTTTTTACCTTTTTCATTTTCAAATGGGTTACGATTCTTTACTTTCAGTATTAAATAAGGCACCGCGTGACGACGGACATTAATGAGCAAGCGCTTCTGAAGGGTTTGGCAACAAATGACCGGAAAGCAATTGAAACGATTTACAGGATACACTATAGTATGGTGCAGACCCTGGTTATAAATAATAGCGGTACTTCGGACGATGCAAGGGATATTTTTCAGGAGGCTATTGTCGTTTTATACGAAAAAGCCAAATCCGGCGGTTTTGAACTGCACGCCCAGCTGAAAACATACATATATGCGGTCTGCCGGCGTTTATGGTTAAAGAAGCTGTCTCAAAACCAGCGTTTCTCCGGAGACCTGGCCAATGCAGCCGAATCGATTGCCACCGAGGAGGATATTGAGATGTATGAGCATCGCACGCAGGATTTTGAACTTATGGAGCAGGCGCTTCAGAATCTCGGAGAGCCCTGTAAGGAACTGCTGGAAAGTTACTATCTGAAAAAAAAGAACATGTCGGAGATTGCAAAGGAATTTGGATATACCAACGCGGATAATGCCAAGAATCAGAAATATAAATGCCTGATGCGCCTGAAAAAATTATTCTTCGGTCACTATCATAACAACTCTTAAATAAAGGAAATGGACGAGCGGCTGATTTTGGAATCGATTGAAAGATATATACGCGGAGAAATGCTCCCCGAAGAAAGAAAGTTTTTCGAAGAACTCAGAAAATCCAATCCCGGCATTGATCAGCTGGTGGTGGAACATACGGTGTTCCTGCATCTGATTGAAAAATATGGTGACCGGAAAAATGTGAAATCCACGCTGCAGGATGTGCACAATGAATTGTTCGAAACAGGACAAATCAGGCAAACCAAAGAAACCAAAGTGGTGCGCCTATGGCTCAAATACCGGAAAGTAATCGCCGTGGCAGCCTCCATTGCAGGCATTACTGCCCTCGCTATCAGTGGCATTACTTCTTACTATACACCCAGAACGGCCACGAACCGGGTGGAGGAGCTCAGCCGTCAATATTCGATTCTCGCACAGGGACAAAAACTGATTAATGACAAACTGAAAAATACCCAACCCATAAAAGTTCCTGTGGAAGCCGACTTTAAACTGGGCGGAACAGGGTTTATGGTAGATCCCCGGGGCTATATCGTGACCAATGCCCACGTCATAGGCAAATCCACGGTCATTATCGTGCAGAACAGCAAAGCCCAGGAATTTACTGCGAAAGTGGTGTACGTTAGCCCTACGGCTGACCTTGCCTTTTTAAAAATAGTGGACAGTGAGTTTAAGGCTCCGGCTGCATTACCTTATTCAATCGGCAAGGGAAATATTGAGCTGGGTGAAGCCATCTTTACACTGGGATATCCCAGAGACGAAATTGTTTACGGCGAAGGCTACCTGAGTGCAAAAACTGGTTTTGGCGGAGATACCCTTGCCTGCCAGATATCTGTAGCGGCTAATCCCGGCAATAGCGGGGGACCCGTACTGGATAAAAACGGGGAAGTGATCGGTGTGCTCAGCAACCGCCAGCTCCATTCCCAGGGTGCCGTTTTTGCGATCCGGTCCAAAAACATATTCATGGCGCTGAATGAGATGAAGACCGACAGCAGCCTGGAAACCATCCATATGCCACAAACGTCAACGGTCAAAAATCTGGATCGCGTGCAACAGGTCAAAAAAATTCAGGATTTCATTTACCTGGTAAAGAGTTATTGACGAAAATTCCGCATCTCCGGGTCTAACCCATGCTTTGTTTTCTTTGATAACTGGAACGACTAACCGCGTTCGGGGCCTGTTTAACGCCTTTTGGCAGCAGATGAGGAACCGATATGCACGAAGTATAACCGGAAAAGCCCTGAACGGGAGCAGAACGATCGGGAAACGAAAATGGCAATCCCTTAATAAAGCTTATTGGGATAAACACCGGCAGCGATCAGCTTGTTCAGACTGTCCTGCACCGTCGGTGCATCTTCCTTGTAAGTAACTCCAAACCAGCTGGCTGCTGTAGATATGATCTTGATTTTCCCCTTCCCCTCATGAATGAATCGGTCCCCGATAATCGGAATGAAGAACTCGGATTTTGCCTCTTTACCGCTTTTTTCGAGAAACTCTTTAAAGATCTTTTGAATGAAAGGGAAAACGGCCGGATCAAAGCACCAGAAATTCATCGATACTTTCGAATCGTCTGGCACATGAAATGTTTTACCATCTTCCTCATAAGTTATTTTTCCATCGTTATTTCTGTAAATCTTGGTCCTTTCATGAATGGAAACCAGGTTATCACCGGCATCCACCTGGCATACTCCCCGGCTGACCGACCCGTTTTCTGAAAGGGTTTTGGCCAGATCATAACCGATAATGCTGTAAGTAATCGGATTACAGGAGGTTGTCAGGAAGAGATAGGCTTTTTCAAATGCATCCTTGCCATAAAAATCATCCGCATTGATAACCGCGAATGGATCCTGCACAGCCGTTTTCGCACATAACACAGCATGCGCTGTGCCCCAGGGTTTCACCCTGTCCGATGAGGGTTGATATCCATCCAGATAAGAGTCCATCTGCTGAAATACATACGCGATTTCCGCTTTTCCACCCCATTTCGGCTCTATAATATTCTTAAACTCATCCGCAAAATCTTTGCGGATAATGAAAACGATTTTTTTAAATCCGCTTTGAATGGCATCATATATGGAATAATCCATGATTGTTTCTCCGGAAGGCCCAAACGACTGTATCTGCTTCATGCTGCCATAGCGCGAGGCCATACCTGCCGCGAGTATCAATAAGGTTGGTTTCATTCACGTAATTTTAATGCGAGGCGAAATTAATTCATAAAGATAAAACCACATAAGATTTATCGTGATCACTTTCGGGCCTGAAGGGCAGCATATCAGTCTTGACCTGTGGGTGCATTCTTCATTTGACCGTGCGGACATTCGGGTTGACGTGTTGCGTCTGGATAAAATACATCCTGAAATATCAGGCAACAAATGGTTTAAATTAAAATACTTTCTCGAAGAAGCAAAAGACCAAAACAAACAGGTGCTCCTTAGCTTCGGCGGCGCTTATTCCAACCATCTTCTCGCACTGGCCGCGGCAGCTTCGATGGCGGGGTTTGCTTCTGTCGGAATGATTCGTGGAGAAGAACCTCCGATGCTGTCGCCAACGTTGTCGGCTGCTCAGGAGTACGGCATGAAACTTTGTTTTCTTTCACGATCGGAGTATATGAGACAGAAAATTGCGGCAGCCTGTATGGAACTCGCAAAAAATGAAACGGATCCTGATTCAGCTGTTCGTTACTCTGAAATGGGAATAGGATCAGGAGATGAATTTGGACCGGGAACTCTTTTTATTCCGGAAGGAGGCGCAGGTTTTGCAGGTGTACGGGGTGCTGAAGAAATTTTGTCCCTGGTGCCATTCACGGAATATTCGCATATATGCTGCGCTGTGGGAACGGGAACCACACTGGCCGGTTTGATCAATAGCTCTGCGCCTGACCAAGTGAAAATAGGCGTATCTGTATTGAAAGGTACCGAGGCGCTCGGACCCATGGACCTGTCCTGGATAAAAGATCATTCGAAATTGAATAACGTGACAATTATTCATACCGATCATTTTGGTGGATATGCGAAAATGAATGCTGAGCTTATCCTTTTTATGAATGAATTATACCGGAACTCCGGTATTCCGACCGACTTTGTCTATACCGCGAAACTTTTCCATTCCATTGTACGAATGGCCACAGAAAAAGCGTTTTATCCGGGAAGCAGGATACTGGTTTTACATAGCGGGGGATTGCAGGGAAACAGATCTCTACAGCCCGGACAGCTCGAGTTTTAAACGGCCGAAAGGGGGCATCCCCTATCTTTGCCGGTTCAAAGAATCAAGATAAGTTCGTTACATGCGTCTTTTTTTTGCTTTGTTTTTGTATTACGTTTTCTTCCTGCCCGATGCCAAAGCACAGGAGACCCTGCCAGGATTTTCGGCTTCCCTTAAATCAAATGGGAAAGTACTTATCAGCTGGCGAAACAGCTATCCCTCCGTCAACCAGATCAGCATTCAGCGTTCTACCGACAGCCTTCGGAACTTTACGACACTCTTAACCGTTCCTGATCCGGGAATACCGGAAAACGGGTTTGTCGACAGCAAACCGGGTGGAGCCAAAATGTACTACAGGATATTTATCCTGTTCCCGAACAGCAAGTATACGTTTTCCAGATCCCGCCGGGCGGTAACAGAAACCGCGGAACCTCCCTTTACAGTAACCAGATCTGAACTAAGGTCTAAACAAAAAACAATCGTTAAAACGATACCGCCCATACCAAATCCAGTAATTCAAAATCAGGCGACAAAAACTCAATCCTCTTCCAAACTGCCCGTTCAGGAGCCCGAAAAAACAGCGAAAGAAACGCCGCCTGCATTCATAAAACCGCCTGAAGAAGAAATATATCTGATTCTTCCGAAAATTGATAACTCAAGGATCGTTTACATGATGGATTCGTCCAACTTGAAAAGACCCGCAGTGACCAATCCGGGGAAAATAAAATCACCGACCATTGAAGTGGAAAAATGGCTGTTTGTAAAAAGAAGAGATTCCGTAATTATGCAATTGTCTGCGAATCAGGTACGCCGTTTCAGTGATTCGCTGCTGAAAAAAACCAGGGATACGTTATACTTTGTCAATGTCGATACATTGCAGATCAAACCTTATGTGGAAATATACCATGAACCCAAAGAAGTTTATAAAACTTCAGTTTATGTTTTTGCGGTGAAAGATGGAAATATCAATATCTCGCTGCCGGATTACAAAACCAAAAAATACAGTGTTTCTTTTTTTGAAAATGACAATACGCCGGTAATGGAAGTGAAGGATATTAAAGACAGCCTGCTCATCATTGACAAAACTAATTTCGGACATTCGGGATGGTTCCGGTTTGAAATTTACGAAGACGGCAGGCTGAAGGAAAAAAACCGGCTCCTGATTCCAAAAGAATAAATCCGATCGTTAGGCCGGAACCGCCATCGCCTTTAGTTCGGCCTCAAAAACTTCTTCGAAATGAAATTTTAGTTTGTCCTTCACTTCATCCAGTTCAATTCGACGCCCGAGCTCCCGGGCCAGCGAAGTAACCTGTTTGTTTTTAATACCGCAGGGTACAATGCCTTCAAAATACTCAAGATCCGTATTCACATTAAAGGCAAATCCGTGCATCGTAATCCACCTGCTGCACCGGACTCCGAAAGCAGCAATTTTTCTTTCCCTGCCCACGATCCCCGGTTCCAGCCAGACTCCCGTTTCACCGCTCGATCTTTCACCCTGAATACCGTAATCAGCTAACGTGCGTATGACGATTTCCTCCAAATTCCGAAGGTATTTTCCGATATCGGTTCCAAATTTCTCCAGATCAAGAATGGGATACCCAACAATTTGCTCAGGTCCGTGAAAGGTGATATCACCTCCCCTGTTTGTTTTTACAAACAGGATTCCACGTTCCTGCAGTTCATCTTCAGCCAGTAAAATGTTTTCCTCATGACCTGTTTTGCCGAGCGTATACACTGGAGGATGCTCTACAAAAAGCAGGTAATTGATCGTGCTTTTTCTTTGCTTGTCCTTTGCCGCATGGTAGCGTGTTTTAATGTCCACGTTCTGTTTAAGCAGGTTTTCCTGGTAATCCCATGCTTCTGTATATTCCATCATTCCCAAATCCCGGAAAAAAACGATCTGCTTTTGCATGCTGCAAAATTACACTTTAATGCCGAAAGGTTAAAGTCCACCGCATACGTACAGCACAAGTTATACCGATTACGCTCAATCTTCGGCATTTGAGGCTTTCCGAGGGAACTTTGGGCTTTATGCCGAAGAGTGTAAATTTGCGATAATGTCCAAGAAACCAGGCCAATCTGTTCCGGAAGATCTTCCTGCTAACCTTTCGCCCGGGGTTGTTCCCGTTTTAAATGCTTCTGAACTTCTTCAGAATGAAGAAGAATCTCCTGAATTTTCCGAATTGCTCTATGAGCGCATGAATCTGATTGTGAGCGGAGGTCAGGAGCCTATGCGGCTGGACAAATTTCTGACGGCCCGGATAGAACATATTTCGCGCAATAAAGTACAGCAGGCGATTGAAGGCGGCCGTGTGCTGGTAAACAATAACACGGCTTCTGCCAATTATAAAATAAGACCCGGGGATAATATTGTATGTTTTTCCGATAAGGAGAAAGTGGGTGAAAATATTATACCGGAAAAAATGTCGCTGAACATTTTTTATGAGGATGAAGAAATACTGATTATCAACAAGCCTCCCGGACTGGTGGTACACCCTGCTTCGGGAAATTACAACGGTACGCTGATCAATGGAGTGGCCTGGTATCTGCAGGAAAAAAACGGTATTTCTGAAGAGACCCTGCCGCGCTTCGGCCTTGTTCATCGCATTGATAAAAATACCAGCGGCCTGCTGGTACTGGCGAAAACCAGTCGCGCCGTGGCCAGCTTAGCAAAACAATTTTTTGATCATAGTATTCAACGCCGCTATGTGGCCCTGGTATGGGGTGATCTCAAAGAAGACCGGGGAACCATCGTTGCGCATGTAGGAAGACATCAGCGTCTCCGTAAGCTTTTTGAAGCCTATCCCGAAGGTGAACATGGAAAAGAAGCCATCACCCATTATGAAGTATTGGAGCGCTTTGGATATGTGACCCTGGTGCAATGCAGACTGGAGACAGGTCGTACCCACCAGATACGGGTGCACATGAAATATATCGGACACCCGCTTTTTAATGATGAAACCTATGGTGGAGACAAAATTTTAAAAGGAACCATCTTCAACAAATACAAACAGTTTGTGGAGAATTGTTTTACCCTCTGTCCGCGTCAGGCCCTGCATGCCAAGACCCTCGGCTTCATTCACCCTGCAACACAAAAAGAGATTTTATTTGACAGTGAGCTTCCTGAAGACATGCAAACGTTGATCGGGAAATGGAGACTTTACGCAGCCCGCCCCAAAGCATAAAACTATTCTGAGGCGGGTTAATTAGCCGGTGAAACTCATTTTATAGTCCACGCTTATTTTGCCTTTGGAGATATCATCGAGTTTGCTCCTGAGCAGTTTGCGTTTTAGAGGCTTGAGATAGTCAATGAATAATTTTCCTTCAATATGGTCATATTCGTGCAGGATGACCCGGGCTGTCAGTCCGTTGAACGTTTTTTTATGGTGTGTAAATAAGGCGTCGTCGAATTCAATTGTCACTTGTTCATTCCGCATAATTTCTTCCCTGATTTTGGGAATACTCAAACAACCTTCCGTGTAAGGCCAGGGTTCCCCGTTTAAGTCAACAACCTGAGCATTAATAAAGACTTCTTTTGTTCCCGGCGCATCCGGATAAACGCCCACTTCATCATCATCGAGGTTACTGAAAATCTGGGTGCTGTCAATGACAAACAGGCGAATGGATTTATTGATCTGGGGGGCAGCCAGTCCAACACCGCTGCTCTCATACATGGTTTCCCACATATCTTCAATCAGTTTTTCCAGTCCGGGATAGGCCTCGGTAATCTGCGCTGCCCTGGTTCTCAAAACCTGCGCACCATATGCTACAATGGGTAAAATCATGGGTGCAAATTTAAGTATTCCTGCAACATCATCGCGGCTGCCAGCTGATCGATCATTCCTTTTTCCCGTCGCCGGCTTTTTTTCATGCCCATATCGACCATGGCCCGGCTGGCTATCACTGAACTATACCGTTCGTCAATTGGGGTAACAGGCACATGCGGAAATTTGCGGTTCAGAATGCCTATAATTCTGTTTACGTCTGCTGAAATGGCGGTTGGGCTGTCGTCCAGATTTTTCGGATCTCCAATTAAAATTCTTTCAACGGGTTCTTTTTCAAGGTATTTCTGGAGAAAAGTGAATATCCGTGCCGATTCGATGGTGATTAGTGCGGAAGCAATGATCTTCAACGGATCGGTTACCGCAATACCGGTTCTTTTTAATCCATAATCTATAGCCATAATCCTCGCCATGGCAATACGGTTTACGGGTGATGAACAAATATATCCATGATCACAAAAAGTGCAAATACAACGCTTGCAATGCCGTTGGCTGTCATAAAAGCCAGATTGACGCGGCTGAGATCATTGGGTTTTACAATCATGTGCTGATAAATGAGCATTCCGGCAAACAATCCCATGCCCACCCAGTACCAGGCACCAAAATTTCCGGCAAATCCCGCAATGATTACAAAGGCCGCGCTGACGACGTGCAGAAAGCTCGAAATCCAGAGTGCTCTTTTTTTGCCAACGGCTGTTGGAATGGAAAAAAGATTTTCCGATTTATCAAAATCCACATCCTGCATGGCGTAAATGATGTCGAATCCGCTGACCCAGCAAATAACCGCACCCGAAAACAAAAGAGGCAGCAATTCAAACTGGCCTGTTACTGCCAGGAAAGCGCCAATTGGTGCCAGCGATAAGCCAACCCCGAGAACCAGATGACAGAGCGGAGTAAACCTTTTTGTATAACTGTAAAAGAGGATAACAAAAAGCGCAACAGGCGAAAGGTAAAAGCAGAGCGGATTGATAAACCAGCAGGTTAAGACAAACAGCAAACAGCAGATGATCACGAACCGGAGAGCGCTGTTGGGTGCAATGATTCCGCGTGGAATTTCGCGGATCGCGGTTCTCGGATTACGGGCATCAAAGTGCCTGTCGAGATACCTGTTGAAAGCCATTGCCGCACTGCGTGCGGTAATCATGCAAATTAGCACCAGAAGAAACCGGAGCAGTAAAACCGCTGAGCCGGGAGATTGGGCAAAGTCCAGGTTCTTTCTCCCGAATACAGCAAGGAAAAATCCAATCATGGCGAAAGGCAATGCAAATAAAGTATGGGAGAATTTTACGAGACTGAGATAATTTCTGAAACGGGACATGTCTTTTTTAATTTGATTGAAATGATAGGGCGGATCGGACGATCTCCCATAAAACCATACCGGTGGCTACGGACACATTCAACGAATGCTTCATGCCAAATTGAGGAATTTCCAGGGCGGCATCACAGTGCGCCAACAGCTCAGTGCTCACGCCTTCCACTTCATTGCCAAATATAAGTACCGTTTTTTCGCCGGCGGATAAGGAAAATTGTTGAAGCAACAGGCTTTCCTCTGTCTGTTCGACAGCCACTATTCGCCAACCCTCGCCTTGCAGACTTTTGATGGATTGAATGGCGGATTCTGTATACTCCCACCTTACGGTGTCTGTTGCTCCCAGCGCAGTTTTGTGTATGTCGCGATGGGGTGGTTTTGGTGTGTATCCACTCAGTATAATGGCTTCCACCAGAAACGCGTCGGCAGTTCTGAAAATGCTTCCTACATTATGCATGCTGCGGATATTTTCAAGGAGTAAAATGACCGGAAGTTTGCTGGCATCCCGAAACTCCTGAACATTTTTGCGCGGAAGTTCCTCCATCCGAAGTTTTCGCATGCTGCAAAGATACTAAAGCGTCCCCGATTCAGTAGAACGAGGGGACAGGCAGTGGTATAGCAGGCAGAATCACTATGATTTTTAGTTGTTAACACCCGGTAAAACACTGTATTTTTTGGGGGGTCACTTCCTTACTTTTGCGGGAACCGGCGCCAGCCTTCCTTTTGGCTTACCGGCATCCCTACATGTCGAAAAGTTCAGCAGATACCCCACTGATGCAGCAACACCGGGCGATAAAGCAAAAATATCCGGATGCCATTCTATTATTTCGCGTGGGAGATTTTTATGAAACATTCGGCGAGGATGCCATTCATGCATCACGCATATTGGGAATCACGCTGACAAAAAGGAACAATGGATCTGCCTCTTCGAGTGAGCTGGCGGGTTTCCCACACCATTCTCTCGACACCTACCTGCACAAATTAGTCAGGGCCGGATTCCGGGTGGCCATATGTGATCAGCTGGAAGATCCCAAACTGGCGAAAGGCATTGTAAAGCGTGGTGTAACGGAAATGGTAACACCGGGCACGGCTACGCAGGACAAACTGCTCGAGCATCGCAGTAATAATTTCCTGGCCGCTATTCACAACGGAGAAAACAGGCTGGGAATCGCTTTCCTTGATATTTCGACGGGAGAGTTTTTTACTACGGAAGGTGCAGCCGATTATATCGATCAGCTTCTGCAAACGCTGAAACCTGCCGAAATCATTTTTCAGCGCAGTTATCAGAAATCGTTTAAAGAAATTTATGGAGACCGGTTTTATACTTATTCCCTGGAGAGTTGGGTTTTTGACGAGGCGTTCGCCAGGGAAACACTGCTCAGGCACTTTCAGACACATTCATTAAAAGGTTATGGTATCGAGGCTTTACCATTGGGCATTATTGCAGCCGGTACCATTCTTCATTATCTGAAAGACACCGAACACCCGAATCTTCAACACATTACCAGTATACAGCGTTTAGACAGAGATGACTACCTGTGGATGGACCAGTTTACCGTTCGAAACCTGGAACTACTGCCTGCAGGCGAACATCCTTTTTCACTGGTACAGACCATGGACAACACAGTGTCTCCGATGGGTGCCCGTTTAATGAAACGATGGATGCTGATGCCGCTGAAGGAAATTACCCCGATACGCGAACGCCTGGACCTGACTGAATTTTTTATCCGCGACACAGATCTGCGAAATGAGTTGATCCATCATATCCGGCTTTGCGGAGACATGGAAAGAATGCTTGCGCGGATTCCCACAAAAAAAATAAACCCAAGGGAACTGCTTCAACTGGGCCGCGGGCTTCAGGAAGTGGCGCTTATAAAAAAACGTTGTGCTGATATTCCTGAACACTACTTACAAAGGCTGGTCACACTGTTGAATCCCTGCTTGCTGATTGCGGAACAGATTGCTTCGGAACTGGTGGAAAATCCCCCCGCGCTGGCGAGCAAAGGAAATATGATCCGGCAGGGCGTGGATGCAGAACTGGATATGCTCAGGAATATAGCTTCAAACGGAAAACAGTACCTCGCAGAGCTTCAGCAAAAAGAGTCGCAGCTGACCGGCATTTCATCCCTTAAAATCAGCTTCAATAATGTTTTTGGTTATTATTTGGAAGTAACGAATTCACACAAAAACAAAGTTCCGGACAGCTGGATAAGAAAGCAGACACTGGCCAATGCGGAGAGATATATCACGCCGGAATTAAAAGAATATGAAGAAAAGATTACAGGTGCGGAAGAAAAAATCCAGCTGATTGAAACGGGCATTTACGATCATCTCATGATGGCATTGCGCGACTATATCGCACTCATACAGCTGAATTGCTCCGTTCTGGCAACCCTGGATTGTCTGCTCTGCTTTGCGGGTAATGCCATTCGGTACAATTATAAAAAGCCTGAAGTATATGAAGATGCCGTACTCGAATTAAAGGCGAGCCGTCATCCGGTGATTGAAAAAAATCTTCCTCCCGGCGAAGCCTATATCGCCAACGATCTCATGCTGGATCCGGAGACCCAGCAAATTATTATTCTTACGGGGCCGAATATGAGCGGCAAATCGGCATTGTTGCGACAGGTAGCTCTGATTACACTGATGAGTCATATGGGAAGTTTCGTACCTGCAGCGGGTGCCCGGATTCCGCTGACAGATAAAATATTTACCAGGGTTGGCGCCTCCGACAATGTAAGCGGGGGTGAGTCCACGTTTCTGGTGGAAATGAATGAGACGGCCAGTATTCTGAATAATATAACCACACGAAGCCTGATCATTCTCGACGAGATTGGGCGCGGTACATCAACGTATGACGGGATTTCCATTGCCTGGAGTATTGCCGAATTTTTGCAGCAGTCACCTTATAAGCCGAAAACATTATTTGCCACTCATTACCATGAGCTCAATGAACTCGAAAATAAATTCCCACAGATAAGAAATTATCATATCACCAGCCGTGAAATGGGAAATAAAATTATTTTCCTGCGAAAACTTGCCGCGGGGGGATCCACGCACAGTTTTGGGATTCATGTGGCAAAAATGGCTGGCATGCCGTCCTCCCTGATAGAAAGGGCAAATCAGATATTAAGACAACTGGAAGAAAGCCGCGGCGGCGAAAGTGTAACTTTGAAAGAGGGAATAAAAAAAATTTCCGGGGCCCAGGTGCAACTATCCATATTTGATGCGCATACCCAAACTTTCGATTCGATTCGTAAAATGCTGCAGGAAATGGATATCAACCGGCTCACTCCTGTCGAAGCTTTATTGAAATTAAGTGAAATTAAAAATCTGATTCAATAGCCGCTCGGGAATTCAGATATAACTCAGCCACCACTTTTTATGCGTGCTTTTATACTGATCGTACGAATAACAAAATGGGTATAGTATGAGTATAACAGATATCCATACGAGATAAACGCCGATCAGTCCAAACCCAAAATGATCGGGTCTGAATAAAAAAGGAAGACTTTGTGCGGCTATATCCTTTGATGTATATCCCTGAACAAAAAATAAAATCACTGCCATCAGATGAATAAGATATAAATGCAACACATAGTAAAAGAAAGGGACACGTCCGAAGACGCGTAGAAAAGAAAACGAATCCTTCGAGCTCCGGTCAAGCATGGCGAGTGCTATCAGCGCAGTCCCTACTGTCAGTGAAATGTAGTCGAGTGAAGGCGGGTATTTGCTGACATTAAAAAAAGCGAGCCAGGTATATAATTTATTTCGTTGGAGATACCAATGCGAAGGATCTCCATAATGATTGATTGAACGCAGGATAAAGAATAATAAGAGAGCCATCAGCCCACTTGCATATAATATTCTTTTTCTTCTGGCAGGAAGAAAGGCACCTGTAAAAAGTCTTCCAATGCCATAACCCGTGAGCATAATGCCTGTCCAGGGTAGAAATGCATAGAGAATGATGAAAATATGATTTGGAGCCCATTGCACGGGCGTGAAAAATCCATGATGAACCAAGTCCCAGAGAAGGCCAACATGTCCTCCAAGCCTTGCCTCTTCACTATCCAATAAATTATGAAAAAAAATGATCAGTAGTCCCGACATCAATATGGCATTCACGGGCAGTTTCACCATCAGCCCCAGGATAATCATACTGATTCCTATTGTCCAGATGACCTGCAGTATCAACGTATTATAAAACGGATTAAACGTCCAGGCCAGGGATACAATGAAGACTTCTGCAAGTATCAGCCAAAGGCCTCTTTTTATGAGAAAGGATGCCAGTTCGCCTTTTGTTTTTCTTGTCCCTGCCAGATACGCAGAAATACCTGAGAGCAAAACAAAGGTCGGTGCGCAAAAATGTGTAATCCAGCGTGTGAAAAACAATATGGGTGTGGTTGTCAGCAGATTCGTCGGGCTGTCAAGGGCCGCCGTTTCGTGGAAATAGTCACGGACATGATCAAGGGCCATAATAATCATCACAGCGCCCCTTAAAACGTCAATCGAATACAATCGCTGGCTGTTCAGAGCTAGTGTTTTCAAACTTTAATGAGTTGAGACCGGAAATTATCTGATTTACGGTGAAAAACGCGGGATCCGGCATTCATAACCAACTTAAATCTGAGGTTTATTCCCCTGAATTTCCAATTTTCTCTCCTTTATTCCCCTACTGGGAAATAATATGGAGCGAAAATATGATGTAATGCATTGATTTTAAATGTATTATCGTTGTGGCACAGGGGTTGGCTATATAGATCGTAACCAATTTATATGAAAACAACCTTAGTCCTTACCGCCCTGTTTTTTGCCAGTCTGCATAGTTTTGCAACCAGCGTTACCCTAACCAATTTCAAGGGTGTTTATAACGATCAAAAGCAAGTTGACCTTAGCTGGTTAACCATGATGGAAGCGAATGTTGACCATTATGAGATCCAGAGAAGTGGTGACGGGATGAATTTCGATGTTATCGACAGCATTTCGTCGAAGATGAAAATTACCACCAATGTATATCAGTTGCAGTATACCTATACCGATGCAGCTCCGCTCAACGGCATATCTTATTACCGTATAAAGGTGGTTGGCCGCGACGGATCTACCACACTTTCTCCTGTTGTTCAGATGAACAATAACAATATCGAAGGTGCCCGTATTTATCCGACACTTATTCAGAACAATATGGTTTTCGTTGAATCAGACAAAAATCTCTCAGCGGCCAGACTTGAAATCTTTGATCTCAATGGTCATAAAATAAGCGAAACGAACTGGGAATCATTGAGCGGCCGTCAGAACACTGAGGTTTCGAAATCGGGTTATTTGCCCACAGGAACTTATATAGCCAGATTAACTGCCAAAGGCCAGAATGTAAAAAATCAGCTGGTGATCGTTGCCTCCCGTTAAGAACTGAAAATAAAATGTTAACATTTAGACCATGCGGACACTGTGAAAAAGTTTTGAACATGATATCAAAAACCCATTCAGAATAGGTGTAAATTTGCGAAAGAAAGAGCCCGTTTTTGGTCCAAGATCCATCTGATCCCTTAGAAGATTTAAAACTAAAACACATAAAAAGATCCAGCATTGTAACTGGATTTTTTTATGCCCCGGATTAAATAAGTGTTTTCAGTTTACGGACCGTTTCGTCAATTTCCAGCTTCGTATTGAGACGGCTGAAGGAAAAGCGCACGGTTGTGCGATCTGATCCCGGATAGATTGCACGAATCACATGAGAACCCTGCTGGGCGCCACTGGTACATGCGCTGCCTCCCGAAGCGCAGATATGATGAATATCCAGGTTAAATAATAACATTTCCGACTTTTCCGATTTTGGAAATCCAACGCTTAAAATCGTATATAAGGAGTTTCCAAAAGCGTCTCCGTTGAAGGTCACATCCGGGAATTCTTTTTTCAGTTCCTCTGCCATATATTTCCGCAGGTCATTAATATATTTTTCCTCTTCTTCCATGCGTTGAGTAGCGAGCTCAAGCGCTTTGGCAAACCCTACAATGCCATATACATTTTCGGTACCTGCACGCATATTTCTTTCCTGTGAACCACCATGAATGTTCGGCTTCACTTTCAACAGCTCATTGATATAAAGGATACCAACTCCTTTGGGACCGTGAAATTTATGGGCGGCCCCTGTAATGAAATGGATCGGTAATTTACTGAGGTCGATCGGATAGTGCCCCAGGGTCTGCACGGTATCCGAATGAAATATGGCCTGATATTTTTTACATAACGAAGCGGTTCTTCCGATATCCAAAAGATTACCTGTCTCGTTGTTGGCATGCATGAGAGTTACCAATATTTTCCCTTTTATTTCAGACAAAAGAGTTTCAAGCTGGTTCAGATCCAAATGACCGTCTGGAAGAACGTCGAGCCAATACACTTTAGCTTCTCCCCTGTCTTCGTAATATTTAACCGTATGCAAAGTAGCATGGTGCTCCAGAGGCGAGCTGATAATATTTATACAACCCAGGTCCTGAATGGCGGCACGAATTGCCGCATTACTGCTTTCTGTTCCTCCGCTGGTAAAAAAAATCTCCGCAGGATGCGCGCCGAGCAATCTGGAAACACTTTTTCTTGACTGTTCGATGGCCATCCTGCTTTCTCTTCCATAGGAATAGATGGAAGACGGGTTGCCAAATTTCTCCGTCAGATAGGGCATCATCGTTTCCAGTACTGCGGCATCCAGCGGTGTGGTAGCTGCGTTGTCAAAATAAATTCTTTCCATCTCTACAAATTTAAAAGGGAGCTTATATAAACTCCTGAATATCTTTCATCAGGCGCCTGGCGATATTGTTTGCTGTGGTTTCGAAATTACTTTCTGCATAAATGCGGATGATAGGTTCGGTATTCGATGTACGCAGGTGAACCCAGTCATCATCAAATTCAATTTTTAATCCGTCTTCCGTATTCGCCGGGTGATTTTTATATTTCGCTTTAATTTTATCAAACAGGCTGTTTACATCTACCCCTTTTTCGAGTTCAATTTTATTCTTCGAAATAAAGTAGTCGGGGTATTTGGACCTGTAAGATCGCATTCCGTTTTTATGCCGGGCAAGTGCACTCAGGAACAATCCGATACCGATGAGTGCATCTCTGCCATAATGCATATCTGGCACAATGATGCCTCCATTACCTTCACCCCCGATCACAGCCTTCACCTCTTTCATCTTACTCACCACGTTCACTTCCCCAACAGCGGATGGAAAATACTGTCCTCCATGTTTGAGGGTTATTTCTTTGAGCGCCTTTGTGCTGCTCATATTGCTGACCGTATTTCCCGGTTTTTGAGACAGCACATAGTCTGCCACAGCAACCAGGGTAAACTCTTCTCCAAACATGGAACCGTCTTCGCAAACAAAACAAAGTCGGTCCACATCCGGATCAACGGCTATACCCAGATCTGCCCCGGATTTTTTAACTTCTGCACTGAGTGAGGACAGGTTTTCCGGAAGGGGTTCCGGGTTATGGGCAAATTTTCCATTGACTTCCTCGTTGAGAACTTTAATATTTTCTATACCCAGCGCCCTCAGAAGCGGAGGTATGAAAAGAGCTCCCGTGGAATTGATCGTATCAACAACTACTTTGAAATGTTTCCCGCGGATAGCTGCTAGATCAACCAGCGGATAGTCCAAAACTGCCTGAATATGTTTATGCAGGTAACTGTTGTCAACCGTGTACAGACCCAGTTTATCCACGGAGGCAAATGAAAAAGCATCCCTGGATGCCTTATCTAAAATATATTGTCCATCGTCAGCGCTAATGAACTCCCCGGCATGGTTAAGTAGCTTCAGGGCATTCCATTCTTTTGCGTTGTGGCTGGCAGTAATAATGATCCCGCCGGCTGCCTGCTCTGTAGTTACTGCCATTTCCACCGTTGGTGTCGTTGACAGGCCGAGGTCCTGCACATCCAGGCCCATTCCTGTTAATGTGCTTACCACCAGATTGCGAACCATTTCTCCGCTGATGCGCCCGTCACGACCGATTATAATTTTTTTGGAAAGCGAGGAGTTTTCCCTGATCCAGGTTCCGTAAGCTGCAGTGAACTTCACAATATCCAGCGGTGTGAGATTTTCATTTGGTTTGCCACCGATCGTTCCCCTGATACCTGAAATACTCTTAATCAATGCCACAAAGATGAGGTTTAATAGAGTGCAAAAATAATGCTTTGGCTTCAGAAACGAAAGCAACCGCATTTAGCAGTGCCTGATCTTCAGTGCAAAGACAGCTGAATCATGACTTTTTGATAAAGTCGATAAACTCATCGAAAAGATAGCGGCTGTCGTGAGGTCCCGGCGTGGCTTCCGGATGGTATTGAACGGAAAATACCGGACTGTCTTTGAGTCTGATTCCTTCAATGGAATCATCGTTGAGGTTTAAGTGGGTTATTTCCACCGAGCTGTTATTGCGCACAGCAACCGGATCTACTCCAAAACCATGATTTTGGGTTGTGATTTCGCATTTGCCGGTAATCAGATTTTTTACCGGGTGATTGAGTCCCCTGTGGCCGTGGTGCATTTTAAATGTCGGGATTCCATTAGCGAGTGCGAGCAACTGGTGACCCAGGCAGATACCAAACACGGGCTTTTTTTCTTTCAAAATATCTTTTACCGTTTCCACTGCATATTCCATTGCTGCGGGATCGCCGGGACCGTTGGAAAGAAAATAACCGGATGGTTTAAATTCTTTCAGAACACTTACCCGAGTTTTGGCAGGAAACACTTTTACAAATGCACCTCTTTCAACCATGCAGGTGACTATATTTCTTTTAACGCCATAGTCAAGAACAGCAATGCGGATAGCAGAATCCGGGTTGCCGGCTTCATACGAGTGTTCTGTTGAAACGGCAGAAGCGAGTTCCAGACCATCCATATCCGGTACGGTTCCCAGCTGCTTTTTAAGTTCATTAACATCCAGTATTTCGGATGAGATGATGCAGTTCATGGCACCTTTAAGGCGTACATGCGTGACCAGGGCCCTGGTGTCGACACCTTCTATACATACGATCTGGTTCGCCTTCAGATAATCGTCGAGAGAGCCCTTTGCCTGAATGCGTGAAAACTGTTCTTCCAGGTTACGGCCGATGAGTCCCCGTATTTTCACACTATCCGACTCCACATCTGCATCTTTCACTCCGTAATTGCCGATATGCACACTATTCATTATGAGAACCTGGCCAAAATAGCTGGGATCTGTAAACACTTCCTGATAGCCCGTCATTCCCGTGTTAAAGCAAATTTCACCGGATGCGGTTCCGATTTTACCAAATGCCTGTCCTTGATGTACAGAACCATCTTTCAATACTAGAATGGCGGGCCGCTGGGCTGGTGATGTTGGCATAGTTCGCGAATAATTTTGCAAAGAAAACAAATATTCATGTGAAAGTACCCTGTTGAGCACTTTCGGTGCAAAGGAATTTGTTAACATGCAGTTTCACATTCCTTTTGCCGTATTTTTCGACAGGCAAAGACAAAAAAAAGCAGTCCCTCTTTACAAGGGACTGCTTCGATATGTTGAGGGTTGATTTCAATTATTCAGCCGCTTTTTCATCTTTGGTCTCTCCTGGCGTTTCGGAAGCAGTTTCAGTCTTCTTCTTTCCTCCTGCCCTGCGGGTCCTTTTTCCGGCTTCTTTGGTTTCGCCTTTGCCTTTGCCGTAAATTTCGTTAAAGTCAACCAGTTCGATCATGGCTGTTTCAGCCGCGTCACCCGTTCTGGCACCCAGTTTAATAATTCGGGTATATCCGCCTGGCCGTCCTGCGACTTTCGCAGCCACGGTACCAAATAATTCGGTAACAGCCTCTTTATCCTGCAGGTAACTAAATACAATTCTACGCTGATGCGTTGTATTTTCTTTTGCCTTGGTGACCAGCGGCTCAATATAGGTTCTGAGGGCTTTCGCTTTGGCAAGAGTTGTAACGATTCTTTTGTGCTGAATCAACTGGGCTCCCAGATTGCTCAATAGGGCTCTCCGGTGAGATGCCGTTCTGCTCAGGTTATTTATTTTGTCTCCGTGACGCATGACATTTGATTTTAAGCTTTACACCGTGTCAGGAATTGCAAAGCATGATAAAAAGTAAGACTTATTCGTCGTCTAATTTCAATTTTGACAGATCCATACCAAAATGCAGTCCCCGCTCATGTAAAACCTGCTCTATTTCAGCAAGAGATTTCTGACCGAAATTGCGGAATTTCATAAGATCTTCCTGTTCGTACGTAACCAGTTCACTCAAACTGTTGATTTTAGCCGCCTTGAGGCAGTTAAAAGCCCTCACAGACAGGTCCAGATCCTCAAGCGGGGTCTTCAGTACCTTACGCAGCTGAAGAGTTTGTTCGTCAACCAGATCTTCTTTCTTTTCTTCTTTATTATCGAAAGTGATATTCTCATCCGTAATAATCATCAAATGCTGAATGAGAATACGGGAAGCCTGTTTAACGGCTTCTTCCGGATGAATGGTACCATCTGTAGAAACTTCCATCAGAAGTTTTTCGAAATCGGTTCTTTGTTCTACGCGGGTATTTTCGATTGAATAACGGACGTTTTTAATTGGCGTAAAGATGGCATCTGTGGGAATATATCCAAACAACGCATCTTTAGGCTTGTTATCTTCTGCAGGAACATAACCGCGACCTTTACCAATAGTAATTTCTATATCCACCCTTGCGGAAGCATCCATGGTGCAAATAAGCAGGCTGGGGTTCATCACTTCAAAACTTGGCAGCACATCGCCAATGGTTGCAGCAGTGAATTCGGTTTTATTTTTCAGGCTGAGGGTTATTTTTTCCTGAGCCACTTCATGGTCAACTTTCTTTTTGAAACGAACCTGTTTAAGGTTCAGAATGATTTCAACCACGTCTTCAGTAACACCTTTCAGTGTCGCGAACTCATGATCCGCGCCTTCGATTTTTACGCCTATGATAGCGTAACCTTCCAAAGAATTTAATAAAACCCGGCGAAGGGCGTTACCAATGGTTACACCGTAACCTGGCTCCAGTGGTTTGAATTCGAATTGGGCTTCGAAGTCAGTTGCCTTCTGAAGTATGATTTTGTCTGGTTTCTGGAAATTTAAAATGGCCATATTTAAATTTTCGATTTAACGAATGATGAATGCGGGCAATTACTTACTATATAATTCAACGATCAGCTGTTCCTTGATATTTTCAGGGATAAATTCTCTTTCCGGAAAAGATATAAAAGTACCTTTCATATCCGTTTCATTCCAGTCGAGCCAGTTGATCTTATTATTTTTTCCACGGGCAGCGCTGGTAATACCTGCATTTGCCTGGGAAGTTCCTTTCAAACCGACTACATCTCCCGGTTTTAGCTGAAAGGACGGCACATTAACCACTTCACCGTTTACGGTAACGTGTTTGTGAGAAACCAGCTGACGCGCACCGGGGCGGGACATTGCAATTCCCAGGCGGTACACTGTATTATCGAGTCTTGATTCCAGCAGTCGGATCAGGTTTTCACCTGTTACTCCTTTTTTTCGGGCTGCTTCGTCAAATGTTTTACGGAACTGACGTTCCAGTAAACCATAGGTGTATTTTGCCTTTTGCTTTTCTTTCAGCTGGAGTGCGTATTCTCCCGGCTGTTTACGCTTTTTTGTAGCGCCATGCTGACCCGGAGGATTACTGGTTTTAGTTAACCATTTGCCATTTCCTAAAATAGGCTCGCCGAATTTTCGGCAAATTTTTGTCTTGGGACCTGTGTAACGTGCCATAGTGTGTTTTAGATTTTTGAGTACCCGGCCTGCATTATGAAAAATCTTAAAATTGAATACAGACCGGCTTGATTATAAAAATCCCGTCGCAGACGAGAACATGAACTAAACTCTTCTTTTCTTGGGCGGACGGCAACCGTTATGGGGCAGGGGAGTAACGTCTTTAATCATGACCACCTCAATACCGTTATTTGCCAGCGAACGAATGGCGCTTTCTCTTCCGGAACCCGGCCCTTTTACAAACACATCCACTCTTTTAAGGCCGGCGTCCAGAGCCGTTTTTGCTGCATCTGCAGATGCCATCTGGGCAGCATAAGGAGTATTCTTCTTAGATCCCTTAAAACCCATCTTGCCTGCACTGCTCCAGGAAATGAGCTGACCGTTTTTATTGGTAATGCTTATGATAATATTATTAAAACTTGCAGAAATGTGTGCGTCTCCGTAAGCTTCTACCTTAACCACTCTTTTTTTAGCTGCAGCTTTTGCGCTTGTAGCCTGTTTTGCTTGTGCCATTGTTCGAATCAGGTAATCTGGTTATTTAATAATCCTTTCCCTTTTTATCCGGAAAGTTTGAATCAATCCTACCCGTGCATCCCGTATCTGGTATTGATTCCTGAATGATGCTATATCAAACAACCGCTTTACCAGGCACGCCCGAAAAGCGGTCGAAATGAACTATTTCTTAGGTGCCTTTTTCTTACCGGCTACTGTTCTCCGTTTACCCTTTCTGGTACGGCTGTTGGTACGTGTACGCTGACCACGCACAGGCAATCCCTTACGATGGCGAACTCCCCTGTAGCAGGCAATATCCAAAAGACGCTTAATGCTCATCTGCACTTCCGAGCGAAGAGCACCTTCCACTTTAAGCTCATTGGTAATAATATTACGGATGGCGTTCAACTCGTCATCGTTCCACTGGGACACCTTCTTGTCAAAACTGATGTCAGCTTTTTTGAGAATATACTTTGCAGTAGAAGGACCTATACCGAATATATAGGTAAGGCCAATTTCGCCTCTTTTGTTTTTTGGTAAGTCTACACCGGCAATACGCGCCATCTTTTATTTTTTACTTTTTATTGATTTGACATCCACCAGCTCTTAACCCTGTCTCTGTTTAAAACGGGGGTTTTTCTTGTTGATGATATACAATTTTCCTTTTCTGCGCACGATTTTACAGTCCACGCTGCGCTTTTTAATAGATGCCCTGACTTTCATACAAGTATTTTTTAACTATTCACTCTTATTTGTACCTGAAAATGATTCTTCCTCTTGTCAAATCATAAGGACTCATTTCAACACCTACCTTATCTCCCGGGAGAATCCTTATATAATGCATCCTCATTTTTCCCGAAATCGTCGCAAGAATTTCGTGCCCATTTTCCAGTTTCACCTTAAACATGGCGTTGGAAAGTGCTTCGACAATAGATCCATCCTGTTTAATGAGCGCTTGTTTAGCCATAGATTTTGGGAGCGCAAAGATAATATTACTCGGTGAAAGAATAAAATTTCATCGGGATTAATATCAGATATGGGCCAAATAGGCTGTACAAAGGGCTAAAAACTGCAAAAACGGTTGTTTTTAGGCCCTGGTGAGATCCACTTTGGTCATTTGATGGTAAAAATTCTGGAGTTCATGGACCCCGATGGGGTGGTGAATATGACGCCGGTCTTCCCGGTACCAAATTTCAAGTTCATTGAAATGGTCCGGAGAGGATATCAATATACGAAAGGGGCCCCGGAGATATTTGACTGATTTATCGGGATTAATCTGCTTTTCAAACCCCAGCTTTTGAAGCTGGGTATCGTCAAGAGGAATCGGGGACAGGTCACCCGCTTCAAACCAGTTATCCTGGTCGCCATTATGAACGCAAACCTGCTTGTCTTCATGATTTAGTTCAGTTACTTCACCGTCAAATTTCTGCCCCGCAAAATCTGCCTGAATAATGTCTCCGACCCTGATATCCTGAAATCTTATCATAGTGACCCTTTTAAGGATATGAATATAAAAAAATTATCGGAAAAACGTTTTGGAACCTGGAATGATACCGGACGATTCACAAAGACCGGCCAACGATTTCCCTGCCGGGCCAGGGCACAGTAGCCAGGATAATGATCAGAGCCAGCAAAAAAAACAAAAAAGCCCTTTTATATTTTAAGGGATCTGTAATCTGTTTTTTCACGACTCCGCGACCCACCGTGATGAGGATGGTTGCAACGATCATACCCGTAGGATGTTCAACCCAGAAAAACCTGTAGAATTTGTCCTGCATTAGATGTACACCTTCAGGCAAGCCTGCACTTAGAATTCCAAAACGCCCGAATAACAACAAAATCAGTCCGATTAATAGAGTAGTGTGTGCGCTGATCATTGTGAAAAGCCAAAGCCTGACATCCCCTTCACGAAGTTCCCGATTTCTTAACCAGCCCAAAAGACTTTGTACTATGGAAAGCAACAGTAAACCGAATATAATCCATCTCAAAATACTGTGAACCTGAAGCAATACGGAAAACATAAGCTTAGTTTGGCATGAAATTAAAGCATTTAGTTATCCGAATGTAAAAGAAGGGGGGGAATGATTTAAATTCGCAAATGCCATTTTTAAAATACAGGTTTTACGGATATTCCCTTTTTCTTCTTATGGTTATTTCCTGCAGGAATGATCATAAGAAAGGCACTGGCGAAATGGCAACCAGTATAGAAATCAATCCTGCATACACAAACCTGAACGACAGTATTCTTCAGGCGCCGACCGATCCTTCACTGTACCTCAGGCGGGCGATGCGGTTAACGCAGGAAAACAAACATGAACTGGCATATCCCGATTTTCTAAAAGCGTTTTCGCTTCAACCTGAACCGGGAAATGCATTGCCTTTTGCAGCGAACCTCGAAATTCTTGGCAAGTACGGCGAAAGACTCCACCTGCTTGAATTTCTTGATCAGCATTCTCCCGGGAACAGTCAGGTGAGTCGTCTGCTGGCCGATGCTTATATATCTGCAGGCAAACAGAATTTGGCGTTGTCTATGTACAACGGGCTGATCGCCAAGGATTCGCTTGACCCGGAAATATGGTACGAGAAAGCCATGCTGCTGTCACAGCTGAAAGATACCAGCGGGTCTGTCAACTGCCTCGTAAAAGCCTACCGGCTGCAGGGTGTTGCCACTTATGGGCTGGAACTGGCGCACTTATACGCTGAACAAAAAAATCCACGGGCTATAGAAATTTGCGACCGGATACTCAGGCAGGATTCTGCCGGACTAATGATCGATCCATTCTTTATTAAGGGAATATATTATTCCAATATAAAGTCTTATGCTAAAGCCATTGTTCAGTTCGATTCCTGTATCCAGAGGGATTGGAAGACAACGGATGCGTATCTGGAAAAAGGCAGAATTTATTTCCAGACCGGAAATTTAGATGAAGCCGCAAAGACTTTTAATATGGCCATAACCGTTACGAATACGGATCCCGACGCTTATTTCTGGCTCGGTCGTTGTTATGAGGCTCTGCACAGGAATATGGATGCCCTCAGTAATTACAGGAAAGCGGTATCCCTTGATAAGGATTTTACCGAAGCCAGAAAGAGGATGGAGGACCTGGACAAGGGATTTGCTCATCCCTCCCACTAACAGTACATTTGTTCAATAGCCTGCATTAAACAAAACACATGGCACTGATCGCACCTTCACTGCTTGCATCCGATTTTCTCCATTTGGATGAGGTATGTCAATTGATCAATGAAAGTGAAGCCGACTGGTTACATCTGGATGTTATGGACGGACGTTTTGTTCCCAATATCAGTTTCGGAATTCCCGTGATTGAACACGTTCGCAAAGCGACCAAAAAAGTCTTCGATGTACACCTGATGATTGAGGAACCGGAAAAACTTACACCCGCTTTTAAAAAGGCAGGGGCCGATATCCTGATTGTACATTTCGAAACCTGTAGAAACCTGCACAGCAATATTCAACAGATACGATCTCTTGGTATGAAACCCGCCGTTGCGATAAATCCGCACACACCTGTCGAGTTTCTTAAAGACATCCTTTCTGATCTGTATCATGTACTGGTGATGTCGGTAAATCCGGGATTTGGCGGCCAGGCATTTATTCCTCATTCGTTGGAAAAAATCCGCGAGATGAAAAAAATGATCTTAAAAACAGGAAAGGAAATTCTAATTGAAGTGGACGGGGGTATCACGCCTGAAAATGCGCCGGCAATTATCGAGGCAGGCGCTGACGTTCTGGTTGCCGGCAGCAGTATTTTTCAGGCCAAGAATCCCAAAGAAACCATCCGGCTGATGAAGCGGATCGTATGAGATTATCTATTCTTCTATATCTTCTGTTCGTATCTGCAACAGAATTATACGCCCAAAAAACGGGTGCCGTAGTTTCCGGGATTATTCTGGATGAAAATGAAAATCCGCTTTCCAAAGTATCTATTGTTCTGTTAGGACGGGAAACGGGCCTGGTCAGCTCAGATTCGGGAAGGTTCAGAATGCATGTGCCCGTTGATAAAGCTTTTGCCCTGCTTTTTTCTTATACCGGATATAAAACCCTTCAGCAGAATTTTATTTTAAACGATAAAGAAGAAGAACGGATAGTCGTCCGGCTGGAACGTTCTGACAAAAAACTGGACACGGTAACCGTTACGACCGAACGTGACCGGAAAGAGCCCGGCCTTATTCGCATCAATCCAAAAGATGCCATTAATATTCCTACGCCTGTAGGCGGGATTGAAAGTCTGATTAAGGTTTATGTTGGTTCAAACAATGAACTCACTTCTCAATATTCCGTTCGCGGTGGCAACTATGATGAAAATCTTATTTACGTTAACGACTATGAACTCTTCAGACCCTATCTCGTAAGCAATGCACAACAGGAAGGTTTGAGTTTTATTAACCCTGAAATGACCCGGAATGTGAGTTTCTATAATGGTGGATTTCAGGCCAGATATGGCGATAAAATTTCTTCGGTGCTTGATATTCAGTATAAAAAGCCAACTGAATTTGGCGGCAGCGCGTACCTGGGCTTGCTGGAACAGGGCCTCGAATTCGAGGGCGTTTCAAAAAATAAAAAGTTCAGTTATATCGTAGGTGCACGTAACCGAAGCTTTACGAATATTTTCAACTCCCAGGAAACAAAAGGCACTTATTCTCCTGCCTCATCAGACCTGCAGGGGCTTTTTACTTATCAGCTGAACAGTAAAAATTCTCTCGAGCTGTTTACGGTAAATTCGCAAACATCGTTCAACCTCATCCCTGAATCGGCTCAGCTAAGCACTGCCGTATTTTCACCTTATTTTACAGCTAATCTTGGACTGGATATATTTTTCAGCGGTCAGGAAAGAGACAAATATAAAACAGGACTCGCCGGGCTGGCCTGGAATCAGCAGCTGAATAAAAACCTGAAATTGAAATGGCTTTTATCCACCTTCAGCGATATAGAGAGCCAGCACTACGATATTTCCGGAGATTATCTTTTTGGTGAAAGGGATTTTGACCCCAGCAGCGCAGATTTTGGTAAAATCGTTAACCCGCTTGGCACAGGAACTAATCAAAATTATGCCAGGGACAATCTGGATATTCATTTGTACAGTTTCGCCCACAAAGGTTACCTGACTAAAGAAAATCAGTTTATTCAATGGGGCGTCAGCGCCGAATTGCAAACCATCAGGGATGAACTGCATGAATGGACATACGAAGATTCAGCAGGTTATTCGATTCCTTTTCAGCCCGGTTCTCTTAATCTCAGCGGGGTTATCAACGGAAATCACGACCTGAGCATCGGGAGATTTAATGGCTTTTTACAGGATAATATCAGTTTCAAAAAAAACCCTGCATTCACCCTGCAGTCGGGTATACGATTTAATTACAACAGTTTTACGCGGCAATTTCTGGTTTCTCCCCGAATCGGCATTTCATGGAAACCGGCCAATGCACAACATGACATCATTTATAAGGCGGCCATCGGCATTTATGATCAGCCACCATTTTATCGCGAATTGCGGGCTCCCGACGGAACGATAAACGCAGGCGTAAAAGCGCAGGAAAGTTTTCAGGCCACCGCAGGTTTCGATATTAATTTTCATCAAAACAATAAACCCTTCCGTTTATCCGTAGAAGCATACTATAAAAATCTTTGGGACGTAAATCCATATAATATAAACAACGTGCGTATTCAGTATTTCGCAAATAATAATGCAAGGGCCTACGCAGCCGGCGTTGAAGGCCGGCTTTTTGCCAACCTGGTGAAGGGCGCAGAAAGCTGGATTAGTATTGGAATCATGCAAACGAAAGAAAAAATAAATGGAGCGAGTTACTATAATTATGTTCTTAATTCATTGAACAGGCCCCTGGATTCTGTGCAGGTACAGCAAGGTTGGATCAGGCGGCCGACAGACAGGCTGTTTACATTGGGAATGTTTATTCAGGATTATTTATCTACAAATAAAAACTTTAAAGTTTATCTCAACCTGATTTATGGCAGTAACCTGCCATACAGTGTTCCCGGAAGTGTGAAATACAGGGATGCGCTGATCATTGAACCTTATATACGTGCAGATCTCGGCTTCAGTGCACTTCTCCTGGATAATGATAAATCGAACCGGAGAAGTCATAATCCCTTTCGCGGGCTGGAGAATATTTGGGCAACTCTCGAAATCTTCAACGTTATCGACAGGGAAAATACCATTTCCTACCTTTTTGTAAAGGACTTCTCCAATACCACTTATGCCATGCCGCAGAGGCTAACACCGAGGCTTATCAATCTCAAACTCGTAACCCGATTTTGAGCATTCTTCCTAAAAAGACAGATTATTTCCCAAAAAGGGAGGAAGTCAAGTAAAATTCTTAACATAACTTATTGAATGATAGCAGGTTAAGACTTGGCAGGTAAATCGATATACTATACACAAATCAACTGTATGAAATCGATCCAAAATCTGATTGAAAACCTTAAAGACCTGATCGCGGAAGCCACTCAAAATCGTTCAAGATATGAGAATATGCGGCTGATACCCATACCGGTCAAGTCACAGAATCGGGAATTATCCAATAACAATAATAACCAACGATAATGGAAATTGCCAGCTACCCGGAGAAATTTTCTGATGATATTACAGTTGAGATCAGTGCAGAAGGAGAAGATCATTGCATCATCGTACTTTCCAATCATCTTGGCAGAATCTTGCGGATGATGGGTGTAAACGTAAATGAGGGAAAAAATCAGATACATGTTGATCATGTCGAAATGCTCGAGGCCGGCATCTATCAACTAAGTGTAAAAAATACTAATTCTAACATTTTGTATAATTCAGTATTAACCAAGTTTTAAATACCGTTACCAGGTTTTTATCACATCGCTTCCAGGAATAAAAAAGGACCCCCGGGTCCTTTTTTGCGTTGGACAAAATGCGCTACGGAATCATCCAGATTTTGTGCCCAAATTATTATTCGCGAATTAACTTTGATCTATGATCAGACTCTCTGTCAATATCAACAAATTCGCAACGCTTCGCAATAGCCGGGGGGGGGATAATCCGAACGTAGTTAAAGCGGCAATGGACGCCGAACGTTTCGGCGCAGACGGAGTGACGGTACATCCCCGACCGGACGAACGACATATTCGTTATCAGGACGTGTTTGATATAAAAAAAATAGTCCGAACGGAATTTAATATAGAAGGCAATTGCCAGGAACAGAAATTTACGAATCTGGTGCTTTCGGTAGTTCCCAATCAGGTGACTCTCGTTCCGGATTCCCTGGGTCAGATCACTTCCAACCACGGATGGGATACGATCCGTCATGCAGATTACCTGAAAAGAGTAATTCCGGTTTTTAAAAATGCAGGAATCCGTGTTTCGATTTTTGTCGATCCGGTAATCGCGATGATTGATGCTGCTGCTGATTCGGGTACCGACAGGATCGAATTGTATACGGAAGGATATGCAAGTACATACCCTGTTAACAAAGAACAAGCCATCGAGCCCTACGTGAAGTCTGCCGCCAGGGCATTCGAACTGGGACTGGGTATCAATGCTGGCCATGACCTGGATCTGGACAACCTGAACTATTTTGCAAGGAATATTCCCATCCTGAATGAGGTTTCTATTGGTCATGCCCTGATCAGCGATGCATTATATCTGGGTTACGAAAATGCCATTCAGTTATATAAAAGACAATTAATTACATCCCAATAGCGCACAAAGCCTGGAATCCAGATCAGCGCCCCGGAGATTTTTGCCCACAATTTTGCCGTTGGGGTCAATCAAAAAATTTTGAGGAATTTGCTGGATCCGGTATTGCTGGGCTACAGCGTTGTTCCAGAATTTCAAATCGCTCACCTGCGACCAGCTGAGTTTATCATCCAGAATTGCCCTGGTCCATGCATCGCGGCTTCTGTCCAGGGAGACACCCAGTACAGTAAAGTTTTTATTTTTGAATCTCTCGTAGGCCGCCAGAACATTGGGATTTTCCATACGGCAGGGTTTACACCAACTCGCCCAGAAATCCACCAGTACGTATTTGCCCTTAAATGAAGACAGAGTAACCAGTTTTCCGGAAGTATCCGCCTGCGTAAAATCCATAGCGTCTGTGCCCAGTGCCCCAATTTTTCCGTTCTCAATCTGATCATTTAAATACTGGCCGAACATACTTTGCTGCACTTTCGGTGTCAGGCTTCTAAAGCGGCGTTCCAACAGGAAAATATCGTCTGACAATTGATTAACGACTACGAGCAAAAAAGGGCTGACGTAGGAAGAATTTCTTTTCAGTATAAAGCTATCGACCTGAACCTGAAGAGCTGCAACGGCAAGCTGATAAGCATTTCCAATAGAATCCCGTTTTGAAGCAGCCTCCGGAGCATTCGCCAGCTGGCTTAACTGGTTGATGTGGGCAAAATATGGGTTGAACGTCTTTTGAAATGTCAGGAAATCATTCTCGCTGGGTGAACCGTTAATTCGTACAGCCGCCAGGTTCTCCATATCGCCATTAATGGTAACCGCTTCGTTGCCGATGAACACGGTAGTCTTTTTCCCCGCTTCCAGGAAATTCAAAAGAAGCAGATTGGGTTCTGTTACCTGGCCTGTTAGAATAAAAACCCCGTCTTTGACCAATGTTTTTGCAAGGGTATCTGTAGGCTTATTGGCATCCGAAATGGATACCCCGGAGAGATTCCGTAATCCGCTGATATGACCTTCAACCCGGAATCCGGTTTGTTTTTGCTGCTGCGCATGGACATTAGCCGTAACCACCATCAGTAAAATGCAAAGTTTTTTCATGAAATCTTTTTATCATGTCTCTTTTTAAGAACGCTGGTCACGTCCTTTAAATTATGTCCTTTGGCCTCCAGCAAAATAAGATAGTGGAATAGCAGATCAGCTGCTTCTTCCAGAAAGAGACTGTCGTTATTGTCTTTTGCTTCAATGATAAGCTCGACCGCCTCTTCACCCAGTTTTTGGGCAATCTTGTTGATTCCTTTGTTGAACAAGCCAGATACATAAGAGTTCTCGTTATGACTATTTTTCCGGTCCTGAATAGTTTTTCCAAGACTGCTTATAAAGTCTGAGCCTTCATTTTTTTCATTCCAGCAGGTGTCTGCGCCGGTATGGCATACAGGACCCTGTGGACGGGCTTTAATCAGGATTGTATCCTGGTCACAATCTATTAGAAAATCTTTTAAAAGAAGGAAGTGACCACTTTCTTCACCCTTCGTCCAGAGTCTTTTCTTTGAACGGCTGTAAAACGTTACCCTGCCGGTCATCCGGCTTTTGTCAATAGCCTCCTTATTCATGAAGCCGAGCATCAGCACTTTGCCCGTCTCATCATCCTGCACAATGGCAGGCACAAGGCCATCGCTGTATTTTAAAAAGTTCATTTCCATACCACAAAATTAGATTCTAATATTGATTCCTTCAGACAACAGATATTCTTTCAGGTAAGGAATAGGGATTTCTTTAAAATGAAAAATGCTAGCTGCGAGGGCAGCATCTGCCTTTCCTTCTTTTAATATGTCGGAAAAATGCTCTTTTTTGCCTCCTCCCCCTGATGCGATCACAGGAACAGCAATATTTTCCGAGAGGGATTTCGTCATTTCAACGGCGAACCCGGCCTTTGTCCCGTCATGGTCCATGGAAGTGAACAATATCTCCCCTGCGCCCCTGTCTACCGCCTCTCTGGCCCAGTCCAGGCATTCCCTGTCTGTCGCCACCCTACCGCCATTGAGATACACGTAATATTTTCCGTCGGGAGCCAGTTTTGCGTCAATGGCCAGTACAACACACTGACTACCGAAAGCCCCCGCCAGTTCTCCAATTAATCCGGGGTTTTTAAATGCTGCTGTATTTACCGATATCTTGTCAGCACCATTTTCCAAAAGGACACTTACGTCGTCAACCGAAGAAATACCGCCGCCCACGGTGAAGGGAATATTTATATGATGAGCAATTCGTCTTGCCAGTTCACTCAGTGTTTTTCGTTTTTCGTGAGTTGCCGTGATATCCAGAAAAACCAGTTCGTCTGCACCTTCCTCTGTATATCTCGCGCCTAATTCAACGGGATCCCCCGCATCGCGCAAATCAAGAAAATTGGTGCCCTTAACGGTTCGTCCGTTTTTAATGTCAAGACAGGGTATTATTCGCTTAGTTAACATGGGCTAGTTCCTTGAGTGTGATTAATCCTTCATATATCGCTTTTCCCACTATAACTCCCCGGCAGCCTGCCAATTGAAGCTCGTCAATATCATCCAGAGAACGCACGCCGCCGCTCGCTATAAGATACAATTCGGGAATATGATCTAAAATTTTTTTATACAATTCCAGGGATGGGCCCTTCATAGCACCATCCATTTTTATATCGGTACAAAATATTTTATGCATACCGGCATCAAAATATTTTCTGATGAAATCAAAAATTCTGATTTCCGTATCGATCGTCCAGCCGGTAATGGAAATTTTTTCTTCCCGGACATCCGCACCCAGTAGAAATTTCTCGGGTCCATACCTGTTTATCCAGTCGCGTAAAGATTCCTCTTCTTTTACGGCGATACTTCCAATTGTCGCGAATCTGGCCCCTGAATCGAATACGATCCGAAGGTCTTCGGCGGTTCCTATTCCGCCTCCAAAATCAATCACCAGACTAGTTTTAGCTGCAATGTCTTCCAGGATATTCCAGTTGATTACACGTCCTTTTTTTGCGCCATCCAAATCAACCAGGTGCACCCGTTTCAAACCTGCGTCTTCGAATTGCTTTGCCACTTCAAGGGGATGCTCGTTATATATTTTTTGCGTTTCATAGTCCCCCTGCGTTAAACGAACGCATTTACCATGCAAAATATCTATAGCAGGAATAATTTCTATCGACATGTAAAAAAACTAAAATTGAATAAAATTTTCCAGTATTTGCTCTCCTGCTTTTGATGATTTTTCAGGATGAAATTGTACTCCGTAGAAATTTCCGGAATGAAGTGCAGAACTGTATTCATGAATATAATCCGTTTTTGCAATAGTCGTCCCCCCCAGCCCGGCATAATATCCATGAACGAAATAGGTATAACTTTTTTCCGGTATTCCTTTAAACAGATCTGTTTTGAGATCATATATATTGTTCCAGCCCATCTGGGGTACTTTGAGGCTTTTATCTTCACCTGGATGAAATTTTTTAACAGTTTCCCGGAAAACGCCAATACAAGCCGTATTATTTTCCTCTGAATGCAGACAAAGCAATTGCATCCCCAGGCAAACCCCCAATACAGGTTGTTTCAGATCCCTGATCAGCAGATCGAGTTTTCTTTCCTTTAAATAATTCATAGCTGAACTGGCTTCCCCAACGCCGGGAAAAATGACTTTATCCGCCGTGCAGATCAGATCCGGCTCATCCGTAACCACAGCAGTTACACCAATACGTTCCAAAGCAAATAAAACTGAGCGTATGTTCCCCGCGTTGTATTTGATAATGACGATTTTCATTTTATGGAATGAATGAAATGATTTGTACGATATCGAATGTCATCGTTACCGGCGTTTTCGAGAACCCTGATGTACGCCGTTCCAATAATTGCACCATTCGCGAAGGAACAGGCTTTAGTGAAGCTGGCTTTGTCTTTGATTCCAAAGCCAATCAGAATCGGGTTGCTGAGATTCATTGCCCGCAATTTTTCAAAGTACTTTTCCTGACAAGAACCTTCGTTGTTACTACCCGTGGTTGACGATGAGGATACCGCATAAATAAAACCCGTACTCAGTTGATCGAGCTGCCTGACTCTGCTTTCTTCCGTTTCCGGGGTTACCAGAAAGATCATATCCAGACCGTATTTTTTTATAGTGATCCCATATTCTTCCTCAAATTCATACATGGGAAGATCGGGCAGGATAAGGCCGTCAATACCGACTGACGAGGCGTCCCTGCAGAAATTTTCAAATCCGTACTGCAGCACGGGGTTCAGGTAACCCATTAATAGTACAGGCAAATCAATTTCTTTTCTAAAGTCTTTCAGCTGCCCGAAAAGAGTCCGGATAGTCATGCCATTTGCCAGGGCTGCCGAACTGCTTGCCTGTATTACCGGACCGTCCGCCAATGGATCGCTGTAGGGCATTCCCAATTCAATCATATCCACCCCCGCATCCCGCAGGGCCTTCATGATAGGTAATGTCTGATTCAAAGCAGGATAACCTGCAGTGAAATACACATTGAGGATATTTGATTTTTTCTTCTCAAATAGTTTTCCGATTCGACTCATTTCAATTCAGATTAAAGATTGGTTAAAGAAGCTGTGGCTTTCCCCTGTTTTCATACCTCCATTACCTTCATATAGGCTGCCAGGTCCTTATCGCCTCTCCCACTCAGGCAGATGACAATATTTTCATCTTTGCCAAAATGCATTTTTTCGAGTACTGCCAGTGCGTGGGCCGTTTCAAGTGCCGGAATAATTCCCTCCATTTTTGCTAGTTGAAAAGCCGCAGATAACGCCTCCGTATCGGTTGCGCTTGAAAACTCGGCTCTGCCCGAGGTGAAAAGATGCGCATGCAGGGGGCCAATACCAGGATAGTCAAGTCCTGCTGAAATACTATGCGGCTCAACAACCTGTCCGTCTGTTGTTTGCATGACGAGACTTCTGCTTCCGTGTAAAATCCCGGTGGTTCCAAGATAAGTAGTTGCCGCGGAACGCCCGCTGTTTATGCCTTCTCCTGCAGCTTCAACAGCAATCAGCCGAACATTTTTTTCATCCAGGAAGTGATAGAAAGCACCCGCCGCGTTACTTCCGCCTCCCACACAGGCAATAACAGCATCCGGGAATTCGGTACCTTTTTTTTCCCTAAGCTGCCATTTCATTTCCTCGCTGATCACACTCTGAAATCGTGCAACCATATCAGGATATGGGTGCGGTCCCACCACGCTTCCGATGATATAGTGGGTATCAGACGGATGATTGATCCAGTCACGGATTGCCTCGTTCGTGGCATCTTTCAGCGTTTTGCTTCCGCTGGTCGCCGGAATAACGGTTGCTCCCAGCATTTTCATGCGTGCCACATTGGGTGCCTGGCGCTGAATATCTTTTTCGCCCATATAAACGATACATTCGAGCCCTTTCAATGCGCAGACAGTGGCTGTTGCCACCCCGTGCTGACCTGCTCCCGTTTCAGCGATAATTCTTTTTTTACCGAGCTTCTCTGCAAGCAGAATCTGTCCAAGTGTATTATTGATTTTATGTGCTCCGGTGTGACAAAGATCTTCCCTTTTCAAAAAAATTTGTGTATTGTATTTTTTACTCAGGCGACCGGCAAAATACAATGGCGTGGGCCTGCCCGCGTAGTCTTTCAGAAGCAAATCCAATTCTTCCTGAAAACTCTGATCATAGATAATTTGCAGATATTTAGAACGCAGCTCTTCTACGTTACCGTATAACATTTCCGGTATAAAAGCACCTCCAAAATCTCCATAGTAACCCTGAAGGGTCGGTTCCTGGTATGTTTTCTGTTTAGTCATCGTTTTTTTAAGCATTTAGCTGATCGTAAAACAGTTTTATTTTCTCTATGTCCTTTACCCCGTTCTGTATTTCAAACCGGCTGTTTATATCAATGGAAAACAATTTTTTTGACGCTTCCTCATCAAAAAAGGTTCTGAGTTTGCCCGTATCCTCGGGTTCAATACCCCCGCTCAGAAAAAAAAGCTTGTCAATACCCGCAGGCTTTAGCAAATCCCAATTGAATTTCTTACCTGTTCCTCCGTATCCCACCCCGAGGGTATCAAATAGGAACATATCGCAGGACTCTTCAAAAGGCTTGATAATCCATGATATCGGATCGTTTTCTCCCAGCCTGAAGACTTTTATCACCGTAACATAATTGGCAATTTGCTCGCAGGCTCTTGGGGTTTCATCACCATGGAGCTGCACCATATCCAATCCGTATTCGTCTACCGTCCGCATCATCTGATCGTAGGGTGTATTTACAAAAACGCCTACTTTACCAATGCGCAGTTTCGCTTTTTTCAGTTGTTCTCCAGCAATGGTCCTGCCTGCGAACCGGGGTGATTTCGGGTAAAAGATAAAACCGGCAAAATCAATTCCCATTTCATCCAATTTTCTGACCTGGTCGAGTTGGGTCATTCCGCAAACCTTTACTCTCATACTGTTTCCTTTTTCAATTGATGAACAAATGAGGCAAACGCATACCCGGGATCGGGCGATTTCATGAACTGCTCACCAATAAGAAAACCGTTAAATCCTGCCGTTTTCATTTGCAAAAGCGTCTCGGGATTTCGGATACCACTTTCGGCAATTTTCAATTTCCCGGCGGGCAGCCTGGCCGCCAGATTTATGGAACGTTCGATGTCGACAGTGAAAGTCTTAAGATCACGGTTATTGATGCCGACAACGTCTATTTCATCGCAAAGGTGATCCAGTTCATTGTCATTGTGTATTTCAAGAAGCACCTCAAGACCCAGCCTATGAGCCATCGTGGCAAGCGATTTTGTTTCTCCCGGTGTCAGGCAGGCAGCAATGAGCAGGATCACATCCGCACCAAGAGCACGGGATTCAAAAAGCTGATAAGGATCCAATATAAAATCTTTTCGCAGAATAGGCAGGTTGTTAAAGCGGGCCTTTCCCAGATCTTCTGAAGTACCACCAAAAGAAGGCTGGTCTGTGAGTATAGAGATTACTGAAGCGCCATACTGAGCATATGCCGCAGTCACATTTTCCACCGACGCAGTATCATTGATGATACCTTTTGAAGGCGATTTCCTTTTAAATTCCGCAATGATTCCTGTTTTTTCAGGGTCCGCCAAAAAACGTCTCATCGAGAAAATATCGCGACTGAAAGCCGGCAGATTTTCGAGAAATACAATCGGAGTTTCCAGCTTCCGCCTTTGTATCTCATCCTTTTTATATAAAACTATTTTTTTCAGTATATTTTCCATTCACAGCCGTATAACTTTTTTTATTGCAAAGAGATTAAAGTAGTTAAACATTCCCATGCTTTACCGCTTTCCAGACTTTCAACCGCTGCCGAAAACGCCTCATCATATTCTTTGTAGGCACCTGTGCAATATAATGCCATTGCGGCATTTGCTAAGACTACGGCATTCTGCGCCCAGGTCCCCTTTCCCTTCAATATTTCCCTGAATATTTTCGCTGCTTCTTCAGGACTGTTCCCGCCATAAATATCGGCCGGCGATACCATCCGTTTACCCATTTGTTCAGGCGTCATCACCCGCTCTCCATCATTCGTAATCACCCGGGCGTCACTGGTGAGCGAAAGTTCGTCATAGCCATCCAGACTATGAATGATCGCAAAACAAGCTTCGGATTTTTGCAGCATGTAGGTGTAAATCCTTGCCATTTCCAGATTATACACTCCAATCAGTTGAAATTTCGGACAAGCCGGATTCACCAGAGGACCCAGCATATTAAAAAAAGTCCGAATACCCAGATTTTTTCGAATACTGCCCACAGCTTTAAGAGCAGGATGAAAAAGCGGGGCATGCAAAAAGCAAATATTGGCTTTCTCTATTTCCTTTTTAAGTTTATCCGGATCGTTACTGAGTCTGTAGCCCAGTTGTTCCATCACATTGGAAGCTCCGCTAACGCTCGTTGCCCCGTAGTTGCCATGTTTGGCTACTTTCTGAGAGGTTCCTGCAACAATAAAACAGGCAAGTGTGGAGATATTAAACGTATTTTTCCCATCCCCTCCTGTTCCTACTATATCCATTAACGGATATTCCCCTAATTCAGCATTAACGGCCATTTCCAGCAAAGCGTCCCGAAATCCCTGCAATTCTTCAATAGTGATGCTCCGCATCAGAAAAACAGTAATAAATGACGTGATTTCGTATTCGTTGTACTGGCCGCTGGATATATTGGCAAGCACTTCTTTTGCCTGCTCACGACTAAGGGTTTTGTACTCAAAAAGTATTTGCAGTATCTTTTTCATGTCTAATTTTAATCATTCTGTTTCAGAAGCCAGTTTCGCATAATCTGTTCACCACCGGGAGTCAACACACTCTCAGGATGAAACTGCACGCCGAGCACATCGTAACTCCGGTGCTGGAGTGCCATGATTTGACCATTGGCGTCTGTTGCTGTCATTTCCAGGTCTTTGGGGAATTCTTCGGGGTCGATCACCCAGCTATGATATCTTCCAGCCATAAATCCATCGGGTAGTCCGCTAAAAAGATCCGAATTCTTTTGTGTTGTGAGCAGATTCCGGGGTATTATCTGAATCGGAGTCGCAACGCCATGAAACACTTTTGAGAGATTGACCAGCTTTCCGCCAAAAACTTCTCCGATTGCCTGATGACCAAGACATACACCCAGAATGGATTTCGTAGGCGCATATTGTTTTATCAAAGGAAGCAGCATGCCCGCTTCTGAAGGAATACCCGGACCCGGAGATAAAATAATCTTGTCGTACAATTCCACCTTTTCCATGGGTATCTGATCATTTCTGAACACGTCTACCTTATCTCCTATGATTTTTTCAACCAGGTGAACAAGGTTATAGGTAAACGAATCGTAATTGTCAAAAACCAGAATTTTCATAATTAGTTTTAAATGGTTTCTGCGAGATGAAGAGCCCGTTTTATTGCCCCAAGTTTATGATTTACTTCCTCCAGCTCAGATTGTGGCTTGCTTGCCGCTACCACACCAGCACCTGCCTGATAGGTGAGCGTATTACGCCGGCTGAGCAGGCTCCTGATCATAATAGCCTGCGTGCAACTGCCATCAAAACCTACAAAACCGATACATCCCCCATAGTAACTCCTTTCGGTTGGTTCGAAAGCGCTGATCAGTTCCATCGCCCGGATCTTGGGAGCCCCGCTCAGCGTACCCGCCGGAAATGTAACAGCCAGCAATTCAAAGGGATTACTACCTTTTTCCAGCTTCCCCTTTACCTCACTTACCAGATGAATCACATGCGAGTAGTATTGCACTTCACGAAAATGAACTACAGACACTTCAGTGCACTTTCTGCTCAGATCGTTCCTGGCTAAATCGACCAGCATAACATGTTCCGCATTCTCTTTTGCATCCTCCAGCAACAAAGCCGCACTTTTTTTATCGGTCTCTTCATCGCCTGTTCTCTTGCAGGTTCCGGCAATCGGATGCATTATTGCCTTTCCATCTTTAATCAGCACCTGGGACTCGGGCGATGATCCCATCAGACGGTACTCACCATAGTCAAAATAAAACAGATAAGGGCTGGGATTCACATTCCTCAACGCCCGGTAAACATTAAACTCATCGCCGGTGAAGCCCTGCCGATAGCGACGGCTGAGTACAATTTGAAATACGTCGCCACGCAGACAACTCCGGATTCCCTTTTCCACCATCTGGCGATAGTCGTTGTCTGTCATATTACTTGTTTCATCGCCTGAGAGCTGAAACGGAAACTCGGGAACATCTTTTGAACGTATCAATGATTCCACCAGAGAAGAGTCTCCGTGTATTCCTTCCACATGATTTTCGCATAAATACAATTCATCTTTAAAATGATTTATCGCAATAACATATTGATACAGACGATATCGCATAAGTGGAATCAGCGGCGTTTCTTTTTTTTCCTCAAAATGAATTTTGTCAAAAAAACGAACTGCGTCATAAGTCGTATAACCAAACAGGCTTTGGGCTGTTTTAACTGGTTTTTCCTCGGCTGACTGCACATCGAAATGATTCATAAAATCCCAGAGTAAATCCGGAACCCCGGCAGACTTCAAAGGATATTTTTCCGTTGGTCTTCCGGGCAGCTTGAATTCCATCTGCTGCTTGTCTGAAATTTCGACACCGCCTATGGCATTGATACAGATAAATGAATAACTATTTTCCGCTACATGAAAGTCGGTACTTTCCAACAGCACCGTATCTCTGAACCGATCCCGTAAACGCAGGTAAATCCCTACCGGCGTATAGATATCGGATAGTAATTTTTTATGGCTGGTAAACAGACTGATTTTTTTCATACCTCCTGCTTGAATTTCAATTGTATTCACAACGAACAAAAAAAAAGCCCCGGAAATAACCGGGGCCTGATATGTTTACGACATAGCGATCGCATTACGCGCCCCGACCGGAGTTTGTATGCCACCACCACGCTTTATTATTCATTCTCTTTATCATGCTTTGCAAATATGGGTGTTCATTTTGAAATTTCCAAATCCGGATCAAATTACTCCTTTGGTTGTGGGCAGATGATCACTCAGCGGATCTCTTTTAACTGCCATTCGTATGGCCCGGGCAAAAGCTTTGAAAATAGCTTCAATTTTATGATGTTCATTCTCACCGTGGCATATGATATTCAGATTGCAACGCGCTGCATCAGAAAACGACTTAAAAAAATGAAAGAACATTTCCGTAGGCATATCCCCCACTTTCTCCCTTTGGAAGTGGGCGTTCCATACAATCCAGTTTCTGCCACCAAAATCGAGTAAAACCCGGGCGTCTGCGTCGTCCATGGGAAGAGCAAATCCATATCGTTCCATACCCCGTTTGTCAGCCAGGGCAAGGGCCATTGCTTCTCCCAGTGCAATGCCTGTATCTTCAATAGTATGGTGTTCATCAATTTCGAGATCTCCTTTTACCTCAATTTTGAGATCAAGCCTGCCATGCCTTGCAATCTGGTCTAGCATATGATCGAAAAATGACAGGCCGGTATGGATATCCGCCCTGCCGCTTCCGTCAGCATTCAATTCGATTCTGATTTTTGTTTCCCTGGTGTTCCGCTCGTGCACGACCCGACGAAGTCCGTTTTTTAAAAAAGAATAAATATCCGCCCAGTGGATGGTTTCAAGTGCTACCACCGGCATCAGTTCGTTGATCGAATTGCTTATTTCTTTGCCTCCCAGTCCGGCATCCTGTTTAAGCCAGATGGCCTTGCATCCCAGGTTTTTCGCCAACTGAACATCTGTGATCCGGTCACCGATTACAAAAGATCCTTCCAGATCATACCTGTTACCGTTCATGTATTCGGTGAGCATTCCTGTGGCGGGTTTTCTGTTCGGTGAATGCTCTTCGGGCAGGGATTTGTCTATATGAACAGCGCTGAATTGAATTCCTTCGTTCGAAAGAGACTGCATCACAAACTCCTGTACGGGCCAAAAGGTATTTTCAGGAAACCCCGGCTTGCCTAATCCGTCCTGATTGGTTACCATAACCAGTTCATAATCCAGTTCGCGTGCAATACGTCCCATGAATTCAAATACCCCGTGGTAAAATTCCAGTTTACTAAAACTATCGATCTGGTATGTAGGCGGAGATTCTTTAATCAGCGTTCCATCCCGATCTATAAAAAGGATCCTTTTCATATCGGCATTTTCATCTTGCTTCTTGTTGATTTCACATCTGACACTTTTACTGAAGACGCTTTGTTGCCAAAACTGTTCCGTATATAGGTGAGGACATCAGCTATTTCCTGATCACTCAAACCGTTCAACTGGGTTACCGTATAGGTGTTCACAGAACCGATTATATTCTTATGAGCGTTACTCAGGATCCAGGTCTTCACCAGCGTTTTTTTGTCCCCTTTTGTCAGTTCCGAATTCAGGGGGGGATTAATACCGGTCATTCCCAGACCATCGGCCTGGTGACAGTATACACATTGGCTCGCGTAAACGGCTTTACCGGAATCCATTGATATCCTATACGGCGATTTGGAAACCGCGCAGGTATTACCGCTATGCTGTGCATGGGAAACCAATGGAGAGGCTGCCAGATAAAAAATCGTAAACCAGGCAAAAACCGGAAACTGTAATTTCATTTTATTTATAAGTTATTTTCCAAACAGTTCCCTGCGTATCGTCGGTAACGTAAAGGGAACCATCCGGACCCTGAGCCAGTCCGCAGGGACGATGTAATGCTCCACCGCTAGCGGTGTTTTTTGGCCCTCCGGAAAAACCGTTGGCAAAAATTTCCCATTTACCTGAAGGTTTGCCATTCACGAAAGGTACAAAAGCCACATAAAATCCCTCCTGGGGTTCAGGCGCACGATTCCAGGAGCCATGGAAGGCAATAAAAGCCCCGTTCTTATATTTTGGGGGAAACTGTGTTCCCGTATAAAACAACAGGCCATTGGGCGCCATATGCGCCGGGAACGCGATCACAGGATCAATGGCATCCTTACCTCCTGTTATCTTCCCGTCTCCGCCATATTCCGGGGCCAGTATCTTTTTCTTCTGGAAGGGGTCATAGTAAATATAGGGCCATCCCGCATTGGATCCCTTATGCAGTTCGTACATACATTCTGCCGGAAGCTCAGCATTTTGTTTGTCGGTATACAAAGCCGGGAAAATGGTGTGCAACTGATCTCTGCCATGCTGCATTACGAAAAGTGTATTGGTTGTGGTATTCCAGTCGATACCCACTACATTCCTCAAGCCCGTCGCATAACGAATACCATCCGAATAACTTTGATTCAGTTTGTCCGCCCTGAATTGCCAGATTCCTGCCGCAGAATCCAGTATGGGACAGGGTTTCATTCCAAGAGAACCCAGTTTGCGGTCTTCTAACTGACAGGAATTTGAAAAGGCTCCGATATTCACATAAATATTTCCATTGTTATCGAGCGTGAAGGCTTTTGCTTCGTGTTCACCGCGGGAAATCAGCCCGGTTACAATTTTTTCAGGGGCTGCGCTGTTTATCACAGTTCCGTCGGCATTGAGTTTAAAGCGATAGACCTCTTCGTCGGAGGAGGCATAGAGGTAACCGTTTTTTACCTTGATTCCGGTCCCCTTAAAAGATCCAAAATCTATTTCATCATCAGACACTCCATCGCCATTCTTATCCTTTAAACGAACAATGGTATTGCCCTTTTTACTGCTGGCCAGTTTCACATACACATATCCGGTAGGGGTCACCGTGATATGCCTTGCTTTTCCAAGACCCGCTGCAAATACTGACGCATTAAATCCAGATGGAAGCGTGAGCGTCACATCTGGGGATGTTGACACGGGATGTACCGACTTTGAGGTATCTGACGGATTCTCAAACAAAGGATTCGCGGCGGCACAGGTAATATGTATGGTTATTGCCAAAAGAAGACTTAAGAGGATCTGTTTCATACGAACTAATTTATATACTTATAAAATTATGTATTTACCGGATTTATAACCTGCCTAAAATGTCAAGAAGTTTTTCATTCTGGGATTTTGTGCCAATTGTAATGCGCAGGCAATCCTCGCATCCGTGTGCCGAACTTCTGTCGCGGACAACAATACCGTTACCGAGAAGGGTTTCATAGACATTACGGGCATTACGGATCCGAACGAGTAAAAAATTTGCTTCACTGGGATAAACGTTTAAAATGACGGATAAACGGCTGAGGTTCTCCGCCAGTTCATTCCTCATTTTTACTATTTCTCTGATCATTTCATTTACCCTGTCTGTCTGTAACAGGGCTCCGATTACAATTTCCTGTGTCGGCTGCCCGATATTATAGGGCGGCTTTATTTTGTTCAGCACATCTATAATCAATTCTCCGGCAAATGCCATGCCCAGACGTAACCCTGCCAGACCCCATGCTTTGCTGAAGGTCTGGAGGATCACCAGATTCGGATATTCCGTAAGCTCCCTGATCAAACTCTGATGCCTAGAAAAGTTAATGTAAGCTTCATCTATTACTACCAGACCGTTAAAATTGTTCAGAATCACTTCAATATCCTGATACACCAGTGCATTACCTGTTGGATTGTTGGGAGAGCATAGCCAGATTATTTTAGACTTGTGGTCGATCTGCTCTTCAACAACTGAGAGGTCAAGTTGAAAGTTCTCAGTAAGAGGCGCCCGGCGAACTTCCACGTCATGAATATGCGCACTAACCTCATACATGCCATAAGTAGGGGGGCAAATGATCACATTGTCCTGACCGGGATTACAAAATGCACGGTACAAAAGATCAATACACTCGTCGCTTCCATTTCCTAAAAAAATATTCTGTGAAGGAAGACCCTTGATTTTTGTTAATTCCTCTTTGATTTTAATCTGGTGCGGGTCCGGATACCTGTTGAAAGCGGGTGAAACAGGCGAACCCAGGCTATTTTCGTTTGCGTCAAGAAAAATATGGGCGGACCCGCTGAATTCATCTCTCGCAGAGGCATAGGGAACCACTTTACGAATATTATCCCGAAGTAAAAGGCTGATATCTGTCATGTTAAAAATGAATGTATGATGTCTGGCACGAAAATCTTATTAGTCTACTTTTCAGTTTTTTGCAGTCTGATTTGAACAGCTGCCGCATGCGCTTCCAAACCTTCGGCACAAGCCATCTCAATCACCGCTTGTCCAATAGATTCAAGACCCGGTTTTGTCAATTGCTGAAAACTGATTTTTTTGACAAAACTATCGGTGCTCAGGCCGCTGTAAGCCCGGGCATACCCATTAGTTGGAAGCGTGTGGTTCGTACCACTGGCATAGTCGCCGGCACTTTCCGGTGCAAAATTGCCCAGAAAAACAGAGCCTGCATTTTTGAGCCCGGGTATGATTGCTTCCGCATTTGCGCAGGCAAGAATGAGGTGCTCAGGTGCATAAGCATTCAGCAGATCCATGGCCATTTTTTCTTCGCCAACGAGGAAGATTTTACTGTTCTTCAATGCTTTTTCTGCGATTTCTCTTCTTGGCAATTTTTTCAGCTGTGATACCACGGCTGCATTCACTTTTTCCGCTATTAAAATGCTGTTTGTTACCAGAATCACCTGACTATCCGCCCCATGTTCACACTGTGAAAGCAGATCTGCCGCAACGTATTCCGGAACCGCTGTCAAATCTGCGTAAACGGCCAGTTCGCTGGGTCCGGCAGGCATATCAATGGCTATACCTTCCTGTTGAATTATTTTTTTTGCTTCAGTAACCCATTGGTTACCCGGACCAAAAATTTTATATACTTTCGGAATCGTTTGAGTGCCGTAAGCCATGGCAGCAATGGCCTGCACTCCTCCCACACGGAATATCTTCCGAAGGCCGAGCAATTTTGCTGTAAATAAAATGGCAGGATGTACCGTACCATTTTTTTGCGGAGGTGTACATATGATAATTTCCTCGCAACCCGCAAGTATCGCCGGCACACCCAGCATAACCAATGTGGAAAATAAAGGTGCAGTACCTCCTGGGATATAAAGCCCGACTTTTTCGATGCCCACTGATTTCCTCCAGCAAAGGATACCCGGTTGTACCTGAACGGGCAGTTCCGCCGTCATTTGTCCGCGGTGAAAAATTTCGATGTTATTTTTCGCCAGAGAAATCGCCTGTTTAAGAGCAGTTTCGAGTTTATTCTCCGATTCGTTTATCTCCTCCTGCGTGACGACCATTTCCACGCTGCCGCACTCATCAAACTGATCAGCATATTCTTTTACAGCCATATCCCCAGTCGTTCTCACGGCGTCAAGTATTTTTTCTACAGCCCCCCGTATCCGGTTAGAAGGGATTGTGGGTCTTGCCAGCAGTTCGTTCCATTTATTAGCAGGAGGATTGTCAATTATCTGAATCATGTATTTTATAATATCATTTTTTCGATGGGCACCACCAGAATTCCCTGGGCACCTGCAGCTTTCAGCTTTTCGATAATCTCCCAGAAATCATTTTCATTCACCACACTGTGTACGCTGCTCCAGCCCGGTTCTGCCAAAGGGAGAACGGTTGGACTCTTCATTCCGGGAAGAAGGGAAATGATCTGTTTTAAGTTTTCATTGGGCGCATTAAGCAGGATGTATTTTGTATTCCTTGCTTTTCGAACCGACCGTATCCTAAACAGAAATTTCTCCAATATGCTTAATTGTTCTTCTCCCAGTTCAGGATAGCGGATTAAAACGGCTTCGGATTGCAGGATCGTTTCCACCTCCCGCAGCCCGTTCATAAACAAAGTAGACCCGCTGCTGACCAGATCCACGATCGCGTCTGCGAGGCCGATACCCGGAGCAATTTCAACCGAACCGCTGATCTCATGGATTTCTGCCAGAATATTTTTTTCACCGAGAAATTTTCTGACCAGAACCGGGTAAGACGTGGCAATTTTTTTTCCCTGCAGGTAGTGGAAATCTCTGTATGTTTCATTGCGGCCCACTGCAACAGACAAACGGCATTTCCCAAAGCCGAGTTTTTCAGACAATGTGACCTTCTTGTTTTTTTCATAAATCACATTCTCTCCGACTATGCCAATATCTGCAACACCGTCTTCCACATACTGTGGAATATCATCATCTCTTAAAAAAAACACTTCCATGGGGAAATTATCCGCTTCGGTCTTCAACTTATTGATACCGTTTTTCAGGTCAATTCCACAATCCTTCAAAAGCTTCAACGAATCTTCGTAAAGGCGTCCTGATTTCTGTATGGCAATTCGCAGCCGGGTGGGCATATGGTTTTTTTATATGGTCTAAAAAAGGGGCTTATCTTTCGATAAGCCCCTGCAAGTATATTGTATACACAAAATATCAGCAGCCTACCCGCGGGGCAAGAACTGATGATGCTGTATGATAAAACGTATGTTCATAATTGTAACTGCGAAAATAAACGGGACTGCTCAGCTATCCAAAAATTTTCTTATTTAACGCCTTTAGCGTCCGCAAGGAATTTGGCAAGGCCAATATCTGTCAATGGGTGCTTCAACAGGGCTAAAATTGGTTCCAGCGGGCTCGTAATCACATTGGCACCTGCTTCTGCGCAGCGAACGATATGTAAAGAACTCCGGATGGAAGCTGCCAGAATTTCGGTATCCCAACCCTGAATAGCGTAAATGTTGGCAATCTGCGCAATAAGCTCTATGCCATCCCAGCTGGAATCATCAATGCGTCCTATAAAAGGCGAAACATATTTAGCGCCTGCTTTGGCCGCCAGAATCGCCTGCCCTGCCGAAAACACCAGCGTGCAATTAGTTGAAATTCCATTGTCGGTAAACCATCGGATAGCTTTGACCCCCTCTTTAATCATCGGAACTTTCACGATAATATTAGGGTTGATTTTGACAAGCTTTTTGCCCTCGGCGATAATACCGTCAAAGTCTGTCGAAATAACTTCTGCACTAACATCTCCCTTTACCAGATCGGAAATGGTTTTGTAGTGCCTGGTAATATTTTCTTCTCCCCGAATACCTTCTTTGGCCATCAGGGACGGATTGGTGGTAACACCATCCAATATACCCAGATCATTCGCTTCTTTGATCTGATCAAGATTGGCGGTGTCAATAAAAAATTTCATATAATCAATTTAGAAAATTTCAAAAAAAATGGCAAGTTACTTATATCGCACCGCTCAACCACCTACCCTTGCTGCCTTCCGGCCCTGGGGGAGTCAGCAGGAGCTGGCCGTATAAGACTTGCCGCTGCAAATATAAGATATTTGCATTCAAAGCCTAAAGCGGCAAGATTAAAACTTACAGGCGAACAGGGATGGAGAATGGAAGGAGGTTGCCCCCTATAAAAAGACACCAAAACCGGCTGGTTAACGAACATTGTTCAGTGTATTCATAGAATAAATACCCACCAGCTGGTCAGAGCGGCCCCCCAGAGGACGGTAGTAGACTAAAATATCGTAATTGTTTTCCGTTTCAAAATGATTGCCTTCGGTAAATTCGAAAGAGGGAACCGGGCCTTTTTCGCCGGTGTTTACAGTAACATAGGAATAATTGTAAAAGCCCATTTTCAATAGCGCTGACCCTTCGTAAAGTCCACTTGCCGCGTTAAAGTTCATTCTGCTGGCCTCATTCAGTTTATAACCGGTAAATTCCCCAAGCAGATAGATCTCTTTGCCTTCTAATGGAATATTATCCGGAGGCAAAAAAGAGAACCTTACTCTTCCATAGTCCCCCTGCCGGTTCACATCGATCAGATCTGTGGTTTGAATGTAATATTTACCATTGTTATCAGCATAAAAGTAATAAGGCAGAGCTGATCTGTCCCTATCCGGTTTAGCTGTAATCACATCTCCATTTTTAAGATAATCGACTTTGGCAATACGGTCACTTTGAAATCTGAAACTTTGAAGATCGATCCACCGCCATTGATTTCCGCCGGGAAACTCAGGTACATCGTCACTGTTATAGACAAAATTGGTTCCCGAATAAAAGGAAGGATTGCCCATATAAACTGCATTGTCCCATCTTTCATTTTGCAATACGACTACACGGATCTGCTGGAAAGGGCTTGAAATGGCAAGCGCCTTACTATTTACTGTAAATGTCAGCTTCTGATCTGTTCCTGTAATAGCTGGATTCATTGGCGGAAGTATCTGGGCATTTATGGCAACTGCATTCTGTACCACGAGGAGACGCCTGGTAAATGCAAGCTGGGAAGTATCGTTGTTCAGATATACTTTCAAAAGATAGTTGCCGGGCATAGTGATACGCGAATTATTTTCCGGTAATGAAACATGATAATGGGTGTACTTTATGAGTGCCAGCGAGGAATAATGGTAGTCCGTTATCTGATTTTGTGCAAATCCGTTCATGTAGTCGAATGTACTGATCTGAACCGGTGTCCAGTCTGCATTACACGGCTGATATGTGTAGTAATAATTTTTTACATCGGCATCGAGATCATCAAAAACCAGTTCCAGCTGATCTGAACCTCCTGGTGAAATGATGGGATATGCCATCTGGTTGCCTTTAAGGTATAATTTGGCGCTATAAATACCGGAACTGTAAACAGAATCCGGCACTTGCGCCCTTAAGACGAAACTATTAAGGACAAGAAGAAGTAATAACGTGTATTTCATGAGATATCCCCATGCAATGTTAACGTAAATACTTAAAAAACTTTTCTGGCAGCGGAGGTAAGTCTATTTTTGATTGTTAAAAATTTTCGTTTGAACCTTTCCAGATTTATTGCGGGCAGGGTAGCTTTTAATAACCAGCCTTCCGCCTCAAAATTTATCATTCGGCTGGCCATTGCCGCAACGGCTATAAGTGTTATGGCGATGATACTGACGATCGCTTTCACGGCGGGATTTCAGAATGCCATCGCCAACAAAATATATGGCTTTTCAGGGCATATCCGGGTTCAGTATTTTGAAGGTGACAAAGCGGATATCGCGGAAGATCAGCCAATAGAACTGAATGATACCGTATGGTCAGTCATCCATAACGATCCTGAGACGACACATGCTTATGCTTACGCGACAAAAGATGCCATTCTCAAGGGTCCCGAAAGCTTTGAAGGATTGAAATTAAAGGGCGTTGAGCCCGTTTTTTCCTTCGGTCATTTACAGGAATTTCTGAAAGAAGGTCACTGGATTCAGTTCCCGGACAGTGGATACAGCAATGAAATCAATATTTCTTCGTACACGGCCAACCAGCTGAAATTAAAGACGGGCGACAAACTTTTTACCTATTTTATTCAGGCTGACGGATCAAAACGCGTACGCCCGATGGTGGTTGCGGGTATTTTCAAAACAGGGATTGAAAACTTCGACCGGGTCAATGCCCTGGTAGATATTCGTCTTATTCAGCGCCTCAACGGCTGGTCCGCCCATCAGATCGGAGGTTATGAAGTGTTTATTAAAGATTATCGTAATGCCGATTCAGTAAGTAACCGGCTTTTCGAAAAACTTCCGCATAAATGGAACAGCCGGTCGATAACGGAGATATATGGCAATTTATTTGACTGGCTGAATCTGATGGACAATACGATTGTTATTGTGGTTGTGATCATGATTCTTGTCGCCATTCTCAATCTTGTTACCTGCCTCATCATTCTTTTGCTTGAAAGAACCCATATGATCGGACTGCTAAAATCTCTGGGAGCAAGAGACAGAACGGTTCAGAAAATTTTTCTTTTTCATGGCGCATGGATAACATTCAGTGGAATTCTCCTGGGCAATATGGCCGGATTGATCATATACTGGTTTCAAAACCACTTTGGATTTATCAAGCTTCCGGAGGAGACCTACTTTATTTCTGTTGCGGCCGTAAGTATCCGGTGGCAGGAAGTTGCCTGGATTAATCTGGGCACTTTCATGATTTGTTTTGCTATTCTCCTGATCCCGAGTTTTCTGATTATACGAAGACTGAGACCGGTAAAAGCCATTCAATTCAACTGACTGTTTCTATCCGGGACAGAAGAATACCCGTTGCTACGGCCACGTTTAATGATTCCGCTTTCCCTTTACCCGGAATTCGAATTCGTTTATACGCCTTTGATTCCAAATCGGGGCGGATACCTTTGGATTCATTACCCATCAATAGCATCGCCGAAGACAGAAGCAGTTTTTCATTCATGTTCTCACCCTCAAGAGAAGCCGCATACAGGGGTATTGCCGGATGAGCGAGCACATATCTTTCCAGGTCAGTGTATTTTACTTCTACACGAATCAAACTGCCCATGGCCGACTGAACAGATTTCGGATTGAATACATCGGCTGAATCTTCACTGCACACAACACGGTTCAGCCCAAACCAATCCGCAGTTCGGACAATCGTACCCAAATTGCCCGGATCCTGAATGGTATCGAGTAACAGCACCAATCCACCTGTCTTCTCGGTAAATTTGGGTTTTTGGAAAACAGCCAGTACCTGATTGGGATTTGAATGAAATGAAATTCTTTCCAGCTCATTTTCCTCCACCTGGTAAAACCGGGTTTCGCGGCCTGTCAGCAGATGTTTTGCCCGTACCAACCAACTTGCCGTGGCAAAACAATAAAGCAATCCGAGGTGGCTGTCCAATAACATTTCCTCGACTATCTTGGGCCCTTCAGCAACAAAGGCTCCTTCCGTATCCCGAAATTTTTTATGGCCCAAACTTTGGATATATTTGACCTGCGATTTTACTAGCATGGATTCGCCGTTTACTGAATATGTTATATAGCCGGCAAGTTACATCATCAAGGGTCAGACCCGCAGTCGTTCCGGCGATTCTACTTTTAGCCTTCTTTTCCTGCCGTGTACCGATGGATTACCAGCCCAGCAAACCTTTCGTTTACAAAACCACAGTAAAAGTAGAGGGGAAAATAAAAGCAGACGTTAAACAGGATCTGACGCTGAGACTGGAAAACCAGCTGGATGACAGCCTGCAGGCCAAAACGGTTACCGATTTTTTCTCGGGTGCCCATATTTCTTTTTATTCGCCTGTTCCTTATATATCTAACTGGCCGCATATTATTATCAAAAAATTGGGTAATCCCCCCGTTTATGATTCAGTCAACCTGAGCAGATCCATTGCATTTATGAATGCACTGTTATATTCCAACGGTTATTATGCGCCTGTTATAAAAGACACTGTTATTTACAAAACGGTTCATAAGGGCAAAATAGACAAAAGCAGGAAATATAAAGGACAGAGTTTGGAAGAAAAAAGGGTATCCGTACGTTTTACCGTGTTACCCGGGAAACAGCTTGTTTTTGATTCTGTCGGATTCAGCCTGGAGACACCCGAGCTTCAGCAGATTACACTTAATTCGCGCGAGCAATCGCTCATTAAAGTGGGCTCTCCATACTCTAAACAGGTGCTTACCAATGAGATCACGAGACTGGTGGATAGTTTCAGAAACAACGGATATTACCGGTTTTCGAAAGAAGATCTCTACGTTGAACATGACACCGTTTTTTCTGCATTGATAGATCCTTCACTGGATCCAATCGAACAGGCAGAGTTACTGGAGAAGCTGAAGCAAAAAAAAGAAAACCAAACCATAACGGTCACTGTCAAACAAAAACCGGTTCGCGATTCCAGTCATTTAAGAAAATACTATATCGGTGAGGAGACTGTTTTCACAGATCTGCCGGCGGGCGAAGACACTGCCGCTTATCACAACGACAGTACTACGATTAACCACATTGTATTTGTAACCCGGTCAAACCGTTTCAAATTATCTTTCCTGGCAAGCAACCTGTATATTCTGCCGGGTGGATTGTACAGGCAACAGAATTATTTCCGGACCTCCAACCGTTTAAGTCAGTTTCCCGCCTGGGAATATAGTAACATAGAATTTCAGCGTTCGCCCGTCAATGACAGTTTGCTGGATGTAACGATACGGATGTATCCTGCAAAAAAACAAAAACTTTCGGCCTCGCTGGAAACCAGTTACAATACGAATAGCGGACTCATTACTACAGGAAATCTCTTTGGCACCAGTCTTATTCTGGGACTTCAAAACCGGAATGCATTCCGGCAGTCTGTATTAACGAATACCAACCTGCAGGGAGGTATCGAACTGGGAGCTCATTCCACCATTCAAACCGTATTGGCCAGCCTGTCTCATACCCTGGTTATTCCAAAAATCATTCACATTGTACCCTTCGTTCACTTCCCTTCCAATCTTGAAGCAAAGGGATACAATACCCAAACGCTCATCAATGTGAACGCCGGCTATACCGATCGTTTCCAGTTTTTTACACAGATCAATGAAAACGCTTCGTTTGGATACAGCTGGACGAAAAGCGAATTACGCAAAAAAGGAGATCAAACTTTTTCTGTAACCAAAAGTTATTTGTGGAAGCCCATTAATATTGAAAACTACACTTATCCTAAAGTCACCGACAGCTTTACGACTCTTTTGGATAGCAATCCACCTCTTCAGATTACTTTCCGGCCGGGACTTGTCATTGGCCAGCAATTCGCTTACAATATCGTGAGGACCAAAGGAAATAAAACAAATTACCTGCTGCTGGATTTTGAGGAAAGCGGAGCACTGCTTGGCCTGATCAAAAGGCTTGATACCGGTTCACTTCTGAGGTATGTCCGCGCACAGATTGAATTCAGGCATACAATAGACTATGGCAACAACCAGCTAGCATTTCGGGCATATGCAGGATTAGGTTATTCTTATGGTCTTACTTCTACCGGATATGAACACACTTTGCCATCTTTTAAAGCCTTTTATTCAGGTGGACCGAATAGCATGAGGGCCTGGCAAATCCGGAATCTTGGACTGGGCTCATCAAAATATTACTCTTCGACAACCTCTCTGGCCAATTCAGCCCTTCGATACGGCGACATTAAACTGGAATTCAATGGTGAATACCGCTTCCTGCTGGGTACACTTTTCGGAATAAAATTTAAAAGCGCAGTCTTTACAGATATCGGTAATATCTGGGACTGGAATCCCATCGATACTAGCGCACTGGCCGAAGGAAGTGACTTTCAGCTGGACAGGTTTTATAAAGAATTTGCCATTGATGCGGGCACGGGACTTCGCCTGGATTTTAATTTTTTTCTTATCAGACTGGATTGGTCATACAAAATTCATGATCCGCAGGCACTGCCCGACAAGACCATCGGATGGCTCTACAAACTCCAAAATCCCGGCAGCGGTCAGTTGCAATTGGGTATCAACTATCCTTTTTGATTTTTATTTCCTCCGATTCCGGGTCAAATGCATCCTGCAGAAGAAACTCTCCGATTCTTGTTCTGCATAGCGCACTCAGATACGCACCGCAACCAAGTGCCGCACCGGCATCATTTGCCAGACTGCGTATATATGTGCCCGTGGAACACACCACGCGGAAAGAAACGACGGGTAGTTGTTCAATGGCCATTTCAAATTCTTTAACCGTAACCTTTCTACCTTCCATCGCAACAGCCCGTCCCTGTCTGGCGAGATCGTAAGACCGCTCTCCGTTTTTTTTTATCGCAGAATACACCGGCGGAATCTGCACAATTTCTCCCGTAAACAAGGCAGCCACTTTATCCAACGCCTCCTTATCTACCAAAGAAAAATCGCGAATATTTTCCGGGGATGTTTCCAGATCAAATGAAGCAGTCGTTGCGCCAAGGGTAAATGTTCCGGTATATTCCTTTTCCCTGGACATATATTCATTGATCTTCTTTGTCATTTTACCCGTGCACATAATCAAAAGGCCTGTTGCGAGAGGATCCAGCGTGCCTGCATGGCCCACTTTTGCGTGAACTCTGTTACGAATTTTTTTCACTGCATCTGCGGATGTCCAGTGAAGCGGCTTATTTACAAGCAAAACCTGACCTTCTTCAAATATATTATTCATACCTTATTTCTTTGTAATCAGATTTCTCTCCTCGCCTTGATTTCCAAATATTTATTTATTGTATCGACACTGAGTCTTTCCGGCGTCGTCAGCAAAGCGGCTATTCCAAAACGGTGTAGTTCCTTAACTATAAGTTTTTTTTCAAGAAAAAATTTTTCCGCGATCACCTGCTCATATACCCTTTCGACAGTCCCAGCCTCTGCTTTCACAAGACTCTGCAGCGAAGTGTTTTCAAAAAAAACAACCAGCAAAAGGTGCCTCTTTGCAATATTTCTCAGGTAGGGCAATTGTCTGTCCAATGCAGACAAAGACTCGAAGTTTGTGAAAAGAATAAGCAGGCTTCTCTGGGTAATATTTGTTTTGATTAGTTTGTGTAAAAAAGCGTAGTCTGACTCGAGAAATTTTGTATTCAAATTATACAGAGCCTGCACAATTCCTGCCATCTGTGTCGAACGATAATTCGCTGGCAGAAACTCCCCCGTTTTGTCGCCAAAACTAATCAGTCCTGCTTTGTCCTGACGCGTAATAGCCACCGAAGTCAAAGCAAGAATCGCGTTCACAGCATGATCCAGAAGACTCAACCCTCCGAAGGCCATTTTCATGGTTCGTCCCTTGTCTACGATGCAATAAATCTGCTGGCTTTTCTCATCAGTATAAACGTTAATCATCATTTGTCCTCCCGTACGTCCCGTCGCTTTCCAGTTTATGCTCCGGATATCATCTCCGCTTACATACTCCCTGATCTGCTCGAATTCCTGACTGTGGCCGGTTTTTCTAACCTGCTTATAGCCAATATGTCCGGGATCTGTTATGTGCGCCATAAATTCGAACTGCCTCAGCCTGAGATACGCCGGAAAAACACGAATTGATTCCGAACTGATAAATGTTTTTCTTCTGACCAGAAGTTGAAGCGGCGATTTGATATAGACGTGCAAATTGCCAAAGCTGAATTCGCCTCTTTCCTTCGGCTTTAAAACATACTCACCAAAAGCTGTTTCACCGGGACCAGTGTTTTTCATCAGGCTGAAATCCCGGATCTGCCAGGGTTCAGGAAATTCATCCAGCAGCTCAAAATGAATCGCGAAAGGATAACCATTGACAACTTCCCATCTCATTATGTTCTCATCCCCGTTACTCAATTTTTCAGGAAGCAATCTACGGGCCAAAACAGAATTTCGAAAAATGAAAAGCAGAAAAAAATCCGTAAGGGCTGATGCAAGAACGATTAAAAGCAGAGCGACTGCCATATAAAACAGAACAGGAAAAGCATATGAAAGAATAAAAATAAAAACTACTGCCGATATCAACAGATAAAACCGTTTTCCAAAAAAAATGGCCAGGTAGAGTTTCTTTAAAATCCGCATTCTATTATCTTGGAATTTCAGAAGCCTGAATGATTTGTTTAATCACATCATCTGTTGTACCGCCCTCCATTTCTTTTTCCGGGGAAAGAACGAGCCGGTGCCGCAGAACCGCCGGGATAACAAAAAGTATATCTTCAGGAAGAACAAAGTCTCTTCCCTGCATTGCGGCTATTGCCTTTGATGCCTGGAGTATACCAATGGATGCCCGCGGTGATGCACCCAGATATATCGCCTTATTGTGCCGGGTTGATGACACGATGGAAACAATGTATCTGACCAGTTTTTCTTCCACATGGATTTTGCTTACCAGGCGACGCAGGCCTGCTATAACTTCCGCATTTAGCACCGGCCGCACTTCATCGCTTATCATAGCTCCATTATGGCCGTGGTGCTTCATAACAATATTGAATTCCTCCGTTTCAGTTGGATAGTCGACCCTGATTTTAAAAAGAAAGCGGTCGAGTTGTGCTTCAGGTAAGTGATAAGTCCCCTCCTGTTCAATGGGATTCTGCGTTGCTATAACCAGAAAGGGCTGCTGCATCTTCATGCTCTGCCCGTCTACAGTAATTTGCCGCTCTTCCATCACCTCAAACAGCGCAGCCTGTGTTTTTGCGGGTGCGCGATTTATTTCGTCAATTAAAACAATATTGCTGAATATCGGTCCGGGTCTAAACTGAAATTGCATCTCTTTCGGGTTAAAAACAGACGATCCTATTACATCGCCCGGCATGAGATCCGGAGTAAATTGAATACGCGAAAATCCCACATCAATGGAACGGCTGAGCAATTTGGCGGTCAGCGTTTTGGCAACTCCAGGCACCCCTTCGATCAATATATGCCCATCCGCAAGAATTCCGGCAATCAACAGATCAATCATCTGCTCCTGCCCGACGATCACTTTACCCATTTCGCTTTTTAGTTTCTCCAGCGTTTCCCTGAAATCCTGCAACGGGGTTCGCTCACCAAATAAATTTTCGTCCATTATTATCCGTTTTATTGAATTGATTGATTAGTTTATGGAGACTCATTAATTCCAGATCAGACAGTTCGGTTTTTACCCTGCTTTCGTGAATCATCTGTACAGTAAGTGTCGCCTCTGACAACGGTATACCCGTCCGAAATGACAATTTTCTCGCAAATTCCTCATCCAGAACCGAGGTAGAGAGATTATAATTGGAACGTATGTTTTCCAGAAATGATGAAATCATTTTCACAGCGAGATTTTGATTATTTTTCTGTTGAAAATACAAGCGGCCGACAGTTTTTACAAAATCTTCTGACGCATTTCGCAAAGCCGGAATTTCTTTCATGGAACGCTGTTTAGTTTTCGATTCAAAAACAAATATCAGCAGAAGCATAATCAGGGTGATCCAAAAAGCCCATCTGAAGGATTTTCTGCTAAGCAGGAAATGAAAAGACGAGAATTCCTGATGCTGTTTCCGGTATCTGAAATAGTCTGACCATTGCACGATCCCCGTTTCTTTCGGGATGTAAGAAAGTGCCAGGTCATAGTAGGCTTTGTTTTTTTTGTGAAGTAAAAAGAAATTGCTGAATGCAAAAGGATCCAGCTGTATAAATATGGCCCCACCGTTCGCATAAGACATTCGAACGAAATCAGCATGGCCCTGCGTATTCTTACCTATTACAGTCGCATAACCCGAATCCACCTCGCTGAAAAAAGCATTGCTATAGTAACCAGGATAGCTAAATTTAACCCAGGACCTGGTTGCCGGGTCAAGAATCGCCAGGTCGCCACTGTCTTTCAGACTGTTTTCTTCATGCGCCTGTTTCAGATGCAGCAAGCTAAATACCGTATCATCTATCTGTAAGCAGGAAATAAAAACCTGGTTTCCATTAGAAGCATAACGTAAAATAGATCGCATTTCGTCCGGCTCAGGGGCGAACAGGGGGCCTATGATCATTAATATCTGCGATGTATCCTGCGTATTTTCATTCCGGAATAAAACCGGAAAATGACTGACTGTCCTGATGATTGCATCAGGAAACAGAAAAGTCAGGTTTTCGTAAGCATATTTTGTGCCGTAAGGAATTTTGTCCATGCGCCAGAGACTTACCCGTTTATCCAGTCTTTTTTTGCAGGAACTACAGAGTCCCAGTAAGGCAAAGCCGTATATACAATATCGAAGAATTGCCTTCAAGAGTCAATTTTTAACTGGAAACTTTCAAATCTGAATTTGAGATCCCTGAACAATTCCCCGGTGATAAAAAAATCACCATAGTAAACATATTCGTAAGCCCTGGCCATATATCTGAATTCGCCGGCCAGGGGACTTACTCCGAACGCCTCTGCCATCTCTGCATTTGTGGTGGAATCGCGCACAGGTATCTTGTTTTTTTCGCGTACTGAATGAATTAGTCTCAGGTACAGATATCTTACCGCAATTCTGTAGTTACCCCTATTTTCATTTTCAGAAATGGCTTCCTCGTAATTCGTTTTATAGCTGGCCGAACTGTTCGTCTGAGTCAACACTGAATCCTTTGTTTTCCTTAAAAACCATTTCAAATTGTTTTCTCTGGCCAACATATAGATACCCAGCAATATCACCAGTGCGACAACAATGAAAAAAATCCATTGCACCCATCTGAAATGAAAAAAATTCCAAAACGAGCCATCGTCTGGCTGAATGTTTTCTTTTTTCCAATATGCAGGATCGTTGGCATATTGATAGTCCGGGTCTGCCTTCCACTTATTCAGTTTCGCAACCGGGACAAGCCGGGGTTTATAAAAATCAAGAAACAGGCTATCTGCGATGGGCAGATAAACACTGTCTTCGCCCGTTTGGACTGTCAGTTGGGTTCCGGTATCAGCCGCGTTCGAATCCCTCACAGATAAACTGGAATCGACGGCAGTCGTAATTGTGTCGGCAGCGGCTGGTGACTGAGATTGAGATACGCCTGCGATCAGGGAAAAAAACACAATAAGTAAATAGTATTTTAGCATGTAGGGAAAGTCATCGTTTTTAGAATTTGAATTTTCTTTCCTTTGATTCAAGACGAATAGGATAAATGATAAAATACCAGACAATAAAAACAGCAGAGGAAATCAGTATAGATAAACTCAGCCACACAGGCATCAGGGAATATCGGGTAACAAATCCTTCCAGAAAAGCAGCCATAATGAATATGGGAATCAGACCAACCATCATTTTCACTCCATCGCTGACGCCTTTTTTTAAAGAAGAAAAACGATTGTACGTGCCCGGAAACAAAAGACTTTTGGCCAGCACCAGGCCAGCCGCCGCCGCAATGATAATAGAAGAAATTTCTAATGTCCCGTGAATCCAGATGACCAGAACAGACTTCCATCCGAGCCCTTTAGAAAAAAAATAATATTGAAAAGCCCCCAGCATAACTCCATTTTCGAAAATAAGCCAGATAGTTCCCAGGCCAGCCAGGAGTCCGGTAATAAAAATCATAAATGATACTTTCACATTATGTACCGCAATCCATAGAAACATGGATAGGGAATCCTGACTCTTGTACACACCGAAAGGATCGCCTTTAGCAATATTCTGCTCTGTCATATCCATATATTCATTCCCAAGAATACCTCTTACAAATTCCTGATCGTTTGCAGCAGAGAAAGCGGCAATTATGGCAAAAAAAGAAAATATTAAAAACGAGTAGAGTAAAATATAATGGTGTTTTCTGACAACCAGTGGCAGTTCCGTTTTCCAAAATCTGACAATCCGGGAAGTGGGTTCTTTCTTGTTCTTATAAATGCCAAGATAAATGCCTGAAGCCAGTTTATTCAGATACAGCGTAACTTTACTCTGCGGATAAAATGTTTTTGCATAACCCAGATCATTTACAAGTTCAGTAAACCGAATAGCCATTTCATCAGGATCCGTCGTCGGTTCATTCTGGTAAATCTTCCATTTTTCTATATTCTGTTGTATGAATTGACCTTCCCGCACAAAAAGATTACATTTATTGTTAAATATAAAAAATAATAAACATTGTCAATGGAAGATTCCGTTGACATGGCCATTCAGGACTATATATGTTATCGGTAAAACTGGATACAGGTTTCAATATTGAGGTTGATTTCCCGATCAGCCCTTTTCACAGAAGAATGTTTGCATTCTGTATTGATACTTTGTTGCTTTCATTGTACTGGTTATTATCAGGTCGTCTCATTGAATACTTTACAAATACAACTTATTCAGAAATAGACTGGAGAAACGTTTTGAGGGGGTTGCCCATGTTGTTATACTATCCCGTGTTAGAGATCACTACAAACGGACAAACTGTCGGGAAGATTCTTATGGGCATCCGGGTGATTACCCTGGAAGGAGGCCAGGCATCTATCAGCCAGTATATTATTCGATGGCTCTTTCGTCTGGCTGACTTTCCCGTATGGATATTCGCCGCCATTGCAGGCGGTTCACTGCCCTGGTACAGCAGCGTATTGGCATTTTCGGGAATTGCCTGCGTTATCATGTCTGATAAATCACAACGTATCGGGGATATTTTAGCCGGCACTATCGTTATCTACACTAGGTCCAAATCGACCTGGCAGGACACCGTTTTTACCGAATTGGAAGCCGGATATAAACCACATTATATACAGGTCATGCAAATGAGTGACAAGGATCTGAATTCACTCAAAATGATTATAGAAACGGTACGCAAAAATAACAATCATGACCTGGCATTCCGTATCGCGGAAAGAATAAAATTAAAACTGAACATACAGGCTGACCAGGATTCTATTGACTTTCTGGAAACTCTGTTAAAAGACTATAACTACTATTCAAATCATTAGTCAAAGCTTGTGACCCAAAACAGCTCCGATAATCGCAGCGATCAGTGCAAGGAAATATAAAGAAAGGACGACGACTGTAAAAATTCCGTAAAATTTAAAAAACGATTTTAGATTTTTTAATGACCCGGTTAAAATCACCTGATCATTACTCTGATAGGCTTTCTTCATCTTTGATGAAAAATTAAACAGATATAAAGAAGGGAAAAAAAAGATCAGGCCGGTCAAAATACAAATAACGCTGGTAAAAACACCTCCTATGGTCTCACTCGTAGCAGAACTGTTATCGGTGCCCGCCATCAGACTGGTTAGTATGGATCCAAAAAAAACGCCCATCAGAAGGATCAGTCCGCAAAATATAAACCCTAGAATGGAAAGAAATTTTGCCCATCGGGCAGATTCGTTCAAAAAGCCCAGCGCAGGCTGGTCCAGTTGCAATTCAAACAAGTTCGCGTTAAGTTGTTCCATCTTTTTATTTTTATGTTTTTCCGCCGGTGTAAATAAAAATCCCCTCCTGTTTAAATAATAATTTCAATATGCCCTGGCAAAAAGCACTCTTTCCCTGCTTGGTTTTCCACTATAAATGCACTTGCCTTCTTCGGAAGGGTTGTCCAGAGGAATACAGCGAATCGACGCTTTCAGTTTTTCTTTGATTGTTTCTTCCGTTTCTGCCGTCCCGTCCCAATGTGCGGATATAAATCCGCCCTTTTCATCCAGCAAACGAACAAATTCATCCCATGTATCAGCGCGGGTGATATGCTCATCACGGAAGGCCTGTGCCTTTTTAAACATCTTATCCTGTATATCAATCAGTAAAGCTTCTATTCTTTCCACAAGACCGTCTTCTGAAACGCTGAATTTTTCCCGGCTGTCTCTACGCGCAATTTCAACAGTATGGTTGTCGAGATCCCTCAGGCCCATCGCGACTCGAATCGGAACACCCTTTTTTTCGTATTCTGCAAACTTCCAGCCCGGTCTGTTATTATCGTTATGATCAAATTTAACCCGGATGCCAGCCTTCTTCAGCGAAGCTGCCAGTTCTTTACCTTTTACATCCAGCGCGTCTTTTCGATCATCTCCTTTGTAAATAGGTATAATGACGACTTGCACAGGAGCAATACGAGGTGGCAAAACCAGCCCTTCGTCGTCGCTGTGCGCCATAACCAGCGCACCCACGAGCCTTGTACTGACTCCCCAGCTGGTGGCCCATACATAGTCAAGTTTATTCTGCTTGTCAGAAAACTTTACATCGAAAGCGCGGGCAAAATTTTGTCCCAGAAAATGTGAAGTCCCGGCCTGAAGCGCTTTTCCATCCTGCATCAGTGCTTCGATACAATAAGTATCTACCGCACCTGCAAAGCGTTCACTGGCCGTTTTTACGCCTCTTATTACAGGAAGAGCCATATAATTCTCAACAAAATCTGAGTAAACGTTGAGCATCAGGGTAGCTTCAGCTACTGCTTCTTCAGACGTAGCGTGGGCAGTATGTCCCTCCTGCCACAAAAACTCAGTGGTCCTTAAAAAAAGCCTTGTCCGCATCTCCCACCGAACTACGTTAGCCCACTGATTTATCAGTAATGGGAGATCGCGGTATGATTGTATCCAGGTTTTATAAGTATTCCATATAATGGTTTCGCTGGTTGGCCGCACAATCAGTTCTTCTTCCAGTTTAGCATCCGGATCCACAATGATTCCTCCGCCGTCAGGATCGTTTTTCAGCCTGTAATGAGTAACAACGGCGCACTCTTTTGCAAACCCCGCCACGTGATCTGCTTCCCTGCTCAGGAAACTTTTTGGTATAAACAAAGGAAAATAAGCGTTTTCGTGTCCTGTATCCTTAAACATCTGATCCAGCGTATCCCTCATTTCTTCCCAAAGGGCAAAACCATAGGGCTTAATCACCATACAACCCCGGACTGCGGAATAATCTGCCAAACCTCCTTTAATAACCAGATCGTTATACCATTGCGAATAATCTTCCTTTCTGCTCGTAATTTCTTTGCTCATATTTCTCTGTTCAAACCGGAATTCATTCGGGTCATTTTAACATTTGGTGACCGTAAATTTACCGGACAAGGTGAATTTATTTTGTAACTTTGATAAAACGCTCAAAAGTAGTAACTTAAGATTGAAATCTATAAAAGCTTTCACTATGAAACGTGTGTACATATTTAGTATGATCTTGCTGATATCGGGAGTTTTTAACAGTTGTTCTCCATACAAAAGTGGCACTACTCCGGACGATGTTTATTACGCGCCGGGAAGTCCATCTGCGGGAAGTCAGACGAATTCTTCAGACTACTACAGCACACCCAACGATAACTATGTTAAAATGAGGGTTCAAAACCCCGACCGTTGGTCTTATTTTGATGATTACAATACGGACTACTATGCCAGCAATTACGGTTATGGATATGGTAGTGGACTGAGTTTTGGAATTGGACTTGGAATGGGTTATAGCCCCTGGTATGGAGGATTTGGCTACTATAGTCCGTTGAGTTTCTATAACAGTTATTATGCTTGGAACAGTTTCTACAATCCATATTATGGCGGAGTGGTTATAGTAAACGGTAAGAATAATTCCACTCCGAGTTATACCCGCATGAGTAATTTCAATCCTTCCGCTTACAAAAGCAATTATTATAATGCGAGACCTTCAACGCATTTTTACAGTCCCAACAATTCGCGGAACGCACAGAATTATTATAATACGAATACAAATTCCAATAGTAATTACAACCGCTCAACTGATAACAGACCTTCCTATAGCCCATCTCCTATGCGTTCTTCACCATCGAATTTCAGCAGTGGGGGCGGGGGCGGTGGAGGAATGCGCGGAGGCGGTGGCTCACGACCCGGCAGATAATTCTTGACTGACGATGAAAGGAATTCTCTTTTTGTGCCTGTGCTTTTTACTGTCTCTATCCCTTCAGGCGCAACTCCCAGAAGATGCATTACGGATGTCGTATTCCCGGCCCAGCGGTACCGCAAGGGAGCAGGCAATAGGAGGAGCTATGGGGTCGATCGGAGGTGACCTTTCTTCCAGTTACGTGAACCCCGCCGGACTTGGGTTTTATAAAACCGGCGAAGTACTGCTCAGCCCTGGGTTTTCTTTACATTCCACTAACGGTAACTATTTGGGAACTGGTTCTAATGGCAGTTCAGCTAATAATTTTCTTATCGGGACTTCCGGACTTGTATATGGCTGGGGCGATCAAAATGGCAGCACCGCAATTAGTTTGGCCGTCAGCCGGAATGCAGATTTTAATGGACAAATCAGTTATCGTGGTTCAAATTCCTATTCTTCGGGCGCGGAAGCTTATGCAGAAGAATTCAAAAATTCCGGGTTAAGTATCGGTCAGGCTTTATCTGAACCCGGACTTTCCTATGGCACCCGAATGGCCTTATATACCTACCTTATAGACACTTCCACAGGCGGTCAGGGTCCGATAGTCGTTCACCCGGACAATGTGCTGGCCGGAGGGGGATTGTTATCTCAAAGCACCCTAATTCAAACTTCCGGGGGCGTCACCGAAATAGTTCTTGGCGTTGCAGGCTCAACCCATGAAAAATGGTATCTGGGACTTTCTTTGGGATTTCCCATCGTAAATTATCAACAGAATACACAATACACGGAATCCGATCTGAGCGGTAACACCAGCAACAATTTCGCTTCCTACACATATAACGAATATTACTCATCCCGGGGTGCGGGCGTAAACGGACGGGTCGGCGTAATTTACCGCCCAAATCTAAACTGGCGGATAGGACTGGCCGTTCATACTCCCAGTTTCTACTCCCTTACTGATAAAGTGACCGGAAGTATGGTTACCAACACGGAGGCTTATGCGGGCCTGAGAAACGTTGAATCATCAACATTGGATCTCGCAGCCAATTCAGGAAACAGCTTTGACTATAATCTGCAAACGCCCTGGCATATCCTGGTCAGCGGTTCCTATATTTTTCCAGGAGAAATCAGTCACGGCAAAATGGGCTTTATCACCGTCGATGCGGAATATATTGCTAATGCAGGATCACGTTTCAGTTTCCCACTGGATGAAAACGGCAACCAGCCCGATAACAGTTATTTCGATCCACTCAACAATACGGTTAAATCTTACTACCGCAATACCTTTAATTTCAGATTGGGGGGTGAATACAAATTGAATGAACTGGCTTTCCGAGTTGGTGGTTCCTATGCTATGAATCCTTACTCAGATCCACAGCTAAAAGCCAGCAGAGCGACGGTGGGAGGCGGATTCGGTTATCGTAATAAAGGAATTGTTGTTGATCTCACTTATGTTGAAGCTATACAAACCGATGTTAATTTCCCGTACCGGTTATCTGAAAAAAGTAACAGTTATGCCAGTCTGAAACAATATACCGGGACCATCCTTCTTTCTTTTGGAATAAAGTTTTAACGCTTACCTGTTTTTCAGAATCTGATCCATGAAGTCAGCTTCCAGCCAAATCAGGTTTTCATTTTTTTTTAGCCAGGTGAGTTGCCTTTTTGCGTAGTGGCGGGTATTTTGCTTGATTTTTAAAATGCTGCTGTTCAAATCCGATTTCCCCTGCAGATATTGAAATAATTCTGAATATCCAACAGTCTGCAACGCGTTCAAATGCTGGAAGGCGAGTAAAGATTTCACCTCTTCTAAAAGTCCCCGCTCCATCATTTTATCCACCCGCTCATTAATTCGATTGTAAAGTTCTTTTTTAGGAAGACGTATGGCATATTCGAGTATTCGAAACGATCGTTGTTTTCGTTGACTCAGGCGAAATGAAATAATGGAACGTCCTGTGGATCTTACGACTTCAAGAGCACGCATCATTCTTTGTGGATTGGACAATTCACCGGACTCATAGTACAAAATATCCTCGGTTTTCAAAGATTCTCTTAACCAGTCTATGCCCTGCTTGTCGTATGCCGAAAGAATGTCCTCCCGGATTTTACTGTTTACCATAGGAATGGCATCCAGTCCATCACGGAATGCCTTTATATACAGGCCTGTGCCGCCACACATGATCACGGTATCGCGGTTAGCAAAAACTTCGTCACACCACTGCAGGGCAAGGTTTTCGAAAATGGCCGCATTAACTTCTTCGTGAATAGAATGGGAGTTGATGAAAAAATGGGGTGCAGAGAAAAGCTGCGCCTCATCCGGCCTGGCGACTCCTATCTGTAATTCCCGGAAACACTGCCGTGAATCTGCGGAAATGATAGATGTTTTATAATAACTCGCCAGTTCCAAAGCCAGATCAGTTTTTCCGGACGCAGTAGGACCAGTGACTATAATAACCGTTTTTTCAGACATTATTCAAGCAAGCTATCTTCTTCGGGCCCGATCTCTTCTTCGGCATCCAAATCTCCTGTCTCTTCCCCAACTTCACTAAAACCTTCCGCACTTCGGTTCAGGTCATATTTCTCTTCTACCTCTGCAAGCTTGTCTCCGACCAAACCTCTTGTGCCATACTGGGATGGACCAATACTTTCGGACTTCACGATGGCAGGATACTCAATTTTGGGATTTTCCTCTTTCGATACATTGATCAATTCAACGAGGAAATACCAGTTCTTGATGAAATCATAGAGGTAAACAAACTTTTGGTTCGGATCCCTGATTTCCGATCCAATGGTTGTCTCAGCCATTAACAAGGGAGTTACCTTATAGTCCCTGTCATACTTTTCCAGTGAAATCTCCCTTCCCCGCAGCCAGTGATCATTACTTCTGAAGAAAGTGGCAGCATGTTTATTATCAAATTCAAAAGACTTTAATATCACCTGATGCAATTCAAGAAAATGCTGACCGTGTTTAATAACGACATCCCGATATACGCTATCATCTTCTTCAAAATATATCCTGAATTTTAGAACTGCCATAAAGTACATTATTAAGAATGATCAAAAATAAACGAAACCAGCAAATTATCAGTCGGCTTATTTCATGGCGATTCGTGCTCTCTGGCCAAACCATCCCCCACCGGTTTCAAACCCATATCCAGCGCCCTGACCAGCATAAACTGACGGGCAGCTTCGAAAGAATTTTCAATTTCACCCTCCAGGATCGCCTCCCGTATCAGGTTTTTCAGGTCTCCGACTTTTCGGGAAGGCCCTATACCGAAAATCTGCATAATCATTTCACCAGATACAGGCGGCTGCCAGTTACGAATCCGGTCTTTTTCCTCCACCATCGAAAGTCGCTGACGCACAAACTCAAAATTTTCCCGGTAACGCTTAACTTTCTGTTTGTTTTTTGATGTGATATCTGCATCACATAACATCATCAGCTGATCAATATCTTCACCCGCATCAAATAAAAGTCGCCGGATGGCAGAGTCCGTAATGTTCTCCCTGGTCAGGCTGATGGGTCGCAGATGCAGTTCAACCATCTTCCTGACAAAACGCATTTTTTCGTTCAGGGGAAGTTTTAACTGGTCGAATATTTTTGGCACCATTCTGCCTCCCACCACCTCATGGCCATGGAATGTCCAGCCATGCCCCGGCTCAAATTTTTTGGTTGCCGGTTTTCCGATATCATGCAAAATAGCGGCCCAACGCAGCCAGAGATCGCCTGTATGTTCTGCGATATTATCCAGTACCTGCAGGGTATGATAAAAATTGTCCTTGTGTCCCCTGCCATCTATATATTCCGCACCAGAAAGATCAGTCATTTTCGGGAAAATTATATGGAGCAACCCGGACTGATACAGCAAATCGAAGCCAACAGACGGCCTGGAACAAAGAATTATTTTATTCAGTTCCTCAGTGATCCTCTCCTGTGAAATAATCCGGATTCTGTGGGCATCCTGAACAATTGCGGAAAAGGTATCGGAATCAATATGAAAACCAAGTTGCGACGCAAACCGGATAGCCCTCAGCATACGCAGAGGATCATCACTAAAGGTAGTCACCGGTTCGAGCGGTGTATGAATTCTTTTTTGTTCCAGATCCATCAGGCCGTTAAATGGATCAATGAGTTTCCCATAGTCCGGTCTGTTGAGACTTACAGCCAGTGCGTTAATCGTAAAATCGCGACGATTCTGATCATCCTCCAAAGTGCCCGGAATAATATCAGGCTTGCGGGAAGACATCCGGTAGCTTTCTTTTCTTGCGCCGACGAATTCAACGTCCAGCGATGATCCGTCTTCATCCTGGATTCTGAAATGAGCGGTCCCAAAATTCCTGAAGACCGAAACAGCAGCTTTAGGATGATAAAAAGCTGCCACTGCATCAGCCAGTTTAATCGCGTCTCCCACACATACAATATCAACATCGCTGGTGGGTCTGCCAATCATTTTATCCCGCACAAATCCACCAATTACATAAACCGCCATATCCATCACAGATGCAGTTTCCGCAATTCGTTCAAAAAGCAATAATTCCGTACGGGAACAGGAAATTTCCATGGAGACAAAGATAAATCATTCAGTATTAAAGGCTAATCCGCCTGCCCGTTAATCTGTCTGAGCAACCTTCCATTTTGGCAGGGTTTCCGTAAGTTGTCCTACCTGAACATCCATTGCACATCGGAAGTGTTTTTCAGGACAAGATGCATATCCGTGTAGTCCGCAGGGCCGGCAATACAGTTTTTCTTTTACTTCGACTATATGCCGGATATCCGACAAAGGCCCGAAGCCAAATTCAGGGACGGTGGAACAATATATTGCAGTTACCGGAGCGTTCATGGCAGAAGCGAAATGCATCGGTGCCGAATCATTTACATAGTTCATTTGGGAATAACTCATAAGTGCTGCGGACTGAAGAAATGACAATTTGCCTGCAAGGATTTTTACATGGGTTCCAGGACAGGTTTCATAAATATCATTGCAAAGCGACACATCATCCGGCCCCCCCAACAGGAATATCTTGCAGGTTTCCGGAATTTTCTTTATAAAGGAACTCCACTGACTGGCGGGGTATTGTTTCGTAAACCAGACGGAGGCCGGACTGATAGTTATAAAATCGCCCTGGCTCCAGGTTTCTACAAATGAAAAGTCAGCGGCGGTCGGATAAAGCCTGGGCAGACAATATTGGTTGTCGGTAAGGTCCGCAATTAATTTCTGATTTCTCTGCACTTCGTGCTGCGCCTGATTACCACCTACCTGATGTACTATTTTATTTGAAAATAAAAAACTCAATGGATTTTTATCAAAACCAATGGTTCTTTTAGCGCCCGAAAAACTGGCAATTAATCCGGTCGCAAAAAAACGCTGTACGTTTATGAGTATGTCATATCTGTTTTTCCTGATCTCCGCAAGAATTCGAAAAAGATTTCTTTTTTTATTTTTCTTCTTGTCCCAGATAATTAATTTGTTGATGAAAGGATGACCCAAAAGAAGCTGTTCATTTCCTTTACGCAGAAGAAAATCAATCCGGGCATCGGGAAAATACCGGTGTAGTTTTTCCACCAGGGAAGTTGCCAGAACGACATCCCCGATAAATGCAGTTTGTATGATTAGAATTCTATTCAAAGAATCTGTTTAATTTTTATCTAAAGAATACTATTTGCTTGTTAAAACTGACACATAATAAGTAAGACACTATAATGATTCCACAATAATCATTTTTGTTTTGGCCGCTTTGTGCCGGATTGCTTTTGCTACGGCATACATTTCAGAATGCCACCAGCTATTGGCTCTTTCGACCGTAGGAAACTCCAGTACTACGATTCTTTCCGGATTCCAGGCGCCTTCCAGGGGCGTAACCGTTCCCCCGCGGACCAGGAATTTCCCGTCAAAAGCCGCAATACTTGCGGGTGTAAGTTTTTTATACTGTTCATATTCCGGTCTGTCCTGAACGGAAACATCTACAATAACAAGTGCTGACATAAGGCGCAAATTAGCAGGTGATTAACTAATAACAATCAATTTCTGAGAATGACGGGTTGTCCGGTTTTATTAAATCTTACTAACCTTGAGGGTCTCCCCATTGTTTGATCGTTTTGACGGTATTTGACGACATAGTCCGCTCCCTTTTTTATTTCGTCCGAAATATTTGTAAAATTCAGCGGGGAGTCCGTTCCCGAAATATTTGCGGAGGTCGAAACAACCGGCTTCCGAAATCGTTTGATCAGGTGTCTGCAAAAATCATCAAGGACAACCCGAATAGCTACCGATCCGTCGTCGGCAATCAGATTGTCAGCTAGACCCAGGGCACCTTCATAAATAACAGTGGTTGGCCGATCTGTTATTAGCAGATAGTCATAAATAAAGGGTTGCAATGAGCTTGTATACCGGTTAATATCCCGGATATCCGCCAGGAGAATAATCATGGATTTTGCAGAAGGCCTTAATTTCAGTTCAAACAATTTCCGGACAGCCTCACTGTTGGTGGCATCGCAGCCGAGGCCCCAAACCGTATCGGTAGGATAAAGTATTATACCGCCCTGTTGCAAAACTTTTAAGCAATCCGAAATATCATTCTCAAAATCCACTGGTCTGCATTTCCACAAAAATACCTAAATGATTTAAAATAGGTTTACAACAATCATGCGTGTTTGCCTTGTTGCAGTATGTTTGCAAAAAATACCTCATGGATCTGAAAATCTGGATTGAAGAAGCCTGGAGTAACCGCCGCTTGCTAAAAGACCAAAAATATTCGGATGCAATCCGTGCGGTAATTGAAGAAACGGATAAAGGAAGATTGAGAGTTGCCGAACCAGATGGAACTAACTGGAAAGTAAATGAATGGGTAAAACAGGCTATCCTGATGTATTTTGGCATTCAGGAAATGAAGACACACCGTGTGGGCCCGATGGAATTTTACGACAAAATGGATTTAAAGAAAGATTATGCACTATTGGGTGTTCGGGCGGTGCCACATGCTGTTGCGCGCTATGGTGCTTATCTGGCTAAATCGGTCGTTCTCATGCCGAGTTATGTAAACATCGGAGCTTACGTTGATGAAGGGACCATGGTCGATACATGGGCAACGGTGGGGAGTTGTGCACAAATAGGAAAGGGAGTTCACTTAAGTGGCGGGGTTGGAATAGGCGGCGTTCTGGAACCTCTTCAGGCAGCGCCTGTCATTATTGAAGACGGGGCATTTATCGGTTCTAGATGCATAGTGGTTGAGGGCGTAAGGGTAGGGAAAGAAGCCGTACTGGGAGCCAATGTTGTACTTACACAAAGCACTAAAATTATTGACGTCAGTGGTATGGAACCTGTGGAATACAAGGGCTTTGTACCCCCACGCAGCGTAGTGATTCCCGGCTCCTACTCCAAAAAATTTCCGGCAGGAGAGTATTCGGTAGGCTGTGCGTTAGTTATTGGAAAACGCAAAACTTCTACAGATTTAAAAACCAGTCTGAACGACGCTTTGAGGGAATTTGCAGTCAGTGGATAGTAATTAGTAACGCTGCCGGATGCATGAAAACCGGTGGCTATTGAGATTGCTTTAAGCTGAATTCCTGACTGGTCATTTGGTCAGAGCAATATAAATTCGGATTGTTCCTTTCCGCCGCTTCTATTTCCTTGTAGTCTGACAAAATATCTGCTTTGTTCCTGCCGATACAAACGTCGTGTTCGAAATGAACTGAAACACTGTGATCGACAGTCCGGACAGTCCATCCGTCCGATTCCGTATAAACATCTTTTTTTCCCAGATTAATCATGGGTTCAATGGCCAGAATAAGGCCTTCCCGCAGCTTAATGCCCGACCCCCGTTTTCCGTAATTAGGCACCTGAGGTTCTTCATGCATGCTTTTACCCAAACCATGACCAACCAATTCACGCACTACTCCATATCCATATTTTCGCTCGGTATGATCCTGTATAGCAAAAGAAATATCCCCCACCCGATTACCGGCAACCGCTTTTTCTATCCCCTTATAAAGTGATTCTTTTGTAACCCTGATGAGTTGAGCGATTGGCGCTCCCGGATCTCCTATGGCAAACGTATAAGCGTGATCTCCGTGAAAGCCATTTTTGAACACACCCACGTCAATAGAAATAATATCGCCTTCCTTTAATTCATTCTCGGAAGAAAAGCCGTGAACGACCACGTCGTTTACAGACATGCAGGAATTGAAAGGAAAGCCGTGGTAATTCAGAAATGAAGGAACCGCGCCATGATCTCGTATGAAATTCCCAATGAATTTATCCAGGTATAAAGTCGTAATGCCAGGTTTGAGCAATCTGGCGGTTTCAGTTAGCGTTTTGCTGACCAGCAATGCACTTTGCCTGGCCAGTTCAATTTCTGCTTTCGTTTTATAATAAATCATCCTAGATCACCGCATTGGTAACGGACTGACGACCCTGAATACGGCCCGATTTCATCAGACCATCGTACTGGCGCATCAGGAGTTGCGTTTCTATCTGCTGTAAGGTATCGAGAATAACCGCAACCATAATCAAAAGAGAAGTCCCTCCATAAAATGATGCAAAACCCTGGGTCACTCCTGCACGTTGAGCAAAACCTGGCAGAATACCTACCACGGCTAAAAGAACAGCTCCCGGTAAAGTGATTTTGTCCATGACAGATCCAATAAAATCTGCCGTTGGCTGACCTGGTTTTACTCCCGGTACAAAACCATTATTTCTTTTCAAATCGTCCGCCACCTGCTTTGGATTAAAAATCAGAGAGGTGTAAAGAAAAGTAAATCCGATCACGATGATGCCATAGAAAACCATATGAACGTAATCGCGTGGATCAGAAAATATTCTCGAAATGCCTTCTTTGTTTTCAAAACTGGTATAAGAAATCAGGGTTGGTAAAAACATGATTGCCTGCGCAAAAATGATTGGCATTACCCCTGCACTGTTGACTTTTAATGGAAGAAACTGACGGGCACCGCCGAACTGCCGGTTTCCAACAATCTGTTTCGCATAGTTAACGGGCACTTTACGGACTCCCTGAATCAATACGATCAAACCCATAATAACCGCAACCAAAATAGCAACTTCTATTACAAAAATGAGTATGCCCCCGCTTCCCATTACCGATTTGGCCAGGAATTCCTGCCGGACGGCATTCGGAAAACGTGCAAGGATACCGATCATGATAATAATGGAGGTGCCATTCCCGAGACCTTTATCAGTGATTTTTTCACCGATCCACATAACGAAAAGCGTTCCTGCGGTAAGCAGTATAGGAGTTGTCAGCCAGAAGTAGGTACTGAAGCTTTCAATGATCGCATCCCGACCCATTGTTTTTAAATATCCGACATACGCATAAGCCTGCGCAAAAGTCACAATAACAGTCAGGTACCTGGTCCACTGATTGATTTTCTTTCTGCCACTCTCTCCGTCTTTCTGAACTTTTTGCATTTGAGGTACCAGAATACTCATCAATTGCATAAAGATTGACGCAGAGATATAGGGCATAATCCCCAGGGCAAGAATAGATGCCTGTGAGAAAGCACCTCCGGAAAAGGCATCAATCAGGCCAAGCGCACCGGATTTGGCACCACTCAGACTGCTCAATTTATTTGGATCTATGCCCGGTAATACGATATAAGTACAGAAGCGATAAACCAGCAATAAAACCAAGGTCACGAGGATCTTGCTTTTCAATTCGGAAATGCTCCAAATATTTTTTAATGTATCGAAAAATTTCTTCACGTTCTTCGTAATTATTTAGAAACTGCCGCAAGTAAAAAAGACGACCGAAATCGTCTGTGCAAGTTAACTAGAATTTTAAGACTTGGCGTTCTTGACCAATTTCTTCTCTCCCATCACCACTTTCTTCACTTCCAGAAGTTCCAGAGTACCACCTGCCCCGGCAATTGCCTCCTTGGCTTTTTCACTAACTGCATTTACTTTAAAAGTCAGCTTAGTTTTCAACTCGCCATTGCCCAGGATTTTCACCAGATCTGTGCGTGCAATCAAACCGTTAGCATACAAGTTGGCTGCAGATATCTCCTTAATATCATATTTTTCAGCGAGTTGTTCAATCTGTGAAAGATTGAAAACAACATAAGATATCCGATGTGGATTTTTGAAACCACGTTTTGGCAATCGACGCTGAATAGGCATCTGTCCGCCTTCATGTGCCATTTTGCGCTGATAACCGGCACGGCTCTGTCCTCCTTTATTACCCTTGGTAGAAGTTCCCCCTTTGCCCGAAGCTTCACCGCGACCAAGTCTTTTTTCCTTATGTGTTGCGCCTTTAGCTGGTTTTATCGTGTGTAAATTCATGATCGTTTATTTGAAAATTTGAAAATTCGGAAATTTAGAAACGTGTTTTTCCACAATTCCATATTTCCACACTTCCACCCTTGTATTTAAATTTCTTCCACCTTCAACAGGTGTTCAACAGCGCGTATCATACCCAAAATCTGAGGAGTGGCTTCTATTTCTCGGGCATTATGAAGTTTCTTTAATCCCAAAGCCTGGAGGGTCAGTTTTTGTCTTTCAGACCGATCGATCCCGCTTTTTATCTGCGTAATACGTAACTTTTTCATTTCCTGCTTATTTATGGCGGTTTTAACCGTTGAATACTTTCTTGAGTGACAAATTTCTGGTTCTTGAAACCTGCAGTGGCTCCCTAAGCAGGCCCAGTGCTTTAAATGTGGCTTTTACCACATTGTGCGGATTCGCCGACCCGAGCGATTTTGCCAGAATATCAGTAATACCTGCACTTTCGAGAACGGCTCTCATGCTTCCACCTGCAATTACTCCGGTTCCATGAGCGGCTGGCTTGATAAGCACTTTTGCAGCGCCTTCTTTTGCGAGCTGATCGTGGGGAATGGTTCCGTGCATAATAGGAACTTTAATCAGGTTCTTTTTTGCGTCTTCAATTCCTTTAGTAATAGCTTCCTGAACTTCTTTGGCTTTACCGAGACCATGACCAACGATGCCACTCTCATTTCCCACTACCACAAGAGCAGAAAAACTGAAAGCACGTCCACCTTTGGTCGTTTTAACCACACGATTGATGGATACTACTTTTTCTTTAAGCTCCAGGTCGCCGGCTTTGATCTTAGATATACTTGTTGTTGCCATGATAATTATTTACAGTAACGATTTGAATGATTAAAACTGAAGTCCCCCTTCGCGGGCAGCTTCTGCAATGGCCTTAACCCTGCCATGATAGAGATTTCCACCACGATCAAAGACCACTTTCTGAATTCCCATCTCAGTTGCCTTGCGTGCAATGGTTTGTCCGACAAGTTTGCTTTTTTCCGTCTTCGTCACTTTCTGGGCGGCAATATCTTTGTCACGGGAAGATGCAGCGGCAATCGTTTTGCCATTATTGTCATCTATCAGCTGTGCGTAGATTTCACTATTACTTCTGAAGACTGATAAACGAGGTTTTTCAGGTGTTCCGGCGATCTTTTTACGGATCCGGTATCTGATATTCTGTCTTTTTAAAAGCTTTTCCATCTCTTTAAATTTGAAAATTTGAACTTATAAATCCTCACACTCTTATGCTCCCTTACTATTTACCCGCTGCTTTACCCGCCTTCTTGCGAACAATTTCACCCGTGTAACGAACTCCTTTGCCCTTGTATGGCTCGGGTTTGCGTAAACCGCGAATCTTGGCTGCTACCTGGCCGATCAATTGTTTATCTGTTCCTTCGAGCATGATCTTAGGATTTTCCCCTTTTTCCTGAGCCGTTGCCAGCTTCAATTCTTTTGGAATTTCGAAAATGATATTATGTGAATAGCCCAGTGCCAGATCCAGCAGATTACCCTGATTGGATGCTTTGAAACCCACCCCGATCAGTTCCAGCTGCCTTTTATAACCCTCAGCGACACCTTTTACCATATTGGACAAAAGTGAACGATAAAGTCCGTGTAAAGCGCGATGGCGGATCTGATCTGTTGGTCGGGATATTTCGATCTGGTTATCTTTAACCTCAATCTTGATATCACGATCGATCGCCTGCTTCAGTTCTCCTTTCGGACCCTTTACGGTAACAATATTGTCAGAACCCACAGTTACTGTGATTCCGCTCGGGAGGACAACCGGTTTTTTTCCTATCCTGGACATACTTTCTAATTTGAGAATTTGAGAATTTAAGAACCTGGAAATGAAACTTCACTTCCACACTATCACAGTTTCCTTCTTCCACAACCTACCCGCTCTGTTAATATACGTGACACAACACCTCTCCACCTACATTCTGGGCTTTTGCATCTTTATCCGTCATGACTCCTTTAGAAGTTGACACGATAGCTATTCCCAATCCGTTTTTTACACGTTTGAATTCGACAGGGCTTGCATACTGGCGTAAACCAGGCCGGCTCACCCTTTCCAGGCTCCGGATGGCCGGCTCCTTGGTCGTGGGATCGTACTTGAGAGCGATCTTAATCACACCCTGCTTTGAATCATCTTCAAATTTGTATTTCAGGATATATCCCTTATCATACAATATCTCCGTCATCCGCTTCTTCAGGTTTGATGCAGGAATTTCAACTATCCGGTGATTCGCCATCTGCGCATTACGGATTCTTGTTAGAAAATCTGCTATAGGATCTGTTACCATTGTATATCTATTAAAAACTTTATAAATGATTGTTGACAGTTGACGGTTGACAGTTGACGGACTTATTTTCGATCTCCGTAATAAACACGGTCAACGGTCATCGGTCATCCCGATTACCAGCTTGCCTTTCTCACCCCGGGTATTTTACCCTGCAACGCCATATCGCGGAACATATTCCTGGATACGCCGAAGTAACGGATATAACCACGTGGACGACCGGTTAGCTGGCAGCGGTTCTTCAAACGCACCGGTGATGCATTTTTTGGGAGAAGATCAAGCGCCTTATAGTTGCCTTCAGCTTTCAGCGCAGCGCGTCTGTCAGCATACTTTGCAACCATTACTTCCCGTTTCCTCTGTCTGGCTTTGACTGATTCTTTGGCCATGAATTTTTATTATTGGTTCTCAGTTATAATTAATTCGTTTCTTCCTTCTTTGCATTTTTGAATGGCATACCGAGTTCTTTTAATAATTCGTATGCTTCTTCATTCGTTTTGGCGGTAGTAACAAAAGTGATATCCATCCCAGTGATTTTATTCACTTTATCAATATCTACTTCAGGGAATATAATCTGTTCGGTAATGCCCAACGTGTAATTCCCACGCCCGTCAAAAGCTTTTTCACTGATCCCTTTAAAATCACGGACCCTCGGAAGAGCAGCGGCCACCAGGCGATCCAGAAATTCATACATTTTCTCGCCGCGAAGGGTAACCCGCGCGCCGATTGGAAGACCCTTACGCAGTTTAAAATTCGAAATGTCTTTTTTAGAAATAGTCGATACTGCTTTCTGACCCGTAATAGTAGTCAGTTCTTCAATCGTAATATCCACGAGTTTCTTATCAGACACTGCCCCGTTTATGCCCCTGTTCAAGCAGATTTTCTCCAGCTTGGGTGCCTGCATAACGGTTTTGTATCCGAATTTTTTCATCAATGTCGGAACGACTTCCTTTTTGTATTTTTCTGCCAGGCGGGCAGTGTATTTTGTTGTACTCATTATTTGATTACCTCCCCTGATTTTTTAGCGATTCGAATAAGTTTGCCATTCTCGCGGGTGCGTTTGGCTTTTGAAGGGCCACCGGATTTAGCATCCCAGAGCAGCACGTTAGAAATATGGATCGGTGCTTCCAGCTTAACTATCCCGCCTTTGGTATTCTGAGCTGAAGGCTTGGTGTGTTTGGTTACTATATTAACCCCTTCCACCAGCACTTTTGCTGTGTCAGGAAATACTTCCAGCACTTTGCGTGATTTTTTCAGGTCCTTGTCATCACCTGTAATAACCACCACCTGATCACCCTTTTTAATATTAAACTTGGGTTTGAATCTGTTATCCATTTCTTTCTTTTTTAGCTTAAAGCTCATGGCCTGTCGCCTGGAACTTTTACATATAATGTATAAAACTCTTTACTTATCTATTCAAAAACTCGGTTTTAAGCTTTTGGCTTTCGGCCCGAGACTTAAAGAACTTCCGGCGCCAGAGAAATAATTTTCATATACCCTTTGTCACGTAATTCACGCGCTACTGGTCCGAAAATACGTGTACCCCTTGGTTCATCGCTTGGATTCAGCAATACCACCGCGTTGTCGTCAAAACGGATATAAGATCCGTCTTTACGGCGCAATTTGTTTTTAGTCCGAACGATAACAGCCTTCGTTACAGTTCCTTTCTTAATACCGCCGGCCGGCAATGCATCTTTCACCGTCACCACGATTTTATCGCCGATTTTAGCATAGTCCTGCCCGCTGTTTCCCAACACGCGGATGCACAAAACTTCTTTGGCTCCACTATTATCCGCAACGTTTAGTCTGCTTTCCTGCTGTATCATTTATTAATACTTTTAAAAATTGAAATTATTTAGCCTTTTCCACGATTTCAACCAGTCGCCAGCGCTTGGTTTTACTCAGTGGACGGCTTTCCATAATGCGAACCGTATCTCCGATACTGCATTCATTTTTCTCATCATGGGCGTGAAACCGGGTTGTCTTTTTAAGGAACTTACCGTAAATCGGATGCTGCACTTTTCTTTCAACAGCAACCACTACTGTCTTGTCCATTTTGTTGCTGCTGACAACACCGATTCTTGTTTTCCGTAAATTTCTATCTTCTGGCATAATGCTAATTTGATAATTTGTAAATCCGTTTGTGCCGGGCGCCGTTCTAAGCTTTTACCAGAGCCGGTTTCCCGATTTTCCTTTTGGTTAATTCTGTTTTAAGCCTGGCTATGTCTTTTCTCAGCAAACGAATGTTAACAGGACTTTCCAGCGGTGAAATGGCGTGTGCGAATTCGAGTTTTTTCAACCGCAGTTCATCTTCACGAATCCTCGATGTGAGGTCTGTTTCACTTAAATCTTTAAGGCCATTTACAAAATCGTTTCTCTTTGACATCTTAATAAATTTGAATTATAAGGCAATCACATCATGGCGAACCACAAATTTAGTCTTGATGGGCAATTTCTGGGCAGCCAGCAGCAATGCTTCTTTTGCAACAGCTTCCGTAACACCGTCCGCCTCAAAAAGCATACGTCCCGGTTCTACCACAGCAGCCCAATATTCAGGATTTCCTTTACCCTTACCCATTCTCACTTCCTGAGGTTTCTTGGTTATTGGCTTGTCCGGGAAAACACGTATCCAAACATTACCTTCTCTTTTCATAGAGCGGGTCAGCGCCTGACGTGCGGCTTCCAGCTGCCGGTTAGTTAACCAGATCGCTTCCATTGCTTTCAGTCCGTAAGAACCAAAAGAAATATCTGTTCCTCTCTTGGCTACTTCGCGGATTCTTCCTTTTTGCGCTTTCCTATGTTTACTCCTTTTGGGCTGTAACATCTTAGTTCAATTTGAAAATTTGATAATTAACTATCTCCTTCCTCCGCCGCCACCTGGTCTCCTGTCCCCACCGCCTGCTCCGCCACCCGGCCTTCTGTCTCCACCACGACCGCGATCCTCGCGATCACGTATATCATCCCTTCTTTCCCTTCTGTCGCTTACGTCTGTTTTACCGCCTACGAAATTCGGATTCAGGTCACGCTTGGTCAACACCTCTCCCTTACAAATCCAGACCTTAACACCGATCTTTCCGTAAACCGTTAAAGCAAAAACATTGGCATAGTCAATGTCCATGCGTAAAGTATGCAGTGGCGTTCTTCCCGATTTAATTTCTTCAGTACGGGCGATTTCCGAACCACCTAAGCGTCCGCCTACTTTTACTTTAATTCCTTCCGCACCCATACGCAGGGCTGAAGCAATAGCCATTTTGATGGCTCTCTTATAGTTAATTCGGTTTTCGATCTGCCGGGCAATCGTATCTGCCACAATATTCGCATCCAGTTCAGGTCTTCTGATTTCGAGAATATTAATCTGCACATCTTCCTTACCAGTCAGTTTTTTCAGTTCTTCCTTGATACGGTCCACTTCTCCGCCGCCCTTGCCAATGATAATACCTGGTTTGGACGTGTGAATGGTTACGATCAGCTTGTTCAGCGTACGCTCGATGACTATCTTCGCGATTCCACCTTTGTTTATACGGGCATTCAGGTAGGTCCTGATCTTATTATCTTCTATCAGTTTGACAGAATAATCTCTTTTATTACCGAACCAGTTAGACTCCCAGCCGCGGATAATTCCCAGCCTTGCACCTATAGGATTTGTTTTCTGACCCATTTATCTGATTAATTTGATAATTGAATATTCTTTGTTTCTGATTAAATTTTTTCGTCTACTACCAATGTCACATGATTACTGCGCTTGCGCACCCTGTATCCTCGTCCCTGTGGTGCTGGCCGCATGCGTTTCAGCACCCGGGCATTATCGACAAATATTGTTTTTACCAGCAAGCCCGCATCTGCCGCACTTTTCCCTTCATTCTTCAATTCCCAGTTCTTAACTGCAGACCAAAGCAACTTGTACAATGGGGTAGAAGAATGCTGCGGATGATGCTCCAGCAATGCCAGGGCTTTTTCCACCTGCAGGCCTCTGATTTCATCTACCAGCAACCTCATTTTACGGGGCGATGTCGGGTAATTTCTTAGTCTTGCTAATGCTTCCATTTTATCTTGTTTGAGCCGACAGCTTAAAGCCTAAAGCTTGAAGCAGAACGGTTTCTGTTTTCAATTATTCAGCAATTTTTTTGCTGGAATGTCCTTTAAAATTTCTTGTCGGTGCAAATTCACCCAGCTTGTGACCAACCATGAACTCTGTCACATAAACAGGAATAAACTTATTGCCATTGTGAACAGCAAACGTGTGCCCTACAAAATCAGGCGTAATAGTAGACCGGCGGCTCCAGGTTTTGATCACCCCTTTTTTCCCTTTTCCTTCATTGATGCTGAGAACCTTGGTTTCCAGATTGGCATCTACGTAAGGACCTTTTTTTATTGAACGACCCATAATACAAATGTGTAAGTGTGAAAATTACTTGCCTATTTTCTTACCTTTTTTTGTCTGAATAATCAGTTTATCACTTCCTTTTCCACGGGTTCTTGTTTTTAGCCCTCTGGAATACTGACCGTTTCTTGAACGTGGCTGGCCTCCGGAGGCTTTACCTTCACCACCACCCATCGGATGATCGACCGGATTCATTGCAACACCACGCACACGCGGGCGGATACCTCTCCAACGGTTACGACCCGCCTTACCCATGCTCTGGAGGCTGTGATCGCTGTTGGAAACTACTCCGACCGTTGCATAACAATTGATCAGAATCTTTCTCAGTTCGCCACTTGGCATTTTCAGAACAGCATATTTTTCTTCCTTATTGGTCAGCTGTGCCGTAGTACCTGCGCTGCGTATCAACTTTCCTCCCTGCCCGGGCTGCATCTCGATATTATGTACGTTGGTACCCAGAGGAATGTTCTTCATCTGCAATGCGTTTCCGATTTCCGGAGCAACGGCATCACCTGCCTGAACGGTTCCGCCAACCTGAAGTCCCTGTGGGGCCAGGATATATCTTTTTTCTCCATCACTGTACTGGATCAGCGCGATAAATGAGGTTCTGTTTGGATCGTATTCGATGGAAACAACCTTACCTACAATTTCTTTCTTATCTCTTTTAAAATCGATGACACGGTACATTTTCTTATGACCACCGCCGATATAACGCATCGCCCTTCTTCCCTGTGAATTACGGCCGCCTGTGCGGGTAATCACTTCGAGTAAAGACTTTTCGGGTTTATCCGTAGTGATCTCTGCAAATGCATTCCCGATTCTCCAACGGGTTCCTGCTGTAACCGGTTTAAATTTTCTTAGTGCCATATTTAATTAGCTTTCGCGGCAGCTACTGCCATTCTTTTAATTACTTAAATATTCGAATACAAATCGATGCTTTCTCCAACAGCTACTGTTATCAGCGCTTTCTTATAACCGGGTTTACGACCAGTTATGAGACCTGCTTTGGTAGACCTTGATCTGGCTTTCCCAGGCACAATCACCGTATTCACATCAACCACAGTAATGCCGTAAAATTCTTCTACAGCTTTTTTGATCTCCAGTTTGTTTGCGCTCTTGCTTACTTTAAAAGCATAACGACGCAGTTTTTCCTGCTGTGCATTTGCCTTTTCAGTAAGTATAGGGCGGATCAGAACCTCAGATAATTTCATAATCTAAATTGAAAATATATTAATACTAAGCTGCTACTTCTTCTTCTACAAACATTTTGGCCGCCGATTCGGTCAGCACAAGCACATCCGCATTCACGATATCATAGGTATTCACGTCGGCCAGCAAACTACCTTTCAGTTTTGGAATATTCCTAAGGCTGAGGTAAACATTATCATTGTATTCCGGGATCACAATCAGTGTCTTCTTACCCGTCAGTTTCAATCCGCCAAGAACCGTAACCATTTCGCTGGTTTTTGGTGCTTTAAATTCGATGTCTTCCACCACGACAATGGAATTGGTTTTCGCTTTATAAGACAGAGCCGAGATTTTCGCCAGATCTTTCACTTTACGGTTCAGCTTGAAATCATATCCATGAGGCTTAGGCCCGAAGATCGTACCACCACCTTTATACAAAGGGTTCCGGATATTTCCTTTACGGGATCCGCCGGTACCTTTCTGCTTATGCAGTTTTTTGGAAGAACCTTTTACTTCCATACGTGTCTTCACTTTGTGCGTACCCTGGCGCTGAGCAGCGAGATACTGCTTAACAGCCAGATAAATCACATGATCATTCGGCTCTACTTCGAAGATATCCGAAGGCAGTTCCACCGAACGTCCCGTTTTAGCTCCCTTTATATTTACAATATCAACTTGCATGTGAATCTGATTAATTGGTTATTACTTCTGAACGTATACAATGGAACCATTGTGGCCCGGAACGGATCCGGCAATGAGCAGGTAATTTTTTTCCGTAAATACCTTAACCACTTTCAAACCTTTCAGTTTCACGCGGTCACCACCCATACGCCCGGCCATTTTCATTCCCTTCATAACGCGGGCCGCATCGGAAGAGTTACCCAATGACCCCGGTGCACGGCTACGGTCATGCTGACCATGACTCTGGCCACCTACTCCGTGAAAATTATGACGCTTTACAACACCCTGAAATCCCTTACCCTTGGAAGTCCCTACTACATCAACCATTTCACCTTCAGTGAAAATGTCAACATTCAGTACTTCACCCAGGCTTTTTTCCAAAGAAAAATTCCGGAATTCCCTGATAAATTGTTTTGCTGTGGTATTTGATTTGGCGAAGTGGTTCTTTTCTGAAGCGAGAACCTTTCTTTCTTTCTTTTCGCCGAAAGCGATCTGGTGGGCGTTGTATCCATCCGTTTCGACGGTTTTAACCTGTGTAACAACACAGGGACCTGCTTCAATGATGGTACAGGCAACCTGTTTGCCATCGGGGGTGAAGACAGAAGTCATCCCAAGTTTCTTTCCAATTAATGCTTTCATTTATTTATTGGTTTGTGCCTGGAGTCTAAGGACAATCAGCGCTCCGCTAAGCTTTATAAGAAAAGCTGAAACTGATTTCAATCCCCCGTTTGCAACCGACCTTTTCTTTATTTTGTTTTTTCCGGCTAAGCCAGGTCAAAAAACAATCGAAGTACCGGTTGTAAACAAACCCCGAACGGCTTGTTCATATTTCTTTTCAAATCATCCAGCGCTGCTTTGGCTCTTTGCAGAATTTGGCAGATGGAATAGTTTACTCAGGCTTTTATTTCAACATCAACACCTGATGGCAGATCCAACTTGGATAAGGCATCAACGGTCCTTGATGTGGAAGTATAAATATCCAGCAATCTCTTGTGCGTGTGCAGCTGAAATTGCTCTCTGGCTTTCTTGTTGACATGCGGCGAACGCAAAACGGTAAAAACCTTTTTCCGGGTAGGTAAAGGAATCGGACCGGTTACAACGGCACCTGTACTACGAACTGTTTTCACAATTTTCTCCGCGGATTTGTCCACGAGATTGTGATCGTACGACTGTAATTTGATTCTGATTCGTTGAGACATATGTCAATTCCCATTTTTTGAACGGGATGCAAAGGTAGGGGTTAAGACATAAACGGTCAAAGAATTATAAGGTTTTTTGCAGAATTATTTACCCCCACCAGGACAATGCGTGTTCAGATAGCTTTTAAACAGATTCGCCAGATGCTGTATTGTTCCCGGCCCTTCTGAAATGGCGTGGGTACGATTGGGGTATTCCATGAACTGAAATGTTTTATTGTATTTAATCAGTTCATTCAGGAGCATTTCCGCGTTATCATAATGTACATTGTCATCCCCGCTCCCATGGATATAGAGCAAATTACCCTGTAAACCCGAAGCATGGTTTATGGCAGATCCCTGTAGGTAATCCGCTTTGGTTTCCAAAGGATTACCCATATATCTTTCCTGATATATATTGTCGTATGTTTCCATATTTCCGAGGGCCGCAACGGCGATCCCGGTTTTGTAAATCCCGGGATACTGAAACATCAGATTCAGTGTGGCTGACCCGCCTCCGCTCCAACCCCATACCGCGATACGGGAAGAGTCCACAAAGGGCCATTTGATAATTTCGGATGCCGCCTGCGCCTGATCGTGGATATTCACCTGGCCTATTTTTCTGTATATAGCCTTTCTCCAGGCCGATCCCTTGGGCGCCGGGGTTCCACGATTATCCAGCGAAATATAGATATACCCATCTTTGGCAAGGTCTCCCGGATATAAAAAGTTCTTGTTCACGTCAAATCGGTCAATGACTGTCTGGGCGGCTGGTTCAGTATACACTTCAAACAGAACCGGATATTTCTTGGTATCATCAAAGGGAACCGGCTTCTGCATCCATCCATCCATACTGACGCCATCAGGAGTAAGGATTTTGAAAAAGGTCACATTGGATGAGGCGCTGTCTGCCGGATTGGGCAACGTCATGCCATAAAACCCTTCTGCAACCTGATGTTCCGGAAGAGTAATCAGCTCAGATCCGGTTTTTGTATAATAATTGGAAAAAGAGTGTTGCGCGAATTTACCATTGGGAGAGATTTTATAACTATGGGTTCCATTCTGATTGGCAGGACTGACCCGTACCGCCATTCCCGTCCCGTCCAGAGGACAGCAGTATAAATAAGCCTGTGTTGCATTGTCGGGAGAAGCCATAAAATAAAGCAGGTTATGCTTTTCATCAACCAGCGAAATCTCCATGACATCGTAATTTCCACTGGTTATAAGCTTGTCTGTTTTGCCGTCCCGGCTGATACGATAGAGATGCCGCCATCCATCTTTTTCACTTGCCCATAAAAATTCAGACCCGTTTTTAAGGAAATCCCACCCGCCCATTTTATACTTATCATCCCATGCGGAAAGAACATCAATCCATGCAGCGTTTTGTTCATGATGAATTTCTTTCACAACGCCGGATTTAGCATTGCACAACATGACGTCCGATTCGTTCTGATTTCTGTTCAGCCGCTCGACGATCAGCTCTTCGCTACCGGCGGCCCACTCCATACGGGGCAGGTATGTTCCGTTTTTTACATCCGCCGGAATGTTCATCCAGCTTGTTTTCCCATTGCTTATTTGCACAACACCTATTTTAAATGGAGAAGGCATCTGCCCGGCAATGGGATATTCTACGGGTACAACGTGAGAATAAACTGAATCCGTTGTGTTGAGCATATAATAATCACGCGTGCTGCTGTCATTGATTTGCCAGTAGGAAATAGCACGACTGTCCGGGCTCCACCGGAAACCATCCCGGCAATTTAGCTCTTCCTCATATACCCAGTCGAAGGTCCCGTTGATCATTTTACGCGAACCGTTGATTGTAAGGGCCTTTATTTTGTTTGTCGACAGGTCTTCTACATAAATATTGTGACTGCTTACATAAGCTGCTCTTGACCCGTCGGGAGAAATTTTGGCGAACATGAGAGAAGATACTGGCAGCGATTTTCCGAGTTGTACCAAAGACCCGGAAGTCAGATCATATACCCAGTAATCGCCGCGCGTTTCATAACGCCACACTTTTTTCGCATTTGTAAAAATCAGCACTTTTTTGTAATCCGGAGAAAATGAAAAATTCTTGATATGCAGCGGACCTGGTTCCTCTTTCGGAGTCAGTTGTCCGGAACTAATGAATATAGAGCTTCCCTTTCCAGAAAGACTGTATTGGGAAATGGCTGTATCGTTGTTTTCATATAAACTATTTCCGTCTCTGCTCCATATTACGCGGTCGTATAACTGAGCAGAGACCGGGAAAGCAAAAACAATCAGCGAGGCAGAGAAAAGATACCGGAGAGCAATCCTGAGGGCCATAAATAATAATTTATGCTGAAAAATAATCAATAGAAACGTGGGAGCACTGCCGTTCAAAAAAAAACCCGCCGAAGCGGGAATTTTTTAATTATACACTCAGGCAGATCAGGCTGACACCTTACTCTTGCCTTTTACTTTTGCAATGACTTCCTCTGCGATATTGTTCGGCGCAGGAGCATAATGAGAAAATTCCATCGTTGACGTAGCTCGGCCTGAGCTCAGAGAGCGCAGCTGCGTTACATACCCGAACATTTCACTCAAAGGTACTTTAGCTTTTATAACCTGAAGGTTGGCTCTGCTGTCCATGCCTTCCAGGATACCTCTGCGACGGTTCAAATCTCCCGTAACATCACCCATGTACTGATCCGGTGTAAGTACTTCTACCTTCATAATAGGTTCAAGCAGAATGGGTTTGGCTTTACGGCCAGCTTCGCGGAACGCGGTTCTGGCGCAGATTTCAAAACTCATGGCATCAGAATCCACATCATGATAACTTCCGTCGGTAACACGCACTTTCATGGTGGTCAGTGGATAACCCGCTAAAACGCCGGTGCCCATGGATGTTTCAAAACCCTTTGAAATCGCGGGTATGAATTCTTTTGGAATAGACCCTCCGAAAATATCATTGACAAACTGAAAATGCTTGCCTTCATTCTCTTTAATCCATTCTTCATCGGCTGGTCCGAGAAAGAACTCGATGTCGGCGAATTTACCTCGGCCGCCGGTTTGTTTCTTCAGTACTTCGCGGTGTTCAACGGTTGTGTTGAACGCCTCTTTATAAGCAACCTGGGGTGCACCCTGGTTTACATCCACTTTAAATTCACGACGCATACGTTCAATGATGATTTCCAAATGGAGCTCACCCATTCCGCGCAGGATCGTCTGACCGGTTTCCTCATCCGTGTTCACCCGAAGCGTCGGATCTTCTTCCACCAGTTTGGAAATAGCCATTCCCATTTTGTCAACATCAGCCTGTGTTTTCGGTTCCACTGCTACGGCGATTACCGGTTCAGGGATAAACATATTTTCCAGCGTGATCGGATGATCTTCATCACAAAGTGTGTCTCCCGTTTTTATTTCTTTGAACCCTACCGCTGCACCGATATCTCCGGCTTCGATGAAGTCGATCGGGTTTTGCTTGTTTGCAAACATCTTCATGATACGGCTGATACGTTCTTTCTTACCACTCCGCACGTTGAGTACATAGGAGCCGGATTCGAGGCGACCACTATAACAACGGAAGAATGCAAGCCGGCCCACAAATGGATCGGTCATAATTTTAAAAGCCAGGGCCGCAAAAGGTTCTTTTACATCAGGCTTCCGGGTTATGACTTCACCCGTATTAGGATCTATACCCTGCGTATCTTCCAGGTCAATCGGAGACGGCAGGTAACGGCAAACCGCATCGAGTGCCGTTTGTACGCCTTTATTTTTAAATGAAGAACCGCACATCATCGGAACGATACTCAGGTCGATCGTCGCTTTGCGGATGGCTTCATGCATTTCATTTTCAGTAATGCTGTTTGGATCCACGAAGAATTTTTCCAGCAGGGTGTCGTCGTATTCAGCTACCGCTTCAACGAGTTTTGCTCTCCACTCCTGTGATTCTTCCAGCATGTCGGCAGGAATCTCAATTTCATCGAAGGTCATTCCTTCCGTTTCCATATGCCAAACGATACCTTTCATTCTGATCAGATCCACCACACCTTTGAAATCATCTTCAGCACCGATTGGCAACTGAAGCGGAACGGCATTCGCTCCCAGCATTTCCTTGACCTGCGCAACAACCATCAGAAAGTCTGCACCGGAACGGTCCATTTTATTTACGAATCCGATACGGGGAACCTTGTAGCGATTGGCCTGGCGCCAAACTGTTTCAGACTGCGGTTCAACGCCGTCAACGGCCGAAAATAAAGCAATCAGACCATCCAGCACACGCATTGATCTTTCCACCTCAACGGTGAAATCCACGTGACCCGGTGTATCAATGATATTGAAATTGTATTTTTTGGTGTTGGCATCCACAACTCCCTTGTCGGTCGGAAAATTCCACTGGCAACTTACCGCTGCGGAAGTGATCGTGATCCCTCTTTCTTTTTCCTGGTCCATCCAGTCGGTCGTTGCCGCACCGTCATGCACTTCTCCGATCTTATGGATCATGCCGGTATAGCGCAGGATACGTTCGGTAGTCGTCGTTTTACCGGCATCAATATGTGCCGCAATACCGAAGTTTCTTTGAAATTTTAAGTCTGCCATTTGTATAAATTAAAAGTATTTTTCTTTAGGTGCGCAAAGGTACAAATTTATTAGCGTAAAAACCGGGCATCGCCCGGCTGCAATCGGGAAATATTTGATAAAAAAAACTCCCCTGCCAATGCCAGGGGAGTTCGCAAAAAACATAAAAAAGCTCTTATATTCTAAAATGAGCAAACGCCTTATTGGCTTCAGCCATTCTGTGAGTATCTTCTTTCTTTTTGAAAGCTCCGCCTTCCCCTTTGCTTGCTGCAAGGATTTCACCGGCCAGTTTGTCGGCCATGCTCTTGCCGTTTCTTTCCCGGCTAAAACGGATCAGCCATTTAATGCTCAGGGAAATCTTACGGTCAGCACGAACTTCCGCAGGAATCTGGAAAGTTGCACCACCGATACGGCGGCTTCTGACTTCTACAGCAGGGGTTACATTGTTTAACGCCCTTCTCCAGATCTCATAACCATTGTCATTCGACTGTTTTGAAACGCGGTCTATCGCGTCGTAAAACAGGCCGAAAGCAGTATTTTTCTTACCCTGCCACATCAGATTGTTTACAAAACGCGTAACCAGAATATCATTGTATTTGGCATCCGGTGCGAGTGGTAATTTTTTGGCCTGCGACTTCCTCATGTGTTATTTGTAATTATTTTTTTGATTATTTCTTGGCTGCCGGTTTTGGACCCCCTTTGTCTTTCTTGGTACCATATTTTGAACGGCTCTTTTTACGGTCCTTTACTCCAGCGGTATCCAGCGATCCGCGCACAATATGATAACGAACACCCGGCAGATCCTTAACCCTGCCGCCGCGTATTAAAACGATACTGTGTTCCTGCAGATTATGCCCCTCACCGGGGATATAAGCAATAACCTCTATCTTATTGGTCAGGCGTACTTTAGCCACCTTGCGCAGGGCAGAGTTTGGCTTCTTGGGAGTTGTCGTGTAAACGCGGGTACAAACACCGCGTCTTTGGGGACAACTATCCAGTGCCCTTGACTTGCTCTTGGCGCGGATGATCTCTCTTCCTTTTCTAACTAATTGTTGTATAGTAGGCATTCGGAACCTGTTTGAATTTTGGGACGGCAAAGGTAACAGCCAGGCCGGGATTCTCCAAATTAAAGTTGATCTTATACTTTTACCAGCCAGTTAAGCGTATCCGGCCTTTTCCCTTCTCTTATTTCAGTCAGGATTTTTTTTGCCATCGGAGCAACTTCATAATTATTAACGTCCAGATGCATACTGTATCCCTTGTAAGAAAGCTCTTTGAGCGGAGAAATAGTGGCTGCCGTACCGGATCCGAAGATTTCGGTCAGCTTTCCACTCCGGTGTCCTTCAACAACCTCATCAATATTTATCTTCCTTTCCTGCAGATCAAGACCCTGCTCCTTCAGCACCGTAATCACGCTGTCGCGGGTAACCCCTTCCAGTATGGTGCCTTCCTCCAGAGAAGGGGTAACAACCGTTTTGCCAAAAACAAAAAATACGTTCATAGTGCCCACTTCCTGAAGCCATTTGTGTTCGAATGCATCGGTCCACAGAACCTGATCATAGCCCTTCGCCCGGGCTTCAGCAGAAGCTTTTAAACTACCGCCATAATTCCCGGCATTTTTGGCAAATCCAACACCGCCCGGCGCGGCACGTGTATACTTTTCTTCCACTATGATTTTCATGGGAGTAGCGTAGTAGGGGCCGGTGGGACTCAGCAGAATCATAAATTTATAGGTGTCGGATGGCTTTACTCCCAGCGCAGTATCCGTAGAAAACATGAATGGTCTGATGTATAGTGAATATTCATCCTTGGCAGGTATCCATTCTTTGTCAATAGCAATCAGCTGACGCATTCCTTCGATAAAAATATCTTCCGGCACAGCAGGCATTTCCATCCTGTCGGCGGAAATATTAAACCGGCGCATATTGTCGTAAGGGCGAAAAATAAACGCCTCTCCTGCTTTATTCCTGTACGCTTTGATTCCTTCAAAAATAGCCTGGCCATAGTGAAGGGCCATAAGAGACGGCTCGAACGAAATTGGCTGATACGGTTTGATCGAAACCATTTGCCATTCACCGTCCACATAATCCGCTTCCAGCATATGATCACTGAAATGTTTGCCAAATGGCAGATTATTAAAATCAAGTTCATGCAACCTGCTTCTTTTTACCCTGGTTACCTGGATATCCACCGTCTCCATCATAAATACTATTTTTGGTCTTACAAAGAAACAAACATTCCCGGAGCATGCAAAACCACTCATCTTAATTTTAAAATTCAATATGGGAATCAATCATCTCGAATTATCCCCGGATCTCCTGTCCGCACTGTTCCCGGATTCTCTCGTGGACACGGGGAAAACGGTTTCTGTATCAGACATTCCTGTTTCTTCGCGCAGCGGTGTAAAAAAGAACCCCGTCATTTCGTTCCTGGGCGGGAACAGGCGATCCGTGACATTTCTCTCCCATTATCCCGAAGACCCCTATCTCCCCGAAGATCAGATGGCATTTCTGAATAAGATGTTATCCGCCTGTAAGTACAGCATGGAGGATATTGCATTGGTCAACCGGGCAAAGCAGGACACCGACATCACCATTTTGAAAGATCAGCTGGGCACCCGGATCCTTTTTTTATGGGGGGTCGATCCCAAAACCGCAGGCTACCGGTCAGACCTCCCGGATTTCCTGATTTCTGAAGTGGAAGGTATATCTGTAATACCCGTACCGAAACCCGAGCGGATTATCGGGGATAGCGCCGAAAGCACGGAATTAAAAAAACGCCTCTGGCTCAGTCTCAAAAAAATATTTAACCTGTGACGCTGATCTTTGCCAGCAACAATGTCCATAAACTGGAGGAACTTCGTTCGGCCATAGGGAACCGGATAAAAATACTTTCTCTTGCTGAAGCCGGAATCCGGCAGGACATCCCCGAACCCTTTGATACGCTTCGTGAAAACGCCCTGACCAAGGCAGAAACCATCCATATTCTTTCAGGAGGCTGCGATTGTTTTAGTGAAGACAGCGGACTGGAAGTGGATGCCCTGGGTGGACAGCCGGGGGTACACAGCGCGCGATATGCAGGTGAACCGCCCTCTTCTGCTAAAAATATACAAAAGCTGCTGACAGACCTTGAACATCTCCCTGACCGGACTGCCCGTTTTGTAACCGTCATTTGCCTTATTCATCATGGAGAATCCCATTTCTTTGAAGGCCGCTGTGAGGGGCGCATTCTTTATGAGCCTGCTGGCCAGGAAGGATTTGGCTACGATGCTATTTTTATGCCTGAAGGGTCGGAAAAAAGCTTTGCTGAAATGAAATCTGAAGAAAAAAACCGGTATAGCCACAGACGCAAAGCCGGAGATCTGTTAATCTCCTTTTTGGAAACCATTCATCATACACACTGAAATATGGCCAGAGCCAAAATCGACCTTCCCGAATCTTTTTCTTTTTGCGTTCCTCTGACCGTCCGCATTACAGATCTCAACTACGGCTCCCATGTGGGCAATGATTCTGTTCTTTCTTTCCTCCATCAGGCACGGGTGGAGTGGCTGCAGAGCTACGGTTATTCCGAGCTCGATATGGGCGGTGTGGGAATGATCATGGCAGACGCCATATTGATTTTTAAAAATGAAATGTATTTTGGCGATGAGTTGCTGATCAGTGTCAGGGCAGTAGAGTTCAGCCGGGTGGGTTTTGATCTGATCTATAAAGTAGAAAAAAAAACGGGCGAAAAACTGCTGCTTACAGCAGTGGCCAAAACAGCCATGATAAGTTTTGACTATGCAAACCGGAAAGTAACAGCCCTGCCGGAAGAAGTAACAGGCAGATTATCTGTCTGATCCTTCGTTCCAGATCGCCCAGCTGGCTTCAGCCTGTATAGCCATCATATCCGCACCATTTTTTATTCGAGCGCCAGCCCGTTCGGCCCGGGAGAGAAACTCCGTTTTGACGGGGTTATAAATCAAATCAAAGAAATATTGGTCAGCCTGGATATGTTCGTAGGGAATGGGCGGACAATCGCCTGTATTCGGTGACATTCCTGCCGGCGTGGTATTGATAACCAGGTTAACGGCATCGAATGCCGCCCTGCCCAAATCGGTATAGGCGATTTGGGCATGCCGGCTCGGTGTTCTCGAGACAAATGTAAAATGAATGCCTTTTTTTTTCAACACCCAGGCGACCGCTTTGGAGGATCCGCCGGTTCCAAGAATCAGTGCCCTGCGGTCTGTCGGCAACAGTTTTTCTGAAAGAGATTCTTCAAATCCGATAACATCTGTATTAAAACCGGTAAGCAGACCGTTGCTTATCCGGATGCAGTTGCACGCACCGGTTTCTTCAACAACAGAATGTTTTTCATTGAGAAAAGCAATGACCGATTCTTTGTAAGGAATGGTCACATTCAGGCCCCTGAGCTCCGGGTCGGCGAGAACCGTAGACAGTTCTTTTATGAAAGGAATTTCGTAATTGGAATACAGACAATGGCGGATGGATTCCTTTTCAAACTTTTCCCTGAAATACTTGCCTGAAAAAGAATGGCCCAGCGGGTATCCGATCAGGCCATATTTTTTCATTTTTTTTCTTTTTTATCCAGGTAAAGTTCAAATGTATCTCCACGCAAACCAATACGCATGGCTTCCAGTGCAATCATTTCGTTAGGCGCAATATTACCCAGGTTCACATTGGCACCTACCAGTTCAATAAAGTATAACTGCTGTGATTTCTGCGGTGCTTCCCAAAGAATCTTTTCTGCAGGAATCTGCGTCAGTATTTCCTGAACGAGGCCCTCTCTCACTTCCCCTGTCCCCCTGTAGATGCCTACGTTTCCGGCTTCGCGGGCTTCCGCAATTACATAGGTAGCCCCGGCGCTAAGTTCAGCACGCATCAGTTCGATCCACTTATAAGGCGGTATGATATGTGCAGCATCTTTACTGCCCACTTCGCTGAGCACCGTGCCATGCTTGATCAGCTTTTCGATGATTCTGCATTTTTCCTTATGATCGATATTGATGGAACCATCACTGACTTCCATATAGCCAACGCCATATTCTTTGCAAATGCGGATATAGTCCTCAAGCTGACCACGTATAAGGAAGGCTTCGAAAAGAGTACCTCCGAAATAAATAGGGATGTTGGCCTCCCGGTAAACTTCAAGTTTCCTGGCCAGATTCGGCGTTACATAGGATGTCCCGAATCCTAATTTAACCACATCCACATATGGTTCGGCGATACTTAAAAAATTCCTGGTTTCTTCAATGCTCAAACCCTTATCCATGACCATTGTAATTCCGTGACCCCGTGGTTTCTTAACTCTTTCGGGCATCTGACTAAGTAAAAAATTCATCGACAATATTTTCTTTTAGTGATTCTAAGGGCGCAAAAATAAGGAAACCTTATCTTTTCCTGTAACGCGCAATCACATCAACGATGGATTGTGACTGCAAAAGAGAAGGGTTGAGGGCGATCATTTTCTTGAGCAGCTTCGGGGAACGACTGAGCGCTTTATCGAGGTGTATCAATCCTTCTTTTGATTTTCCCATAGCAAAATATATGGCACTCATGTAAAAAGTCAGCAGCGGTTTTTCACCCAGCACGCGCATGGCCTGCTGCACCTGTTCCAGGGCCTCTTTGTACATTTCAGCCAGGTAGAGACAACGAACCAATGCTTCCCATCCGGAAATATTTTTTTGACGCAGGCGAACAACAGTTCCGAAAGCCTGGATTGCATCTTTGTATTCCATCAGCTGGATCTTACATTCACCAAGTGCCAGATGATATTCGGGATGTTTACCCTGTAAGCGGATGGCAGACTCCAGCTGCTTCACCGCATTGCCCCATTGCCCCTCATTCAGATAAGTGCACGCAATTTTATAAATCAGTTTACTATCATCCAGATTCAGATGAGACGCTTTCCTGTAATAAAAACGCGCCTGGGCAAACTGCCTCTGTTTATCATAACAATGGCCTATCGCTTCGTAAATAACATCTTCCGGTTTTGAAAGTTCCAGTACTCTTTCAAGACTCTCAATGGCTTCCCGGTATTTACGCAACCTGATAAAAGCATCCCCCATATTACGGTATGCATAGTCGAATTTTTCATCGATGGCTACCGCATACTTGTAAGCATCCACTGCCTTTTCATATAATTTTAAACCCTGATAAGCTGCAGCCAGATTGAACCAGGCAAGTTCTGAGTATGGGTTTTCTTCAATGATATGCTGGTGTAATCGAATGCTTTCTTCATTGCGACCCGTAAAATCTGTCCAGAAACAAATCTTGTACAGGGCCTCTTCATTGGTATAATCCTGTTCGAGTATCCATCTCAGGCAATCGAATATTTTATCAAATTCTTCATAATCGTCATAAACATCGGCAAGCTCGAAAAGCAATTCGATCCTTTCCCTGCCTTCAAAATGATTGAGGGCCTCCTGTAACAATACCACGGCCTTTTCCTGCTGGTCAAGCGCGAGATAGGCATCCGTTTTAAGGATATAAAGGTTAATATCGTTGGAATCGAGTAATTCAGCGCGCTCAAGAACTTCAAGCGCATCTGCATATTTACGGGTGGCAATCAGCAAATCTGCCTTTCTGATCAGCAGAAGGGAGGAAAAAGGATATTGTTCTATACCAATTTCGGCCGCCTCCAGAGCGTGGGGAAATTCTTCCTTGCCATCGTAATGGTCTATAATCTTTTCAAAGCAGTCTTCATCCAAAAAACTGTGTTTACGGCCGTTCTTTAGAGCGCTATACTGTTTAAGCAATTCCCTGATCTCGTCCTGCTCTGGCTGGTATGGATTTTCTTTCATTTAAGGAGGTTATACTAAATTAATTCATAATCCATTAACCACAAATTAATTGTACCAGGCAACGCAGGGTGGGAAAGCTGCGTATTATCCCCTATAAGGAGGTTTTCCACAAATGCGGCATGAAATGTGTTAAAAAATTAGGGAAAGCCGCTTCAATTAGGTTAAAAAATACCAAAAATTTTATCTTATCTTTGCTTATGATGCAGTCAAGTCTCAAACCCCTCTTTTCAAATGCCTTCCGCCACATGGCGGTAAGTTTACTGCTTTGTGCAGTAACGGCGCTCGCTTTTGCGAGCAAGGGTGGCGGAGAAAAGAAAAAGCATCGGGAGTTTGATAATAGTTTTACACCTATCAATGCATCATCTTCCTTTTCCCTGAAATCATCTCCTCTGTACAGTGGAAGTTCAGTGTCTTTTCATCAGCACGCAGACAATCTGGTATCTATGCATGCCATGATCACCTATCAGCGGGGAAATACGACTGTCATTCTGCCGTATCAGTATAAAGTAAATGTGGCTCCTGCACCCAATTATTCCGGTAAGTCAAATCTTCAGTTCCTGGGTGTGAGGATACAAATCCCTAGATAAAGGGATCTGTTTCAGGATTGCCCCGATAAATTAAATACTTTTTTCCTTTAATTATTTGCTTTCATTTTCAGGCTTTCTTCATAAGTCAGTTCCCTGTAGCCACTGGTCGGTACATCAAACCTGGATGCCGGGACCGGCGTCAGATTAATGGTCGCCAGGGTATACCGGATGTGAAGATTTCCCCTGGTAAACTCGTATTCCAGAGGTAATCCTTCCAGATTCTTAAAAGTTGGATCATACGCCTTATCTTCCGGAACAAGATCATTGGTATAATAAACGGTGATTTCGAATCCGTCAGGGGTGGAAGCTTTAGCCTGGCTGCAGAAATACCCCGCAATGGTTTTAGTCTGGTCCGTTTTCTTAAACGTCAGATTCATAAACCGGTGATTTTTCTGATTCCAGTTTTCCGAATCCATCCGGATAAGGAGCTTTTGACCATTCACTTCCTTTAATAATACCCCGTTTCCCGTTTTTGAATCAAAAATGGTAACTAAAGAATACATGGGACTGTTTACTTCTGAACGACTCAGGTTTCCTTTAAGAAAATAAGCGGTTGTTGAAGTTATTTTTTTACTCGAATCCCGGGCATTACTGATCAGGGAATTGTATACAATAGACAGATCGCCCACTTTTTTTTGGGCGATACCCGGTTTGGGCAATCCCCAAATACAGGCGATCAGATATAGGTGTCTTAATTTCGGCATGCCATTTAGAATCAAAAATCCGTCACGGGTTTAATTCATGTACCGCAGGTCAGTACGCTTAATTTTTACCCTTGTTTTGCTGCAGTTTCTTTTGTGCCTCCTGCATCTGCTCAAAACGCTCCTGCCACTTTGGTTTTGTCTTTGGCTTCGTTCTGTTCGCCTGTAATTTGGCCAGAATTTTATCGTGGTCTATGATATAATTCTGAATAACAAACTGCAGAATAAGGGTAATCAGGTTGGATACAGTATAATACCAGGTAAGGGCCGCAGGCAGCCGGTTAAAAAACAGTAAAAGCATCACCGGCATGATATAGGGCATATATTTCATGGCCGGATTACTCTGGTCCGGCGTCATGCTCATGCCATACAGGGAAATCAAAAAGCTGGTAATCACCGCAAGTGTTGCGAACAGACTGATATGGTCGCCATACGCAGGAATCGTAAATCCGAATTTTACTACCACATCATAAATGGAAAGGTCATGTGCCCACAAAAAAGGCTGACCGCGCAGCGCCACATTGGAATTAAAGAAGCTAAAGAGGGCAAAGAATATGGGAATCTGCAGTAGGGCGGGAATACAGCCGCCCAAAGGATTGACACCTGCCTCCCTGAACAGTTTCATTTGTTCCACACCCATTTGCTGCTGGTCCCCGCCTGTTTTTTTCTTGAGTATATCAATTTCAGGACGAAGCGCTTTCATTTTTGCACCACTCAGATAACTGCTGTACACCAGCGGCGAAGTGAGCAGCCGGATAAACAAAGTGAGCAGTAAAATCACGATTCCGTAACTCGCAACAAACTTCTTGAAAAAATTAAAAACGGGCATGATCACATACACGTTGATCGGACGCACAAAAGAATACATATCCCTTCCCAGATCCACAATCCGGTCCATATGCGGCCCCGCATTTTTCAGAATATAATAATCATTCGGGCCATAGTACCATTGAAAATTTAAAGTGGCCGCAGATCCGGGTAACTTGGCCTGCAGGTGAATATCGGCTGTTCCCAGCATAGTCGACGTGTCAGCGGCTTCGCGCATCCAGTGAACTTCGCCGGCTTCAAAATTATTTTTTGCGATCAGTGTGCGATTAAAAAACTGCTGCACCACGGAAACCCATTGTACCGGTTTTTCAAATGTTTTTTCTGTCTTGGAAGAAATGTAATCGAATTCGTTATCTGTAGAAAAACAAACATTCGTCAGTCGTTTTTCATAATACACGGATGTCTGCGTTTTTTCCATTTCCGAATGCCAGGTCAGATTCAGGTTATTCTGGGAAAATAGCTGGTTCGCTCCGGTCGTCGTCAGATTCCAGTCCACCAGATAGCTTCCGGGATGCAGTATATACTGATGTTCGATGGATAAACCGGAAGGTGTGGGTAATGAAAAACTGACGGTCTGTGTTCCATCGGCAGCTTTATCTATTCTGGCTTCATCAAAATACAAGTCGGAAATATGGGAAACCTGACCGGTGCCTGTGTTGATATCATAATTCAGCCTGTTGGCAAGGGAGGAATCTACAAGCTGAACCAGGCTGCTGTCATATAATTTGAAATGCTTAAGAAGTACTTCACGTGGCTGTCCGCCCTTATTACTAAAAACAATTCTCAGCAAATCATTTTCAATGGTCACTAGTTTTTCATCGCCCCCGATTGCCCGGCTGAATCCCGTCAGCGAATCGTGTGAAGCCACTTTTACTTTTACCGAATCGTGCATCGCCTGCTGGGCTTCCTGAATCTTTTTCACATTAGCCAGCGAGTCTGCTGCATGCAGTCTCTGCCGTTCGAGCTGCTGATTATTTTTTGTTGCTGTGAACAAATAAGTAAACAATAAAACGCCCAACAAAACAAAGCCGATTATCGTATTCCTGTCCATACCCATTTTACTCTCCATTTAGGGAGTGCAAAGATAGGGGGATCTTAGTCTTTCCGGGTAACGCTGCTGGATCCGCTGGATTTAATCTCATTCACTGTGCAGGCTCCCTTGTACAACACCTCACTGCCGCCGCTGGCTATGATGTCCAGCTCCTTGTTGACCGTCAGGTGACTTTCACAACCTCCGCTGGAACGCAGACTGGCAAAATCCGTAATCAGACCAAAGCCTTTCAGATCGCTGCCGCCGCTGGCGTCCACTTCAAGCTTTTTAATGATTCCGGTAAGGTCCACATCCGATCCGCCCGACTGGTTGATAACCAAATGATTTGCATTGAGTTTTCCTTTCAGATCACTTCCGCCCGACAATCTTATTCTGATATCCCCACCGCTCATTTCATTCTGAAGATAAATATCACCACCGCCCGAACCTTCAAGGGTTCTTAATTCTTTGATGGAAACATAGGCTTTCATATGGGAAGTTGACCCTCCATAATTCCAGTTGTTTTCCAGATGAATTTTCAGCATTCCATCCTCCACTTCAGTAATCATATGATCCCTTACTTCCGTATTGGACGCGGTAACCGCCACGGACTCCGTGCCGCTACTCAGGTACAGATCAATTCCCCCGGATACTTCCACTCCGTGAAATCCTTTAACCGCACGGGCCTGGAGGTTTTTTTCTCCCGACTGCGCTTCGCCGGTTACCAGAAAAATAAATGACGTCAGGAGAAGGAAGATTTTTTTCATCGTAATCAGTTTGATTATAGTTTGACTTTATAGACAACAAAATGCCCTGCATGTTGCATCCCGGATTTTTTATTTACAGGGAAATAAAACCAGGTTTCCTATCTTTGTTCTGCCGGCGGAAAACCGGTATTTTAAGTTCCCGGGGTGCTGAAAACCTGTCGCGAGGCAGACTACTAAGCTGAGATAATACCCGTAGAACCTGATCAGGATAATGCCTGCGCAGGGAAGGTGGCTTCGTTTATTCCTCTTCTGCTGTCCGGCATATTCCAACTATTTCCGCCTTCTTTTTTTCAATTAAAGTTGGATTATGAAACCTGCAATTATTTCTATTTCCTGTCTTTTCGTTTTTTCTTTTTTCCACAGCACGGCCCAATCGGTGCAGGTGCACGACAGCAGCCGGTTGGAAATCAACCCGGATTCTGTCCGGAATAAATTACTCTTTCTCGAACCGGTCGAAATAACGGCTATCCGGGCAGGTGACAAAAGTCCGTTCACCAAAATAAATATTACTGCCGCCCAGATAGGCAGGTTGAATAACGGGCAGGACCTTCCTTATATCCTTAATCAGACGCCTTCTGTCGTCGTGGGTTCCGACGCAGGCAATGGCATAGGTTATACAAATATTTCCATACGGGGTACCGATGCTTCCAGAATTAATATGACATTAAACGGCCTTCCTTACAATGACGCAGAATCCCAGGCCATCTATTTTGTGGATCTGCCCGATTTTGCTTCTTCAACCAACAGCATTCAGATCCAGCGCGGGTTGGGCACTTCATCCAATGGTGCAGGCGCTTTCGGAGCCAGTATGAATTTTTCAACTAATTCCTTTACCCCCGACGCTTACGCAGAATTTAATAATGGTTTTGGTTCTTTTAACTCCTGGAAAAATACCCTGAAGGCTGGCTCGGGTTTGCTCGGCGGACATTTCACCGTCGACATGCGCCTCTCACGTATCAGCAGCAATGGTTTTATTGACCGGGCCACCAGTGATTTAAAATCAGCCTATTTCTCCGTTGCCTATTTTTCAAAAAAAACATCCCTGCGTTTTAATTTAATTACCGGATCCGAAAAAACCTACCAGGCATGGAACGGCATACCGCAGGCAAAAGTTTATGGCGACAGTGCGCAACTTCAACAGGAATACCTCAACAATTCCGGCTATGCAGGTGCTTTATACAATACAGCAGCTGATTCGGCAAACCTGTTCAGCGCCAATAAGAGAACCTATAATTATTTCAGTTATCCCAATCAGACAGACAATTACAAACAGGATCACTATCAGTTCTTTCTGAACCAGGAAATAGCTGATCACTGGACCGCGAACCTGGCCGCCTTTCTTAGCCGGGGCAAGGGATATTATGAGGAATATATAAACCAGGCATCTTATAGTGATTATGGCATTTCCAATCCCGTCATTGGAGATTCCACACTGACCAGCACCAATCTGATCAGGCAACGATGGCTCAGCAATTATTTTTACGGTGGTATTTATTCACTACAATTTAAAAACAGCCACACACAGGTTACTGCGGGCGGTGGATGGACCGAATATGATGGCGGTCATTATGGAAATGTGATATGGGCATCCGAGGGCGGCTTTGCTCCCGACTATCCATACTACAATGTACCTGCAAAAAAAACAGACTTTAATATCTACGGAAAATGGCAGGAACAGTTCAGCAAATGGTTCAGCAGTTTTGTTGATTTGCAATACCGTGACGTAAATTACCGGCTCAACGGGTTCGACGATAATCCTTCCATTCTGATCAATAACCACTATCATTTCTTTAATCCGAAAGCTGGCTTATCCTACAACAAAGGACCCGTACAGGCTTATTTTTCCTTCGCACGTGCCACGCACGAACCCAACAGGGACGATTTCGAAGCTGGCATCTCTGAACAGCCCAAACCGGAAACACTGAATGATTTTGAACTGGGACTGAATAAAAAAACCCCGGTCTACAACTGGGGCCTTACTGGTTATTATATGTTGTACAAAAACCAGCTTGTGCTCACCGGCAAAATCAATGATGTGGGAGAATACACCCGGACCAATACGCCGCGCAGCTGGCGGCTGGGGTTGGAACTCCAGGGCGGCATCCGGTTATCCGACCGGTTTTCACTGTCCGGGAATCTTACGCTGAGTGAAAACAAAATTTCCAACTATACCTCTTATGTGGACGACTATGATAACGGAGGGCAAAAAAGCACCACATACAACAAAACAGATATGGCCCTCTCGCCCAATATTATTGCTGCCGCAACGATAAGTTACAATCCGATGAAGGTTTTGGAAATCAGCTTACCGGCAAAGTTTGTAGGCAATTCCTATCTGGACCAATTCGCAGAGCAGCGATAAAAAAATAACGGACTATTATTTACAACAGGTTCGAATTATCTATTCACCTAAAATAAAATACACGAAAGAAATCAACTTCTCTTTTTATCTGAACAACCTGTTCAATAAAAAGTATGAGGCCACAGGATATACTTATGGATATTATTCTGGCGGAGTACTGGTAAACGAAAACTTTCTTTTCCCCAGGCCGGGACCAATTTTATATTCTCGGTGAATATAAAAATCTGAGGGCTTACTGCTGTCTCCAGGCCAGCATCCCGCCCTGCAGGTTTTTTGTGTTCGTGAAACCCAGCATATCCAGGATCTGGCAGGCCTGGCCGCTTCTGTTTCCGCTCCGGCAATAGAGCACGAGCTCCACATCTTTAAGAGCCTCGAGCTGCTCCACTTCCATGGTTTGAATTTTGCCCAGCGGAATTAGCTCCCCGCCAATATTGAATTCATCATGCTCCGCAGGTTCCCTGACATCCACCAGATTAATCTTTTCTCCTGTTGAAAGACGTTCCCTGAGTTCGGCGATAGTTATCAATTGCATATGAAACTTTATGATCAGTAATTAGATGATTTCTGAACCGCGCTGCTGTCTACAATGCGCTCTCTTTTAAGGGCCGTTAACCAGATATCAATAATCTGCCCCTGGCGTATATGATTAATCTGTTTTTCATAGTCAAACCGGTCTGGATTCTGACGGTAAACAAAAGCACCTAAAGTGTCTTTCACATCCGCATCCGGAACAACAGAACCGACAATCAAACCCGATTCGCTCAGTGCTGCACGGGCTTCGCGGTAGGTTAGTCCGAACAGATCCGGCACCACGAATTCCGTTCCCACTCCGTTACCCAGCACCAGCGTAATCCTGCTCCCCTGCTGTATTTTGGTACCCGGTTTGATGCTTTCGCCTTTGTACTCCTGATCCAGCACAGAGTTACGTGCAAAATCAGGCCTGAACACGGTATCACCCAATTTAAGGCCATAGCGTGTAAGAACCATTTCTGCGTTACGGAAAGTCATGCTTAGCAGATTAGGCATATCCACGTCTGGAGCGACCGCCCGGTTGATGGTCAGATAAATGGTACGATTTACCTTGACCAGGTTATCCGGCTCCGGAAACTGTTTGATCACCTGCAAAGGGGGCATCGTGTCGTTGTAAATGGAGTCCTGGATGAGGATTTCAAATCCCTCAGACTCCAGCGTTTTTCTCGCCTGTGAAATAGACTGACCCACCACCGCAGGAATCTTCATCGTTTTCCCATGGTGCGTGATGAGGTCGAGCGAACCCAGAAAAAGAAGAAGTAAAACGACCAGGAGTACAAATCCGGCCAGGATATTAATCCACAAAGGCTTGCTGGTCAGGAATCGAAACACAGGTATTGATATTTAATTGAAAGGATAATCGATTGTCTCAGGACTTTTTCCTGGATAAAGCGTCTTCAATCAACGCTGAATAGAATTGTTTTAGTGTCCATCCCATGGCCCTGACCTGCTGGGGCACTACAGAAGCCGCCGTTTGTCCCGGCACCGTATTGATTTCAAGCATAAAAGGTTCCGCTCTCTCCTCGTTATAGATTATGTCAATCCGCACTACTCCGCTGCAGTTAAAAATCTGGTATATTTTTTTTGCCGTTGTTCTTATTTTCTCCTCTATGATTTTTTCTACCAGAGCCGGAGTGATTTCTTCTGTGAAGCCAGGCGAATATTTAGCCTCGAAATCAAAAAACTCTTTATTGGTTTTTATTTCCGTTATGGGAAGAATGATTATTTCCTTTCCCGCCCGAAAAACGCCCACCGTGAATTCCCGGCCGGAAATAAATTCTTCCACAAGTACCTGGTCGTCTTCCAAAAATGCTTTCTCCAGCGCAGCCCCCAGATCCTGTTGCTGGTTTACTTTCGACATGCCAATACTGGAACCGCCATTATTCGGTTTCACAAAAACCGGGAGGCGCAGTCTGGCAGCCTGTTCAGCTGCTTGCTTTTTATCCTGTTTAAATAAATGTGCTGACTTCGATACCGCGATGCCCGAAAACGACGCCACGGCCACGGTGTATCTTTTATTAAAAGTGAGTGCAGAGGTGGCCGCGTCGCAGCTGGTATAAGGCAGATTCATCAGATCGAAATAACCCTGCAATTTACCATCTTCCCCCGGTGTGCCATGTATGCCGATCAGAACCGCCTGAAACCTGATTTTCCGGCCGTCTATCAGAAGGGAAAAGTCATTTTTGTCCACTGGAATCTTTCTCCCGTCTTTCATCGGATGAAACCATTCCGAAGGGGTGATATCGATCCGGTAATATTCATATTTGTCAACATCAATACCCGCTTCGATATTGATGGCACTTTTATATGAGACTTCCGCTTCGCCTGAATAACCGCCCGTTACGAAGGCAATAATCGTTTTCATGTATTGGTTTTATTGGATGCCGGAGTCTTCAGAGATGCAGTTTTTCTTTTTT
>CBDCCE010000032.1:0-40839 GCA_965214575.1 Puia sp.
TGGGTAAGGTAATGCGGGAGATAATTTTCAGAAGAGTCGATTTGCCAGCCCCGTTTTTTCCGACCAGTCCCAGCACTTCTCCCTTATATACATCGAAATGAATATCCTTTAATGCCCAGATATGCTGGGTGCTTTCTGCATCCGAAACTCCATTCAAATTGATTTTGCCCCGAAACCATTCTTTGAGATCCTGCTTCAAGGAATGGGAACCCAATGCGCCAAGACGGTAATACTTTGAAATATTTTCTGCTTCAATGAGTTTATTTGCCATGACTAGATAACATCCATGATTTTAATTTCCCTTTTATTAAAGAGTAGAATGCCTGTAAGCAATATCACAGACGTGCTGACTACGCTGATGAGTAAATAGCGCAGGGGTAAGGGCTGGGGCTTCAGGAATGAAGAACGAAAAACTTCAATTACCGGTGTCAGTGGATTCAGCCAGAACAGGAATTTATATTTCTGCGGAATTAACGATGCCGGATATACGACGGGCGCAGCAAACATAAAAAGGCGCAACATAAACTGCGTGATATTATCCAGGTCGCGGTATTTTGCTGTCAGCACACTGATGATAAGACCACAGCCCAGGGCAAAGGCAGCCGTCATCGCAATGAGTAAGGGCGCAATCAAAACGGACCAGCCAAAATGCAAATGCGTTCCCTCCAATATATAAAAAAGACATACTCCCAAAAATAAAAGAAGTTGGATCGAAATGCGGAAGGTATGAAAGAGCACACTGCTGAGCGGAACAATCAGCCTGGGGAAATACACTTTGTTGAATATATAGGCATTGTTCTGAAAGGTATTCATGGTGGTAATAATACAGTCAGAAAAATAGGACCAGATAATCGAACCCGGCAAATAGAAAAGAAGGGGTGGTATGCCATCGGTGGAAATTTTGGCAACCCGGCTGAACACAATAAAATAGACGAGCGTCGTAAAGAGAGGCTGCAAAAAGACCCAGAGAGGACCCAGAATCGTCTGCTGGTAACTGGCAATGATATCCCTGCGCACAAAACGAAGCAGCAGATCCTTATATTGAAAGAGTTCACGCAGGTTGAGACGGAACCAGGGCCGTTGAGCCGTTATTTCCCATTGCCATTCAACATTTTTCTCCATGTAAGCTAAAGTTCAGATCCGCTGAACGGAAAAGTAAACCATTTTAGCTTAATAAGAAAACGGGACTAGGAATTCAAATTCTCGAGGGAAGAATTCTCGAGCGTTTTGATTTTTGCGAGAAGCGTTTCTGAATCAAAGGGTTTGGCCAGGAAAAAATCAGCCCCTGCTTCATAAGCCTTCCTTTCCACATCGGGTAAACCGGACATAATATAAACCGGCACCTGCTGCAGATAGCTGGTTTTAATTTCACGGCAGACATCAAGCCCGTTGCCATGATCAAGCTTTATATCCAGCAAAATAAGGTCGGGTTGAAGCAACCCCACCGTTTTCAATATTTCATCCGCATCGGTAAGCGGACAAATTTTGCAATGATATGCCTGCAGCAAAAACCTCAGTCCGTGCAGCAAATCCAGATCGTCCTCAACTATCATTATTTTCAACATGAGCAAATTTCTATTCTTTACTATACCTACCTATATGATGCCAAACTACATTCAATCCATAATTTATACCATTGGTTAACGACTGTGTAATAATGTCTACAACTCAACTCGTATCCTATTCCCAAAACCGGAATTATTAATCATCCAGAAGCTCATCCAGCTTTTCATCACTGATATTATCTGCATCTTTCGAAAACGGATTTTCCGTTTCTTCGAAAGCATTGGAAGACCCAAGATGTTCATCATCCAAGGACTTCACAGGCTGTTCAACAACTTTAGGTTTTACCTTTTTTTCACTTTCTATTGTCTGCTCCGTCATGTTCATTTATTGATTCATTTCAATTACCCCGACATCGGTTGGCTGACCCTCGACCACCAGAACATCCTGTTTGTAACTATCCCGATAGGGAGGCCTTGCTTCAATCATCAGTATATAATTTCCAGGCTTTACATTGTTGATCATGAACACTCCCTGCAAAACCGGAGCATTTACCGTGTCCGTTTTGGAAACTACCCAGGCCCGGACCGCCGCATTAGCCGGATTGACCGAACCTTTCACCGTACTATTCCAAATTACCCTGTATCCGGTACAAAGCAAAAAAATCAGGAATAAAGAAATCACAATTCCTGAAATCCTCCTTGTTTTTGTTAGGTGCATGGGATAAGAGCAGCAAATATTATTCCTGATTCCATCCTATATTCGGCCAACGGCTTTCTATGAATAAATCACAAATCGGCATCGTGGGCGCGGGGATAGCAGGTCTGCTGGCCGGCAGACAACTGCAACGCGCGGGATACGAGGTTTCTGTTTTCGAGGCCCGGAACCGGACGGGCGGCAGAATACAAAGCCTGCAGTCAGGGCCCTACACGATTGAAACCGGCCCGGAATTCATCCACGGTCACCTGAAAGAAACGCTGTCGCTGTTAGACGAATATCAGATTCCCTACCTGCCTGTTTCCGGCAAGGTATACGGACTGCATGATAATAAACTGAGTTCGTCAACTTCCGGACCGCAAGGCTGGGATCTGCTGACTAAAACTATGAAGAGTCTGAAAGAAGATCTCGTACTTTCTGATTTCCTCCATCGGCATTATCCCGGAGATCAGCATGAAGAACTCCGGAGCTATGCGAAATCCTATGCAGAAGGATTTGATCTTGCAGACCCGCATATCGTCAGCACAAAGGCACTCATTGAAGAATGGGACAATGAAGAGTCTGACCAGTATAGAATCCCCCGGGGATACGGAACGCTCACCGATGCATTGGAAAATGATTACAGAAAAGAGGGAGGGAAAATATTTCTGAACACACCCGTTGCTCAGGTGAGCTGGAATGAAACCAGGCTGACAATCCATACCGGAACAAAGGATATTTTCGAAATGGATAAACTTATTGTCTCCGTTCCCTTATCCCTTTTACAGCCGTCTTCCCATTCAGAAAACCGGATTCAGTTTGATCCGCGACTGAATGAAAAAGAAAAAGCGTTTGGTCATCTGGGTTTTGGAACAGTCATCAAAATAGTGTTGATCTGGGAGGATGCATTCTGGAACCAGGCGGCTCCCGATGCACTATTTATTTTTTCTGACCATTTTATTCCCACCTGGTGGACTCAGCATCCGGCAAATGATCCTGTTCTTACCGGATGGCTCGGCGGGCCTTCCGCAGAAGCCTGCGCTGCAGAACCGGATGATTATTTTCTCCGGAAGGCACTGGAAACGCTCTCCGCTATTTTCTCTGTGAGCGTGCAGAATTTGAAAAATAAATTAAAGGACCACTATATTTTTAACTGGAAAAAAGAACCCTGGACCAGGGGTGCATACAGCTACGGTGCCATCGGATATAAGCAGTCCAAAGCCGTTTACAGTCAGCCTGTTGACGGAAAAATTTATTTCACCGGTGAAGCTGCTTATAGCGGAAGTTTTCCGGGTACCGTGGAAGCAGCCGTAGTGAGCGGTTTGATGACCGCTGCCCAGATTGCTGTGTAAAACTGTCCGGCGGATGTGGATAATAATTCTCTCCAGATCTTCGGCAGACTTGTAAATTCACTTTATAACCAACCTGACCTATGCATTCAGTAGAAACTTCCCCCGTCTCCCAAAGAGGATTTGTAAGCACCGTTCATGTACTCACCGGAGGTGAAATCATTTATTCCCTGCAGGATTTTCTGAAAATTGAAAGCCGCTTTTCCTGGGTAGATAAAAAATATCTCGTCACAAAGATTCTTGAATTGCAGAAAAAAACGGACGATCGCAGAAGATCCTTCCTCGTTATTTATGAAGATGGAAATCAGATCCGTGAATACGTAAATATGGATCAGACCTTTCAGCCGCTGCCCTATTGCTGAGCCTCTCCGTCTGTTTCTTCATCTTCTTCTTCAATCAGATCATCGTCGAGATCCTTACCAAAAAGATCCCGGTCCTGTCCTTTTTCTTCCAACAACTCGCCTTCATTGTCTCGGTCATCCAGGCTCAGTGATCCAACGGGCAGATCCACGTCGTAGGACGGATCAAAGCTTTCACGGAGAAGTTTTTTTTCAAGAGGCGATACATTGCCTTCTTCCAGCTCTGCGTTATCGTCGAGCAATTCATCGCCTTCCTCATCTGCCGATGACATGGTGGAGTCGCCGGGCATTAATGAAGCATTTTTCACCGCGCGTGACGCACCGGGAATGTCTTTTATTTCCGGTAAATCCAGCGTGCCCTCGTCCCCTTTCAGTTTCGCCTGGTCCTCCGGTGAATCGGAAATGTCGTCGTGCAGGTATTGTTTGTTTGTCATAATCATTCTTTAACTTGACTGGTGTAATTTTCATGCCAGTAAAAAAGATTTCAAAAAGCTGGCACCATTGTTTAACCCATTCCTGAAAATATTCTTTATGAAGAATTTATTTTATGGTTTTCTTATGGTATTGGCTGTGGCAACAGACTCCTGCGCAAATAACAGCAGTTCCGCGCCGGCAAAAGATTCCGCAACCTCAGTTGGGCCGGATTCGGCAGCCAATAATGGAATGATACCGCCTTCAGCGGCACCGGGCAATGCAGGAAATTCTTCGCTGGCCGACAGTACGTACAAATCGAAAGACTCCAATAAAATACACAAGGATACAGCAGGTTTGAAGAAGTAGTCCCTCTGCGTTAAAGGCTTTGGGAAAGCGGCAGCCGCCGGATCAGTTCAAGGCAGGCGCGGGTGTTGTGGTAGGGACATTTCCAGATACCGATTTTATCCTGCCCGGTCATCCGATTTTCTTTTTCATCCACGCCCCAGAACCATTCCCCTTTTTCTTTGTCGAGAATATGCGCGCGGATAAAGGCCCAGTTTTTCAGAAGGGCCTCGGGGTACTTTGAGTCTTTGGTGAGTTGCCAGGCATTACATAAACCAACTAACGCTTCAGCCTGTGGCCACCAGTGTTTTTCCGGAATTGTCCGTCCTTCCAGTACATCGTATTCATACCAGAGGCCGCCGTCGGCATCGAGTCCTTCCATGGCCGCATCGGTAATCCGGATCGCATTTTTCCCTGCCTTTAAAATGGCAGACCCGTCGGAAACCGATTCTGCGCAGTTCTGCAGTAACCAGCCCGCTTCGATATCATGACCATAGGAAATCAGGGTGGTTTCCGTTTGCCAGCCTTCCGTAAAAAAAAGACCCAGATGAGCCGTCTTTTTATCTATGATCCGCTGGTCAAACAGAGTCAGTAATTCGAGGATATCCGACCGCAGGGTTTTATCCGGCCATACCTCAAATAGATTGGCATAGGCTTCCACCACATGCAGGTGCGTGTTCATGGTTTTAGGCGCATTCTCATCTTTCTCGCTCAGCTTTTTGTTATCCAAAGGCCCCCAATGGCGGGCAAATGCATCTATATAACCTCCCTGTTTTCGGTCCCGGGCGTAGTTTTCTATCAGATGGTACCAGTCCTGGGCCATTTCAAGCGCCTCCAGGCTCCCGGAAACGCGGAAATATTCACTCATCGCATAAATACCAAAAGCCTGTGCATAAACCTGTTTATGCGTCTCTAGAGGCTGTCCCCGATAGTCGACAGTCCAATACAGGCCCCCGTACTCCTTATCCCTCAGAAAATCGCGGATATAATCAAAAGCCCTTGAGGCCAGTTTCAGGTGCTCCGGTTTTTTTGTATGACGAAAGGCTGCCGAAAATGCCCACAGGATACGGGCGTTCAGAACGGATCCCCGGGGGGCATTGGCATAAACTTTATTGTTTTCATCGATACGGCCGAAGAAACCGCCTCTTTCGGAATCCACGGAATGCGTTTCCCAATAGTCCAGAATCCGGTTCAGTTCCCCCTCCATTTCATTCCGCAGGCCCTTCCATTCTGCATCAGCAAAAGAAGATCGGATCTCTTCATTCATGAAACCTTTTTAAACTTTTGGGCCGTTTTTTTTTCCTGTTTCAGGTTCTTATCAATGAGCAGGTTGATCTGTACCACCGATTGAACAGATGTGAATCCATCGGCCGGTGTATTCACTGCATAATCAATGAGCCGGTCAATCGAACTCACGGCCACATGTATACGCGTATCGGAAGAAGCGTAATAAATGTATACGGTGCCGTCCGGATCAGCGATCCAGCCGTTGGAGAAAGCCACATTGGACACATCCCCGATTCTTTCTTCTCCTTCGGGGGCAAGAAAATATCCGGCGGGTTTATACAATTGTCTGGAGGGGTCTTTCAGGTCGGTAACAAAAATATATAACACGTAACGCAGGCCGGCCGCCGTGTTTCGTACACCATGACCGAGGTGCAGCCATCCGATTTTTGTTTTGATAGGTGCCGGCCCCTGTCCGTTTTTCAATTCATACACCGTATGATACACTTTCCGGTCGATGATGTCTTCTCTCGTGATTACTGCCGCTTCCATATTGTCGGCCAGTCCGAATCCAATGCCTCCGCCTTTACCGGCTTCAATAAAACTATCCTGCGGCCTCGTATAAAAAGCATATTTGCCCTGCACAAATTCCGGATGCAGCACCACATTTCTCTGCTGCGCAGAAGGCGTAACCAGGTTTTTCAGGCGCTCCCAGTGAACCAGATCCCGGGTACGCGAAATGCCACATTGCGCAATGGCGGCTGACTGGTCGCCATCCGGCGCCGCGGGATCGCGCATTTCCGTACAGAATAGTCCATAGATCCACCCGTCTTCGTGTGCTGTGAGCCGTACATCATAAAAATTGGTTTCCTGATTGTTGAGAGCAGGCATCGTGACGGGCCTTTTCCAGAAACGGAAATGATCGGTCCCGTTCTCGCTTTCCGCAATAGCAAAAAAGGATTTTCGGTCAACTCCCTCCACTCTCGCCATCAGAAGATATTTATTCTTCCATTTGATGGCGCCCGGATTGAGAACGGCATTAATGCCAAAACGCTCAAGCAGGAAGGGATTTGTTTTTTCATTCAGGTCGTAACGCCAGTTGATCGGGATATGTTCGGAAGTTAAAACGGGATCCTGAAACCGGTCAAATGCCCGGCCCTTGCTGTTTTTAGCTTTTTTATTTTTCTTCTCAATAATTTGCTGATGCTGTTTTTGAATCGCTTCCAGTCTGTCGGAAAATGATTTTTTCATAAACGTCCTGTTTAATTCTCGAGCCTGGACCACCAGGTTTTTTTCAGAATAATAATGATCACGGTTAATATCGCTACAGTAACCAGCAGCGGGGCTTTCATCCATAATACCAGATACATCGGCAGGATCGTCAGGCAGCACTGCGCGATAATGCCGATGACCACATTAAACATATCGAGCCCGAATCGCCTGTTGGGCTCAAAGCGTGGATTATCCTGTTGAACCAGGATCTGAACGGGTTTCCAGAAACCCCAGGGTTTTACCGTGGTATAAAATTTTTTGAGCGTTTCCATATCCGTAGGTTTCGCCGTATAAGTGCCCATGATGCATCCGGTTATAGAAATTAAAAACAGCAGTGGCCATTTATACAGAGGCAGTCCCGTGAACAGATAGGGAAATACGAGAGCCGCGGCGATGCCCGCTGCCATGCCCCAGAAAAACCCATTGGCATTGAAACGCCACCAATACCATTTGAACATATTAGCTGCGATATATCCCCCATACAGCGCACCAACGATCCATTGTAATACACTGTTTACATTTTTTACAAAAAAACCAAGCAGGATGCTGAGCAACACCACCGCCATGCCTACGAGGTAATTTCTTTTCATGATCTGGCGGGTGGTCGCTTTCGGGCTGATATACTTGATGTAAATATCATTCACCACATAAGCCTGCGCGGCGTTCAGCGTTCCGGAAAAAGTACTCATGAAGGCACCGAGCAGACCGGTAAACAGCAAACCCATAATGCCCGCCGGAATAAATTGTATGATGGCTGCGGGAAGAATTTTCTCAAAATCCGTTCCGGTCGGGGAGGAGAGATTGAGCTGTTGGTAGTTCAGCAGCGCCAGTACGGTGAGCCCGATAATGAGCGAGTAACGAATCGGCAACAAAACAATGGATACAAAGCCCGTCATCTTGGATGCTTCCATGGGTGAACGGGTGCTTAATATTTTCTGCATGTCATAGTTGGGCGCGGGGCCGGCAAGACTCGCAAACACCCCTTTGAACAGCATCATCATAAAAAAGAATCCGAAGGGACTGAAACCGTCTTCTTCAATTTTTTTGTTTGCATCCGTAATGATCTTCGACCAGTCGAGCCCCAGCTGTTTTCCAAAGAACGGATTATGCCATCCTTCGGGAACGGATAGCGGATGCCCATGCATGCGAACTACCGCAATGATGCCCACCGCCACACAGGCCACCGTGAGAATAATATATTTAATCAGGTCGCCGATCACGATGCTGTGCATACCTCCGATCACGGAATAAAAAGTCGCGAACAGAGTAAAGACAATACCATATATATGGGGAACATATTCAGGAGCCACATGAAAAGGAAAATAAGGTTGTACGGAACTCCAGGGTATAAAAATTTCCATAAACTTTCCGAGACCCACAAAACCATAGGCCAGAAAACCAAAACATCCGAGCAGGGCAAATACGACCACGCTGATATGAGAAGCATTCACCTTGCGGTCACTCCCAAAACGTGTAGCGAGCCATTCCGCGCCCGTCGTGGCATTCGAGCGGCGCAGCCATTTGGAGAGATACATCATCAGAAAAACCTGATTGAACACCGGCCAGAGCCAGGGTATCCAGATGCTCTTCATGCCATAAATAAAACAGAGCGCCACCATCCACATCGTGCCGCTGATGTCAAACATATCTGAGGCATCGCTGAGGCCCAGCAGGTACCAGGGGAGGGACTTACCGCCCATCAGGTAGCTGTCCTTATTCTGCCGGGCTTTTTTACGCAATACCCAGCCAATCATGACCATGGAGCAGAGGTAGAGCAGTACAATGCTGATATCTAACCAGGTTAATTTCATTTTGGGCGCTGCCGAATTTTTTAGAGGTCAGAATAAGGCGTTCTCTGCATCAGGATACTGTCGATATGATTCACGGATACATTATTTCTGTATTTCGGATCCGTAGAAATGTTTTTCCATTCCGGACTTGCAACAAATGCTTTCCAGTGTTCGTTCCTCGCTGCCACATTGTCAAACGCAACCATATAAACCAGATTGGGCATTCTGGAGCCACTCAGCACATCGGCATAAAACACAGCCTGAAAATCGAGCCTCTTAAATAAAATCACCTCACCACCGGCGTTAAACATGTTCACTTTCACTTTATGCAGTTCTTCTGTCGGACTCTCGTAACTCCTGAGTTCATATACTGCATCCGGATTGGTTTTTAAGGGAGTCGGTATCAGTTTAGGCTGATCGGGAAAGGCTTCCAGCAGGGAAGACTCTGCACGAATGAAAGGAAGATGACTGGTATCGGCATCAGCAAAGGCTTTGGAAGCCGTCGCGTACACCGGATCCATATCAATATTTGATTTGGTTTTTTTCCATACATCCAAAGAAATATAAGGCACGATAACGTAAATCAGTTTAACCGCCGCCGTGTCATTACTTATCGGTTTGAAAACGCCGATCTGTTTCAATCCCAGGCGATGCATGGCTGGCAGGTAAACGTCTTTCAGATAATTATCCGTTGCCGTAACCTGTTCATTGGATTTTAGTTTATATACTTTAATCTCATAGATTTCTTTCTCGCTGCCGCTCCTTTTTTCTTTACCTAATATCAGGTCCCTGCCACTATGTGAACGTTCTTTCCTGGCAAAGGAGAGCAGACAAAGCGCATTCAGGATAACGATCAGTGTAAACCGGGCAATCGATTCTTTCATTTGTAGATGTTTTTTGATTTGATCCCGTTTTCAAATAAAAACAGACCGGAGCCGGCCATTTTAATGAAATCAGGTGCGGAAGCCGCATCCCGATAAGGTACATAAAACTCGGCATTGCCCGACGACTTCCTGCCCGCATTGCGCCAGGCCAGTGCATAAACAATCCGGTGACCGGTGACCGTGGGCAAAAAAACTTTTGTCCACCAGGTTGAATCAGGTACTTCATTATATCCAAACTCGGTAAGTGCCGGAATCTTATGCCTCGCCATGGCGATACTGTCGATCAGGGTCAGATCTTTATTGAAGAAAGAAATGAACGCCTCATTTGCGCGCAGGTTATTGGCCTGATAAATATCGAAGCCCAGAATATCCATCAGGTCGTCGCCGGGATATCTTTCGAGATATTCCTCACCACTGTTAAATTTATCCGTATTGAACGCATAGAGCAGATGATGGATATTTTTATCCTTGCGCAAATAATGTATGGTATAACGAAAGAGTTGTTTCATTTCTTCGGCGCTGCACTGATTTTTGCCCCACCAGAACCAGCCGCCGTTGAGTTCGTGAAAAAGACGCAGGATCACCGGAATGGGTTCGCCATTTTGTCCTTTCAGATCATTTAAAAAACCGGCCACACGGTCGAGCCAGAGAGTATAAAGTGCATTTTTTGTTCCTCCCGGAAGAACGGAAGCCACTGCGCCAGGTTGATTATCCCATGCGGTCAATCCCGTGAGCGGATTATTTAAATGCCAGCTCAGTGTGATAACCCCGCCGCGCGCATAGGCTTCGCGGATATACTGTTTTGTTTTTTCGAAGGGAACACTGTCCAGATTGTGAGTCCAACCCAGTTCTATGCGGCCCAGATCAAATCCATAAAGCGCAGGATATTCTTTTGTCACATCGCGTATATCGCTTCTTCCTTCTGCATACTTCCAGCTTACACCATAACAGGGGTCGTCCTGATGGCCGATCAGAATTTTTTTGCCTGCCAGCGCATATAAATTTTTATACAGAGCCCTGGTTTCCGCGGTAGCGTCGGGATCACTGCATGCCTGCGCACAGAGATGGCCTATAATGAAAAAGCAAAGCAGGAAAACAAGCGTGGGGATCCTGAAATTCATATCACAATCGTGAAGTTCAAAGCTATTTTTCATCGGGACTTTAAATAAATACTTTATTAGCCTTTAGTAATATTATTTTACGGGCGTTTGGGGATCAATTGGCTGAGTGTCTTTTGCTGCCTCTAGAACTATCCAAACCCGGCCATTAATTTATTTACCGATTTATAATACTTTTTTTACTTTTAGAGTGACCAAAAGGACTGGCTGCACCCCATGCGGATGGCCCGGTAAACGAATTCTGTATGAAAAAAAACCTGCTGCGGGAGATCACTCCGCTTACCCAGAACGATTGCTTTACGCTTTTTTCGAGATACAAGACAGGGTTCGATTTCCCCCTCCATTACCACGAGGAGTTTGAATTGAATTTTATCCGAGGTGCAAAGGGAGCGAAGCGGGTGGTGGGTGATCATATGGAGGACATCGAAGATCTCGAACTGGTATTGATCGGCCCCAATCTTCAGCACGCCTGGTTTAATAACCAGTGTAAATCAAAAGACATTCACGAAATCACCATTCAGTTTCATAAGGATCTGTTCGACGACAAATTGCTCCGCCGCAATCAGCTGAGTTTTATCAAGAACATGTTCGACAAATCCGCCCGCGGCATTTTGTTTCCGAAAGAAACCATTCTTGCGCTGGCGCCCCGCATCCAGGAACTCAATCAGAAACACGGATTTGATTCCGTACTTGAACTGATTTCTGTTTTGCATGATCTGTCCACTTCGCGCAACCTGCGCATTCTTTCCGACTCGGCATTTACCAATGAGCAGTTCACTTACAATAGCCGCCGCATCGAAAAAACCTTCGATTTTATGAACAAGAATTTCGATAAGACCGTCACGCTTTCCGAAGTGTCCAAACTCGCCAATATGTCTGACGTTTCCTTCAGTCGTTTTTTCCGGCAGAGAACAGGTAACACATTCATCGACAGTCTCACGGAAATCCGTCTCGGACATGCCAGCCGCATCCTGATCGAATCCACGAACTCCATCGCAGAAGTAGCCTATCATTGCGGATTCAATAATATATCCAATTTCAACCGGATATTTAAGAAGAAGAAGGGCTGCACGCCCAGGGAATTCCGCGAAAGTTTTTCCGGAACCCGCATATTCATTTAATTTACTACCATCTTTGGTATTCAATTCATCATATTATGAGTTATTCATTTCAGGAAGATCGTTACGATAAAATGCAGTATCGCCGTACGGGCGAGAGTGGGCTTATGCTGCCCGCGGTATCCCTCGGGCTCTGGCATAATTTCGGGAACATTGATAACCAGGAAACCGCAAGGGAGATTTTGCGCGTTGCCTTTGATCAAGGCATTACGCATTTTGATCTCGCTAATAACTACGGGCCTCCGGCAGGATCTGCGGAGGAGAATTTCGGAAAGATTTTCAAACAGGATTTCGCTGCCCACCGGGATGAACTCATTATCTCCAGCAAGGCCGGCTGGGGTATGTGGCCGGGTCCTTATGGAGATCATGGTTCAAAGAAATATCTCGTGGCGAGTCTCGATCAGAGTCTGAAAAGAATGGGTCTTGAATACGTGGATATTTTTTATCATCACCGGCCCGATCCGGATACGCCGCTCGAAGAAACCATGCGCACCCTCGATCTGATCGTGCGTCAGGGAAAAGCTTTATACGTGGGCATTTCAAGCTATAGTGCTACCGAAACAGAGGAAGCCATTCATATGCTTCGCGCCATGGGAACGCCCTGTCTGATACATCAGCCGAAATACAACATGTTTGACCGGTGGATAGAAAATGGATTACTTGAAGTATTGGAAGAAGAACGCGTGGGATGTATCTGCTTCAGTCCGTTGGCACAGGGACTTTTAACCGATAAATATCTCAAGGGCATTCCGGAAGGTTCGCGGGCTACCAGTCACCGCGGCAATGGTGCGATCGAAGAAACGGCCATCACACCCGACAAAATAGCAAAGGCCATTAAGCTGAATGAAATCGCGAAACAGCGCGGGCAAAATCTCGCACAGCTGGCCCTGGCCTGGGTGCTTCGTCATAAGATCGTGACTTCTGTTCTCATCGGCGTCAGCAAAGCGGCCCAGCTAACGGACTCTATTCGATGTCTCGATAATTTAACTTTCACGCCTGCGGAACTCAATCAGATTGAAGAAATACTAACCAGTTAAATTAGTACAGGAGTACAGGAGTGACAGTGATTAGTTATTATTATGTACTTCTGTACTATTGTACTCCTGTACTATTATATTCTGTACTTCTCTAGAACGCTTCTCCCAAATTCACGAAGAAACCTTTCGACCCCTGCCTTCCCCAGCCATAGTCGATGGAAATATTGGTGCGGGAATATTTATTCAGCTTTATTCTTAAGCCGAGTCCTCCGGCCGGCGCAGGAGATCCGAACTGCCAGTTGTCCGTGTCGGAAAAACTTTCAAAGTTGGTAAAGACGACCATGCCGAACAGCCCATTGCGCGTGAGTTGTATCCGGTACTCCGCTTCGGCATCCAGCATCTGGTTGCCGCGAAACCTTCCCTGTATATATCCCCGGCCCGTATTAAATGTTTTGTCCCAGGCGGTGCTCGGAAGCATCAGATACGGTGGGCGGCCCGAGATCGTCAGCCAGTTATAACTCCAGAGCGCAAGTATATTAGCCGAGTTTGCAGGAAAACGAATATAGGTCCGGTACTCCAGCAACAGCGAGGTCCAGGCTTCATCCGAACCCAGAAATTTAAATCGCGGACTGAATATCACATTCACGAAATTTCCCCTGTGCGGATAAATCGGATTGTCACGCGTATCATACAAAAAATTAAAAGCGAGGCCGGACGACCACGACCGGTATCCCATTCCATATTTACCAAAATCACTGGAGTCCCCCGTGCTCTTGTATTTTTCCCTCACCTGCCAGAAATAATCCAGATCATACCCCCCGCCAATATACATATGCGGCTGAATCTGAAATAAGGCGGACTGATGAAATTTGAAATACTGGTAACTGAGCAACAGCGAATCGTCGGGACTCGAATTCATACCGAGACCGAAAGTATAAGTCGGGTATTTCAGGTAGCGCCAGTCCGACAGCAGTATGGTTTTATTATTATTGAAATAAAGAGTGGCCTGCACAGGGGCAATAATCTGACTTTTCTGTGAATAAGATAAGCTGGTGGCAATGGTGGAAGGCAGGCTGGTAGAGTCTTTCAGCGAATGATGTTTTTTGTAGATCACTGCATTGGCACTCACGACGGCGGCGAAGCCGGTTTGTAAAGTGTATCCGATGGCCGGAAAAATGCCGATCTGAATATGACTCTTTTTTCTCTCTGCGATATCCTTTTTTGAGTCGCTGTGAAAGAGACGGCCAACAACTTCTGTTAAATCCCGCAGACTGTCCGGCGGCAGATCTTTCCACGGCGTCTGGGCCGAAAGACAGATGGGAACAAAAAGGGCGAGCAGTATAGTCCGGACTCTAAACCATATCATAGGCCTGAAAAATCGTTGTCGAGGCCGAAAGATAGCGGATTCCATCTCTATTTCCCCGGATACCTCTCATATAAAAAATCAAGGGCTTCTTTATTGGGAAGCAGTTCGGCTTTCGGCGATTCATTAAAAATCATAGTCACCGGTGATTGCCCTGAAAACGAACCCCATGGCGGCAATCCGGCCCCATTAGGATCGCCCGTTTTTACAAACTGCACCCAATAGGCCGACATTAATTTTTCAATAACTCTATCCACCGGCTCCCACGCCCGCTGAATAGAATCCAGATTATGCAGCGCATAACCTATTTCGGCCGTATGATAGGCGCCGAATCTTTTCATATCCCCGACAGCCGGTGGTTTGCGAAGAAACTGGTAGAGAAAGGTTTTTTCAGAACGGTTTCCATTTTGTTTGAGCGCCCATTGATATTGCGACAGCGCGATGGTTTTGTCAACAGCCAGGGCCATCTGCGAAACAATGGATTCAGAATCCGTCATGGACGGATAGTATTTTTTAAAAAGAGAAGAATCTGCACCGAACGCAGCAGCCTGTTTCGCAAAATTTTCTTTCGTTGATATGCCAAACATAATGCCTTCATCACCGTTCCATCCGGTCAGTAATGGCAGGTGCATCTGCAGATTATTTTTATAGGCTTCGTTCACCGAAACCGGTTCCACCCATCCGTCAACGATCGGTGCGTAAAATCCTGATGCCTTTTGTTCAATTTCTTCTGCGTTGAGCGCGCGGAGATCTTTAAGTGATGCGGCATTGAGTTTGGCTGCTGTTTTCTCTCCGTCCTTTTCCGCATCCTTCAGGGTTCGCATTCTTAGAATCGGATTCTCCAGAACCAGGGAGCCGCTTTCACCGATCGCGCCCTGAATAAGACCCCTGGCGAGGGGAGAAGTAAGGAGGCAATTCACGCTGGCAGAACCAGCTGATTGTCCCGCAATCGTTATACGATCCGGATCGCCACCAAAAGCCTGAATATTGTTTTTTACCCATTGCAATGCCGCGATCTGATCCATCAGGGCATAATTGCCCGAACTGCCATGTCCCGATTCCACACTCAGTGCCGGATGTGCGAAAAATCCAAATATGCCCAACCGGTAATTAAAGGATACGAAAATGATCCCCTGTTCTGCCAATGCTTCGCCCGAATATCCTGCCGCTGCCGCGCCGCCCGTTTGGAAACCCCCACCATATATCCAGACCAGAACCGGTCTTTTTTCCTTGTCTGATTTCGCGCCCGACCATACATTCAGATAAAGACAATCCTCGCTCAGGGGCTTGGGCGGAACCACGAATTCAGGACCGATCATCAGAAAAGAAACCGGTTTGGCCTGCATAGGACTGGCAGAAAAACCAGTGCATTCCCGTACGCCTTTCCACGGAACCGCCGGCTGCGGTGCCCTCCATCGCAATTCGCCCACAGGCGGCGCCGCGAAAGGAATTCCTTTGTAAGAGTTAATGCCTGTTGCCGGGTTGAAACTGCCTAAAATCAGGCCCTCCTGAACTTTTACCGGTTTTAAGCTTTGAGCTTTAGGCTTTAGGCTTTCCAAAGGGCTTTGAGCTTTAGTCTTTAGGCCGGAAAACAGGCATGTAAAACAAACGAAAGCAAACAAAATGATCTTCATAACCTAAAATAAGCTATCTTTGTGGTTCTGTATGTTATGACTTTTACTGCGTTTTCTTCTGCCCTTGCTATTTTCCGCAGAGTTTCCCCAGATCAGATATAACGTAAGGCAGGTAAAGTACCCTCTCAAGAGCGGTAGCCTTACCACATTTTTTATTTAATATTTTATACATTGTTATTCTCAGAACTGGGCCTTATTGAGCCCTTACAAAAAGCTGTAGCCCATGAAGGCTACACAACCCCCACACCCATTCAGGAACAAGCCATCCCCGTCAGGTTTTAGCCGGGAGGGATATCCTGGGTTGTGCACAGACAGGCACCGGTAAAACCGCTTCTTTCGTATTGCCGCTTTTACAGCGTATGCACGAAGCCAAGCAGGCTGCCGGCGTTTCAGGCCATCCGTTAAGAGCCTTAATCTTAACACCTACGCGGGAACTGGCTACACAGATTCACGAATCCATAGAAAATTATGGCAGGTTCCTGAACCTGAAATCCGTCGTCATCTTCGGAGGCGTATCCCAGTCCCGTCAGGTTTCCGATCTGCGCCGTGGTTGTGATTTTATTGTAGCCACACCCGGTCGTTTAATGGATCTGATGAACCAGAATTATATCGTGTTGAACGGCATCGAATATTTCGTGCTGGATGAAGCCGATCGTATGCTGGACATGGGATTCGTTCACGAAGTGAAAAGAATTATCGCCCGTCTGCCAAAGAAACGTCAGACTTTATTCTTCTCTGCCACCATGCCCCCCGCGATTCAGTCGCTCGTGCAGGTGCTGCTGACCAACCCCGTGGAGATTACGGTAACTCCGGAATCCACAACAGCTGAACTGGTTGATCAGAAATTGTACTATGTACAGAAGAATGAAAAACGATCTTTGCTGCATCATATTCTGAAGACCTCACCCAAAGAAAGTGTGCTCGTGTTCACGCGTACCAAACATGGCGCTGACCGTGTGGCCCGCGATCTGAATCATGCAGGCTTCAATGCCACGGCCATTCATGGTGACAAAACCCAGCAGGCGCGCGAGCGTTCCCTGCAGGGATTCAAGGACGGCAAAATGCAGATTCTTGTGGCGACAGATATTGCCGCACGCGGAATTGATATTGACGATCTCGGACTGGTAGTGAATTTTGATCTTCCGAATATCCCCGAATCTTACGTGCATCGCATCGGAAGAACGGGTCGCGCAGGTGCATTTGGTAAAGCCATTTCATTCTGTGATTTCGAAGAAAAAATTTACCTGAAAGATATTCAGAAATTTATCGGACAAACGGTTCCCGTGGTAACGGATCATCCTTACCATGTGGCATTGATGGAGCCCCTGTCCGTTGGCTCTGCAGCCTCTGCTTCCTCCGGGCGCAGTATAGGCGGCGGAAGACGCTACGGCAGAAAGTTTTCCCAACGCTAAACGAAAGCGAATGTCATGAGTAAACTGCATGTCATTATTACCGGCGTTACCGGCATGGTGGGAGAGGGTGTTCTGTATGAATGCCTTCTTTCCCCCGATGTCGAAAAAGTGCTGGTGATTACGCGCCGCTCCTACGGTCATCACCATGCGAAGCTGACCGAAATTATTCACAACGATTTTTTTGATCTGAGTTCCATCGCAGCGCAACTCGCGGACTACGATGCCTGTTTTTTCTGCCTCGGCGTTTCTTCCGTGGGCATGAAGAAGGAGGATTATGAACGAATGACCTACGATCTCACGATGGGATTCGCCAGAACGCTGGCTTCCGTAAACAGTTATCTCCAATTCTGCTATGTCTCCGGCGCCGGCACAGATTCCACTGAAAAAGGAAAATCACATTGGGCCCGCGTAAAAGGCAAAACGGAAAACGATTTACAAAAACTGGGTTTCAGAAAAACCTGGCTCTTTCGCCCCGGCATTTTAAGACCTACCAAAGGATTAAAAAACACGCTTGGTTTTTACAAATGGGCCGGCTGGCTCATTCCTGTTTTTGAAACCTTTTTCCCCAATACCGTCAGCCGCCTTTCCCAACTCGGACTCGCCATGATACAGGTGGTGATACGCGGATACGACAAAAACATTCTGGAAGTGCCCGATATTAAAAAGTTGTCGAGCTGATTATTGATGATGGATTATTAATTATTGATTTACTGAATTATTAACAATCAATAATTAATAACCAATAATTTATAATTAATAATTGATGATGTTTAATTTCGCGGCATGATTGAATTCGCTCCCTTAATAGCAGACAAACTGAAAATACGCACACAGCAGGTAAAAACCGTTTTGGAATTACTTGCAGAAGGCGCTACGATACCTTTTATTGCCCGTTACCGTAAGGACAAAACCGGCGCTCTGGATGAAGTGCAGATCCAGCAGATTCAGGACGAGGCTAAAATATTGAAAGCATTTACCGAAAGAAAAACGGCGATTGAGAAATCCATCCGCGAGCAGGATAAAATGACGGAGGCGCTGCAACAAAAGCTGGATAATGCCCTCACACTTGTTGAGCTTGAAGATATTTATCTGCCTTACAAACCCAAGAGAAAAACAAAAGCGCAGGCCGCAAGAGAAAAAGGCCTCGGGCCACTGGCCCTGCTGATCCTGGAACAGAAACCCATGCAGGTAAAGCCTGCGGCGCAGTTTTTTGTAAAGGATGAAGTCAAATCAATTGACGAAGCCCTGCAGGGCGCACGGGATATCATTGCCGAGATGGTGAACGAACACGAAACGGTTCGCGCCGGTATGCGGAAATTATTTGAAGACTCGGCAAAGCTTGAAAGTAAAATACTGACGGGCAAGGAAACAGAGGCCGTTAAGTTTAAGGATTATTTTGATTATTCTGAATACATCTCTACCATCCCGTCGCATCGTATGCTGGCCGTGTTACGCGGATTTATGGAAGGGTTTCTGCGTATGGAAATTGCACCTGTCGAAGAAGAAGCGCTCGTGCTGATGGAAGAACCCTTTATTAAAAGCTCAGGTGAACCCGCTGACGAAATCCGGAAAGCCATTAAGGATAGCTATCGCCGCCTGCTGCAGCCGGGCATGGAAAGTGAATTCCGGATGGCACTGAAAAATAAATCGGATGAGGAAGCCATCACGGTTTTTGCCGAGAACCTGCGACAATTGCTGTTGAGTTCACCACTGGGCAGTAAACGGATCCTGGCCATTGATCCGGGATACCGGACGGGTTGTAAGGTGGTTTGTCTCGATGAACAAGGTGATCTGAAAAAAACGGACCTGATTTTTGTTCACGAAAACAACCGCGCTCAGGAAGCAGAAAATAAAGTACGTTCCATGGTACAGGAGTTTCGTATCGAAGCCTTCGCTATTGGGGATGGAACGGCCGGTCGCGAGACCGACCAGTTTATCAAAAAATTAAATCTGGGATTGCCCGTATTTCTGGTAAATGAAGATGGTGCTTCGGTTTATTCCGCATCCGAAATGGCGAGGCAGGAATTTCCTGACCAGGATATTACCGTCAGGGGCTCCATCAGTATCGGGCGGCGACTCATGGATCCGCTCGCCGAACTGGTGAAGATTGATCCAAAGAGTATTGGAGTGGGACAGTATCAGCACGATGTGAACCAATTTCGTTTGAAAGAACGGCTGGATCAGACGGTTGTGAGCTGCGTCAATGCCGTGGGTGTAAACCTGAACACTGCCGGTAAACAACTGCTCAGTTATGTGAGCGGGATAGGGGATACCCTGGCCGAAAACATTATCAAGCACCGGCAGGAAATTGGGAAATTCACTGATCGTAAACAGTTATTAAAAGTTCCGCGCCTCGGTGAAAAAGCCTTTGAACAATGCGCAGGCTTTCTTAGAATACGTCAGGGCAAAAATCCGCTCGACGAAAGTGCGGTGCATCCCGAAGCCTATCCCGTGGTGGAAAATATAGCCAGGGATCTGGCTTTGGATCTGAAATCCCTGATTGGCCAGGAGGACCTGATCAAAAAAGTCGAAGTCAAAAAATACGTTTCTGAATCCATTGGCGAGCACACGATCCGTGATATTCTGAACGAGTTGAGAAAACCGGGACTCGATCCGCGAACAGAGCTCGAGCCATTTGAATTTGCAAATATTTATAAGATAGAAGATGTGAAAGTCGGCATGATCATCCCGGGCATGGTAACCAACATCACGCGCTTCGGTGCTTTTGTGGATATTGGCGTGAAGCAGGACGGGCTGGTACACGTGAGTGAAATGGCCAACCGCTATATCACCGATCCCAATGAAGTATTGAAACTCAACGACAAGGTACAGGTTAAGGTAACGGAAGTGGATGTGATCAGAAAACGAATCGCCCTCTCCATCAAACAGGCCAGCGAAGGCGACCGGCCCAGTGTCGCGAAACCCAAAATGTCATCTTCAAAACCGATAGCACCAATGGAAAAACCAAAAGAACCCTCTATGCAGGATGCACTCGCCGCTTTGAAAATGAAATTTAAAAACTAACACATTTCCTCATTAGTTTTAGGCTTTAGGCTTTAAGCTTCAGGCTTAAGATGCTTTAGGCTTTTTATCCGGCTTCAACCTCCCCAGAGCTTTAAGTTGTTGCTGAAGAACAAACTCAATCTGCCCGTTGACGCTACGGAATTCGTCAGCGGCCCATTTCTCGAGGTTCTTGTAAACCGTTTCGTCGATTCGTAATACAAATGTTTTCTTTTCAGCCATCGCCTGAGTTTATTGGTACAGGGTTCCGGTATTGAGAACAGGTGTTGCCGCTTTTTCGCCGCAGAGAACCACCATCAGGTTGCTTACCATGGCGGCTTTCTTTTCTTCGTCCAGTTGTACGATGCCTTTTTTTGAAAGCATTTCGAGTGCAAGTTCCACCATACCTACTGCGCCTTCCACGATTTTAAAACGTGCGGCCACAATGGCTGTTGCCTGCTGACGCTGCAGCATGGCGCCCGCGATTTCCGGAGCATAGGCGAGGTGACTGATTCTTGCTTCTTTAATAATGATCCCTGCCGGAGCCAGACGTTCGTTGAGTTCTTTTTCCAAAAGATCATTCACCTGTTCGCCGCCATCCCGTAAAGTAATATCGGCGTGCTCGTCCTCCATATGGTCGTAGGGACAGGAAGTCGCCAGATGCCTCACAGCGGCTTCGCTCTGGATTTTTACATACTGTGTAAAATCGGCCACTTCGAAAGCAGCTTTGTAGGTATCGCTCACCTGCCATACGATCACCGCGGCAATTTCAATCGGATTACCCATCTTGTCATTTACCTTTAGGGGTGTGCCTTCCAGGTTCTGTGAGCGCAGAGAAATGCGGAAAGAACTGTAAAAAGAATTAACCCACAAAAGACCATTGGCCTTAACGGTGCCCACATACTTTCCGAAGAAAGTAAGTATCCTGGCCTGGTTGGGATTCACGATAATCAATCCCTTGATAAAAAACACGAAGGCGATAACGCAAACCAACCCGAGCAGACTAAACTGCGGAGCCGGATCCTGGCCCCGGCTCACAAACAAAAATCCTGCAGCAACCAGTAAAGCCACACTTAACAAAAGGATCGCAAATCCGGAAATCGGCTTATTATTCTTTTCCATGGTATTTTATTAAAATGATATTAAACTGATATCAAAGTTACTGCGACGTGGTGATCTGTGCAAATAGTCTTTGGTTGAGCGATGACCGTCAACCGTCAACCGCCAACCGTCAACCGTCAACCGTATCTTTGCCCCATGAACCTTTCGCTCACCAACAAATACGCGGTCATATGCGGCAGCTCTTCCGGAATCGGACTGGCTGCGGCGATTGAACTGGCCACTAACGGCGCTAACTGTATCCTGATGGCCAGAAATGCCGATGCCCTGGAGAAGGCTGTCAGCCGGCTGCCCAAAACGGGGAATCAGCATCATCAGTATGCGGTGGCAGATTTTGCAGATCCGGAGAAAGTAGAGCAGGCCATTCAAAAAATATTGAGGGAAGCGACAATTGAAATACTGGTCAATAATACCGGGGGGCCGAAAGCGGGTCCTGTTCTCGAGGCCAGGGCTGAACAGTTTGAGCAGGCTTTCCGCGCCCACCTGGTCAATAACCAGGTGCTCGCGCAGGCCGTTGTGCCCGGCATGAAGACTGCAGGTTACGGGCGAATCATCAATATCATTTCCACCTCCGTAAAAACGCCGCTGCCCAATCTTGGCGTATCCAATACCATCCGGCTTGCCGTGGCTTCCTGGGCAAAGACCCTGGCCAACGAAATCGGACAATTTAATATTACAGTAAATAATATTCTGCCCGGACTAACGGAAACGGACAGACTAAGCAGTCTGGTTGAACATACGGCCGCCGTCTCAGGAAAAGAAATCGACCAGGTGGAAGCCCAGATGATCGATTCTGTTCCGATGAAACGTTTTGGCAGGCCCGAAGAAATCGCCAATATGATTGCCTTCCTCGCCTCACCAGCGGCTTCCTATGTAAACGGGGTGAACATTGCAGTGGACGGCGGAAGAACTTCAGCTCTTTAAGAAAGGTTCATACTATAAAGCCAGTATTGCAGTCCATAGTGCTCATCGAGCAGGCCAATTTTTTCAAATCCGAGTTTTTCATAAATATGCCGGGCGGCATACATGACTTCTGCAGAGTGCAGGGAAATTTTCTTCTCTCCGTTCTCTTTGGCCCTTTCAATGCAAAGACTCACCAGGGTCTGGCCAATTCCCTTACCCCCCGCATCGGGATGAACGCCCACCATGCGGATATAACAGGTATCGCCGGTGTAAATTTTCGTGGGATTTCCGCTGGGGACAAGGAATGCCATGCCCACCAGTCCGCCGTCGCCGGCACAGACCAGGCTTTGCGTATCCCGGATAAGCAGGGGGAAGGTCTGATCCGAAGTGATCGCGGACTGCATTTTGAGCCAGTTTTCGTCAGTCAGATGCGGCCTGAGTTCGCCATAAGAAAGCAGGCCGAGAACTTTTAATGCGGGCAGATCTTCTTCACGGGCACGACGATAATACATAAGAGGAAAGTATTGTATAACAGGGATCAGTATTGGAATAATTTGACTTCGGGATCGTGCAGGATCTCCGTAATAAACTCCAGGTGATTCTTTAACGAGCCACGCACGAACCACTCCCCGGTGATGAAGTCCTCCTTTTTAATTTCGCGGCCTCTTTTGTAAGTCAGGTGATGCGCCACAAAGCATTTCTCGAACTTTCGCATGGTCTCTTCCTGGAATTCACAGCCTATTTTATAGTTCCGCATCTGGTTGATCTTGTCGATTTTAAATTCCACCAGTCCGAATATGTACAACATGAGCATAATGATCGTTACGGCGATCACGGATACCCATTCATAACCCGCGCCGATGCCCATACCCAGGGCTGCCGTTACCCAGATCATGGCCGCCGTGGTGATGCCATTCACCCCAAAATCACCTTTGAAAATCACGCCGGCACCCACGAAACCGATACCCGTGGCGATATTCGAAGCGATACGGTCCGGGTTATTGCCTGCACCAATGATCTGCGAGAATACGGTGAAGAGGGTGGAGCCGAGACAGATCAGCGTGAGGGTGCGGAAGCCGGCCGACTTGCTCCGGTATTCTCTTTCTGCGCCGATGGCGCCGCCGACCAAAATAGACAACAGGAGTTTTTCAATGATCCCGGGGGGAAGTTGCATAAGTGAAACTTTGTGCTTCTAAGTTAATTAAGTTTACCGGATGGATATCTATTTCATCAGCGGCCTGGGGGCGGACAAACGGGTATTTCAGAAACTGGTTCTGCCCGGAAACTTCGCCCTGCATTATATCGAATGGCTGCCCGTGAGTAGGGAAGAATCCCTGGTAAGTTATTGCCAGAGGCTCTCTGTGCAGATTGATCAGACCAGACCCTTTATCCTCATCGGGCTTTCTTTCGGAGGAATTATCGCTATTGAGCTTTCCAAAATGCTGGCTCCGCGGCAGACCATTATCATTTCGAGTTTCAGTTCCCGCAAACAGGTATCTCCCTTTTATATTTTTATTGGCAAAACCCGTTTATATAATTTGATACCTGTCGGTTTTCTGCTCCGCCCCAATCCGGTCATCTTTAGAAGAATGGGAGCGGGTACCGAGGAAAGGCAAAAAATGCTGATCGGCATTCTGAAAGAAACCGATCCCTCGTTGTTCCGATGGGCCGTTAACCAGCTATTTAATTGGGACAATCACTGGGAGCCCGAAAATTTCCTGCATATCCATGGAACGGCAGATAAAATTCTTCCCTATCGCAAAAGTATGCAGGCGATCCAGGTGAAGGGCGGCGAACACCTGATGGTTTATAGCAGGGCAGAAGAAGTGAGCGCTCTGCTGATTCAGCACCTGTATATAGCCTGAAAGATCCGCCATCTTCAGGCCTCAAACAGACCTGTTTTTTTGAGTTTTAATACCCTCAAACCCTTATTTTTGCATCCCGTTATTCCTCCTTTGCCCAGATGGCGGAATTGGTAGACGCGCTAGACTCAAAATCTGGTTATCGCAAGGTAGTGCAGGTTCGATTCCTGTTCTGGGCACAAAGCCTTCCGACGAATTCGGGGGGCTTTTTTGTGCTCCATTATATACCCGAACCTGGTTTCATTTCACAGGGTTTTATTGACTACATAATATCTTAATGATATTTCTCTAAAAGGATAATGTCGGAAGTGCCGCCTGTCCAATGACTGGCAATATATCCATACTTGTCAGGCAGTAGTGCGAGGTCGATTTTATCCGGGTTACTAATTAAATGAATTTTTACTTCGTCTTTATAGAATGTAAATCTTTCAGTATTGGGTATCCATTTTAATTCCATGCCAATGTCCGCAATTACAAAACTAACAGGACTGTTTTTTAGCAGCTCCGGTACATCATTTGTTTTCAAATATTTTTCTCTGAAAAGATGTAGTCCTTCATTTTCTGATCGCAAACTTTCTATTGGAATTTTGGTAATCGTTTTTTGAGAAAGTTGCATTAAGAAGAATTGTAACCTTAAGTTAATTAAAAGAAAAGAGAACCTATTCCTGTTTTGTTAATTTAAGGCCGATTATTTCGAAATCCCTTTTACTAAAAATTAAATTTTGAGAAATAAATTGGTTGCGGGTATATTTGCAACCGAACGGCTTCTAATTTAATGGATCGGCATTTTATGATTGAGGTTTTTAAAACAAATGTCAGGAGAAAAAATGATGCGAAAAGGCTATTGAAAATATTCAACAGGCACTGTAATGAATGCAAGATAAATTTTGACTTGTCCGATTGTGATAAAGTATTGAGAGTGGAAGGGACGAATATTTGTCCTGATAAAATAATTGAAATGGTAACGGTCAATGGATACCAATGTGAGGTGTTAGTTTGAGTAAATTGTTGCGAATGCCCGATCAGGTATTATTCACCATAAAAAAGAAAAAATGAACCTGTTATTTGATTTCACGGTGGACAAAGACACGGCAACTATTCACATTACACGGGAATTTGCTGCTGATCACGATCTCGTATGGGATGCTTTTACAAAAGCAGAAATACTGGACCAGTGGATGGGTCCAAAACCCTACCGGGTGCAAACCAAGGAAATGGATTTCCGGGTGGGCGGCCGCTGGTTATATACCATGGTCGGCCCGGATACCGTTCCTACCCGCTGGAGCCTGGCGGAGTATCTAAAAATCCAGCCAAAGACCAGTTTTACCACAAAAAATTCTTTTACTGATGAAAACGGAACCCACGCGGATACCGGTTTCAGCTTTTCCATTACTTCAAACACATTCGAGGCCGGCGAGGGGATCACCACGGTAAAAATTGCCAAAAAAATGGCCAATCTTTCCGAACTTGAGAAATTTGCCACACTGGGCTATAAGGAAGGAACGGCTATGGGATTCCGCAACCTGGACGAATATCTGCTGACCCGGGTCACTAAATAAAATCGATAACTGATGGTAAATTCAAAGATCGCCGAAACAAATACATTCAAAAAGGCCGTATACTCGGTGTCCGTCGAACTTCCGAAAGAGGTGCATGAAGTGTTCAACCATTTGATCAATCTCAAAAACTGGTGGCCGGAGGATTTTGAAGGGAATGAAATTCATTTAAACAGCGATTTCATACTCAGATCGGGCGATACGCATTATTCAAAAAACAAAGTGCTTGAGTTTGTTCCCGATGAAAAACTGGTATGGATTACCACGGACAGCATTCGCAAAACGGACAACTTTGAATGGACCGGAACTAAAATGATTTTTGAACTGGAGCCGCGTAATATTAAAACCATACTCCATTTTACATACGATGGGATCGTGTTTGAAAATGAATGGGAAAGACTGACTCAGATATGCGACCTGACGGTTAAAGAATTATTTTACAACTATTTGATGAAGACGGAAAATACCATATAGACCTTGTTGACATGGAGAAGCCGGATTTTACAGCAATTATCGAAGTGACCAAATCACCTCAGGCGGTTTTCGAATGTATCACCCGTGATCTGCATACATGGTGGGGTGGAAGCGATTTGGAAGGGCAATATGAGAACTTAAATGACGAATTTGTCATTCATCATTATGGCGCCCATTATTCAAAACAAAAGCTGGTAGAAGTTATTCCGGAGAAAAAGGTCGTGTGGCTCGTTACGGATAGCACATTGAACTGGCTGAAAAAGGATCAGCAGGAATGGACAAATACCCGGATGATTTTTGACATCAGCGCCAAAGGCGATAAAACCATTCTGCATTTTACTCACGAGGGACTAACCCCGGACAAGGAATGTTATACCATGTGCCAACAGGGATGGAATCTCGTGATCAAAGACTATCTGTTCAATTTAGTCGTGTATAATAAGCCGCATTTTTAGTTGCTTATCGACTGTTCCGTTTAAACTTTGTTTGCCTCAACGCTTTTTCCATCACGGGTAGGAACTTTTTTTTCAGGACACAAATCTGAACTTCACCGCTATAATGAATTCCTCCGATAAAAGACTGCGCAGGATTAGAGAAATAGCCTGAATGAAAACTGCCGTCACATCTTGTTACGCAATAGTAATGTTGGAGGAATTCGGCGAGACCTTCAACAGCCACTTCTATTCCTCCATTAAAGTTTTTTCCTAATTTGTTCTTTTCAAAAAAGGCCACAGCCTTTATCAGTGGCGGATAATCAGTCCGGTTAGATGAAAGCTTAGTGACCCAGCGACCGTCTTTGTCGCTGAGAAAAATGAGACGTTCGATCTTGCAGGCGATGACGAGCCTGGTGATCTCGAAAGAAAGTCTTTTCATGAAGTTTTGCCTGGGAATCCTGGGGATTTCGTACCAGCCGCCTGTAATAATTTTAGGAAAATAGTAGACTTCTTCGTCGGTATTCTGATCGTATGGACATAGGGGAAAATTCCGATATTGAGCAATGCAGACTTCCCGGTCAATTTTTAATAACATAAAATACTAAATTTAGATACTTATTTAAGAAGAAGATTCACTTATTTCAAAATATAATAATGGCAACCTCAGATTTCACTACTTCTTTTTCAGTGGACCAGAGCCCGGAAGAAGTGTTCCGTTCGATTAATAATGTACGTGGATGGTGGTCAGGAGAAATTGAAGGCGATACCGACAAACCAGGTGCAGAATTTACCTACCAGGTGCCCGGTATGCATTATTCACGCCAGAAGATAACCGCATTCATTCCGGGGAAAAAAATAGTCTGGCATGTGGCAGCTGCTGAACTCAGTTTTGTTGAGGATAAAAACGAATGGACAGGCACGGATATTATTTTTGATATCACTCCAAAGGGCGGTAAAACAGAAGTTCAGGTCACGCACGCAGGACTGGTAAAATCATTTGAATGTTTTAAAGATTGCTCGAATGCGTGGGGGATACTCGTCAATGGAAATTTGCGAAACCTGATCGTCACAGGCAAAGATCAACCCAGTCCCTGGGAAAAGTCTGATTAAGAGATGCTCCCTCACAAATGCACCGCACTCACTTTCATATAGTGAATAAGCGCCGCCGCATTTTTCAACCGAAGTTTTTTCAATACGTTATACCGGTGCACTTCAACGGTTTTGAGACTGATCTCGAGGAATTCAGAGATCTCTTTCGAGGAACGGCCCTGACCGACCAGTTCAATTACCTGCCGCTCGCGGTCGGTGAGTAACTGCACGGAAGAAATTGTTTTGGGTGGCTGGAAATTGTCCATGATCCCGCGCATGTCGGAAGATATATAAACGCGGCCGGCAGCTACCTCCCGTACGGCTTCTTTCAATTCTTCGGCCGGAGAATTTTTAGTCACGTAGCCCAGCGCGCCCAGGTTCAGCATTTTTTTGGCGAAGGCCGGCTGGTTATTCATTGTCACGGCAATGATGCCCGTAGCGGGGGATAGCCGTCGTATCCGTTCCGTGGCTTCAATGCCATCAAATGGTGGCATGCTCAGATCAAGCAGCAACACTTCGGGCTTCAGCTTACGACACATTTTAACGGCTTCCGCTGAGTCGCCGCAACTTCCGATAATACGCAATCTTCTTTCGCCGGTCAGAATCGTTGCCCAGGCATCACGGATCAGTTTGTGGTCGTCTGCAATCACTATTCGGATCATGTCAATTCATTTCAGTTACTGAAATTAACGACATTTCAAATACGTGTTTCTAACTAAAAACACTTAGATGGCGGACTATTTTACGAAAATATCATACACATGAGTGCAATCCGGAATGGCTACAAAGATCCCATCCTCCCAATAGCCCCAGATACTGTTGACTCCGTCTGATTCTCCGCCTATATAGAAATCATTTCCTGTTCCGTGTATGCAGGTGGCGACACTTCCGTCGAATTCCTGTACGCTTAAACCGACCAGAGCAGCATTCTTCCAATATTTAGCAGAACCATTGGCCTGCCCGACCACATACACATCCGATCCCAGCACAAAGATGTTTCTTCCTATACTGAGGTTTCCGGGCGATGACGAGCCGGGTGCCAAAGGGGTAGACGTCTGGTTCTTCCAATAAACAGGAACACCGTTGTTCAGCCCGGCTGCATATACATCGCTGGCGCCCGACAGAAAAAGGGAGGTTACAATGGATCCGTCCGTGAATAGGGTGGGCGCTCCGTTTTGCCAGATAGTGGCTTTAAAAGTGGCGTCAAAGCCGTTGTTCTGGGTGCCTGATATATACACTTGCCCGCCCGATACAGCTACACTGGTAGCCAGGCCGGCCGTCAAATTCGAACTGGCCGTCAGCGGATAATCGACTTCATTTTTCCAGGCTTTGGGATATTTATTTGCGGAATTATAATAGTACCCTACGGCAAATATGTCCGTTCCCGAACTCGCGATCGAGAGCACGGTTCCCTGAATACCGTTATTCGGAAGGTTAATACTGGTTCCATTTTTCCAATAAACCGGATAATAGGCGCCCGCAGTTCCCGTCGAACCACCAACCAGCACATCCGAACCGGATACATAAATGGTATTGACACTGGAATTCAGGAGCTGCGCATCGGCAGGAAGATCAGTTCGTACCCCATTCTTCCAGTAGCAAAAGCCCGCGGCGGTACTTCCCAAAACATATACATCATGTTTTGCGAGATAAGTAAATACAGGACCTGTGGCTGTATTGCCGGTCACCGTTACACTCACCGCGCCCGTTGTTCCGGAAGCGGGTACAATCGCTTTGATCTGCGTGGCACTGGCTGTAAGCACGGTGGCCGGCACAGCATGGAAGCTGACCGCATTATTGCCGGCTACGATGTCGAAATGGGTTCCGGTAATGGTCACCGTGTCACCCGCACTGCCCGCAACCGGTGCGATCGCACTGATGGTGGGCGCAACGGTAACTGCCGTGTAAGTGAAAGAAGGACCGGTTACCGATCCGTCGGGCGTGGTAACGGTTATCGCTCCGCTACTGCCGCCTGCCGGTGTAGTCACTACCAGCTGGTTGACCGTCGCGCTGGTTACCGTCGCATCGGTTCCGTTAAATTTGACCGTGTTGCTGGTAGCCGTGGCGCTAAAATCAGAGCCGGTAATCGTAACGACCGTACCCGCCGCTCCGGTAGTCGGACTGATGGAGGTAATTTTGGGAGAAGGCGCGGGCGGCGTTGGCGGCGTTGATTTTGTACAGGCTGATAATATACCCATTAGCAGGCAGAAGGGAAACAGCAGCGATACGGTAAACTTTTTCATGGTGGCCCCGGTTTTTTTGGTTCTGTAACAAACCTAATTCAAAGCTTTTCGCGTTTTTTGGCTATTGGGCAAACGACCTTAAAAATGGGCAGACGACAAGCTGCCTATTTAATTATATTTGTTGAAGCCCTGCAACCCTATACTTCAACTGATGCCGTCAAAAATTTCCTGTATTGTGGTGGATGATGACGAGGTAGACCTGCATACCACCGCATCCTTCCTCGAAGACTATTCCTTTATAGAAATTGCCGGCTGTTATGACAGTCCGGAAAAAGGATTGGAGGCCGCCAGAATAAAGCCTCCGCATGCCCTGTTTCTGGATATCGATATGCCCGGTATGAGCGGCCTTCAGTTGAGGCAGCAGCTTTTGCATATTCCTGCCTGTATTTTTATTACGTCTTATCCCGATTATGCGCTTGAGGGATTCGGCGTGGCTGCCATGGATTTTCTGGTGAAACCTTTTTCGGATGAACGCTTCGCGAAAACGATGGACCGGTTGAAAAAGCAGTTTACGATTCTTCAGAAAGCAGAATTACTGAATGAGGTGCTGGGTCCGGAAACTATTTTTATCAAAGACGGTACCCGGCAGGTGAAACTACAGCTTCATGAAATCATTTATCTGCAGGCACTCGACAATTATACCGGCATCACCACTGGAACAGGTAAAACCATGGTGCTCTCTACCCTTAGCAGTCTCCTCGCGGAAGAGGCGTTCAAAAACTTTATCCGCATCCACCGGAGCTTTGCCGTTCAAAAACATTTTATCGAAAAAATTGGCCCGGGCGAAGTGCTGGCTGCAGGCATTGAACTGCCGGTGGGCAGAAAATACAGGGAATCATTGAACGGGATCAAAATATCGTAGACCCATGCAGAAGTTTTTATTTATTTTGATTTTGTTCGGATCGCTGCATGCTGTGGCACAGAAGAAAGATCAGGCAGCGATGGATTCCCTGATCAAACTACTGAATACTTCGCATAAGGATCCCACGCTTCAACGGGCTTCCACGTTGAACATGCTGGGAAAAATCTACCTGAATGCGGCAGATCATATTCATTCCATGCAGTGTTTTTCGGAATGCCTATCCATCGCCGACAAATTCAGCAACGACGAACTCATAGCCGAATGCGAAAAGAATATGGGTATCGTATACCTGTATCAGCATAATGTAGAGAAGGCGGAAGAATTCGATCAGAAGGCATTGGCCATCTACAGGAAGGGGAATGACCTGTCGAAGATTGCGCAGATGCTGAATGGAATGGGCGACGACTATCTGCAGCAGGGCGACTCGGCCAGGGCATCTGCCTATTTCAAAGAAGTATTGCCCATGTATACCCGTTTGCACGACCAGCGGGGAGCGGCATCGGTGTATATGAACCAGTCGACCTTATGCAACGGCGACTATCCCCGCAAAATTGAACTGGCATTGAAGGCCGATTCGATTTGGAAAGTAGAAAAGACCGACAATGAATTGCCAACGGTCAATACCGGTAATATCGGCGTGGCCTATCTGGATATGGTACGATATGAGGGTCCGGGTAAAATGCCGGGTTCGCTGAATATACCGGCCGGGAAAAAAGAACGCCTTGATCTGGCGGAGAAGTATCTGCTGAAGGCAATCAGCATGAGTCGCGCACGCAACGACGTAGACAATGAATCCTATTATACCGGTGTGCTGGCCGAACTCCAGGAGCAGAAAGGCGATTTCAAAAATGCTTATTATAATTTCAGAAAATACCAGAATGTAACCGATTCGATTTTTTCCCAGGAAAGTAAAAATAAAATTGCTGCGCTGGAGAGCAGTCGCGCCATCGAACTCAAGAACCGGGAGATTGAAAACAAAGAGCTTCAGATCGGCAACCAGCATAAAAGAATGTTATTACTGCTTGGCGCCCTGGCCTTTCTGGTGGTTGTCGGGGGACTGCTCTACCGCCAAAGCCGGAACCGGAAAAAAATCAATACCACATTACTTCACCTTAATAATGAACTCGACGAAGCCAACAGGATAAAGGCAAGATTTTTTGGTATACTGAGTCATGATCTGCGGAGCCCGATAGCCAATCTGATCAACTACCTGCAACTGCAGACAAGAAAACCCGGACTGATGAGTGAGGCACAGATGGCAGATCGTGAGAAAAAAATCGCTGCATCAGCAAATGCGGTGCTTGAAACCATGGAAGCTATGTTGCTCTGGAGCAAGGGACAGATGGAACATTTCAAGCCGGCTTTATCAGTGGTTTCTGTTGAGCAGTTATTTGAGTACCTGAAAAAACTTTTTGCAGATGCCACGCATCTGCGGTTCACATTTATTTGCCCGGACGGTCTGCAAGTGATCAGCGATGAACATTATCTGAAAGCGATTTTATATAATCTCACTGCCAATGCGGTAAAAGCAGTCCGGCAAACGACTGATGCGCATATCGAATGGAAAGCGTGGCAGGAGAGGGATCGGATTTTTCTTTCCATAACAGATAATGGTCCGGGTATTGCCGATGAGCAGTTAAAGGCGCTCTACGACGACAAGGTAAGCAGCGGCGCCAAACAGGGTTTAGGTCTCCATATCATCCGGGATCTCGCCAAAGCAATAGGTTGCAGCATTATCCTGAATGCGCAACATAAGGCGGGTGCGGAATTTATTTTATGTCTGCAGGCGGGAGTGGTCTTTTAATTGGTTAATCTATCATAAATAATTATTAATCAACAATTTATTGGCCCCACGCTCACTTTCTAACCCATTATTCTTGTAAAAAAATTAAATCATTGATTATTTGTTCTTGATGGATTAATGAATTAATTTTAGTTAATCCACAGTAAGTCCGCTACGTAGCGGACTTACTGTGGACTAAACAATAAAAATTCATGAATCATTCCCGAAGGAATATATGACTCAAATTTGTTCATTAAATAATTAAGTTATGGCCACGCAGGCTGGATTTGTCGGCAGGATTGGAAATATGATCCATTACAAGATGGGCGACAGGTACTTTACCCGGGCGGCCCCAAAAAAGGGCAAACAGACCAGGGGGACAAAAAAAAGAGCCGGGGAGTTTGGCACGGCTTCGACGATCGGACGTATCATCCGGGAAAGTCTGCATGCCATTATTTTTGTGCGTTCAGACCGCAGAATGCAAAACAAGCTGGTCAGTACGATTTTTGAATGGCTGACGGTGGTCAATCATCAAAAAGCTTCGCCAACAAACCAGCCTGATTTTGACAATTTTAAATTTTCGCCTGACAGCCCGGGGATGTCCCGACGCTGGCAAATAAAATGTGATGTCAGCATACCCACTCCGGGCCTGATTAAACTGTCGATTCCTTCTTTCATTCCAAATGAAGCCTTTGTTATGCCTGAAGACACGGCAGAAATTGTTTGCAGAATCGCCTCCGTGTCGGTCGACGTGGAAAATAAAAAGGTGGTAGATAAGGCCATAAACGAAATCCGGTATAAACCGGATGCAAATAAAGTTGCGGCCCATCAGATTTTCCAGGAAGTAGACATGCCACCCGGGAGTTTGCTGGTAACCGGTATGAGCCTGGAATTTTTGGTCCGTAAATACCATCGTATAGATCCGACAAACGAAAAAGCCTTCAAACCTTCCCAGATCATTCTTACCGCCTATCATTAAGTAAGTAATAAAAATGCCCATCGCTTTTCAATGAAATAATATGAAGTATTTGTTTACAGGTTTTCTCGTTTTTGCGGCTATCTGTGTGAATGCCTTCACTGCGCAGAGTAGCCAGCCTGATGAACCTGTTCTTTGCACCCCGAACCCTTCCAGGGAAGCAAAAGCGTTATACCGCTATCTGAATGACATGAAGGGTAAAAAAATACTTTCCGGGCAAATGTGGGCGAGCTGGGGATATGATGAATTGAAATACATCAAAGAAGTTACCGGAAAACAGCCTGCTATACGGGGTATGGATTTTATTAACGGTCGCGAGAACGAAGCCGAAACGCAAAGGGCCATCGACTGGTGGAAGGGTGGAGGCATACCCACCATCATGTGGCATTGGGGAGCTCCCGGTATCGGAGAGGGATATGAGAACAGCAAAAAGCCGGTGGATATTGACAGCATTTTCATTGAGGGAACGCCGCAAAATAAATCGTTCTGGTATGAGCTGGAGCAAAAAGCAAACCTGCTCGAAAAAATCCGCGATGCCCATGTGCCCGTGCTCTGGAGGCCTTTTCATGAGTTAAACGGCAACTGGTTCTGGTGGGGTAAACAGGGTCCCGAAAAGTTTAAAAAATTATGGATAACCGTATTTGATTACCTGGTTTACAAAAGAAAAATCAATAATCTGATTTGGGTGCTCTGCTACACCGGTTCACCGGATTCTGCCTGGTACCCCGGAAGAAAATACGTGGATATTGCCGGTGCCGATACCTACAATGTGGGCGATAATCCGCAATCCGGGATGTATAAAAAGGTAAAAGAAATAGTCGGAAACGATATGACCATCGCTTACCACGAATGCGGAACCCCTCCCAATCCGGATAAGTGTATTTCCGAAGGAACCATCTGGAGCTGGTGGATGGAATGGCATACGGATCATTTGCGAAAAGTGGATACGGCCTATTTAAAATATGTTTACAATCATGAGCTGATCATCACGCTGGATGAAGTGCCGGATATAATGAAGAAGTATGGGAACGGAATGGATATAGCATACAAAAAATACGGACCCACGGAGAATGGGCTAAGCGGTCGTTCCTTTCTATATACCGGCGAATGGGATACCCGCCATCCGGAGGCCCAGAAAATGTTTCTGGTACGTGATGGGAAAATAACATGGGAGTATTCCATTCCATTACATCCCTCTCCGGGAGCCAATCAGGAATTTGACGATATAACCATGATGCCTGACCGCAATATCGTATTTGCGCGCATGTCGGGTGCAGGTATCGTTACGCCCGATAAAAAACTGATCTGGGAATATAGATGTGCACCAGGCACCGAAACCCATTCCTGCGTTCCCATTGGAAAGGACAGTGTGCTGATGGCACTGAATGGTAACCCCGCCAAAGCGCTCATCATCAATACAGCCCAAAATAAAATCCTTAAGGAGATACCCATTCCCACATCCGTAACGGCTACCCACGGGCAACTGCGTCATATCCGGTATACTAAACAGAAAACCATTCTGGTCCCATTTATGGGTGAGGGCCGGGTAGCGGAATATACTTTGGACGGCAAAGAAATCTGGTCCGTGAAAGCGCCTTCGGCATGGGCAGCGGTCCGTCTGGACAATGGCAATACACTGATTTCCGGTGACCGTTTCGGTTATACGCGTGAAGTGGATCCTTCCGGAAAAACGGTATGGGAACTTACTCAGGCAGATGTGCCGTTTCAATTGTTTAACACGCAAACGGCAAACCGGCTGCAAAACGGAAATACCATCATCAGCAACTGGGTGGCGGGAAATTCTGATACCAGCACATGGAAGGGAACTGTACAGTTTTTTGAAGTTACCCCGGAGAAAAAAATAGTATGGGTTCTTTCTGCCTGGGATAATCCTGATCTCGGAACAGCAACCGCAATTCAAATGCTGGACAATCAGGGATTACCCGATCCGGCCGATAACCAACGATAGGACAATCCTGTTCATAACCTGAATATTACCTTGAATATTATGCGTAGAAAAGCAATCGTTGCCGGCGCCACTGGACTTATCGGAAGTCAGCTGTTGAACATATTGCTGGATAGCGGTTCATATGATGAGGTGTTGATCATTGTTCGCAGAAAACTGGATTTTAGCCACATCAAACTCACTCAGCTGGTTATTGATTTTGACCAGATAGAAGGGAATCAGTCGTCGATTAAGGGTGATGTTTTGTTTTCATGCCTGGGTACAACAAAGAGTAAAACGCCCGACCCGGTGACCTATTACACAATTGACCATGACTATCCTCTCCAGCTCGCGAAAATTGCGGAGAAAAACGGCGTAAAACAATTTCATCTGGTCTCTTCCGTTGGAGCAAACCCAAATTCCAAAACCTTTTATATCAGGATGAAAGGGGAGACCGAACGGGATATCCTTGCGTTGAAGTTAGAATCGTTATTTATATATGAACCTTCCATGTTAACCGCAAGGAAGGAAGAGAAACGTTTAGGCGAAATGTTTTTTGAAAAACTGTTTAAACTATTAGATCCCTTATTGATTGGAAGATGGAAAAAATACCGCAGTGTATCGGGAGCAACCGTTGCCAGGGAAATGTATGACCAATCATTAAAAAATGAACCTGGTCATTGGGTCGTTCATTTTGAAAGTGGGATCGCTGTTAAAAAAAAATACCTGTAATTTACCAACACTTCCGTATTACCGCACACTAATACCTGCCTCACCGATCCTTTTGTAAAAGAGTCCGTTTCGGAAATATAAATGTCGTTTGCGGATCTTTCAGCCAGTCAATCAGTTTGACAACGCCCAAAACATTGATCAATATTCCTAGGGGAACGCCAATGAGCCAGTCCATCGTGCTGCCGATATGATCTTCGCGGGTTATCACAATAAAATACCCTATCACCGGAGCAAAACAAAACCATGAGGTAAATAATCCGGCGTTGAACCAGGTCTTTCCTTTGATATTGAACAAAGTGGTATGAGCGATTATATTACCCATCGATACCATGAGTGATGCAATGCCCAGCCAGACCGCTTTCTCCGCAAAAAGAGCAGCCAGAAAATATAAGGTCCAACCAATAACGACATTAATTATAAGCGCCGTATTCGTATTCAGCGGATACCGGTCGGGCATGGTACTCTTATACATCGCCGAATTGCACATGCCGGGAAAAGTTCCCACCACCCGGTATTCCTCCAGCTGATGAAAAAAAAGTGTAATCAGGCTTACCCACATGAGTATTTCATAACGGGTCAGTGAAAGATGATTGGATAATAGGAAAATGATAACGGCTATGGAAAAAACGCCACCCAGGTCGAACCAGTGTTTTCTCAAAAAGAACATCGTTAATGTTTAATGTGGCTGTCCGCCTTCATTAAATGTAATAAAAAGAATGAAATTTAAGACTAAATATCAATCTGCGTGTATGCTATTAGACTTTCTGATCTGGAGAAACCGATTGGGACGATTTCTTTTTCTTCTGATAATACACGATGATTCCAATGATCAAAACTAAGGCGATAAGCCAGGGCCAGAAATTAAACGGAGGTTTCGGTGTTTTGAGGATGAACATTTTGCCGGGGAAAAACTGTTCTTTCGCCGTATCGGCATTATAAGTGAGCTGCAGGGCCAGACTGTAACGCGGTCCCTGGAAATAATCGAGCCTGAAGGAATGAACCCCGGGTTTCAGGTATACGCTGTCCGATCTCGTACCGGCCGCGTGAATACCATCATAGTCGATAATCATAATCAGGCTGTCGATCCACATCTTGGAGCCGTCGTCGCTGGACAAATGGAAATTGTAGATGCCACCCATCGAAACCTGAAACAGTGTCGTGTATTCTATTCCAAACCACTCGTACCGGCTGCGTAAACCCGGAAAGCCGGCCGACCATTGACGGTCGGGCACATTGATTTCTTTTGCATAAAGTAAATCCGGCAATGCTTTCAGGGTATCAAAATTGGGAAGACTGTCTGAGGTTTCCGGCAATAAATAGACTTTTCCCAGAAGCCCGTTGCTGATGGGAATGCTGTCGCCGAAGGCATTGTCGCCAGACTGTGCATGGAGCGAACCGGGCCGGACCGCCATCAGCAAAAAAAGAAAAGCGCAAATGGGTATCGTTCTCCGGATGGGCATATTAATTTGATTTTGCATTTACTTTCATACTGATATGATGCGTGATGGATCCGCCAACACCCAGGTCAAAGCTCGCCTGTTTGCTGAACGATAAATTATGATCGGCATCCTGCACCACTTTAAATTCGTTGTTTTTCTCGATTACTTTGGCAATGGAGAGTTTGGCTTTCACTATCGGATAGTGTACACGGGTGGTCAGCGGAATGCCCGCAGCTATGCAGATATATCCGTAAGTATATTCCACAAGGGGTCCGTAGTCCATAATCGCTTCGTTACAATAGATTTTCAGATCGCCGGTTTCCGGATTGTAATCCGCGTCGATCGGAATATTAAAATAAGCAGGCGTTACTACGGCGCGGGCCACAGCACCAAAATTGGTCGACTTGTCGGCCTGGCTCGAAGCCATCGGGGCGGTAGGAGGCACGTGGAGACAAATGGAATAAATTTTCGCGCGGTCCTTCATGGCTTTTTTAAAGTCATCCATTTCACTTGGCTTTTGATAAATCGTAAATTTTGTGGCATTGCCTTCGATATTGCCCTTCATTTTGATCAGGGTGGGTGTGGCGGCGCTTTTCAGATAACGCAGATTAATGGTGGCTTCGTTATGATAGGTATATTCCCACCAGGTTACTTTATTGTCATTCGAATAAATACACTCGTAATCCTGACTGAAATCCCCCGACATGGTTCCGCAATATTTCTTAAGGAAAAAATCCGAACACATAGAAACCATATCACCGGTAAATCCGGCCTTGTTTAAAGTTTGTCCGAGGCCGTCTGCATCAAATTTGGCCACGGCGCAATATTTTCCGAGTTCCTGGTACAGGGCTTTGGTTCCGGCATCTGATCCGGCGGCATCGGGCGCAATTCCCTGTGCTGCTGAAACGCCTTTATCGAGCGCGATATTTTTTGTGATAGAAGCCAGCCCCAGATCCAGTTCGCCCTTTCCGGAGAAAAAAGCGGTAACTGTTGAAAACGCCGCGCAGGCTTCACTCATCATCTGAATGTATTCACAAATCGTGTTGTCGTACGACTTATGCGCGGCAGCATCATTTGCAGCCTGCATCTCACCAGCTTCGGTGGAGAAGCCATCAGACAATTTATTGAGGTCCTTTGTCAGTTCCGGGGAAAGCATACCGCCACCACCGCCACTGCTTTTGCCTCCTGATCCATTTCCCGCCTTTGACTGTTTCTGAATTTTATCCAGTGTTTTTCCAATATTACCCACATCATCAAAAACTTTAAAAGTCTGGTCTTTTTTCAGCGTCAGCTGATCCATTTGATCCTGTAATTTTTTTGCATCGCTGGCCGCGAGTTGTTCTTTCATTTGCCGGATCCAGGTTCGAACCTGGTCGTAAGCTCTTTGCATTTCTGCGCGGGGTTTTACGGTGATGCTGTCTATATCCGCGAGATCGAAAACGGCGATGGTGATCGTTTTAACCGATTTCCGGTTGCTGCTTTTTACGGTGATTTTATATTCGCCCGCATCAGGAAAAATCTGATAGGTCTGATAGTGACCGCTGTCTGTCAACGGCAGGTTAGTGCTCAGGGCCACGCCGCCGTCTACCGTGATGAGTACATCTTTCATATCGCCGAAACGAATGCTGGTGCCGCTGATTAAAATTCCACCACCGGACAGAATGCGGTCGGCCGATACGGATAAACTGAGAAAACTGCTGTCCGAATCTTTATCTCCCGGTGCAGATGTTGATGATCCCGAACCTGCCGGTCCTTTTGCTGTGCCGGAAGCCGTCGATGTATTCTGTCCGACACCCTGATTGGCGGGCGGCGTGGAACTGCCGGGTTTGGGAGAACCCACATTCTCTGCTTTATCAATCACCTGATTGGTGGTCTGTGATGCTTTGCTGTTTGCGCGTCCCTGGGCGGTCTGCTTTACATTATTCAGCAGGTCCTTGAAAAATTGTGCCTTCGCCTGATGATGGGAGAGAAGTAACAGAAGCAAAGGCAGTATGGCGCATTTCCACAAATGTTTGTTCATGACACTGAGATTTATTCGTTCTTCGTTACAAGATCAAAGCTGCCATCCAGAATGTCAACTGTTCCCTGTTTTGGATCTTTGCCCTTGAATTTACCGGAGAAACTGGCTGTTATATTTGTTGCTGTCAGACTGATCACCCGGATATTCACTGCGTCGGAATAGAAATTATTCAGACCGTGGGTTCCGAGATAAGTTCCTGTTCCACTGGTCCCGTTTGCAGGAAATATAAGATCGAACACTTCATCAGTGATGAGGTTGGTCACGCTGACCCTTACCGTTCCTGCATGATTGAATGCCTTGTTTACATAGAGTACGGTAGTATATTTTCCTTCGCCCGTCTTAAGCGCGTCTTTAATGTCGACATGTCTCCCTTCGATCGTATATTTCAAACTGTTTTTGCCATAGTAGGTACTGTCTTTTCCGCTGTCGGAAATAACAGCCGACTTTATTTCAGCGGCTGCTGTTTCGGAATCCCTGCCCTTGCAGGCCAGGAGAATGGCAACGAAGCTTACTGGTAACAAAAAACATAGTCTGCGAAAAGTGGATCCGGAACCAAAGAATAATTTCATATTGTTTTTATTTTACAATGGGTTAGTCGAACGGAAACAGATTAGGTTATTTTTTTCCGGCGGAATGAAAGAAGCTCGACATCATGTTCTCATCCGATTCGGTATATCCGGCGGGGATCTGAAAAAGGCTGGCGGGTAAATGCGTTTCTTCTGCTTTGATCAGGGTCTCGATCATGGAAGAGCTGCTGCCTTCGACATCTATCTTAACGAGAAACCCCCCACAGCCCGCGTTTTCCAGGGCCTGCGCCATACCGGGCTTACTGGTTTGTACCGCTGTCATTTTTTTATACAGGGCATATCCGGGAATTTCTGTACTGGTCCATACTTCTGTGGTTGTTTTGCTTAATCCTGAAGTGCTTTCCACGAGTTTTGAATGTA
>CBDCCE010000033.1:0-36650 GCA_965214575.1 Puia sp.
GTAGGTGGCAACAATGGGCTCCCCGAGATAACAGTCCGATTTGCTGACATCCACTTTGATGAAGAAATTTTTTTTGATCTTATCTTCTACTTTTTCGCCGGGTTTCACCAGTTCATCCATATCCACCTGAGGCTGCGCAGCCGGCCAGGAGGGATCCGGCAGCGGACTGAATCCGGATGCCGCTCCACTGCCCGTGCTCTGATTATGAACTACAATCTGCAATGTATTGGTATGCATAGGCTGCCCATCAACCAACGCGGTAGCTGCCCTGATGGTGATCGTACCTGCTTTTTTTAGGCTGCAAAAGAAAACTGATTCCTTTGTATTCCGACATGGCGCCGTTGATGACACTCATGCCTGTGGACTGACTGGGACCTTCTACGATATTAAATTCCGACAGGTCGGGCGTTTGCATCTTGTCAATCTGTTTGGCATTTTCCACAATAAACTGAACCTGTACATAGTCGCCTTTGCCCATGTCTTTAGTGCTCGCCTGTGCGGTAAACTGCACCTGCGCAGCAACCGGCCTCAAAAATGCGGAGAGCAGACAAACAAATAGAATTCTCAATGGTATATTTAATTCGATTTTCACTAATTGCTTACTAAGCCTAAAGCTTAAAGCTTAAAGCCTAAAACGGGTTTAAGCTCAAAGCCTAAAACCAATATTAAGCCCAAAGCTCAAAGCCTAAAACTTAAAACCTTGTTAAGTCTGAAAACTCTGACTATTTTTTTGAAACCACAAACAGAAACAGTTTTAGGCTTTACGCTTTGGGCTTTAGGCTTAAAAAGGCTTTTAAAGATCTCCGGCAAGCGGTCTGATTACCAGTTCTTCAACAACCGCCTGAGGCGAAAGTTTTGAAATCTGAACAACCATACCCGCAATATCGGCAGGTTTCATGATCCGGTCGCGGGCAACTCCACTGGCGGCCCAGGAATCTGTATAAACGGCTCCCGGAAACAGACAGGTTACTTTAACCGAATGGGGTTTAAGTTCTTCCCTCAGATTTTTTGAAAATCCGGTAAGCGCAAACTTGCTGATGCTGTAAGATCCTCCGTTAGCATATGCCTGCATTCCGGCAATGGAACTGATATTAAAAATATGTCCTGATTTACGTTTCATCATAGACGGGACAAGTACTCTGGTCAAATGATAGGCGCTCAATAAATTCACATGAAGCATATTTTCGAGCTGACCTTCAGGCTCGTCAATTACACGACCGGGTTCAAAAGTCCCCGCGTTATTTATGAGGATATCCGGTTCAACACCCTGTTGCAATATCCAGTTGCCAAAACCCAGCGCGCCTTCTTTAGAACCCAGATCAAAAGCCCTGGCTTTGATCGTCTGATCAGGGAAACGGCCCATCAGCGACTCCAGCGCGTGATAGAGCGTAACTTCATTACGTGCCGTGAGATAAAGGTCATGGCCCTCTCCAGCAAACGCTTCCGCCATGCTAAAACCGAGTCCCCTGGAAGCACCTGTTATGATTACTTTCATCTGCGCAATTTACGCCTTATTATTGTTGACCGATGACGGATGACTGATGGCCATTGATTCTTACATTGCACCCATGCCCTACAAGCATTTATTTTTTGACCTCGATCACACACTCTGGGATTTTGATACGAACAGCAGGGAAGCCTTACAGGATATCTATCATTCCTTGTCCCTGGCTCATGCAGGAGTGAATGATTTTGATCTTTTTCATAAACTCTATCTGGGTCACAATGAAAGGCTTTGGGATCGTTATCGTAAGGGACTTATCAGAGTGGACGACCTGCGGTGGAAAAGAATGGCGATGACCCTGCTTGAATTCAAAATAGGTAATGACGAACTGGCCAGGAAAATGGGTGAGGCGTTCCTGGATATTCTGCCCACGAAAAAAGCTGTATTCCCCATACGATCGAGGTACTGAATTATCTGAAAGGGAAAAACTATCAGTTACACATGATCACCAATGGGTTTGAAAAAACGCAACATCACAAAATGAAAACTTCGGGAATTGATGGCTTTTTCCGGGAAGTCATTACTTCCGAAGGGTCCAACAGTCTGAAGCCGCATCCCGAAATATTCGACTACGCGCTGATGAAGACAGGCGCAGAAAAAAAAGAAAGTATCATGATCGGCGACACGCCGGAAGCAGACATTCTGGGTGCCCGTCAGTCGGGCATTGACCAGGTATATGTGAATCATACAGGCAATACCGAGCCGGTAAATGCAACTTTTACGGTTTATTCACTCAGGGAACTGATGGATATATTTTGACGGTTGGCGGTTTTAGGCTTTAAGCTTTAAGCTTTCGGCTTAAAAAATTACCATTCCGCCAAAACAGTTACACCACCCTTAACCATTTGATTGAGTTCGACTTTCAATTTTGTGCCCGGAGGAAGAAGCACATCCACGCGGGAGCCGAATTTTATAAAGCCCATTTCAGCGCACTGCTCCACTTTCTGCCCGGGTGAAAGATAGTTGATGATTCGTTTTGCCAGCGCGCCGGCAATCTGTTTAACGAGCAGATTACCTTTTGGATTTTTTATCACCACACTATGACGTTCGTTTTCCGTTGATGATTTGGGATTCCAGGCGACCAGATATTTCCCTTTGTGGTACTGGCTGTAAATAACGTCTCCGCTGACTGGATTTACATTCCGGTGCACGTTGGCAGGGCTCATAAAAATAGATACCTGCAAACGGCGGTCGTGAAAATATTCCACATCCGTGATTTCTTCGATAACGACTACTTTTCCGTCTGCCGGACAAACAATATATTTTTCATTGATGGAAGGCACCCGTGCGGGCACCCGGAAAAAATGAAATGATAAAAAGCAGAAGCCCCAGGCTGTTACAACAAATAATATCCAGCTCAGGAGGGGCGAATGAAAACTGATAAAATAAAATGAAGCCAGGTTGATCAGCGGCAAAAATAATGGCACAGACCGCAATTGTTTTATATCCTTCTTTGTGAATGGTCATTGGTTAAAATGAAAATCCGGCTTTGAATTAATTATGCAAACATAACAATGTAAAGCCATATGAATGGCGTGGCAAAAAGCAGTGAGTCGAAGCGGTCAAGAAAACCACCATGGCCCGGCATAATGCGTCCGCTGTCTTTTACATCTGCGAGTCGTTTTCAGTTTACTCTGCAGCAGATCGCCTACCGTTCCGGTGATGGCGGCAATGGCCGCCACGATCATCCACCGTGGTTACGGTCTGCATTTCGAATCCGCTGCTGAAAAAATAGCCCACAACACCCATGGTGAGTACAGCGAAAATGAATCCCGCCGATCGTGCCCTCCCATGTTTTTTTTGGTGAAATTTTTGAAAGAGGGGTTTTGCCAATGATTGAACCTACCAGATAGGCCATGGTATCATTTACCCATAAACTCAATATGATCAGCAGCACAGTTAATTTATTTACACGGTTTCCAGTGCAGTCGGTCCCGGATAAAAAGTGCGCAGGTTGAGTAAGCATGCCCAGACTGAGTGAAATATAAATCAAACCCATGCAGCGAATAGCCCATATTCTGCAAGATAGGTTTTACGCGTATATAAAATTTCCGCGACCGGCAAAATGAACAGGAACAGAAGGCCGCCGTAGAGGCCGGCGTTATGAAGCCCCGCATTACCGATGTCTCCTGCGAAACCCGGGCTGGCGCAATACATCATGATGCACCAGCCGGCAATCATAACGCCATATTTCTGAAAAGGGCTGATTTCACCGTAAGGCAGGATCAATTTTTTCCAGAAGCTTCTGGTATTCGTACCAGCAACCAAAATGAATGACATGGAAAAAAGTGTAAAAAAACTCCAGGTATTCCATAGCAGTCCGGCCAGCATCACTGCAACGAAACACCAGTGAAGTCAGTGCCCTGATTCTGAAAGTGACCGCCTGAAGTGCCATAGATTGAAGATACGTAAATGGAAATTAGCTGTGGGGGTCCGGTTCATCGAAAATGGTTACTTCCCGAACGGGTGGAAACTTCCGGTCGTAGGTTGTGACAGATTTTTTCCTGAGATAATTCAAAAGAAAAACCACGAGTCGCCAGTGAGATCACGCCGATCAGATTGAATATCATATTGGATTCAGACTTCGAATCCAGGTCGGCTACCTTATAATAGATGAGTGCAACACCTGATGCTGTTAAATAAGAAATGGCCCAGCATGGAAACAAAAATACTTCCGCTGATACCAATAGAGTGCACCTAGAATAATTCCCAGCGCCATTCTCGGGAGAAAAGCCCATAAACTGCATATGAAAGGCAGAAAACAAAAAACCCGTGAAAATGATTCCCGGCCATGCTTTTTTGAAAATCTGGATAAACAAATTTCTGCAGTACACCCCGGAAAAAAAGTTCTTCACCTATGGCCGGTAAAAGGCCAACCAGAAAAAGGTTGAGGATCAAATCCGAAGGTCCTTTCATCGACAGCACATTTTTCAGCATGCCGTCGGCATCAGATTCCCCTTTCACGATCCACTTCTGCGTGGCTTTCGGCAAGCAGATGCACAATGGATTCATTTACCGTAGCCCAAAAGTTCTACCGTAAAATAGGCAGGCGATCATCACGAGTAAACCGATGAGAGAAAAAATTAGTTTTCTGAGGAGCTTTCAGCCCTGCCCAGCCCAGCGGATTCGGATCAGCCAGGTAGGCAAAAATCAGTGGGGGTAGAAAAAATAGACCGAAGAACTGAACGATCAGCAGATCCTTTGATAACGCCCGACGAGTTCAGGCCGTGCATAGTCGGCCGGTCCCATCGTGGCAATCTGCTGGCTGGTCAGATGATTCAGATGCGCAACCCAATTTGACTCCCACAACAAGCGCCAGAACAAAAATGAATACCAACCAGTCCGCCGAAAATAATCAGCTGGAGCCAGACAGGCTTATTTCGAAGGTAAGTATGCATCTAAAGGCTTCCGGCTACAGGTTTTAATGAGTATCTTTGCGTCCGGAAGAAATGCGAAATTAAGCATACCAGCTCTTCAATTTCAACATAGGCTAACCCATTGATTACGATTCCCTGTTCAAAACATGTCAGTCAGGATAGGACAACATATTACACTGCCGGATTTTCCCCTGCTCCTGGCACCCATGGAAGACGTGAGTGATCCGCCATTCCGTTATGTGTGCAAGAAATATGGCGCCGACCTCATGTACAGTGAATTTATTTCTTCTGAGGGACTGATCCGCGATGCCATCAAAAGCAAACAGAAACTGGACTTTTTTGAATACGAGCGTCCCTTTGGCATTCAGATATTCGGCGGGGATGAAGAGGCCATGGCGCTAAGCGCGCGCATCATTGATGCAACCAACCCGGATCTGGTAGATATCAATTTCGGGTGCCCGGTGAAAAAGGTCGTCTGTAAGGGTGCGGGCGCAGCCGTATTAAAAGATGTCCCGGCCATGGTAAGACTAACCCGTGCCGTGATTCAGTCCACCAGGCTGCCCGTGACGGTCAAAACCAGGCTTGGATGGGACGAGGATTCAAAAAACATTGAAGAGGTGGCCGAACGGCTGCAGGATGAGGGTATCGCTGCACTTACGATTCATGGAAGAACCCGGGCCCAGTTGTATAAAGGAGAGGCGGACTGGACACTGATCGCCAAAGTAAAAAACAATCCGCGTTTACAAATTCCCATTTTTGGTAACGGCGATATTGAAAGTCCTGAAAAAGCGCTCGAGTACAAAAACAGGTATGGTGTCGATGGCATTATGATTGGCCGCGCCTCGATCGGCTATCCCTGGATCTTTAATGAAATCAAACATTTTGTAAAAACCGGAATGCATCTGGCGTTGCCTTCACTGGAAGAAAGGATAGATGTGATCCGGCAGCATTTGTATCGCTCGATTGAATGGAAGGGTGCCGTACTCGGTATTCTGGAAATGCGCAGGCACTATAGTAATTACCTGAAAGGCATTCCGCATATCAAGGAAGTCAGGAATCAGCTTGTTCAAAAGGGAACTTTGGAAGAGATCGAAGAGGTGCTGGAGTCTCTGAGAGTAAAAAGTCTGTACCTGGAACCGATGACCGATGACCGATGACCGTCACTCCTGTACTCCTATACTCTCATACTTTACCTGGGCCCTATCTGATTATACTCTTCCAGCAGCCAGGTATACACGCTGGCGCGTTTGCCGGCAATGTAATCTGCTATAAATAATTCTACGGTAATGATAGCCAGGGCGATTCCCAGTCCCAGCCAGAAAGCTTTCTCCGGTTGTGAACGGAACAAAAGAATCAGCGCGAGACCTGCAAGTATGGTTCCGATTTCTACCCAGCGGTAAATTTTAAAATTGGCCTTGACCTTCCGCATTCGCGTCAGCTCGGTTGTTTTAAGCTGGTCGGGGTTCATATCATAAGCATAGACCTGACTTACCCGCTGATCATCACTTTTCATGTAAACCGTATATCCGGCCACAGCCTGTAAGAGGCCCAAAACCAGCAGAGGGATGGCTGCGCCACGGTAAATTTGTGATTTCCCTGAAAAATAAAATATCAGCGCCAGCAGAATGGCAGCGATGCCAATGATCAGAAAAACCAGGCTTTCCTGCTTTTCCGCAATAAAATATTTCTCAATATCTGTCTTGGTAAGCATAGCTATTTTGTCCTTTAAATATAACCATATCCATTTAGTTCAGCCCTGCTTATTTTTGCAAAAATTTACCATGCGCCGTTTCCTGATCCCAGCCCTGGTTTATGTCGTTTTAACCGGCTGCAAAACCAATAATGTAAAAGAAGATGAGAGCCTGAAAACCTATTTCGATTCTGCAGGTGTGCAGGGCTGCTTTGGATTATTCAATAACGGTGAAAATGATTTTATCATTTATAACCTCAGCAGGTATCGCGACAGCGCCTACACGCCCGCTTCTACATTCAAAATCGTGAATTCCCTGATTGGCATACAGACCGGAGTTATCCGGGATGAAAACATGGTAATTAAATGGGACGGCGTCAAAAGATGGAACGAGGACTGGAATAAGGATCTGACCATGAAAGAAGCTTTTGCCGTTTCCGCCGTGCCTTATTATCAGGAAGTGGCTCGCCGGATAGGACATGACACGATGAAATTGTGGATTGACAGCCTGGGCTATGGTAACCGCGATATCAGCGGGCCCGTTGATTCTTTCTGGCTGAATAATCACCTGAAAATAAAACCCGACGAAGAACTGGGACTGGTAAAAAAACTCTATTTCGACCAGCTTCCCTTTTTCAAACGCACGCAGGATATTGTTCAATCCGTGATGCTGCGCGAACAGAACTCGAATTACAAATTGTACTATAAAACGGGATGGGGCTTCCCCGGGAATGGACGTGAACTGGGGTGGGTTGTGGGCTGGATCGAGGAAAAACCGTCATCCCTATTTCTTTGTGTTGAATATTGAATCCACTGTGCCTGACCGGGTTAGGGATGTTCGGCTCAAACTGCTCAAAGACATCCTGGCTCATTTGGGATTTTTTAACGGAAAGAAATAAGAGGCAAGGTCAGTGAGTGGTATATTGCAGCAAGGGTTGGCGGTTGACGGTTGGCAGCTGGCGGTAAATCAATATTTAATAATTAATAATCAGTAGTTGCAATTTCAGCATCCTGAATTTTTTATCGGACTCGTACTTATTCCCATGCTGATCCTGCTGTTTTACAGACTGATCATCTGGAAAAAAAAGCTGTCTGCACGAATTGGAGATCCGGCGCTTGTGAAACAGCTGGTAAAATCCTTTTCTGCCCGGAGCTTTCTCCTGAAATTTATTCTGATCTGTGTGGCCGTTTTTATGCTGGTTGCCGGTCTGGCCAACCTCCGCGCCCGGGGCAGCGCGGAAAATATTTCACGCCAGGGCGTGGATGTTATGATTGTACTCGATGTGAGCAAAAGCATGCTGGCCACGGATATCAAGCCCAGCCGTCTGGATAAGGCAAAACAACTGCTCTACAGACTCGTAGACAGATTGCAAAACGACCGGGTGGGACTGATTTTATTTGCCGGACGGGCATATATGCAAATGCCACTGACTACCGACCACAGCGCGGCCAAACTGTATATCTCCGAAGCGGGACCAGACGCTGTTTCCCACCCAGGGGACCGTGTTTGCCGAAGCACTCACGATGGCCAATAATTCCTTTAATCGCAATGAACACAAATACAAAGCCGTTGTACTTATTTCAGACGGTGAGGATCACGACCCGGAAGGGCTTAAAATAGCAAAACAAATGGCCGAAGATGGCGTTATGATTAATACGGTGGGTATCGGCTCGGTGGAAGGATCGGAAATCATCGACCCGGAGACCAAAGAGCCTAAAAAAGACGAAAAGGGAAACACCGTGATTTCTAAACTGAACGAAGCTGAACTGACCGGCATATCGGATGCCACTAACGGGATCTATATCCACCTGGACAATCTGGAAGACGCCACGGTAACACTCACCCAGCGCCTCGACAGTATCGAAAAAAGAGCCCTGGCCGACAGTGAGTTTATCAATTATAAAAATTATTTCCCCTGGTTTATCGGATTGGCGGGACTCTTGTTGGTTGCTGAATTATTTATTCCTGAAAGAAAAAGAAAAATTGCATAAACGCCTTTTATACCTATTGACTTTTTTACTCTGCGCCTTTTCTTCCGTTCAGGCGCAGACGGCTGATGCGCTGATCCGCCAGGGTAATCGCTACTATAATAAACAGGACTATGACCAGTCGCTCAGCAACTACCAGAGGGCATTGAAAAAAAAACCCGGTAACCCCGACGCCAGCTTTAACCAGGGAGATGCCTTCTTTAGAAAGAACGATTACGAAAAAGCGGCTACCGCATACGATGACGTATTACAATCCAAAGCTGATGAGGACACCCGCCAGAGCGCTTATTACAATAAGGGCGTGGCTATGATACGTCAGAAAAAAATTGATGAAAGTATTGATGCCTGGAAAAATGCCCTCCGCCTAAACCCCTCTGACAGCGCTTCGAGGGACAACCTGGTGAAGGCCCTTCTGGAAAAAAAGAAACAGGAGCAGCAGGAACAACAGAACAAAAAGAATCAGCAGGACAAGAAGCAGGATGATAAAAAGCAAAAACAGAACCCCGACCAGCAGGATAAAACACCGAAACAACCTCAAAGCAAACTGAGCAAACAACAGGTGGAACAATACCTGAAATCCCTGGAACAGAAAGAAAAAGATGTACAGGACAAAATGAATCAAAACAAGTCGCATTCTTTAACACAGCCCGAGAAAGACTGGTAATTTAAGCCAGAAGCTCTTTTTAAGCCTAAGGCTTAAAGCCTAAAGCCTAAAACTTTTTATTGATTAAATTTACATCCTTGTACAACCATTCATTAACATCATACGAGCGACTGAAAACGGTTCCGGTTCAGGTAGGGCATCTTATTCTCGGAGGCGGGGCGCCTATACGGGTGCAGACCATGACCACCTTCGACACGATGGACACGATCAAAACAGCGGAACAATCCATTCGCTGTATTGAAGCCGGGGCGGAACTGATTCGTATTACGGCTCCCAGCAAAACAGAAGCGGAAAATCTTCTGCTGATCAAAAACGAAATACGCAAAAGAGGTTACCAGACTCCGCTGGTGGCCGATATTCATTTCACTCCCAATGCAGCAGAAATTGCGGCACGTATTGTTGAAAAAGTACGGATCAATCCGGGCAACTATGCCGACAAAAAGAAGTTTGAATTTATCGACTACAGTGATGCCGACTATCACGATGAAATAGAAAGAATCAGGGAACGTTTTTTACCGCTCATTAAAATATGCAAAGAATATGGCACGGCGATGCGGATTGGCACCAACCATGGCTCGCTCAGTGACCGTATCATGAGTCGCTATGGCGACAGTCCCATGGGTATGGTGGAAAGCGCCATGGAGTTTCTGCGAATCGCGAGGGCCGAGAACTATCACCAGATTGTGCTGAGCATGAAATCGAGCAATCCGCTGGTGATGATACAGGCTTATCGCCTCCTGATAAAAACCATGCAGGATGAATTCAGCCTCATGTATCCTTTGCATATCGGAGTAACAGAAGCCGGAGATGGAGAAGATGGCCGTATAAAATCAGCGATTGGCATCGGCACACTGCTTGAAGACGGAATCGGAGATACTATCCGGGTATCGCTGACTGAAGATCCTGAATTTGAAATACCTGTTTGCAGGGACATTGTAGCCCGTTATACAAACAGGCAAAAAGCCGGTGATATTCCTGCTCTGGATAAACTGCCTTATTCGCCTTTTGAATATAAAAGGAGAAAAACACAGGCTGTACAAAATATCGGTGGCGGACATCCTCCGGTGGTAATAGCTGACTTTCTGGAAGAAAATACAATAACTCCTCAAACGCTGAGCGCGGTTGGTTATCAGTATGACGCCGTAACGGACAAATGGACCATCGGGGAAGGGGCCGCGGATTTTATCTATACCGGAGATAAAGTATTGAATTTCGATCTGCCCGGAACCTGCAGGGTCATTTGCAATTATGAATCCTGGAAGCAACTGGCAGAAAAGAAAACCATAGCAGGTGAAGAAAAATATTTTCCGTTGTTTGCGGCTGATCAATTGGAAAATGCGGTCAGCTGGTCCCCTTCTTTAAATTTTTTATCCCTCAATACGAATCATGCGATTCGCCCGGCTGCTTTTAGTTTATTCGAACAAATACCCGGTCTGGTTTTAGTTCTCCATTCCGACAATGAAAATCCGGTGTTGGACAGCAGGCGGTTTGTTATGGAACTCATGCACCGAAATCTTCAAATTCCCCTGATCATTGCGGTGGAATGTAAAGAGGTTACCATCGACCGTCAACTGATTCATTTTGCCGTGGAAGCCGGTGCTTTGCTGGCCGACGGTATGGGTGACGGTATCTGGCTGAAAAACGATCCGGATAAAATCATGAATGATCAGGTAAGCGGAAGAACTTATCTGGCAGCAAAAAATAATCATCAGTTCTTAAATAATACGGCCTTCTCCATACTACAGGCTGCGAGAACAAGAATTTCAAAAACGGAATATATCTCCTGCCCTTCCTGTGGCAGAACATTGTTTGATCTTCAGGAAACGACCGCAAAGATCCGCTCCCGAACCAGTCATCTCAAGGGACTGAAAATTGCCATCATGGGATGTATCGTAAATGGTCCGGGGGAAATGGCTGACGCAGATTTTGGGTATGTTGGAAGCGGCCCTGGTAAAATCACCCTGTACAAAGGAAAGGAAGTGATGAAACGCAGCGTCAACAGCGAAACAGCCGTAGATGAACTCATCAATCTATTGAAAGAGAATAACGAATGGGTTGAACCGTAGGGAAGCCGGCCATTCGCCAAATGATCATTCAGCCATAGGCTGAACGATGTGCGCGCCTTCGCTGATGTTCATGGAATAACAGTCCGGTGTTTTTTCGAACTGCTTTTCATACTGATGCCGGATATGCTGAATAAAAAGCTCGGTGGCCTTTTCCTCCACCAGGGTAATAATACATCCGCCGAAACCACCGCCCATTTGCCTCGCACCTTTTACGCCGGCCAGTTTTTTAATTGCTTCCACCAGAAAATCGGATTCAGGGCAACTGACTTCATAATCTTTGCTGAGTCCTTCGTGGGACAGATACATCAGTTGCCCAAATGCGTCCAGATCCCGGTGTTTTAAAAATTCGCATCCATCGAGCAGTCTTTGATTTTCCCCGACAATGAACCGGCATCTCCGGTACACGGTATCGCTCATATTCCCTTTTTCAGTTTCGAGTTCCTGCATTTGCACGTCCCGCAGCGAAATGATCTCAGGACGAGTTCTCTGTAGCGCGTCCACACCCGCCTCACATTGCTGCCTGCGCAAATTATATTCGGAAGAAGCCAGGGAATGACTCACCATGGTATTCACCAGCACAATGCGGGTGTCCGGAAAATCAAAGCGAATATATTCATACTCCAGGCTGCGGCAATCCAGCTTCATCAAATGACCTGACTTTCCGTGCATGCTCGCAAACTGATCCATGATACCACACTGAAGACTGGCGAAGAGATGTTCCGTTTTTTGTCCGGCCAGCGCAATGTCCATTCTGGACAATCCCAGACCAAATACTTCATTAAGCGCCGTACCATATGCCGAACACAGGGCCGCAGACGAACTCATGCCGGCACCGACGGGCACCGTGCCTGAAACAACCACATCCATTCCATAGGGCAGCCGGCCCCCCGGCATCAGCCAATGGATCATGCCCAGCAGGTAAGTGGGCCAGCCTTTAACGGGTTGCATAGCATCCAAAGCAAATGAAAACTGCTCCCGGTATTCAAGAGCCCGGAGATTCAAACGATTTTCATTGTTCGCTGTTGTAGCAACATAAATATTCCTGTCAATGGCAGCAGGTAACACGAAGCCCTGATTGTAATCGGTATGTTCCCCGATCAGGTTAACGCGGCCGGGCGCGGCGGCAATCAGGCTTTTGTTTCCGAAATATTGTTGAAATTGCTTGAGGATATCTTTTTCCATTCATCGAAAGTTAAACCATCCCATAAAATGTCGTTCAGGATTACCAAAGAAAAAGCGGAGGATCTGGAAGCCATGCAGATTACCGATTGCGCGAGCGGTATACAGGTTCGTATCCTGCCCGGCCATGGTGCCATGCTTCACGAATATTCCATCCCTTCCGGTAACAGGAGAATTCAGGTGATCAACAGTTATAAAAACAGCTCCGATCTTCGTCAAAACTTTTCTTCCTCTTACAAAAGTGCAAAACTATCCCCCTTTGTTTGCCGGCTCGCCGGAGGAACCTATACCTATGAGGAAAAATCTTATGAATTCCTTAATAAATTTCCTGACGGCTCGGCTATCCATGGTATTCTTTATAATAAGCCCTTCGAAGTGTCAGAAACCGTGACACTAACGGATTCCGCTTCCATTTTACTGAGCTATCTATATCAAAAAGACGACCCTGCTTTCCCTTTTTCCTACCTGATAACTGTCAAATATACATTAAAAACAGGCGGCCGTCTGGAACTTGAAACGAGTGTAAAAAACCTGTCTGAGAGGCGCATACCCATGGCCGATGGCTGGCATCCTTATTTTAATCTGGAAGGGAAAGTGAACGACTGGCTGTTCTCTTTCCGCTCAAAAAAAATGCTCATTTTTAATGAAAAACTGATTCCGCTGGGCGGCCTTGTGGATTATCCGGATTTTTATGAACCCACCCGGATAGGCGATACTTTTCTGGACAATTGTTTCCTTCTTGAGCCCACCGTGGATAAACCGGCCGCCGTATTGGAAAATCCTGCCAACGGACTGCGCCTGAGTTTTTACCCTGACAGCCACTACCCGTATCTCCAGATTTATACTCCCGGCGACAGGGAAAGTATTGCCATAGAGAACCTGAGTGCGGCTCCGGATGCTTTCAATAACGAACTGGGACTTATTCATTTGGAACCGGACGGTTCACAAAGTTTTAGCGTGGTATATCAATTGGAATTCCGGTAATCATGTACCTTGCCTTATAATTTTTTTTATGAAAAGAATGAAGTTCCTGCTCACCATCACCAGTATGTTTTTCCTGGCGGGCTGTTTTGAAATCAATGAGGATATTGACGTGAAGCCGGATGGCTCGGGTGTGTACGCCGTGCATACGGATATGAGCCAGCTTCTGCAGGCCATGCAGAGCTATCTGGGAAAGGAAGAGATGGACAAACAGATGCCATCAAAAAACATCGACACCACCGTAATGATGAAAACCCTTCTCGACACAGCTAAGAATATCAGTGCTGAAAATAAAGAGCTGACCAAAGACGGATCGGTTCATCTGAAGCTGAATATTGAGCAAAAAGAGTTCAAGAGTGATATTGTCATTCCTTTTAAGAGTCTTTCTGACCTGCAGAAATTATACAACTCAATGAACAATCAGTCCCTCGGTTTCAATCAGCTGTTCAAGGGAATGGCGGGCAAACCGGATACGGCAGCTTCCACCGGAAACGACCAGAGCATGCCGGATATGAATCAGTTCAATGCCATATATGATTTTCAAAGTCACGATGGCCTGCTGTCACGGAAACTCAATCCCGAAAAATGGAAGGCATTACAGGCCAGCCCCCAATATGCGCAAATGAAAGATGCGGGCAACATGGGTATTTCAGTTCCATATACATTAACCATCAGCGTACCCAGGCCGGTAAAAAAAGTAGACAATATCCTCGCCAAGCTTTTTCCCGACAGGAAGAAAGTGATCATACAGTATAACCTGATTGAAGTTTTTGAACACCCGGAAAAATTCGAATACACGATCATATATTAGGAAAAAACATGCAAAGAAAAACTGATTTCCTGGTTGTTGGATCGGGTATTGCCGGACTCACTTACGCTTTAAAAGTGGCCAAAGCCTGTCCCGACCAGCAGGTGCTGGTGATTACCAAAACGATTGCCGACGAAACCAATACCAAATATGCGCAGGGCGGTATTGCAGGAGTAACCGACTTCGAGAATGACAGTTACGAAAAACATATCGAAGACACCCTGATTGCCGGTGATGGTTTATGCAATCCAAAATCTGTGGAGATTGTAGTGAAGGAAGGTCCGCTTCGTATCCAGGAAATGATTAACTGGGGTGCCGAGTTTGACAAAGACGAAGAGGGAGAATATAAAAGAGGCAGGGAAGGCGGACATTCTGAATTCAGGATCCTTCATCACAAAGATGTAACCGGAAAAGAAATGGAGCGTGCTTTGCTTCAAACCGTAGCCGCTCAAAAAAATATCGAGATCATCAAGCATTGCTTTGTGGTGGATATCATCACGCAGCATCATCTGGGCTACCTGGTTACCAAAGGCACGCCGGATATAGAGTGTTATGGCATTTATGCCCTGGACATGCAAAAGAACAGTATTGTAAAGATTTTATCCCGTATCACTGTTTTTTGTACAGGGGGAAACGGGCAGGTATACCGTACCACGACCAATCCGGTTATCGCCACCGGAGATGGCATCGGAATGGTTTACCGGGCCAAGGGAAGAATTGAAAACATGGAATTCATCCAGTTTCATCCCACCGCATTATATCAGCAGGGCGTGAGCCCCGCCTTTCTGATCACGGAAGCCGTTCGCGGCGATGGAGGCATTCTCCGGAATAAAAACGGTGAGGCTTTCATGGAGAAATACGATCCCCGGAAGGATCTCGCTCCCCGCGATATCGTGGCCAGGGCCATCGACAGTGAAATGAAGAAAGCGGGCACGGATCATGTTTACCTGGATTGCCGGCATATGGATATGAACAAGTTTCTGGATCATTTTCCGAATATCTATGAAACCTGTAAGGCAGCAGGCATTGATGTGGCGGTTCAGATGATCCCGGTTACGCCGGCGGCCCATTACAGCTGCGGTGGAATAAAAACGGATGAATGGGGACATACGTCCATTAAGAATTTATATGCTGCAGGAGAGTGCGCCTCCACAGGTTTACACGGCGCCAACCGGCTGGCCAGTAATTCGCTGTTGGAAGCGATGGTTTTTGCCCATCGCTGTTACCTGGATTCGGTGGAAAGAATAAAGTCCGTCGCTTTCAGGGAAGATATACCGGATTGGAACGCGGAAGGAACCACGGCTCCCAAAGAAATGATCCTGATTACGCAAAGTATCAAAGAACTGCAGCTGCTGATGAGCGACTATGTAGGTATTGTACGAACCAATATCCGCCTCGAGCGTGCACTCAAACGACTCGATCTGCTGCACGAAGAAATTGAAGCGCTTTACGAAACGACCCTGGTATCACCGCAGATCTGTGAAGCAAGAAATCTGATCACGACGGGCTACCTCATCGTAAAAGGAGCACAGTTCAGAAAAGAAAGCCGCGGACTCCATTTCAATACCGACTATCCGAATAAGAGTAGCCTGGTTCAAAATATTGTACTCTGATGAAGGCGATGATACTTGCTGCCGGGCTGGGTACCCGTTTCAAACCCTGGACCGACGAGCATCCCAAGGCGCTGGCCCTCGTGAATGGCAAGTCCCTTCTGGAAAGAAATGTTCTTTACCTGCAATCCTTCGGAATCAAAGACGTGCTCATCAATGTGTTTCATTTTGCGGATCAGATCCGCCACGCAGTTATTGTGAATGATGGCTGGGGAAGCAATATTTCGATCAGTGATGAAACGGGGCAGGTACTCGAAACAGGCGGTGGTTTAAAAAAAGCGGCTGGCTATTTTGACTACGGATCTTTTGTATTGATGAATGCGGATATCCTTACCGATCTGGACCTGGAAGCCATGGCTTTTTTTCACGAAGAAAATAAACCGCTCTGCACACTCGCCGTAACAAACAGAAAATCTTCGCGCTATTTTTTATTCAATGAAAAGGAAAGACTCTGCGGATGGCGGAATACCAAAACGCGGGAAGAAAAAATATCCATTCCCGGAAAGGAGCTGAAAGAAAAAGCCTTTAGCGGCATCCATATTATTTCTCCCGAAATATTTCCTCTTATGCATCAGCAGGGAAAGTTTTCCATCGTGGATGTTTATCTGGAACTGGCATCTCGTTACAATATCCTGGGTTATGAACACTCGGGATCTAAATTAGTTGATGTGGGAAGAACTGAATCGGTTGCCGCTGCAGAAAAACTGTTCCCCTAGTTTTTCCAATTCTTTGATTCCTGTTCGATATGATGCAAATCGATGGTTACACCAAACTTGTTCTTAAGATGGCGGGCCAGAGAATCGGCCGCATATACACTCCGGTGTTGTCCTCCCGTACAGCCAAAATTCACCATCAGGCTCTTAAAGCCCCGCCGGATATAGTCTTCCACCGATATATCCACCAGGTCAAAAACGCTGTTGAGATACTCGGGCATTTTGGTCTGTTGTTCCAGGAAGTCTTTTACTCCACTGTCACGTCCCGTTTGAGTTTTGAATTCTTCTTTTCGCCCAGGATTTAAAATGGCGCGGCAGTCAAACACAAAACCGCCACCATTTTCTCCCGGATCTGCAGGAATGGCTTTACGATAGGAAAAGCTGTTGATATGAACCACGAGTGGTGTATCGGCACTGGCGCGGGGTGGAATAAACCGTTCAATGATATGATCCTCCACAATCAGGTTCAGCACCCGTTCAAATTCCGGCAGATTTTTCTCCATCGGATACTGATGCAGGAAGCTGCGAAGATTTTTTAATCCCAGGGGAATACTGACGAGGAAATGTGCTTTTCTTTCGAACAGTCCCCTGAATCCATACGCGCCCAGCACCTGCATGAGCCGGATCAAGACATAACCGCGGTATTGCTGAACAAATTCTTTTTTCTTAAATGGAGCGCCGAGTTCGAGTTCCACGCAATCCATATAGTATTCCAGTAAGCCCTGTTTCCAGGCATCACTCAGTTCGGCCTTGGCCTGCCATAACATGGAGGCCACGTCGTACTGCAAGGCGCCCTTCATACCACCCTGGTAATCGATGAAGTGTACTTTATCTTCTTCAATCAGAATATTCCGGCTCTGGAAATCCCGGAACATGAAATATTTGTATTCTGTATTTCCAAGCACCGCAGAGAAGCTTTCAAAATCATCGAGCAGTTTTTCCTTATCATAAGGCAGCTGCAGGGTATCCAGGAAATAATATTTAAAATAAAGCAGGTCACTCATGATGGCCTGTTTACCAAACTCGCTGGAAGTGAGGCACCAGTTTTCATAGTCCAGGCCTTCGTCGCCCTTGATCTGCAGATGCGCCAGTTCCTTCAGGCTTTGCCTGAATAAATGATATACCCTGTCGTTCGCCCCTTCTTCCTCCAGGCAATTGAGTAAAGAAACATCTCCAAAATCCTGCTGGATATAAATAGTGCCTTCTGTATTTACGGCGAAGATTTCTGGGACGGGACAGTCTTTCGATTTGAACTGTTTACTGAAGCGGATAAAACTCTGGTTCTCTTTGATATTGATTCCGTAGGTGGCTATATAGGACTTGCCGGCCGTGAGTATGCGATAATACATCCGGATGCTGCCTGACTGAGGGATCTTGTTGATGGAACGAACGGCTTCTTTGCTATAGCTGGCAAACAGATCGCTGATATCCTGAATAATGGGGTCCATAGTGTTTGATGAATCTGAAAAATGCTAGGCAACCACGGTAATTTCCGGGGCGGGCTCTGACTGACGCTTCAGCGTACTGATCTGATGGGCCGTTATCAATTCCGCCAGACAGGCCGTCCAGCCGGTCTGGTGACAGGCACCGAGTCCCATTCCGCTGTCGCCATGAAAATATTCGTAGAATAAATTGATATGCTCGTTGCCCGGCTGCTGATAAAACCAGTTGTACTTGCCATACTGAGGAATACTACCCGACAGATCCGGTAAAAAAAGACTGATCACGCGCTGCGTAAGGAAATCAGCCACTTCTTCCAGATTCATGTACACGCCGGAACCCACAGGACATTCCACTTTTAATGCGTTGCCATAAAAATTTCCGTATTTACGGATGGACTGAATAATCAGGTAGTTGATAGGCATCCAGACCGGCCCCCGCCAGTTAGAATTTCCGCCGAACAGGTTCGACGTGGAATCTCCCGGATCGTACTGAATATTATAGTCAATATTATCTATGCGAACGGAGTAGGGATTTTTTTCGTGAAACTTACTCAGGGCGCGTATGCCGCCCGGAGATAGAAATTCTTCCTCATTCAGTAAACGCTCCAGCAGACTCACCAGCCGGGCGCGGGGAACCAGGGAAAGCAGAATGGAATCTCCATCTGTTTTTTCCTCATTGGGCCAGAATTTATTATTCTTCAGCCTGTAGTTTTCAAACCAGCTGATCCGTTTTTGAAAATCGGAGAGTTTGTCCAGTTTCTTTTTCTCGATGATGGAAACGGCGAAAAGCGTGGTGATGCCTACAATAGAATGAATCCTCAGTTGCAGGGGTGCGGATCCTGCAACGGCCAGGGTATCGTAAAAGAAACGATCTTCTTCGTTCCACATACCCTGTTCATTGAGCGCCTCGGCGATAAGCACAAACTGCTCAAAAAATTTGGTCGCCGTATCTTCAAATGTCACATCCTTCATGGCAATTTCCAAAGCCATATCCATCATGTTCAGCGCGTACATGCCCATCCAGCTCGTACCATCCGCCTGTTCGAGCTGCATTTGTCCAGGCAACTCAATACTTCTGTTAAAGACTCCGATATTATCCAGACCAAGGAATCCTCCCTCAAACATATTGTTACCGTTGGGATCCTTTCTGTTTATCCACCAGGTGAAATTGATCAGCAGTTTCTGAAATATTCTCTTCAGAAAATCAATATCGTAGATTCCGGTTTTCTCTCCTTCTATCCGGTAAACAGCCAGTGCGGCCCATGCCTGAACCGGAGGATTCACATCACTGAAGTTCCATTCGTAAGCCGGAAGTTGTCCGTCGGGCTTCATATACCATTCCCGCATGATCAGCAGGAGCTGGTTTTTTGCGAATACAGGATCCACCATACTCATGGGTATGCATTGAAAAGCCATATCCCAGGCCGCATACCAGGGATATTCCCATTTGTCGGGCATGGCAATCACGTCCTGATTTTTCAGATGTTTCCAGTCGTGGTTTCTGCCGAATTTCTTCCCGTCATTTACAGGTGAAATACCGTCGCTGCTCGTCAGCCATTTTTCTATATCGAAATGATAATATTGTTTGCTCCACAAAATGCCGGAAAGAGCCTGACGCTGCAGCAACTTGTATTCCGGTGAGGAACCGGGATGCAGGATATCTTCATAAAACGCATTGGCTTCTTCCTTGCGTACGTCAAATATTTTTTTAAAACCGAGAGTAAACGGGTTCGTGATGGATTTATTGGCGAGTCTTAAATAAATGCTTTCTGTTTTACCGCCTTCCAGCCTTAGTTTATAAACCGGTGAGAATTTGGTTCCGTTTTTTTTCTTCTTCAGATCCTCCAAAAATTCTCCCTTTATTATGGCGGAATGAAAAATATCTTTCACAAAGGGTGTTTCATTGGGAACGCCCATTACTTTTTCCTTATTGGTTACATTTTCGGTGAACCATTTTTCTTTTGGAGTCTGAAAATAGAGATAATAATCCCCCAGGCGGGGATGTGTGGCGATGACCGAGTTTTTATTCCTCAGACTGATATCGGGCTTGGGCTCTCCGCTGTCATTCCATTTATTGTAGAACCACAAAGTCGGCAGCACGGTGATATCTGCTGCTTTGTGAAACCGGTTGGTGATATCGATTTTAATGAAAATGTCGGTGGAACTCTGTTTTGCGTAAGTGACCAGCACATCGAAATATTCATCCCCGTCGAATACGCCCGTATCCAGGATTTCGAATTCGGGTTCCAGTTTATTACGCAGACGGTTTTCCTGAATAAGCTGCTGATAGGGGAAGGCCTGCTGGGGATACTTGTACAGGTATTCCATGTAATAATGGGAAGGAATATTATCCAGATGATAATACAGTTCCTTTACGTCTTCTCCATGGTTTCCCTGGTTATTTCCCAAACCAAACAGTCTTTCCTTCAGTACCTGGTCTTTTCCGTTCCACAAAGCGACTGCAAAACAGAGATTTTGAAAGAAATCTGATATACCGGCCAGTCCGTCTTCACCCCACTGATACTGCCTGCAATGGGCATGGTCGTATGGAAAATAATTCCATGCGTCTCCGTATGGACCATAGTCCTCTCTTACGGTACCCCACTGGCGTTCGCTGAGGTAGGGTCCCCATTGTTCCAGGGGGATTTTTTTATAGGAGTTTACAAGAAGTCGCTTCTGCTCAATGGTCATAAAGTAGGGTTAAAAATACGTCTTAATTTTTTAATGGATTTCCCCTGCGAATACGGTTGGTATTGTTTTTGAATTACACTGACGGAGAGAATATTTTATATTTCTAAATTATTAGATATGGGAAAGTTAAGTGGTAAGAAAGTGGCTATTCTCACGGAGAATGGCTTTGAAGAAGTTGAGTTAACCAGCCCGATGAAGGCCTTGCAGGATGCGGGAGCCACGGTAGAAATCGTTTCACCCCAGAAAAACCGTGTTAAAGCCTGGGCACAGGATCACTGGTCGATCGACTTACCTGTAGATGTGCAGCTCAACGAAGCCAATGTAGATGATTTTGACGCACTGATCATTCCCGGTGGAGTGATGAATCCCGATCAGATGCGCGCCAATCCCGATTGTGTGGATTTTGCGCAACAATTTCTTGAAGAAAGGAAGCCGGTGGCGGCCATCTGTCACGGACCTCAGTTATTAATAGAAACCGGCATGCTGCGGGGTAAAAACATGACATCCTTTCCTTCTATCCGAACGGATCTGGAAAATGCGGGAGTTCATTGGGCCGATGTGGAAGTGGTGACTGACGAAGGACTGACGACCAGCAGAAGTCCGAAGGATCTGGATGCGTTTAATAAACGGATCATTCAGGAAATAGCGCAGAGCAATTATGCCAGTTCGCCCGTTTTGTAATCTGTCCCTTTTATTATACATCCCGTTCGTATCGTGAAAAGAGCCACCTATGGGTGGTTTTTTTATTGGTATTTCAGGGAGAGATTGTAGAGAATTTTTTCCGTGGCGCTGTCGAACGGATGATATACCGAATCCTGCAGCCAGTGTCTTCTGAAGGCCGAAACGGCCGCTACAGTATCTTTTATATTAAATCCGATCACGCGCAGGGCCTGGTAGTCGTTAAATCCCGCAGGAACCTTTACGAGGCAGGTGTCGCCGTACCAGTTACCGAAGCCATGATCGGCCAGGATTTTCCAGGGGAAACGCCAATTGGGATCTACTTTTCTGCCAGGAGCAATATCGCTGTGGCCGATAAAATTTTCCTGCGGAATTTTGTATTTCGTTTTGAGTGTATCCAGGAGAATGAGCAGGCTGTTGATCTGCGGATCAGTAAAATATTCAAAACCATTATTATCCAGTTCGATACCAATGCTGGAAGAATTGATATCGGTATTGTTTCCCCATTTGCTCAGTCCCGCCTGCCAGGCACGCAGATAGTCATTGAGCATATGGTGTACCGTGCCGTCTTTACAGATCACATAATGTGCACTCACCTGGGAAGGCTGTATGGTGAAGGTATGCAGCGTGATGGGACAGCTGTTCTGGGCCGTATGGTGGATGATCACAAAATTGGGCCGGCGCAGATCAAAATTGACTGTGCCGATCCATGGCGAATCCTGAAGGGGAAAATAATCAGCCGGTTGCCTGCGTATGGTTTCGCTCAGGTCTTTTGCCTGCTTCTTATATATTTTATTGCCAGCCTTATAAGGATTGTGGCTGCAACCAACAATGAGCAGCCATACTAAAAGGGAACGTGTTTTGGGCATGAGCAAATTTAAGTGATATCGTTGATCGTTGGCGGTTGACGGTTGGCGGTTGGCGGTGGCAAAGATTTTGACAGTCTTTATATAAAATTATGCCGGAAGGGCCATCGATTGTTATCGTCAGGGAAGCTCTTCAGCCATTTATCGGAAAGACTATTTTATCCGTAGCCGGGAATGCTAATATTGATAAATCCCGTTTGATCAATCAAAAAATCTCCGATATCAGAAGCTGGGGCAAACATCTCCTGATTTGTTTTGGCAGTTTTACCCTGCGGATTCATTTTTTAATGTTCGGCACCTGGCTGGTCAATGAGAGAAAAAAAACACCACTTAAACTCTCGCTGCGGTTTAAGAAGGACGAACTCAATTTTTATACTACTGCATTGAAAATGATTGATGGCCCGTTAAAAGATGAATATGATTTCAGCGGAGATGTCATGAGCGATTCCTGGAACCCGCGCAGAGCCTCAGCTAAATTAAAAAAAGAGCCGGGGAGAATCGTAGCGGATGTTTTGCTGGATCAGGAATTATTTTCCGGTGTGGGAAATATCATCAAAAATGAAGTCCTGTTCAGGATCAGAGTGCATCCAAAATCCCTGATCGGAAAACTGCCGCCAAAACTAAAATCACTGCTCATTAAAGAAGCCCGCAATTACAGCTTCGATTTCCTGAAATGGAAAAAATCAGATGAATTAAAAAAACACTGGCAAATTTATACAAAGAAAAAATGTCCCCGCGACCAACATCCGGTTCATAAGGAATACCTCGGAGAGGGCAAGCGGCGCAGTTTTTACTGTGAAAAATGCCAGAAGCTATACCGATAAGCACGGGTTGCAGTTTTAGGCTTTAAGCTTTCAGCTTTAGGCTTTAAGCTTTAGGCTTTAAGCTTTAGGCTTACACCAAATGCATGTTCTTTGCAATACAAGACATGAATCAACCTGAACAGCAACATGGAAAAAAGAGCATTTGGCGTCATTCTGACCGTTTTAGGCATTGTAGGGCTCGTTATAGCCGCGTACAATTTTGTACAGGGTAACACGGCTTCGAACCACAGTGCCAAAGCGGTGGCGGTATATGCGATATTGGGATTATTATTCTTTTTTGCAGGCATAAGCCTTATTCGTGGTACAAGAGATCTCACAGGTAAGAATTAAAACACAGCGATGGAAAAAATATTCAGTCTCGCGAGCCAGTGGGAACTGGCAAAGGAAAAAATAAAAGAAGCTAATCCAAACATTACTGATTCCGATCTGGAACTGCAACCGGGAAGAGAGGAAGACTTGTATGAAAGGCTTGCAAAAAAGCTCAATAAGAGTAAAGCCGAAACCAAAGACTGGATCAAAAGTGTTGCCGCCAATTCCAGTATCGCCGGCTAATCAATAATTAATAATCCACAATTTACAATTACATATTGCGTCTGTACTGGCCGCCGACTTCATACAGCGCATGTGTTATTTCTCCCAGGCTGCAATATTTTACGGTTTCCATCAGACAGGCAAACAGGTTTCCATTTTGGACTGCCGTTTCTTTCAATGCCTGCAACGCGGCAGCCGATTTATCCTGGTTAATTTCCTTAAAGTTTAGCAGATTGCCTATCTGGGCTTGTTTTTCTTCGGTGGTACTCCTGATAATTTCATTCGGAATAATCGTAGCTGATCCGCCGGCTTTCAGAAAAGTATTCACGCCAACAATGGGTAATTCACCGCTGTGTTTGCGTGTTTCATAAACCATACTTTCTTCCTGAATTTTATTCCGCTGGTACATTCTTTCCATGGCTCCCAGCACTCCGCCTCTTTCCGTGAGCCGGTCAAATTCTTTCAACACGGCTTCTTCCACCAGATCCGTTAATTCTTCAATCATAAAAGAACCCTGAATAAAGTTTTCCGTTTTTGCCGTGCCGAGCTCACGATTGATGATCAGCTGAATGGCCATTGCGCGCCGCACACTGTCCTCCGTAGGCGTTGTGATCGCTTCGTCGTAGGCATTCGTGTGCAGCGAATTGCAATTGTCGTAAATCGCATACAGTGCCTGTAGTGTGGTTCGGATATCGTTGAAATCAATTTCCTGCGAATGCAGACTACGGCCACTGGTCTGAATATGATATTTTAAGATCTGACTTCTTTTATTCGCCCGATATTTATATTTCATGGCCTTGGCCCATAGTCTTCTGGCAACTCTTCCAATCACACTATACTCCGGATCCATGCCGTTGCTGAAGAAAAAAGAAAGATTGGGCGCAAATTCATCTATCTGCATTCCGCGGCTCAGATAGTATTCCACATAAGTAAATCCATTGGCAAGCGTGAATGCCAGCTGGGTAATGGGATTGGCGCCGGCCTCTGCAATATGATAGCCGGAGATGGACACGCTGTAAAAATTCCTTACCTGGTTTGCCTGAAAATATTCCTGCACATCACCCATGAGTTTGAGCGCAAACTCCGTGGAAAAAATACAGGTGTTCTGCGCCTGGTCCTCTTTCAGAATATCCGCCTGCACGGTGCCACGAACCTGGTTCAGCGCTTTCGCTTTTATTTTCCGGTATACCTCAGCCGGCAAAACATCTTCCCCGCTAATTCCGAGCAATTTTAGTCCCAGTCCGTTATGGGTTTGCGGTAGTCCCGCAGACTCAGCATCCTGGTATCGCGGTGGTTTGGAAGAAGCATATTTGTGAATCAGTATCTCGTTCACCTCATTCCACAATCCATTTTCGTTAATATATTTCTCGCATTCCTGGTCGATGGCTGCGTGCAGGAAAAAAGCGAGAATCATTGGGGCGGGACCGTTGATCGTCATGCTCACCGATGTTTTCGGATCGCAGAGATCAAAGCCGCTGTATAGTTTTTTTGCATCATCCACGGTACAGATATTCACTCCGCTGTTGCCCACTTTGCCATAGATATCCGGGCGCGGTGCCGGGTCTTCTCCGTAAAGGGTAACCGAGTCAAATGCGGTACTGAGTCTTTTGTAAACAGACCCCGCGGATAAATAGTGGAAACGCTTATTGGTTCTTTCGGGTGAACCTTCACCGGCAAACATTCTGGTCGGATCCTCCGCTTCGCGTTTTAAAGGAAATGATCCGGCGGTAAAAGGAAATGACCCTGGCACATTTTCCTGCGCCTGCCAGCGAAGAATATCTCCCCAGTCCTTAAACTTTGGCAGAATGACTTTCGGAATTCTCGTACCGGACAGACTGGTTGTAAACAGCGCCTGCCTGATTTCCTGGTTGCGCACCATGTAAATATATTCGTCCGCCTGGTATGACTTTATTTTCTCTGGCCAGTGTCTGAGCAATTTGCGACTGACCGGCGTGAGCTGCTCTTCAAGCTGGCTGATCCGGCTTTCCATTTCCGTAATCAGACTCTGGCCTCCGGAAATTTTTTTCATTTCATCTCTCGCGCCCGACAATTGGTATAACAGGGAGGCCATGCGTGACTGAGCTTCTACCAGATCATTGTATTCCTTTATGCTTTCATGAATCTCGCTGAGGTAGCGGACACGGGCAGCCGGGATAATGGATTTTTCCCAATGACCCCTGATGTCGGGTAGTCGAAGTTCATCCAGAAAATGGGTGGACGATTTCTGATCCACGGTTCTCAGCAGCCTGATAAAAAAATCCTGCGTGCCGGCATCATTGAATAAGGAAGCCGTTGTACCCACTACAGGCAGTTCCACATCCTTCGCATTCCACAAACCATGATTTCGTTTATACTGTTTACGCACTTCGATCAGCGCGTCTGAAGCGCCGGGTTTGTCCGATTTATTAACGATGATCAGGTCAGCGTAATCGAGCATATTGATTTTCTCCAGCTGACTCGCCGCACCGTATTCGGGGGTCATGACATACACCGATACATCGCAGAAATTCAGGATGGAAGAATCACTTTGTCCTGTCCCCGCCGATTCAAGCAGAATCAGATCAAAACCTGCGTGGCGACAGATGTCCAGCGCCTCCTGTACATAGGCGCTCAATGCCACATCGGTTTCACGCGTGGCCAGGGAACGCATATAAGCACGCGGGGAATGAATGCTGTTCATCCGAATGCGATCGCCCAATAGGGCACCGCCCGTTTTTTTCTTTGATGGATCCACTGAAATGACCGCGATTGTTTTTTCTGCGAATCCCTGCAGGAAGCGCCGGACGATCTCGTCGGTCACGCTGCTTTTCCCTGCGCCGCCGGTGCCGGTGATGCCGATGATGGGTGGACGGTTGGCGGTTGGCGGTTGGCGGTTGACGGTTGGCGGTTTATCGTTTATCGCATATGGTTTATCGTTTATCGTAGCTCCTGTATTTAGAATGATTGATGTATCTCCGTTCTCAGCATGCGTAATCGCACGGGCGATGCGGCGGATTTCTTTGTATTCGCCTAATGGAAGTTTGCCGTTCCAATTCTTTTCCGAGATCCAGAATGAGCTCTCTTTTGAATCAATAGTTTTTTCCGTTTCTTTTATTAAATCATCGATCATGCCTTCGAGTCCGAGTGCACGTCCGTCATCCGGAGTGTAAATCCGGCTGATACCATTTTCCTGTAGCCATTTAATTTCAGCGGGGAGAATGGTTCCGCCTCCACCGCCGAATATCCGGATATGACCACATCCGCTTTCATCCAACAGATCCCTGAGGTATTTGAAAAACTCAATATGACCACCCTGATAGGATGTGATGGCAACGGCCTGTACGTCTTCTTCAATCGCGGCCTCCGCGATTTCATGCACACTGCGGTTATGCCCCAGGTGAATCACTTCCACGCCCTTCGACTGCATGATCCGCCGCATAATATTAATGGCTGCATCATGCCCGTCGAAGAGAGATGTAGCCGTAACTATGCGGAGCCTTTGCTTGGGATGATTCATAAAAAACCGGGCTAAGTCTCCAAATTTAGCTTAAAAAACTAATGACTGTTAGTTTTTAGGGCATCAACTCACATTAAAGGACAGGTAGAATGAAACGATAATTAAAAAGATTTTGGTTTTTATGGCTGGCAATAAAAGTCCAGACCAAAAGTTGCCTTTTTTTCCTTCAGTTACCCAATACAATCCAATAGGTTGGGACCATTAATCATTCATTCTGTTTTGCCTTTCTTTAATCTTTATGACGTATTTCATTATTTCAGATTGGACATATAAGGAAAGGCCGAGGCAAGAGACAATAAAGAACGGCCAAAAGTAAGGCTTAGCATATTTTCCTAAAATTATCCGAAAAATAATGACGCCAAAAGTACCCCACACACTTATAGTTGACATCTTATCCCAACTCTTCATGTCTTTCTAGTTTTATTATAATTGGGTTTTATCCGTTTCGGAAGAAGGGACATTTTAATTTTTAAACTTACTCTCCAGCGCAATGGGAACCGTTTCCATAAGTTCCAATGATTTGACCATATTCTTTGTGCTGGTTTTGTATTTGATAAAATGGGGCGTTTGCAAATGGGCCTGATAGGCATCCTGACTGGCATATATTTCGAAAACGGTTACATGAGTCGGATTATTTTTTTCATACACCGCATACAACGTGAGCACACCGGGTTCCACACGCACAGCGGTTTCTGCATGTTCCTTCAGCGCTGCCTTATAATTTTCCAATTGAGCAGAGTCAATCTGTAGTCTGGCAATCCGCACAACCAGCCCATTCTGCTGCGCTGAAGCATTAGATGAAAAAAATAACGACATAATAATTGCTATAAAAATTTGCACTGATGTGATAACACGCTTAGGGTATTTATTCATACCAGAAATTTAGTATTTTTGTTATTAACATAACCTATCCACGATGTCAGATAGCCAATTCGATTTACTCACCGGTCTGATAACCGAAGTAAAGTCAAATACCCATCAAATCAGTCAGCAACTCAGGATCGTAGATAAAAGACTCTCCCTGATCGAACAAAGACTTGAGAATATAGAGCCTTGGATTTCTGCAGACAATTCCCGCCTTAAATACGCTGAAAAAACAGCGTCCTAAAAATCATTAAACCGATTACCGGGTCACTAGTTTTTAAGCAGTAGGGTTGACCAGCTTTTGCTTAAATAAATCAGCGCTTTATATCCCCCTGTTCTTAAAGCGCCAGTTATTTGCAGGCATCAGACAGTTTTTTTGTCTAACATTGGAGATGAGCCCATTATTAGCCATTTTTTGCCGAAATGAGCCCATTATTTATCAAATGAGCCGATTAAATATTGAGCGCCGGCCCCGGTGCCACCGTTTTGATTCGATGATTTTCAATCCCTGCAATAACTGAAGATGACGCGTAGCGGTCGCTTTAGATACCGAATTGATTTTCCGGTATATACTATTCGTCAGCTTCTTAAATTCGACGAGATATACAATAGCGCGGAGCTGGTCCTCGTTTAACGAGAGGTTCTTTATTTTATCCTCCAGGGCCGGAGATAATAAACTAAGGGCCGGTTTATCCGGATTATACAGGTTCAGGTAATCCTTCAGGGCCGCGTGATACACGGAATCCACGTTCTTTTCTTTATACCTGGCTGCTCTCTCCGGATCGCTCATCACTTTTTTGGCGAAGGCGACCGCTTCAGCAAAACGATTCCTGCGTTTGGTCTGATTTTTGGACGGAATTACCGGTGACATATCCGGAAACTTTCCAACAAAAGTTCCTGATTTAAAGTTCCGGAATACCAGTTCGTCACCTATGGCGCCGGAAATTCCCTTGGTAACATAATTGTCTTTGACTTTGGCCATCCTGCTTTATTTACTGTCCAAAATAGTAAATTTCTACGAATCCTTCGTCTTTTCTTCGTTTTTCTTTCGACTAAGAACCGCCTGAGTAAGCTCATGACGTCAACTAACTGGTATTCAGGGCGAAGCATAACGCTGTTTGCTTTAAATTAGCAGCTATTACATGCCTTGCCAGCTATTTCGCTAACAGGTGCCGAAAGAATGAACTATATGCGTATAGATTCCGAAGTGTATTTCTGGAAATATGAAAAGTCGAATACCAACCCCTTCATTCAGAACAACAAATTATTACAGCAAACCTATCTGCCCGAACAGATCACTCAAACCCTGCACCGGAATGGAGTGGGCGCCTGTGTGGCCGTAGTAACCGAAGACGCCGAAGTGGAAACCCGCTTTCTTTCCGAACTGGCCATCACCCATCCGGAAATTAAAGCCGTAGTCGGCTGGATCGATCTCTATGATTCGAATGCATCCGCGAAGCTGAAGGAATTCCTCGCTTATCATCCGATTCATGGATACAAACTGAATCTGAAGAATAACAGTCTGCCTTCGAAAGAAGTCATGGATACGCTGGCAGAAAATCAGCTGAGTCTCGACATTACAACAGGAGCGGGCACTGATATCCCTGAACTCAGCCGCCTTCTGCAGTCCTATCCCGAACAAAACTTTATTTTACAGGATGCCGGAAATCCGGATATCAAACAACCTCTCTCTGCGGAATGGGAAAACCGGATCAGAATCCTGGCAAAAAATAAGAACCTGAGTTGCAAGGTCTCTGGATTTCTGGAACGCGGTCATTCGAAGACCTGGAAACCTGCTGATTTTTATCCCTTCCTCGATATCCTGTTTGACGCCTTCGGCATCGAACGACTGATGTATGCCAGCAACTGGCCCTTTCTGCTGATTTCCGGTATGTATCTGCAGTGGAAAAGCCTGCTCGAGAAATTCACGGAAAAATTCAGCGAAGAAGAACGTGAACTTTTCTTTGGAGATAATGCCGCCCGCATTTACCGGCTCTGAAAAATAATTACTATCAACCTCAACAGATGAAGAATTCATTGATTTGCCTTGCGATTCTTTTACTCCACAGTCTTTCGACTACACCCGTTTACGCGCAAAAAGTGGATCCCTGGATCATCAGTGCCTCCTCCCCCGATCCGTCCAACTACTACGGTGTTACGGTGGCCAATGGAATGATCGGCATCGTTTCTTCTCCGCAGCCCTTCCAGGTGAAAGACGTGGTACTCGCCGGTGCTTATGATCTCTATGGTCGCGGACGCGTGAGCAATTTTTTAAAAAGCTTCAACCTGCTGAACATGCATTTCAATGTGGACGGCACCGATGTGTCGGCCAAAAACATTACGGGCATGAAGCAGACACTCAATATGCAGCATGCGAGTTTCACCACTTCCTTTACTTTTCTCGATAAAGCCGTAATCACTTATACTTATTATGCACTTCGGCAGCTCCCGTTCACGGTACTGATGGATATCAGTGTGCAGGCGAAAAAAGATATTGAGATCACGCCTGCCAGCGTCATGGAAGCGCCGGATGCGCTGCGCGATGTACAGAATTACTACAACGAAATCGACCGGCCGCATGCACTGATCTCTTTGCTGACTTCAACTGCGAAAAGTCCGACAGGCAAACTGCTGATGTGCGCATCCAATACTTTTCTCTTCAATGAAGTGAGGGGTCAGGAACCGCGATTGATTCATGAAATGTGGGATAACAATATGCATCTGCTGAAATTCTCCCATAAAATCAAAGCAGGAGAAACCTATCATTTTGCGATCGCCGGTTCCTCCATCACTTCGGCGCACGATGAGGATCCGCTCAATGAAGCCGAGCGGCTCACCATTTTCGCCAAACTGCAGGGAACCCGGCGCCTGATTGATTTTCATGAAAAAGCCTGGAACGAGATCTGGAAAACGGATATCCAGATCGCGGGAGACGAACAATCGCAGCAGGACCTGCACTCCATGCTTTATCATTTATATTCCTTTACGCGGGAAGGGACTTCTTTCAGCCTGTCGCCCATGGGACTGAGTGGCCTCGGTTACAATGGGCATATCTTCTGGGATGCAGATCTATGGATGTTTCCCGCTCTGCTGGTTTTACATCCGGAAATGGCCAAATCCATGGTCGAATACCGTTACGAAAGATTGGATGCAGCAAAGAAAAACGCCTTCTCTCATGGTTATAAAGGCGCCATGTTCCCCTGGGAATCTGCCGCCAGCGGAGTGGAAGAAACGCCGGTCTGGGCGCTCAGCGGTCCTTTTGAACATCATATCACCTCTGACGTGGGACTGGCCGCATGGAACTATTACTGTGTTACGCAGGATAAGGACTGGCTGCGCGAAAAAGGATGGCCGATACTTTCCGCCACGGCTGATTTCTGGGCTTCGCGGGTGGAAAGAAACGGACCGGGTCATTATGATATCAATAATGTGGTGGCAGCGGACGAATGGGCAGAAAACGTAGACAATAACGCTTATACCAATGGCGCGGCAAAGGTTCTGTTGCAGCACGCCACTGAAGCGGCCGCCCTCCTGGGTATCAAAGCCGATCCGGACTGGATGCTAGTTGCAGACAATATTCCCATACTCACGCTAAACGGAATAACGCGCGAGCATGCCAGTTATCAGGGGGAAGGCATCAAACAGGGAGACGTGAACCTGCTGGCCTATCCGCTCAAACTCATCACGGATCCTGCGCAGGTAAAGAAGGATCTGGTTTATTATCAAAGCCGCGTGCCTAATGAAGGAACGCCGGCTATGACCCAGGCTATTTTTGCACTTCTGTATGCCAGACTTGGTCAGGGAGATTCTGCCTATCATTTTTTCAAAGATGCTTATATACCCAATCTGAATCCCCCTTTTCGCGTGATCGCCGAAACCAAGGGTGGTACCAATCCTTATTTTGCCACCGGTGCCGGGGGTATTCTGCAGGCCGTGCTGATGGGATTTGGCGGGCTGGATATTACGCCTGCGGGAATTATTCAGGTGCCCTCAAAACTGCCTTCGGCATGGAAAAAATTAACCCTGACGGGCATGGGGCCGGACAAGAAAAATTATTCCGTTCAATAAAAATATGTAATTTGCCCCCACTGTGAAGAGAATTGCTGTCATAATTCTATTGAGTTTACTGCTCTTTAACTGGGTCGGATACGAACTGTATACGGCTGTTTTACAGGCTCATGCAGACAAAACCATGGTGGCCAGTCTCGACCAGAACAAGTACTCCGACGCCGATCTCATTTCCATCAAAGTTCCCGCAACCCATTTGTCGTCTTACGTCAATTCTAAAGAATTTCAGCGTGTGGACGGGCAGATTGAAATCAATGGCGTGCAGTACAATTATGTGAAACGCCGGTTTTTGGAAGATTCACTCGAACTGCTTTGTATTCCTAACCAGACGGCTACCAGTCTGCAGACAGCAAAAAATGAATTCTTCAAACTCGTGAATGACCTGCAGCATCCGGGTCAGTCTAAAAAATCAGATCAGCACAATTCTTCCTTTAAGGGCTTCAGCGCCGAATATTATTCCAACACCGGGGTGTTCGCTATGCAGGATCTGACCGGCGTCAGACAAAAAGCAACGGACCATTACCTTCTTCAGATTCCCTCTGTTTACCTGACCCGTGCAGGTCAGCCTCCGGATTTAGCCTAAAGCGTCCATTCTTCGGAACGCTGTAAGTCTGTCACGCTTCGCGTGATAACAGTTCCTTTTTTCAACAAGTACATTTCATGAAATATTTATTACCCGCTATTGCGCTTTGCGTAATGGCCGTCAGTGGTTGCAACCGCAAATCGGATTATGATGTGATTTTCAAAAATCCGAAACTGTACAGCAAAACGGTGTATCAGCTGAATACGGTGGTTATGGGCAATAATTTTAGTCCGATTGTCGCTTCCCGCAATTATACCTACGCCAATGTAGCGGCTTATCAGGTTATCGCGGGTGGTTACCCGGATCAGTATTACTCACTCGCCGGACAGCTGAATGGTCTGAAAACTTCGCCCATGCCTGACAAGGGCAAACCCATACAGGTGGAATTTGCGGCCCTTCTGGCCTTCTGCAAACTCGGGGAAGCGGTTACTTTTCCGGCCGGCAGCATGCAGGATTATGTAGACACTCTGAAGATGATGGCAGAAGATCATGGTATGCCCGCTGAAGTGATAGCCAATTCCATTGCTTATGCAGATACGGTGAGCGCCGTAGTAATGGCCTGGAGTAAAAAAGATCATTACCTGCAGACACGCGGAGCATCTGAATATACCGTGATGGATTCTCCCGGCAGATGGGTACCCACGCCGCCGGCTTATTCAGCTGCTGCTGAACCACACTGGCGCGAAATAAGACCCATTGTACTCGACAGCTTTTCGATGTTCACCGCTCCCCGCCCATACAAATTCGACATCACTGACAAAAAAAGTGATTATTACAAACAGGTGATGGAGATTAAAACCGCCATTGATAGTCTGACCCCCGAGCAGATCCATATGGCCGACTTCTGGGACGACAACCCGTTTAAATTAAATGTATCCGGGCATCTGATGTTTGGTACCAAAAAGTTTTCTCCTCCGGGTCACTGGATGAGTATCGTGGGTATCGCTTCGGAAAAGGCCAAAGCCGATTTCCCTACCACCGTAAGTGCATTCACCCTGACAGCTATTTCTTTGTTTGATGCCTTTATTCAATGCTGGGGTGTGAAATATGAATTCAATACCGTGCGTCCCGAAACCGTGATCAATAAATATATTGACGCCAACTGGCGCCCTCATCTGCAGACGCCGCCCTTTCCTGAATATACCTGCGGTCATTCTACCGGTTCCGCTGCAGCTGCCGTGGCACTGACCAGCATTTTCGGGGATCATTTTGAATATACCGATACCACTGAACTGGAATTCGGAATTAAAAGCCGTTCATTCAAATCATTCCATGAGGCAGCAGTTGAAAACAACTGGGCCCGCTTTTACGGAGGCATTCACTTTCATCATTCCTGCCTGGTATCCACGGAGCTGGGAACGAAAGTGGGCGAGCTGGTGGTATCCAGAATTAAAATGAAAAAAACAAAAACATCATAAATTTTTCAGTCCATTAATCATTAACCGAATCTGACTTTTTAAAAAATCAATTACTGCTCAATGAAGAAGAAAACAATTATCCATCTGTCGATCGCGCTGGCTCTGAGCCTGATCGCCTCGCTGGCTAAAGCACAGACTGCTGATGATGCCATCATGATGAGTAAAAAACAATGGTGTAACGGTCTTACCTACATGCATTCCAGCTGGATAAATACTGGGAAGGAACCAACAAGAGAGACAACAAAAATCTGGGTACCGTAACCACACAGTCCGTGATGCTGATGAGTGTGTATGGAATAACGGACAAGCTGAATGTGCTGGCTACCGTTCCTTATGTATGGACAAACGCTTCTGCGGGCACGCTCCATGGCATGAAGGGATTTCAGGATATTGACCTGGATGTGAAATATGAATTTTACCAGCACAAAATAGGCAAGGGCGTATTATCCCTGATTGCCGTGGGTGGGCTCAGTACGCCACTTCAGAAATACGAGAACGATTTTCTTCCCATGTCGATCGGACTGGGCAGTACCAACCTTTCGGGCCGCCTTACCGTGGATTATCAGAACGGTATTTTCTTTGCAACAGCTTCCGGTGCCTATGTATGGAGAAGCGATGTGACCATCGACCGTACTTCATACTATACTGATCAGATCCATTATACCAATAAAGTGGATATGCCGGACCAGCTGAACAGCAATTTCAATATTGGAATCCGGAAAAAGAACCTGATTGCCGAAGCGGTACTGATGAATATGTACACGTTCGGCGGTTTCGATATCCGCAAAAATGATATGCCCTTTGTAAGCAACCAGATGAACATGACTTCACTGGGAGCTCATGTAAAATACTTTATACCATTTGTACAAAATCTGGAAGTGATCGGAGGAGCGGATTTTGTGATTGCGGGCAGAAACGTGGGTCAGTCACAGACCATTACCGGAGGCCTTTATTATATTATCAGTTTGTAAAAAAGAAAAAATCATTGTAATGAAAAAAATATTCTTCTCTTTTCCTGTTCTCGCTGCACTGATGCTTATCGCATCAGGATGTCAGAAAGAGGTTAGCAACCGTACGGCGAATCTGCCGGCCGCCCAGACAGGCAATATTGATTTAAACGCAGGCACCTGGAAAACGGTTCTGTTGTCGCGTCCCGACAGCTTTGTAGTTGCCGCCCCGGTGGCAACCACATCGCCTCTGTATATTGCCGACCTGTTCGAAATCAAATCGCTGCAGAAAACCCTGAACAAGGATCAGAAAATTCTATCAAATACTGGGCAGCGGGCGGCGTGCTGAGATGGAATGAAATTATGCGCGGACTGGTTGCGAAATACAATCTTCCTCCCATTGCCAATTCCGACACGAGCTATCCGATTCCGAATTCCGGCAATCCACTGGCCTATCCTTTATTTCCGTTCAGCAATCCTCCCTATGCCGCCAGGGCCTATGGTTATGTGGCTGCTGCACAATACGACGCGCTGGTTGCCTGCTGGTATTATAAAACCAAATTCAATCGCGCCGCCCCATACAAGTGGATTCAACGGTTGCCGCCAAATTCATCAATAAATCAGATCTGCCTTCTTATCCTTCCGAAGCAGCGGTGCTGGCAGGGGTAACAGCAGAAATGATGAAACTCCTGTTCCCGGGCGAGATCGCCAATATACAGGCGAAGCTGGTTGATCACGAACAGGCTACCATCATGAGTGGTGCGGCCACCCGTGCCGATATTACTGCAGGTGAAGCATTGGGCAGACAGGTTGCGGAACTCTTTATTGCGCGTGCGAGAGGAGACAATGCCGGCAAGGCGGTGGGGTACGCCAACCGACTGGGCCAATTTTATTACCGTTACAACCAATCAGGGATTAACACCCTGGTACAGTCTCGAAACGCCAAAACGTCCGCCGATGTTACCGCTCTTTTAACAAAGTAAAAACTTTCCTGTTCGACTCTGCCACTGTGGTTAGTCTGCGTCCGGAACCGCCTCCTGCCGTGGGATCCGCACAGATGAACAAGGATATTGCGGAAGTCAGCGGTTATGTAAAAAATCCGACAAGCGACAATATTCAACTTGTACAATACTGGGCCGATGGCGTGGGCACCTATACCCCTCCGGGTCACTGGAATGCGATTGCTGCAGAAGATTTTGTGACGCAGAATCTCAGCGAAGTTCGTTTTGCCAGAAATATGGCTTTGCTCGATATGACGATGATGGATGCGGCGGTGGTATGCTGGGATATTAAATATCATTATTTCAACCCGAGGCCCACGCAGGTAGACCCTTCGATCAAAACCTTAACCGGTATTCCGAATTTTCCTGCCTATGTATCCGGGCACTCTGTATTTAGTGGTGCGGCCTCCACCATACTGGGTTACCTGACGCCGGCAAACGCCGCGAAATATACATCCATGGCGAATGAAGCGGCAATGAGCCGTCTGGTGGGCGGAATTCATTTTAGAACGGATTGTGAAACCGGATTGACTGTGGGCAACCAGGTAGGTGGTTATGCAGTGCTGCGTGCACAAAACGATGGAGCGAATTAAGATTTCTTTTCAATATGGTTTAAGCAATTAAGTCCCTTCGATTCTTCGCGGGGCTATTTTTAAAAAT
>CBDCCE010000034.1:0-15952 GCA_965214575.1 Puia sp.
GATCGCTGTAACGTCGTGCACCGCGCCGTTGGTATCTACCATAAAAAAGGTAACCACAGTTCCCTGTACATTTCCGGACTGTGCTTCAGATGGATACTGTAGGTTTCTTTGCAGAAAGCGGGCCCAATAGCTTACTCCTCCCGGATAAGAAGCTTCTATCTCCGGTCTATAATATACGACAGAATCTGTTTCAGATAATTTCAAGGTATCGGTCTGTGCCCTCAGGCAGGAGGCTGAGAATAACGTGAGCAAAAACAGAATAAGTTTCATTGATAGTTTGCTTATTTAAACAAGATAAGGATTTTATTTTCTCTGTTCCCGGCCTCATCGGGATGATATAATAATGTGTGCGGAATTCAAATAATCCTGCATTTAAAAAAAAAATTATAGAATAAATTAGGTTTGGTTTAACGATTAAGCTAAATTTGCTCAGTTAATCGTTTAAGCAGTATATTCTGAGGGGCTTTTGAAGTTATTGACCTAAGCAATTCGTCATTTCGGAAGCCCCTCTTTTTTAAAATGATTGCCATGTCGTATCGAAAGACGGTTCGGTTTACTCCGAATCATTCACCGCCCGCACGAAGTATACCACGGATCAGAAACCCCTTTATGATCTGTCCGGTAGTTTTATTTGCACTTCAGTTTTTAAATGCCAAAATTTAATTTATGAGACGATTGTTTGACCATGAATTCCTTTGTTCAGTCAGAAGACTATTTTTCAGCGTCGTATCCCGAAAAATGACTTCTCCGATTTTTTTTGCGGGACTGATGATGATCAGTCTGACTTCCTCAGCCAGCGGTGATTTTTTAAAAACGATTACCGGCAGAGTTCTCAGCGCAGACGGAGCCGTACTGTCGGGGGCCACTGTTTCGCTAAAAGGTACACGTGCTGCGGTTACTACGGACAACCTGGGGAATTTCAGTATTGAAGTTCCTGATGCCATAGCCGACCCTGTTCTGGTGGTGAGTTCGGTAGGTTATCTGAGCAGGGAGTATCCTGTCAGCGGAGCCACCACAGTTGAGATCAGTCTTACAGTTGATATGCGCAAGCTGGATGGCGTTGTTGTGGTGGGTTACGGCACCCAGCGCAGAAAGGATCTAACCGGATCCATCGCTTCTATTTCCAGTGCACAGATCCAGCAGCGGCCGGTGAGTACTTATGAAGATGCGATCGCGGGCAGTGCAGCGGGCATTGATGTTTCGCCAAGAAGTGCCAGACCAGGTAATGTAGCAGAAATTGTAATTCGTGGTATTGGTACCATCTCCGGAGATCGCAGCCCCTTGTATGTGGTGGATGGATTTCCAACGGACGCACTCAATGCAAGTGCCATCAATCCCGGAGACATCCTCTCCATCGATATCCTTAAGGATGCTTCTGCAACAGCTATCTATGGTTCGAGGGGTGCCAATGGAGTTATCCTGATTACTACAAAGGGGGGCAGAGCGGGGCAGGCAAAAGTGAGTGTAGCCATCAAGTCGGGTTTTGCGCAGGCCAACAAACACGATTATTATAAAGTGCTCAGCGGTCCCGAATATGTGGAATGGTACAAAGAAAAGGCGCAGTTTGCAGGCACCCCGATTCCTTCATGGATTACCAACTACGATGGTAAAACAAATACGAACTGGCAGGATGCCATTTATCAGACCGCTCCATTTGGAGACTACGCATTGAACGTATCCGGTGGCGCAGATAAACTAACCTATATGTTTTCCGGGAGCTTTCTTCATCAGGATGATATTCTCCTGAATGCCGGATTCGATAAATATTCAGCGCTTGCCAAGCTCGACTATAAAGCGTCCAAACGTGTGAGCATGGGAATTCTGCTGGCTCCGAATTTCACCAAGCAACGGCTAAGCGCTCCGGAAGATGATTTCTCTTCACTCACCGGTGCTGCGGTATTGCTTCCTCCTATTATTCCTCTGTACGGCGCAGACGGCAAACCTTCTGATCCCAACAGCTACGGTATACTCAGCAATCACATGGTAAATCCACTGACCATTGCAGAAAATTACCAGGCATCCAATACGAATTTCTTTTTAATGTCGAATGCTTACCTGCAGGTCAATATCCTCGACAACCTGTCCCTGAAATCTTCGCTTGGGGCAAATGTGTCGGACTTTGATTATTATCTTTTTCAGAAAAATGGAATGAGTGGTCAGGCATTATATCCGGTAACGGCTACGGAACAGAATTCAACCAGAACCATCAACTGGGTAAGTGAAAACACGCTGAATTATAAAACGCATTTCGGCGATGATCATAAACTGGACGTACTGGGTGGGTATGTGGTGCAGAAAGTAGACACAAGAAACGTAGGTGCTAACGCCAGTAACTATGCGAGTAATCTCGCCCAGACCGTCAATTTCGGATCCACGCAGTTTCCTTATTCGGGTGCTACAGGAAATTCCCTGATCTCCTGGCTGGGCAGAATTAATTATTCCTATAAAGACCGGTATTTACTCACCGCCACGATTCGTCAGGATGGAAGTTCAAGATTCGGGACCAATGACCAATGGGGAACATTTCCTTCCGTGGGACTTGGATGGAATATTGCGAACGAAAGTTTCCTGAAAGAAAGTAAACTGATCGATCATGCGAAACTCAGACTCTCCTGGGGAGAAACAGGAAGCAATTTCATCGGCGACTTTTCCTCCAGAGGAAGTTTGAACGCCGTAAATTCTTCCTTCGGCAATACGCAGGTCGTAGGGTTTATCAATGGAGATCCCGGAAATCCGGATCTGTCCTGGGAAAAATCGGACCAGACCGACATCGGTTTTGACCTTGGCCTGTTAAACCGTTTTTCTCTGGTATTCGATTATTACCATAACCAGTCGAAAGGACTTCTGCTCAATGTGAACGTGCCGCCTTTCACGGGATACAGCAGCAACCTGCAGAATATTGGTGCCATGAAAAAGTGGGGATATGAATTTACTGTTAATGCCAACATTATTTCCACTAAAGACTGGAGCTGGGACCTGGGCGGTAATGCCAGTTATCAGCGGAGTGAAGTCACCAATCTGGGCCCTGACGGCGGACCACTTTATCAGTTCTTTCACGTGCTTGTGACCAAAGTGGGTGGGCCGCTGGAACAGGAGCAGGTGCTCAAGCAAATCTGTATTTTGTCCCAGAAAGATATTGATGCCGGCGTGGCAAAAAAAGCGGTCGGTGATCAGGCCGGAGATTATAAATTTCTTGATGTGAACAAAGACGGTCTGATCGATGCATTTAACGGTGCAGACGGTTATCTTGATGGCGACAATAATCCGCGCTGGCTGTATGGTTTCAATACCAGCGTGCGCTTTAAGAACTGGCGTTTTTCTGCACTCTTCCAGGGACAGCAGGGCGCGAAAATTCTCGACTTTGTTTACCAGATTATGAGTTTGCACAATAATAATACCAACATGGACCGCTATTTCTATGACGGGCGTTATATCTCGGAAGCACAGCCCGGAAATGGAAAAGTAGCGAGAGCAGGATATAATGATCAGGGTGCCGTATCGTCCTGGGAAATTCAGAAAACCGATTTCCTGCGTGTCAGAAATTTAACCCTGTCATATACATTCCCGGAAAGCATCAGCAGAAAAGCGTGGCTGGACAACCTGCGGGCTTATATTTCTGTTGAAAATCTTTATACCTGGAAAAGTTATGAGGGGGGTAATCCGCAGGCAGTCAGAAACGGATTCGATACACAGGTATTCGGAGATCACAGAACACTGGGTCTGAATTCCGTTGCGACTGCACCGATTCCGCAGACCTTTGTTTTCGGCCTTAATTTTTCCTTTTAACCAGTAAATGCGATTATCATGCTTATCAAAAATATATTTAGAAACCGAAGGGTGGCGGTCTTTACTTTATGCGCCATGCTGTTCGTCTCCTGCTCAAAAGATTTTTTAAATGTGGTTCCGGTTGACCGTATCCCGAAAGATCAGTTTTTTAAATCAGAAGCAGATCTGACTTCTGCCGTGTATGGTGTGTACGCCGCTCAGAGGAACTTGTATGTCAACACGGAAATCGGTCTCTATAACCTGGAAGAAACCCGATCAGATAATACCAATCAGATTTATGGTTTGCAGACCGAACACAGAGCCGTAGACAATTTCACTGTTCAGTCCGGAAACACTTCCATTACAGATACCTGGGCTACCGCCTACTATTGCATCAATTTGTGTAATGCGGTCATTGACCGGGGACCGGAAATTACCATGGACGCCACAACGAAGGCCCAATTAATCGGGGAAGCTTTGTTCATAAGAGCCAACACTTATTTTCAGTTGTTCCAGGATTATGGTCCTGTTCCCCTGCGTTTGAAAGAAACGATTTCCCTGGCGGGAAATAATGATCTGGCGAGAGCCAGCGCAGACTCGATCTATCTGCAGATCATCAATGACCTGCAGCTGGCCGCTGCTTCTTTACCGGCCAGTTATTCCGGATCTTCCATCGGAAGAGCCACTTCCTATGCGGCTAATGCGTTGCTCGGAAAAGTGGAATTGCAAAAAGGCGATCATGCGGCAGCGGTAACGGCGCTGAGAAAAGTTGTATTTGCCGGATCGCCCTATTCGCTGCTGACCAATTATGCAGATCTCTGGAATCCTTCGACGAAGAATTCAGTGGAGTCCATTTTTGAAATTCAATTTCTCCCCCCGCTGGATGGTTCTCCATTATGGAATTATTTTGCCCCGGCAACGCTCAATGTACCCGGTGGCAATAACCGGAGTGTGGCCCCCAATACCCCCAATCAGGATCTGATCGATGAATACGAAGCGGGCGATACCCGACTGGCGGCGTCTATCGGTTTCGATCCGAATAACAGACCTTATATACTAAAATTTAAAGACCCGGGTGTAGTCGTGGGCAATGATGCAAACAACGATTTCCCCGTATTGAGATATGCTGATGCCCTCTTGTTGCTGGCAGAAGCGCTGGGTGAATCAACAGAAGCCTATGATCTCATCAATGAAGTAAGGGCGAGGGCCCAACTGGGCCCGGTCGACGGAACAACGCCCGGAACTTTTATCGACAAGCTGATGCATGAACGCAGGGTTGAGCTCGCTTTTGAATGTCACCGCTGGCATGATCTGCTCAGGCTGCCACAGGCTGAAACCATCAGTATTATGAATGCTAACCTGGCGGAAGTTTTTCCAGGTCAGAATATTACGATTGACGCACATAATCTTGTTGCCCCGCTGCCAAATACCGAACTTGGATCTAATAAACTGGCAACCCAGAATCCGGGTTATGTACAATAATTTTTTAAAAGACTTGCTATGAAAGTTAAACTGTCCGCGTTTTTTGTTATTCATATGTTATGCTGTGCTGCTGTTTTCAGCCAGCAAAAATTCAACGGGATCGAGTCGGGCCTGAGTAATTTATACAGGCTCTCGGATGCTAAAACAAGATCCATCAGTCCCGAGAATTTTAAAGGCGAAAAAGGAAAAGGAGGAATGGCCACAACGGGTACGGGATCCAATGCCGCGAGGGAACTGGGACAGGGATGGAAACTCAGTCCGAGTGTGGTCATCAAATCCAAAACGAGTTTTACCATTGCTGAAATCGACGGCTCGGGATCCATTCAGCATATCTGGATGACACCCACCGGTGTGTGGCGGAATTCCATTATCCGTTTTTACTGGGATGATGAAACAACTCCTTCTGTTGAAGCACCCGTAGGAGACTTTTTCTGCAGTGGCTGGGGACAATACAGTCCCTTGCAATCACTGGCTGTTTGTGTTAATCCGGGCAGTGCGTTTAATTGTTACTGGCCGATGCCTTTCAGAAAAAAATGCCGGATCACGATGGAAAATATTGATACAAAAGATATGGTTTTATACTATCAGGTGGATTACATTTTAACCGAAGTGCCCAATGATGCAGCGTATTTCCATGCGCAATTTCGCCGGACAAATCCTTTGCCCTACAAATCGAATTATGTGCTGGTGGACAGTATTCGCGGGCGCGGACAATACGTTGGCACCTACCTTGCCATTGGTGTTCATAACAACAGCTGGTGGGGCGAAGGCGAGATCAAATTCTATATGGACGGAGATACTGAATATCCCACAATATGCGGTACGGGTACGGAGGATTATTTCTGCGGCTCCTATGATTTTGACACTAAAAAGAAAAACAGCGCCGGCGTTGAGGAAACGGCTTATACCGAATTTTCCACACCCTATTCCGGGTTGCACCAGGTGATCAAAGGAGACGGGCACTATAATGTGTCGCAGCGCTTTGGGATGTATCGCTGGCATATTACCGATCCGATCCGGTTTGAGAAAAGTCTGAAAGTGACCATTCAGGATCTGGGCTGGCGAAGTGAAGGAAGATATCTGCCGCTGCAGGATGATATTGCTTCAACTGTTTTCTGGTATCAGACAGAACCACATAATACGTATCCGCTAATACCGGGTATAGATGCCCTGGAAGTGAACTGAGTTCAGGGGAAGTTAAAGGTTTAAGCATTATATTTGGAAGGTGAACAAAAAGACATCGTTAAAAGATATTGCCAATCATTTAGGAGTTTCAACGGCACTTGTTTCCTACGTCATTAATAACAAAGAAAAGAAAGCAAGGGTAGGTGTTGAAATGGCTGAGAAAATCCGGAAAGCCGCTATTGAATTTAATTATCAGCCAAACCTGATAGCCCAGAGTTTAAAAATAGGGAAGACCAATACGATCGGACTGATCGTAGCCGACATTTCCAATCCTTTTTTCTCTTTAATAGCAAGGATCATAGAAGACGAGGCGCGCAAACAAGGGTATGTGGTTATTTTTGGAAGTAGTGATGAAAGTGCGGAAAAATCACAGTTGCTCATTGATGTTTTTCTGAACCGGCAGGTGGATGCATTTATTATTGCACCCACGGAAAATACCGAAAACCAGATCAGGGCGCTTCAGAAAAGGGGCGTGCCGGTGGTACTTGTGGATCGTTATTTTCCAAGTATGGAAGCAGACGGTGTAATGATCAATAATTTTCAGGCTGCTTATGAAGCAGTGGAACACCTGATCAGGAACGGAAGAGACAGGATAGGGATGATCGCTTACGATAATAATCTGATTCATATGCAGGAGCGGGTGAGCGGATATAAAGAGGCACTTAAAGACAACGGAATCCGGTTTCGCAGTGGCTGGCTCAAAAAAGTGTCTTATCAGCATATCACCCGGGATGTGCAGGCCGTACTCAAAACCATGCTGCAACCGGAACTGCAGGTGAATGCCTTTTTTTTCGCAACCAACTCACTGGCCGTGGAAAGCCTTAAAGTGATTAACAAAACAGGTATCCGGGTACCGGAGGATCTGGCGATTATCTCGTTTGACGAAAGTGATGCCTTTGATCTGTTTTATCCGCCGGTTACTTATGTAAGCCAGTCGGTAGAGGATATAGGGCGGCAGGCTGTGAAACTGGTGATGGGCAGAATAGAAAACGGTAAAAGTAAATATGCCCGTGTAGTAGTCGAAGCCAAACTGGTGATTCGCAGCAGCTCGGGCAAAAAGGCGAAAGCCAATCCAGGAAAAAATAAAGGCTGATAATTTTTTTATCTGCCGGCTTAATCGATAAAGCCGTTCGTACATCTTTCAAACAGGATTTGCCAATGAAAAATTTTATCACGTATTTATGGGTGCTGACTATGATGATCAATAATGCCTGTAACGAACCGGAAAAAAAACCGGCTGAAAATAAAGAGGCGGTATCAGCCGCCCCCGGAACCTTTGGGTATGATCTCGAATTTCTGTCTAAATATGATCAGGTCGTAGTTTTGAAGAGTGACGACTCCGGCGCACAGATTATTGTCTCTCCGAAATATCAGGGAAAAGTATTTACCTCTACCGCCGGGAATATCGGTGGAACGAGTTTCGGCTGGGTAAATTATAAAGCATTCACTGCTCCGGTGAGTCCGCACATGAATGCCTACGGGGGAGAAAATCGTTTCTGGCTGGGCCCGGAAGGCGGAAGGTTTTCCCTGTTTTTCAAACCGGCTGCAAAAATGGATCTGGAGAACTGGAAAACGCCTTCATCCATAGATACCGAAAGCTGGACGGTCACTGGTCAGGACGCTCAATCCGTTACTTTGAAAAAAGACATACGGCTGATCAACTATCAGGGCACCGAACTCAGTCTGACGGTTGACCGCAGGATACGTCTGCTTTCCCGGAGTCAGATTGCTGAAAAGACTGGCATGGCCAGTGACAGTTCGGTGAGGGTAGTGGGTTATGAAACGGATAATGTGATCACGAACAAGGGTAACCTGGAGTGGACCGAAAAAACCGGCATGCCCTGCATCTGGCTGCTCGATATGTTCAGGCCCTCACCGCAAACCACGATTATTGTGCCTTTTAATAATCCGCAAAAAGATTCCTTTAACCTGGTGGCCACAACCAACTACTTCGGTGAAATTTCTGCTGACAGGCTGAAGCACACCGATGCCGCTTTATTTTTCCGGGCCGATGGTAATAGCCGCGGAAAACTGGGTGTTCGTCCCTCGAAAGTAAAACCCGTGGCAGGAAGTTATGATGCGGCAGGAAAAATACTGACCATCATCTTATTTGATACCGATCCGCATGCCCGTTACCTTAACCAGGAGTGGAACACGACGAAACCCGCTTTTTCCGGCGATGCCATGAATGCATACAACGACGGACCGCTGGCAGATGGCACGCAGATGGGGCCTTTTTATGAAATAGAAAGTGTTTCTCCTGCCGCATTTTTAAAACCGGGTCAGTCCCTCAGCCATCATCATTCGGTATTTCACTTCACTGGCGACGGAAAATCACTGGACGGGATTGCAAAAAAAATGCTTGGCGTTAGCCTCGAAACCATTAGTCAACAATTCTGAAACTCTAAATCGCAGCGATGACAAGGAAAATACAATACCCGAAGATTGGCATACGACCCATTATAGACGGCAGGCTCGGAGGCGTAAGGGAATCGCTGGAAGAAACGACCATGCAGATGGCCCGAAACGTGGCCGAACTCTTTGCAAAAGAATTAAAATATCCGGATGGAACGGCAGTTCATTGTGTGGTCGCGGACAGCTGCATAGGTGGTGTGTATGAAGCGGCACAGTGTGCAAAAAAATTCGAAGCGAATGACGTCGGCGTATCGCTCTCTGTTACGCCCTGCTGGTGTTATGGAAGTGAAACCATGGATATGAATCCCTTCATTCCAAAAGCCATCTGGGGATTCAACGGCACCGAAAGACCGGGAGCAGTTTACCTGGCGGCCACTCTGGCTGCGCATAATCAGATGGGACTTCCGGCATTTGGTATTTATGGCAGGGACGTGCAGGATCTCGGCGATGAGACCATTCCGGCAGATGTGAAAGACCGGTTACTGGCATTTGCGAAATCAGGTCTCGCCATCGCCATCATGCGTGGCCAGTCTTATCTGGCCATTGGTTCCGTGTGTATGGGCATTTCCGGATCGATCGTGGATCCTGACTTTTTCAGGCAGTATCTCGGCATGAGAAATGAATACGTGGATTCTTCCGAAGTTCTCAGAAGGGTCGAGAAGAAAATTTATGATGAAGAAGAATTTCAAGAGGCATTAGCCTGGACAAAAAAAAATTGTAAAGAAGGGGAAGACTTCAATAAAAAAGAAAAACAATTCAGCAGAAAGGAAAAAGACGAACATTGGGAATTTGTGGTGAAAATGACCCTGATCATCAGGGATCTGATGCAGGGAAATGAAAAGCTTAAAACCAAAGGTTTTGGAGAAGAAGCGCTCGGTCACCATGCCCTGGTTTCGGGTTTCCAGGGACAGCGGCAATGGACGGATTTTTTACCTAACGGTGATTTTTCAGAAGCCCTGCTCAACTCCTCTTTTGACTGGAACGGAATACGTGCGCCGATTACTGTGGCCACGGAAAATGATGCACTCAACGGTGTGAGTATGCTGTTTGGTAATCTGCTCACCCATACGGCGCAGATCTTTGCCGATGTGCGTACATACTGGAGTCCTGAAGCTGTGCAGAGGGTTTCCGGATGGAAGCCTGAAGGCAAAGCATCAGGTGGTTTTTTGCACCTGATCAATTCGGGCTCTGCTACGCTGGATGGCAGCGGCCGCCAAAATAAAAACGGTATGCCGGCCATGAAACCTTTCTGGGAAATTTCCAAAGAGGAGGCTCAGGCCTGTCTCGACGCGACCACCTGGTATCCCGCCGCCAATGGCTATTTCCGAGGAGGAGGTTATTCTTCCAAATTCCTGACGCGTGGAAGCATGCCCGTTACTATGTGCCGGTTGAATCTGGTGAAAGGAATAGGACCGGTATTGCAGATTGCAGAAGGTGAAACCATTGACCTGCCGGAGAACGTGCACCGGATACTGGACGAACGTACAAACAGAACCTGGCCAACCACCTGGTTCGTTCCCAAACTAACGGGTGAAGGAGCGTTCAGAGATGTGTACACGGTGATGGCCAAATGGGGCGCCAATCACGGATCCATCAGCTATGGACATATCGGTCATGATCTGATCACGCTGGCTTCCATGCTGCGCATACCGGTTAATATGCATAATGTGGAAGAATCCAGAATTTTCAGACCTTCGGCATGGAATGCTTTCGGTTCCGACGCGGAAGGAAGCGACTACCGGGCCTGCGTGAATTACGGGCCGCTATATAAATAATCTTACAACGATTGCATATGAAAACAAAATCATCCGTATCCCTTCTGAGATCGCCCGATGGGTCATCCTATTTGCGACCCTTCGCTATGGTGACCAGCCTTTTTTTGCTCTGGGGTTTTGCGCACGGGCTGCTGGACGTTCTGGATAAGCATTTCCAAAATACCCTGCATGTATCCAAGATGCAATCCGGCATGGTGCAGTTTTCATTATATATAGGCTATCTGGCGATGGCTACACCCGCCGGACTTTTCATGAAACGGCATGGATATAAAAAAGGAATTATTCTCGGACTTTCACTTTTTGCGCTCGGAGCTTTTCTTTTTTACCCTGCGGCCAGGCTGGCGGCATTCATTCCTTTTTTAATGGCGTTGTTCATTATAGCCTGCGGCCTGTCCTGCCTGGAAACCGCAGCCAATCCCTATACGACGGTGCTTGGACCGCCACAGGGTGCAGCCAGACGGATCAATATTGCGCAGTCGTTTAACGGACTCGGATGGATCCTGGGCCCCCTGATGGGCGGACTGTTTATTTTCGGCGCGACCCAATCCGCCGGAGGCGGAACCTTCGACTCGCTCATTACTCCCTATATGCTGGTAGGAACCGTGGTGGTATTTGTCGCTATTCTTTTTGCCTTTACCAAACTACCGGTTATTAAAGAAGAAAATAAAGAAGGTATTTCCGAAAATGCACCCGCGCGGGAACTATTGAAACATCCTTTGTTTGTCTGGGCCGTTGTGGCGCAGTTCCTCTATGTGGCGGCGCAAACCGGTGTCAATTCTTTTTTTATCAACTACGTAACAGAAACCATGACGGGTGTGCAGGAGTCGGTGAGTGGGATCATGCAGCATCTCGGTGGCTTTGGCAGGGTATTCATGCCGAAGAATCCGGAACAGGCCGCTTCGCTGATTCTCGCACTTGGCGGTATGGGATCATTCTGGGTGGGACGCTTGTCCGGGGCCTGGTTCATGAAATATATTTCGCCGGGAAAATTACTGGCGATCTACGGATTGTGTAATAGTATTCTGATGGCCGTAGTGATTATGCGTCTCGGATGGCTTAGCGTGATCGCTTTGTTTTCTTCCTATTTTTTTTATGTCTGTCATGTTCCCTACTATTTTTGCATTGGGGCTACGGGGACTGGGTCCATTGACAAAAAGAGCCGCGTCCTTTTTGGTGATGGCTGTAGCCGGCGGCGCTTTTTGTCCGCCATTGATGGGCGCTATCGCGGATCATTCCGGAATGTCAATCGCTTTTGTGATTCCCCTTTTATGTTTCGCCTTTATCTGCTGGTATGCCCTATGGAGCAATAAGAAATCGCCTTCACCTGCTGGTCGGGTAACGACTGCTGTTTATCATTAATTTTATTTTTCATGTCGCAGGATGCATTTTGTATTGGTATAGACTTTGGAACGGATTCTGTCCGGTCAGTCCTTGTTAACGCAAAAACGGGTGAAGAAATCGCGTCGGCTACTTTTCATTATCCAAGATGGAGAGACGGATTATTTTGTAATACTTCACAGAATCAGTTCAGGCAACACCCTTCCGATTATGTGGAAGGTATGGTAAAGACGGTTAAACAGATTTTGCCGGAAGCCGGAACGGGCGTTCACTCACGGGTACGGTCCATTTCCATTGCAACGACCGGTTCATCGCCGGTTGCAGTGGACAAAACCGGAACCCCGCTGGCGCTGCATCCTGATTTCAGCAGTGATCCCGACGCGATGTTCCTGCTATGGAAGGATCATAGTTCCATTCAGGAAACGAAGGAGATCAATGCGCATGCAAAAAATTCGATACCGATTATCTGAAATATGTTGGCGGCGTATATTCTTCGGAATGGTACTGGTCGAAACTTCTGCACATCCTTCGTCAAAATGAAAAAGTGAGAAAGCATACGGTTTCATTTGTTGAGCACTGTGACTGGATGACTTTTTTACTGACGGGGGGAAAAGATATTTCGGAAATGAAACGTGGCGTGTGTACAGCGGGACATAAAGCGTTATGGTCAGAAGGACTGGAAAGGATATCCGCCTGACGATTTTTTTTCCTCGCTGGATCCTTTGCTAAAAGGATTTGCTGCATCGCTTCCTGCTAAAACATATACGGCGGATCAGCAGGCGGGTCAGATCTCTGAAGAATGGGCCTTAGCCTTCGGGCTTGACAGAGACGTGATTATTGGCATCGGCGCGATGGATGCCCATATGGCTGCAGTGGGCGGTCAGATAGAACCTTACCACCTGAGTAAAGTGATGGGTACATCCACCTGCGATATGCTGGTTGCTCCCAATGACGATATGCAAGGCAAATATGTTCAGGGCATTTGCGGTTTGGTAAACGGGTCGATTATTCCGGGTATGACGGGCCTGGAAGCAGGGCAATCCGCTTTCGGTGATGTGTATGCCTGGTTTAGAAATCTGCTGGCCTGGCCGCTTAAACAGTTTTTGAAAAAAACGGATGCAGATACGGATCAGATTCTCAGCCAGATCATTCCTGAACTGAGTCGTCAGGCTGCTGCCCTGGATTTTAATTTGGAAAGCGAACTGAGTCTCGACTGGTTCAACGGGCGCCGCACACCGGATGCGAATGCCTCTCTTAAGGCAGCTATTACGGGAATCAATCTGGGAACGGATGCGCCGGAAATATTCCGGTCTCTTGCTGAAGCTACCTGCTTCGGAGCGAAAGCCATTGTAAACCGGTTCACCGGACAGGGTATTCCCGTAAAAGGAATTATAGGTATCGGGGGAGTGGCGAAAAAGTCGGACTTCATCATGCAGATGATGGCTGATGTACTTGATCTTCCGATCCGGGTGAACAAATCCGAACAAAGTTCTGCATTGGGTGCTGCGATGTTTGCGGCTACCGCGGCGGGTATCTATCCCCGGGTAGAGGAAGCCATGGCGGCCATGGGTAAAGGTTTTGAAAAACCTTTCTATCCGCATCCGGGGAAAAATAAATTATATCAGGAGCGTTATCATAAATACCTGGACCTGGGAAAATTTACGGAAGAAGGTACGGTAAAAGAAAAACGGTAAGAATTATCCAAGCATGAAAAATGTAATTGCCTTACGGTACATGGTTCATGTGCTGTTCTGTTTAATCCTTTGTTTTAATGGGATTGCTCAGCGAAAAGAAAACGGTTCCGAAACCAAAACCGCCAGCCTGCCTGGCTTTCTTCGCGCCTATATCCGTCAGATCAGTTATAAAGATTTGGGAAACGAGCAGGCTATTGTGGGTTACGAACGAATTTCGGAAAGAATGACCAGGGTTACGCTTAGCTGGATGCTGAAAGACTCTCTGCGGCAGGACGATTGGAAAATCAGTATTTCTCCTGCTTACAAGCCTTCATTTCACTGGGCGCCCCACCTGACACCGACAGACGATCATATCATTGCGCAACATGTGTTCAGGTCTCCTGCGCTGATCATGGCCTCCCGCATGAAACAGGTATCTATCGTGCCGGATCTGGACGTTCTGGGTAAGGGACAGCCTGTGGACTGGTACATGGATATGAACGCGCTGAAAGAAGAAATGATTCTCGGCATGAGTTTATCTGCGGTAAAAGAACACACGCTGTTTGTGCGGCGTAAGGGAGCGGTTTATCCTCCTGGGAAACAGGTATTCGCATTTTATATTCTGACTGAGGATCGTACTGCGGAACTATTCGATCCATGGCGGACACTGGATTCCTTCTTCTGGAAAAAATGGGGAAGCGTTTTGTATGCGAAGAATGAACCGCTGGGAAGAAAAGATATGGAACCCTACGCAGCCTATACCTATCATTGGGCCTTTGATTCGTGGAAAAAATCCGTTTGGCAGGATATTGGACTGAACGGTAATGCAATGGGGGGAACGGTGTTTATTGTCAACGTAACCCAAAGTCCCAACTATCCGGGCAGGGTAAATGAAAGAGAGTTCAGATCGGTGTGGAACCAGGCCTGGTTCAATTCGCTGAGATCAGCGGGTGGCTTATTCCGCTATGCCCGCAGAACGGGAAATGATTCATTGAAAGCCTATGCGGTGAAGACGAAGGAGCTCGCGCTGGCCTTTCCTCAGAAGAACGGCTTTTTCGATGCACTCATAGCGACTGAAATGGAACAGGTAACGGAAGAAGGCAAAACCTATAACCGGTCGAAAGGCTGGGCGACAAAGTATTTCGGCAATTCGGACCGTAACCCATATACCGGCGATACAAAAAAGCACCCTATCATGTATTGGATATGAGTTTTACGGCAAGCCTTATGCTGGACTGGTACAATGAATTAGAGAAAGATAAGTGGCTTTTAGTTTATGCCACTACGTACGGAAATGCACTGGTAAAAATCCAGCGAGCGGATGGTTTCTTTCCTGCCTGGTTGTCTGTCGACGAACAGAAACCTCTGGATGAATTGAATCAATCGCCCGAAACATCGATGTCCGTTAGTTTTTTATTGAAATTATATGGGATTACAAAAAATGAAAAATATAGAGTTTCCGCATTGAAAGCTATGAAAGCGGTTATGACGACGGATATTCCTTCAGGCCGCTGGGAGGATTTTGAAACCTATTGGTCGTGCAGCCGGTATGGATCGGGAGATCTGGTGGGAAAGAAAGTAAGGCGTAATGATATGTTTAAGCAGAATAATTTTTCGATGTACTGGACAGCTGAAGCCCTTCTGCTATGTTACCAGACAACAAAAAATAAAAATTACCTGAAATACGGTGAGCGGACATTAGACGAACTGCTGATGACACAGGCCAGCTGGCAGCCACCGTATATGTATGTCAACGTGCTCGGTGGATTTGGCGTAATGAACGGCGATGCGGAATGGGATGATGCGCGGCAGAGTTTATTTGCCGAACTGATACTGAATTATGGTAAGCTGCTAAACCGGGAGGAGTATATCGAAAGGGGGCTTTCCGCATTGAGGGCTTCCTTTGTGATGATGTATTGTCCTGAAAATGCACGTTCAAAAAAACAGTGGGAGGAGCGTTGGAATTTTTTTGGTGAAGCAGATTATGGATTCATGATGGAGAATTACGGACATGGCGGTATGACCGGCAAGAAAGGAGAGGGTATCGGTGAATTCACTATTTATGACTGGGGTAACGGCGCTGCTTCCGAGGCGTATAACAGAATACGGGATCATTATGGCGAGGCATTTATTCTGGGGCGCTGAATGAATTATTTTTCAGGCCCTGTTGGGTTAAACTATTTTTCCCCCACACCGATAAACGCCTTCAGTTCGGCGTCAATCTGCCGGATGCCGAATTTCTCACTAATCCGTTGTTTCAGTTCGATCGCCATGGGTTGCAAAGCATCCGGATCTTTTTCCATGACGGTTCTGCCCAGG